>NZ_JYBP01000003.1:2400000-3000000 GCF_000948285.1 Geobacillus kaustophilus
CTCTCTTCTGCTCGTCCGAAGGCGCATACATGTATCATCAGTTGACATAGCGGCCCGATTTCCCCATTGCCTCCCAATATTGGCGGCGCAAATGCACTTTCTGAATTTTTCCGGAGGCTGTTTTCGGCAGCTCATCGACAAACGTGACACCCGTAATGGCTTTGAAATGAGCCAGTTTTTCCCGTGAAAAGGCGATCAGCTCTTCCTCTGTCACGTTGTGCCCTGGGCGGACAACAACGAACGCATGCGGCGTTTCTCCCCATTTTTCGTGCGGCGCGGCAATGACGGCTGCCTCAAGCACAGCAGGGTGTTCATAAAGCGCACCTTCGACTTCAATCGAGGAAATATTTTCTCCCCCGCTAATAATAATATCCTTTTTCCGGTCAACGATATCAATATGCCCGTATTCATCGACGGTCGCCATATCGCCGGTGTACAGCCAGCCGTCGCGGATCGTTGCGGCGGTCGCTTCTTCGTTTTTCCAATATCCTTTCATGACGCCATGGCTGCGGACGATCACCTCGCCGATCGCCCGGCCATTATGAGGCACTTCGTCGCCGTTTTCATCGACCACTTTCACTTCACAGCCGATCATCGGATAACCGGCTTTGGCTTTGATCCGCTGCTTTTGTTCCAGCGTCAGCCCGTCAAGCTGCGGACGAATGAGCGAAATCGTGCTGAGCGGAGACGATTCGGTCATGCCGTACACCTGGATAAACTCCCAGCCGAGCTTCTCCTCGACGCGCGCGACAAACGCCGGCGGCGGCGCAGAACCGGCGATGACGACCCGCACGCCTTCCGGGACGTCCGGTTGATATTGCTCATAATATTGCAGCAACATATTGAGCACAGTCGGAGCCATATGCATGACCGTCACCCGATGTTCTTTGACAAGATCAAAAATGACCTTTGGATCGACTTTCCGCAAACCGATTTGCGTTGCTCCATTGGCCGTATAGTAAAAAGGAGCCCCCCAGCCGTTGACGTGGAACATCGGCAGCACATGCAAATACGTATCGCGGTCGGACACACGCAAATGGTGCATCGTCACAAGCGCATGCAAGTAGTTGTTCCGATGCGTCAGCATGACTCCTTTTGGGTTGCCTGTCGTCCCGCTCGTATATAGCAAGCTGCATACATCATTCTCATCGATCATCGGGCGCAGAACGGGCGTCAAAGACTGGCCGTCCAGCCATTCGTCGTAAGCGATTTCATCAATCGCCGCGTCTGTTTTATGGTGGACAATGATCTCCTCGACCGTTTCAAGCTTGTTTTTGACCGGTGCAATCAGCCCGTACAACTCCTGATCCACAAACAATACTTTCGTTTCGCTGTGATTCAAAATGAAAACGTAATCATCCGGTTTCAGCCGCGTATTCAGCGGCACCATCACCCCTCCCACTTCAAATACACCGTAAAATCCTTCGAGCATCTCGAGCGTGTTGGGCGCCAAGTACGCCACGCGGTCGCCTTTATGGACGCCAAACCCTCGCAGTCCGTTGGCAAGCCTCGACACCCGTTCGCCAAGCTCACGATACGTCACCGTCCGCCCCGAACAAATCATGGCTGTCTTGTCCCCATAGAGGGCTACGGCGCGATCTAAAAAGTGATTGAGCACGAGCGGCGCATTCATTCTTTCATCCCCTTGTTTTATATTTTTGAAAATTTATAATTGTATTATATAACAAAGATGGCATAAAGAAAAAGAGGGCCCGTCCCAAAAGGTCGTAAAACAGGTCGTAAAACGACTTTTGAAGCCGGCCCTCTTTCTTGGCTAATCCGCTCCATTGCGCCAAAAAAGAACTCGGTTTCTTCTTTATTTCCAAAAAAACGAATGCTAGGCGAGTTGTCTCAACATCCGCTAATTATTTCCTTTCACCCCGGCATCAGAGACGTCCGGATCGACCGTATTCGTGACGCTGCAAAACGTATTCGTTTGCAAGAAATCGCCAGTATTGCCACCGCCGGCGCCTGAATTGGACTTCGTGGTGCTTTTCGGAGCGATTTGCAGCACATCTCCCATGTTGACGGTGCCATTGCCGCTTACGTTCGTCACTTTGATCCCACCAATGACGATTGCTGGCATCCCCTTTCCCCTTCCTTTCTGCCCGTTCCCTTTCTTTATTATACGCGGGAGCTGCTTCCCCCAATTGGACTCTCGCCCCGGATTGAACCGTTTTTTCTCCGTTTTCATACAATAACGATAACGACATGACGAAAAAGGAGGGGGCTCTTCATGCCTTCATTTATTAGCGGTCCGATTAAGATCACCCATGTCAGCGGCGACGGCACGGTGAATTTCGGCGACGTCTTGCAAATCACACCAAAGAGCACGTTGAAATCCAACACCGGCTCAGGCGGAGGCAACAACGGGGACTTCCTGCAGACGAATACGTTCGTCAGCTTTACGAATGCAAGCGATCCGGACTTGGTAGACTCCAATAATACCGCCAACAATTAAAGCGAACGTTTCGCAGCTTGCGCCCATACACTAGTATCGACGAAAAAAACATGGAAGGGAGCATGCCCACATGCCGGCTTTTGTCGGAGTCGTCAAACTGAACAGCATCGGAAGCAGCGGCGTGTTCCATATTGGCGATGTGTTTGCCATTTCCCCGCAAAGCGTAACGAAAACGTTCGCCGGGGCCGGTTCGTTTAACACCGGCGACGGGCTTCATATTTACAACTACTACAGCAATACGAATACGAATGACGCCGATGTCGCCGATGAAAATGTCGTCGGAAACGTTTGAAGGAGGAGAAGAAGGGTGCGCGTTTACATCAGCCAAAGCATTTACATCCATCAGTTGCGGATCGGCTCGGTCACCAATTCGTCCGTTTTGCAAATTGGAAGCGCCGGCAGCATTCAAGCGCTCTCGACGCTTGCCAACACCGGCGGATTCACCGGCCCAGCCCCGCAAGCAACCGTGCCGCCCGGTGCATCCGCTCCCCTCGTTCCTCTCCATTCAGCAACCCGTTAAATTCAGCGGAAAAAAGTGATGAGAGCGACAGGCCGTCCATATATTGAAGTAAGAGGGCTCTTTGGAGAGGATGATGGTGCACAATGAGCATTTACGAGTATTTCGTCAAGCTGCACCGCTATTTATTATGGCAAACAAAAAAAATACGGGCGCTGGAACGCCGTCTCCACGCACTCGAAGCCCGTCTTCGGGAAATGGAGGCTCAGCCGCGCACATCGATCGAACGAATTGAGTATAAATTTGACCAGCTCAAAGTGGAAACACTCGAAGGAACGCTAAACATCGGGATCGCTCCGCCCGGAGCCGGCGGTACAATTGAAGACTTTGCCGTCGAACCGGTCAAAACCGTGATTCCAAAGCCGGAACCGGTGCTGATGCGCCCGATTCAAGAAAAAGTAGCCGCCTATCTCAATGGGGAAGCGTCGGAAACGCTAAAACGCCTTGAGCAGCAATACGACCGCCGCCTTGACGATACGTACCGCCAGTTCATTTTGCAAGACATCGCCCGGCAAACAGATGAACGCATCCGCTTCTATTTGCAAGAGAAAGCCAACCATGGCTACGTCCCGTCCGGTGACCGCGATGAGGCGGTCGAAAATGAAATTTTTCAAAAAGTGAAAGCCGATATCGAACAATCGCTCGATGCGTTTTTGAAACATTTGCCTTCAGGGGAGGGATCGACGTGAATTATACAGTGATCAATCGCCATTTGCATGTTGGCGACATCCGCCTCGTGGCCGTCGTCAGTGCCTCGTTGTTTTTAATCGGCGACGCCGATGCGATTCACTTGTCATCAGCGTTTGACACACCGCCTGAATCGCTTATCATCGGCCCGTTCGTCCCGCTTGTGCCGGCCCGAGGGGATACGCCGTGAAACGAACGTCAGTTGTGCAAACGTTCCATGCGGAAACACTCATCATTAGCTCTGTGCTGCAAATCGGCGACTCAGAGCGAATTTCCGCCCGCACGCGCGCCTTTGCCGTTCAGCGGCAATATGAACTATTTTTTGGTCCAGAAGGAGAACAAATATTCCCTGTTTTTGCGAAGCCGATCCCGCGCTGGACTTCTCCACCGCCGGCAGCCGCACGCCAAACGCTCCATGAGTCCCCGGTCATTTCCGTTCAGTCTGTGCGTGTGCTCGCCATTTCTTCGTCCGCCATCGTCCATATCGGCTCGACCTCAACAGCAGAGGCAGAGGCAAGAATTAAACATATCCGCCAGCTGGCCGGATCTGAGTCGAGCGCGCCAACAAGAGGGAGGGATTCATAATGCCTTCGTTTGTCGGCCCGATTAAAATCAACAACGTCAGCAGCGGAGCTGTCGTTCAAATGGGCGACTGTCTGTACATCGCGCCGAAAGTCGCCACGAAAACGCAAGCCGGATCCGGCGGGTTCAACACCGGCGACTTTGTGATGACGAACAACGCCATCAGCTTTACAAACGCGTTTGATCCGGATGTATCCGACCAAAACGTGGCCGCCAACAACTGAACGTTGCAGAAAACGAATCCCCTCACCTTTCATTTGCCAACATCAACCTTATCAGCCGAACGCTGCGGAAACCAAAAAGAGAAGGTGTCCCAAAAGGATCCGGACACCTTTTTATTTACCTCTATATCTAAAAAAACATACATTGTGCTTGATCGAAAGGAAACCAACCTTTTGCGACCGCCTCCCTCCATTATTTCCCAAGAGCCCGTTCAGCTCAACGGGCTATCCATTTACAGATCAGCGAGCGAGAAAGCCCGCTCCTTGAGGGGTGGGATGAAAGCGAGCCGTTTTCTTCATATTATTGAATGATGATGAAAAAAGCGGTATCATGTAATCGTCGCAAGGAGGTGAATCCATGCCGACCATCACACTAAGGCTGGAGCTGCACAACCCAACGAAAGTGAAACAGGGCATGTATGAACGGATGACAGAAGTGAATACCGCGTTTGCCAATTGGCTGTTGAATCATCCCGAGCTGAATCAAGCGACGAGCAAACTATTTAAAGAGTTTTCGTCGCAGCGGTTTCCTTCCGCTGTCGTGAATCAGACGATTCGAGAAGTGAAGTCCCAAAAGAAAAACCAGAAAACAAAGAAGTTTCGAACATTATGGTGTTGCTTTAACAATCAAAACGTGAAGGTGGAAAAGAAAGGAGAGTTCTACACGGTTTCCTTCCCCACACTGGAGAAGCGAATTGGCGTGCCGGTCGTCACGCGCCCCTATCAAGAAGCATGGCTGAATCGGCTGCTCGATGGAACCGCTAAACAAGGGGCAGCCAAGCTCTACAAAAAGAGAAAGAAATGGTACTTGGCGATCGCGATCACCTTTGACGTGAAGCCGCGGCACGAAACAAAGGTGATGGGCGTTGACGTTGGGCTTCGCTATATCGCTGTGGCCAGCGTGGGAACGAAATCGTGGTTTTTCAAAGGGAACCAATGCGCCTTTGTACGCCGACGATATGCGGCTTTGCGAAGGAGATTAGGAAAAGCCAAGAAGCTCCATATGATTCGCAAAATCGGCCGTAAAGAGTCCCGCTGGATGAAGGATCAAAATCACAAAATCAGCCGTCAAATCGTGAATTTTGCGCTCGCCAACGGTGTTGGCGTGATTCGAATGGAAGAGTTGACGGGGATTCGCAAGCGGGCAACATCGGCCAAAGAAGCGGGGCGAAGCCTTCATGCTTGGGCGTTTCATCAACTGCAAACGATGATTGCCTATAAGGCGGAAATGGCGGGCATTCGCGTTGAGTGGGTGAATCCAACCTACACGAGCCAAACGTGTAAATGTGGTTATCGAGAGAAAGCGAACCGAAACGGCATCCGCTTTCGATGCCAAAGGTGTGGATACACTCTCCACGCCGACTTGAATGGCGCCATCAACATCGCCAAAGCGATTTCGGGCTTCGCCGTCTAACCTAGCGCACTGGTCACAGGTGCGCCGCCCATGGGGGTACATCCTAACCCGATGGGATGGGGTGATGACACACCCCTGAACTTGGGCGTTGTCCGAACCAGAAATGGATGAGGACGTGAGCGACCCAAGAATCCCACGCCTTTAGGCGTGCGGAGTGTCAAATCATTTCCAGCCAGACGCGCGTGCCACGTCCGGACGGTTCAGCCGGTTCGACGATGAGCCGTCGCGGCAGACGGTTGCGAATTTCTTGAACATGACTGATGACGCCGACCGCTAGTTGCTCGGTATGTAGCTTTTCCAAGGCGGAAATGACCGTCTCAAGCAGCTCAGCGTCGAGGGTGCCAAACCCTTCGTCCAAGAAGAAAAAGCGGAGCGGATACTCGCCGCGCAGCTGAATTTGCGCCGATAACGCCAACGCCAACGACAGTGACGTCAAAAATGTCTCCCCACCCGAGAGCGTCGATACCGGCCGTCTGACGCCGCCATTGGCATCATCGCGGATCAGAAACCCGCCTTGCGAATCCAATTCGAGCGAATACCGGTGCCGTGTCAGCCGCTGCAGCCGTTCCGAAGCCATGGCGGTTACTTGCTCGAGCTGCTCTTCAGCCATAAATTCGACAAAGCTGTTGCCGCGAAGCAGCGCCTGCAGCTGTTTATACCGCTCGATGCGCCGGCTGAGCTCCGCCTGCTTCTCCTCCAGTTCAACAAAGCGGCTATGTTTTTTTCTCAACTCTTCTACCTTCGCTTGAGCCGCCCCGAGCTGCTGCGTCATCGCCTCCACTTGCTCCTTCAACTCGGCGTATACACACTGCATCGTCTCCCATTGTTCAGCGCTCACCGCCGCCCCTCCGATGGCGGCGGCCAGCTGGGCGAGGCGATGTTCGGCTTGCTCGATTTGGCGCCAATAGCGGCGGATTGCCTCATTCCATTCATCCCGCTCCGCTTTTTCCGCCTTCGCTTGCTTGACTTGTTCGGCATCGGCAAACATGGTGTCCGAAAGCGCGCCGCGCCAGCGAGCGAGCGCCTCTTCTTCGCGGCGGACGCTTTCTTCCCACGCCTGCTTGGCTGCTTTTGTTTCGCTTTCAAGCATTCGATATTCCCGCTGGGCTCGCTGCCAGGCCTCATACGCCTGTTGCTCGCCGTTTTGCAACTGGCGCCATTCGGCCTCCGCCTTCTGAAGCTGCACGGCCGCTGGGCCTGAGCCCGCCTTCTCGCCCCGTTGCCGCTCATATTCGTTCCATTGCTGCTGCTTGGCGCTAATCAGCGAGTCAAGACGCACCCGCTCCGTCTCAAGCCGGCGCCGCTCTTCAGCCGCTTCCTCTTTGGCCCGCTGTTTTTCCTCTAAAAACAGCACGCTGTCCTCCAGCCGTTTTTGCACGTCGCGCCGCACTTTTTCCCGTTCACGTAGCTGTTCATACACAGCATCGATCGTCTCAAGCGAAAGGAAAGGATACATCTGTCGCCATTGCTGTTCAAGCTGACTTCGCCCTTCCTCCAGCCGCTGCTTTTCAGCTTGCAGCGCTTCGATGTCAACCGCTATCCATTGGTACGCTTTCTCCGCTTCGCGCCGCGCTGACTCGGCTTCGTTCCATTCGGCAAGCGCCCGGTACACAGCTTCTTTCAATTCGATGACATCTTGCGCCAGCGCCCGCACTTCCACCGTAAGGTCGACGGTCTCCTCCACCGAGCCGCTTTCGGCAAACACAGGCGGCGCTTCATGGCCTACCGCCAGCTCAGCGAGCTGCTCGAGCTGTGCCTTGAACGAAACGACCGTTTGCCAGTCTTGTTGATATCGCTGCCGCTCCGCTTCAAGCTCCGACAGCCGGCTTGGCTGGACATCGTGCATTGCAACGGCCGGGTGCGGATGCTCGCGCGATCCGCACACTGGACACGGCTCGCCGGGGCGGAGCCGCTCAGCCAAGGCAGAGGCGAGTTGCGCCGTCCGCGCTTCCTCCGCTCGCTGCCGCTCCGCCTCCATGGCTTTCTGGAAAGTATACAATTGTTTTTCAGCGTCCTGCTGCCGCCTGCAGACGAAACGATACGTCTGTTCCACACGCCGGAACAGCTCGTGAAGCCGGGAACTGACAGCAGCTGCTCGGCGTTCCCTCTCCAACTTTTCCTCTTTCGACCGGCGCCAAACAGCCTCCTTTTGCCGAAGCTGGGCATCGACGCGAGCGATGGCCGACGCCGCCTGCTCAATATTCTGCTTCTGCCTGTACGCCCGCTCTGACTCATCTTTTCCAGCCAGCGCCTCTTCATGCCGTTTCAGCTCTTCTTTTAGCTCCTGCTGCCGCTTCGCGCCGCGCTCATACCAGGCCGACGCCTCTTCAAACCGGCGCGCGGCTGCCTTCTCCTTGGCGATGAGGCGCTCCCGTTCTTCATTGAGGGCCGCGAGCTCCTGCCTGAGCGCTTCCATTTGCCGCTCGAGCTGCTCCGCCTGCCGCAGCCGTTCCATCTGGGCAAGCAATTCCGGTTCGCGCTGCGCCTTTTCTTGGCGAGCCCGTTCATAACGGCGCACCGCTTCTTCATAACTCGATTGGGCTTCCTCTAACCGACGCGCCAGTTCTTCATGCCGACGAAACGCCTCTGCCCGCAAGCGGCATGCCTGCTCGCACTGCTCCCAATACGGCCAGATGCGCTCCGCTTGCTCAGCGCGCTCCTTTTTCTCCTCAAGCTCGCGGATGCCGGATTCATGTCGGCGCAGCGCGGCGAGCTCTTGTTCGACCGCTTCTTTTTCTTGTTGCCACTCCCATAGTTGTTTTGTTCGTTCCACATCCGCTTCGACTTCCTCAAGCTCTTTTTTTCGCTTGGCAAACAGCCCCGCGAGCTCCCGCACATCCGCCTCTGCCTGCTCAAGCGCCGCTTTTGAAGCGTCTCCGAGCCCTGCTTTTTCCGCTTCGATTTTTTCCCATTCTTGCTCCGCCGCCGCGAGCCGGTCTTTCAGCTTTTTGTTCAACTGATCGCCATACCGCTCAAGATGGAAGAGGCGCTGCAACATTTGCCGCCGCTCCGACCCTTTGAGCGATAAAAATTCGGCAAATTTTCCTTGCGGCAAGACGACCGCCCGAGTGAAATCTTCCATCGTCAAGCCAAGCAATTGCCCGATCGCCTTGTCCACATCTGACAGTTTATCAGCGAGCACGATCGGCTCGGACCGGTGCTCAATCAAACGGCAAACGGCGCTGCGCGTCCGCCACTCGTCCACCTTTTTCAAGCTGCGTTCGACTGTATATCGTTTCACTCCTGCCGCGTTTTCCAACTCAAACGTAAACGAGACGAACAGCTCTTGCTCCGCGTGGTTGATGATCGCCTGCGTGCGGTTGGCCGCCCGCTCGACACTGCCGAACAAGGCGAGCGTCATGGCGTCTAAAATCGTTGATTTGCCGCTTCCGGTCGGTCCGAAAATGCCGAACACGCCGCCGTCGCACAGCGCGGTGAAATCGATCGTCTGCTTTTCACGAAAGCTATGAAGCCCGGCGATCGTCAGCGAGATCGGTTTCATTCTCCCTCTCCTTCCTTCTCTTCTTCCGCCGCCAGCTCCAAAAAGAGGCGGACGAGCTCTTCATCTGGCGTTTGTCCCCCAGTCTGCCGTTCGTAAAAGCGATGAAACATTTCTTCAAGTGAAAGCGGCTCGCGGCTCATTTCCATCATCTCTTCCGGCCGATTGGGAAGCACCGGGCGA
This sequence comes from Geobacillus kaustophilus, assembly GCF_000948285.1. Classification (GTDB taxonomy): domain Bacteria; phylum Bacillota; class Bacilli; order Bacillales; family Anoxybacillaceae; genus Geobacillus; species Geobacillus thermoleovorans_A. The sequence goes on from NZ_JYBP01000003.1 coordinate 2,409,565, forward strand.
ATGTGGACAAATCCGGGATGGAGCTTGCGCAGCCGATCAATTTCTTCCATTGTCAACGACTCGGTCACATGGATCTCCAAATCGATCCAGCTTGATCGGTCTCTTCCTTCCTCACACCAACGGTATACTTGAGCGAGCCCCTCTGTCGCCTTCCAACGGATGAGCGGTTTGCCGGCAGCGAGCGGTATCTCCGCCACCTTGGCCGCGCCGCCTGGATGCACGTCAACGACCGTGACCGATTTGGCTTGACCGGCTTCGGAAAAGCTGTACGCCAAAGGCGAGCCAGAATAGCGCGCCGCCGTCTTGGCCCGCTTGACATCCTGCGGCCGGTGCAGATGGCCAAGCGCCACATATTGCGCGGCTTTCGGCAAGCTCTCAGCCGCCACCGTATAAGCGCCGCCGACTTCAATCGGCCGCTCGGAATCGGACGTACGTCCGCCGGCGACGTAAAGATGGCTCATCGCGACATTGACCGTCTCCGCTGTGAACGAGGCTGCCATCGCCGCTAACAAAGCGCGGATGCGGTCATCGTACCGATCGCGCATCGTCGTCTCCTTACAGTCGGATGACAACAGCTCAGCAAGGCGCGATTCGGACGGATAGGCCAATGGAGCAAGCATCATCGTTTCCCCGCATGACGGGACGTCAATCCGGCAAACAGCCGCTTGCGGGCGGCCGAAAAGAAAAATGTTGTGCGCACACATCAACGTCCGGGCGGCGCTGATCCGGTCGGGGTGGTCGTGGTTGCCGCTGATGACCGCCACCGGGCGGCGTCCTTTGTCGGACAGGCGGGCGAGGCTTTCATAAAACAGTTGTTCCGCAGCGGCCGGCGGATTGACGGAGTCGAATACATCGCCGGCCACAAGGATGATGTCGATTTGTTCTTTCTTGACAATCTCCACAAGCTCATCAACAAACGCCTCTTGCTCAGCCATCCGACTCCGCCCCTCGAGCGTTCGCCCGAAATGCCAATCCGCGGTATGCAAAATGCGCATTCTCTCTCCCCCTTGCATCACTCAACAGCTACAACAAATCCGCCGTCAAACGAATACAAATAGCATTCCGCCACCGTCGCGCGCCAAATTTGCTCGATGGCCCGCCGATACAAGCGCATTTGCGTTCCGTAGCGGCTGAGCAGAAAACGGGCCGCTTCTTCCTTTTGTCCGGCAAAACGGCGGGTTACTTCATCGGTTTTATAGTCGATCATCACATAGCCGCGCTCGTCGGCAAACACGCAATCGATCACCCCTTGCACAAGGACGCGCCGGCCCTTCTCCATTCCTTCGCCGCCGTACAGTTCATCTGCCGGAAGCCCCAAGCTGAACGGCACTTCACGGTGCACTTCGCGGGCGGCGCAAAGGCGGCGGCCAAGATCTGCAGTGAAAAAGGCAGCGATCGCCGCTATGTCGACCGCTTCGGCTTGTTCTGCCGACAGCAGCTCTTTTTCAACAAGGCGGGCGATTTGACTGCGGATCGACGATTCATCAAGCGGCGCTTGCAAATCGAGATGGCGCATGACGATATGGAGCGCCATCCCTTTTTCAGCCGGCGTCAACGTTTTCTCCTGCATGAAGCGCGGCCGGGAAAACACCGGGGCCGGCCCTTGGTGCGGCCGCCATTCGTCCGCTTGCTCACCAAAGAGCGCACGATGTTCTTTGAGTTCTGACACCGATTGCTTGGCGCGCACGGCCGTTTCTTTCTCATGCGAATACCGCCACAACAAGCGGCGTTTGACCTCCTTCTGCCACCCTCCTTCTACGGGAACGGATCGCCCTTGTTCGAGGGCAAGAAGCACGCCGCCATCCATCTCCTCCCTCGCAGCCTCTTCGCCGCGCAAATCGGCGGCCGGCACGATGGCGATGCGCCATACAGACGGGTGGGAGGCGACCTCTTCAGGCGCCTTCGTTCCCGCAAGCGTCCCCCCATCACGATGACGGATGAGCGCCCGGCCGATCCAATCCAAGTAGGAGCGGGCCGAAGCCCGCACATCGTCGGGGAGAAGCCAGCCGCGTTCCGAAGCAGCGCTTTTCCATTTTTCAATCTCCTTGGCCGCATCGTTGACCGACGCCAACAAATACAGCTTCTCTTTTGCCCTTGTGAGCGCGACATACAAAATGCGCATCTCCTCAGCGAGCAGTTCAAGCCGCTTTTTCGTTTGGATGGCCAACAGCGGCAGCGTCGGATAACTGATGCGCAGCCGCGGGTGGACAAAGCGGGCGGCAAAGCCCAGCTCTTTATCAAGCAAATATGGGTGATGCAAATCGCGCGTATGAAACGAACGCGCAAGCCCGGCGAGAAATACGATCGGAAATTCCAATCCTTTGCTGCTGTGAATCGTCATGATGCGCACGACGTCTTCCTGCTCGCTGAGCGGCCGGGCCGCCCCTAAATCGTCCCCGCGCTCTTGCAGCCGCTCGATGAAGCGAAGAAAGCGAAACAAGCCGCGAAACGACGTCGACTCGTACTGCCGCGCGCGGTCATACAAAGCGCGCAAATTCGCCTGCCGCTGCCTGCCGCCCGGCAGTGCGCCGACAAAATCGTAAAATTGCGTATCGCGGTACAGCTTCCAAATGAGATCAGCTAATGAGCGGCGGCGCGCCATCGTACGCCAGCCCTCGAGCCGCTCTAAGAAAGCCGCCGCTTTCCTTTGGGTGTTGGCCTCTTCTTCCGTTTCCGCCGGCTTTTGCCGAAATGAACAGAGCGCTTCATAAAACGTGCCTTTTGGATCGGCAAGGCGAATCATGGCGAGTTCGTTCTCGTCAAAGCGAAAGAGCGGCGACCGGAGCACCGCGGCGAGCGGAATGTCTTGGTGCGGGTTGTCGATTACTTTTAACAGCGAGAGCATGACGGAAATTTCCGTCGCCTGAAAGTAGCCGGACGATAAATCCGCGGCCGCCGGGATGCCTTGCGCCTGCAGCTGCTCGATCATCTGCGGCGCATGCGTCATCGAGCGGACAAGGATGACGATGTCACGGTACATGGCGCGCCGCGGCTGCCCGCTCGAACGATCGTATACATAAAACGGAGTGGAAACAATCTCTTTGATTTTTTTCGCCATCAGCCGCGCCTCGAGTTCCGCCGCTTCCCATTCCGATGCTTCCTCTTCGTCCTCTTCCGCCGCACGCTGCCGATTGATGATCATGACTTCCGGCGCCGCATCCTCCCTTTCCGGGTAATCGGCGCCGTATTTCAACTGCGCCGCTTCGTCGTAAACCATTTCGCCGACGGTTTCCCCCATGAGTTGCGCAAACAGAAAATTCGTCCCGTCAAGCACTTCGCGGCGGCTGCGGAAGTTGCTCGCGAGATCGATTTTCATCCCCCCTTCTTCCCCGTCGGCGGTGAATCGTTTGTATTTGTCCAAAAACAGCATCGGCTCGGCAAGGCGGAATCGGTAAATCGACTGTTTCACGTCGCCGACCATAAACAAATTGCCTGTTCGTTCGCTCCCTTTTTTCACCAGTTGCAAAATCGCTTCTTGAACGAGGTTCGTATCTTGATACTCGTCAACAAGCACTTCATCAAACTGCGCCTGGTATTCCAAGGCGGCGGAGGAAGGCTGCCATTCGCCCGTTTCTGGATCGCGCCGCCGCAAAATATGCAAACAATAATGTTCCAAGTCGGAAAAATCAACGATGCCTTTTTCCCGTTTCGCCGCTTGGAACATGACGGCAAAACGGCGGACGAGGGCAGCGATCGTTTCAACGATCGGCTTCATTTCCCGCATATGGCGGAGCCAAACGGATGGATCGAGCGAAAACACATTGTCGCGCAGCGCTTCCATTTTCTTTTTCGCCTGATCGCGCAGCGACTTTGTTTCATCGATCAGCCGCCCGTCATAATCCTTGCCGCGGCAAGCCGGCAGCCGCCCAAACGACAGCGCCTTTAGCGCTCGATGCAGCTCAGCCCACGGCCCGGAAAGTTGCGCCTCTAACTTGGCGATCATCTCCAGATCTTCGCGCAGCCGCTCGGCATACGGCCGCGGCCCGCTCGGTTCTTCGGCGAGCTCAAGCGCCCTTCGGATCAGCCGTTTGGCCGCCGCTAGCTCCATCGCGGCATGTTGCGCGATATAGCGGGCTGCTGGCAGCGTCTTTATATCTGTTCGTTCGTCGACATCATACATCGAGGTCAAACCGGCCAACCATTCATCTGGTTCCGGATGGGAGCGGGAAAATTCATAAAGGGAGACAATCATCTCCTGCAGCTCCGCATCGCTCCGGTCGCCCGTATAGGCATCCACGACAGCGAAAAACCGCTCGTTGTCCGGCTTTCCGTATTCCTCCTCGAGCAGCTCTTCAAGGACATCCTCTTTCAACAGCTCGATTTCCGTTTCATCCGCGATGCGAAACGATGGTTCCAAATCAAGCAAATAGTAATATTTGCGAATGACATCCAAGCAAAAGGAATGGAGCGTCGAGATCGCGGCACGGGGAAGCAGGCTGAGTTGACGCCGCAAATGGAGCGAATGCGGACGCTTGGCCAATTCCCGCTCGAGCGCCTCGCTGATTCTTGCTTTCATCTCTGCGGCTGCCACATTGGTAAAGGTAACGACAAGCAGCCGGTCGATATCGACCGCTCCTTCTTCCGCCGTCACTTTTTGGATGATCCGTTCGACGAGAACGGCCGTTTTCCCGGATCCGGCCGCCGCGGCGACGAGAATGTCCCGGCCGCCGGCGGCGATCGCCTTCCATTGTTCATCCGTCCATCGGCTCCCAGCCGGCTTCGGACGAATCGTGGCGTTCATTATTCTTCCTTCCCTTCCGCTAGTTTTTCGATGACCGCTTCCTTCGTCTGCGGGGCAAGCTTCCGGTATTCGTTGCCGGAGAGTGCCTCATCAAATTGGCAGACCGGTTTGAAGACGCAAAACTCACACGCTGTTTTATCTTTCAACTTGTACGGGGCGATCGACACAACGCCGTCGGCGATTTGCCCGCCGATGTCGATGAACAAACGGCGGACATGCTCGCGAAGCGCGGCAAAGTCGGATGGACTCGCCACCGATGAACGAGAATGGATCGACCCGCTTTTCGTAAGCTGAGCAGGCACAATCAGCGACCATTGTCCGTCTTCCGTTCGGCTGTCCATCAGCCGGATCGCCTCGACATCAGCGAGCAACAGTCCGCGCATCCGAAACGGTTCCAGCAGCTTTTTCGCCATTTCGACCTCATCATCCACCCATTGCTTCGCTTGAACGATCGGATTGTGGATGTGAAAATAAAGCACCCCGGCTGGCAAAGCTGGCTGCCCGACAAGCTGTTCGGCATACGTCAGCACGATGTCCAGATAGGTGAGCATTTGCAGCGCCAGGCCGTAATATACTTCCGTCAAATCGAGCGTTTTCGCGCTCGATTTGTAATCGATGATGCGAAGAAGCACTCCTTGGCTGCTTTCCGCTTTATCGACGCGGTCGATCCGCCCAACAAGCTCCATCACTGTTCCGTCGGGCAGTCGAAACCGAAGCGGCGGCAGGTCGCCATTGGGGCCGAATGACAGCTCAAGTCCGATCGGAACGAAACCGCTCGCCCGCGCATGCTCACTTAACACATGGGTTGTACGGGCAACGACATGTTTCAATTTTCGTTTCATATATTCATAGCGATGAGAGCTTGAGAGCACTTGCTGCTGGATGAGCGGGGCGATTCGCTCGACCGCTTCGGCCGACAGCCGTTCACAGTCTGGTCTTGACAGTTCGCGCCAATCAAGATGCTGTTCGCGCAGCCGGTCGGCGATTTGCTTGATGGCGGCATGGAACAATTGCCCAACATCCGGCGCCTCAAGTCGGAAAACGTTGCGTTCTTTCAACCGCAGCCCGTGCGATGCGAAATGGGCGTACGGGCATTTTTGAAACTGCTCCATGCGCGAGACGCTCGCCTGAATTTTTTTGCCATACAGCCGCTGGCTCCACTGTTTTTTGAGCGGCGTCGCTCCGTTTGTATAAAAGAGCGCGGAGACGGCATGCCGCACCTGCTCCTTCCAGTCCCGATGGCCGATGAACGTGTTATACACATCCCACCAAAGCGGATCGATGCCGTAGTTGCGCTTCCATGCTCGGAGCTGGCTGATCAAATACGTTTGCGTCGCCCGCGGCGCAGTCACGAACGCCTCTGCTTTTTCTGCCGGGGCGTCGAACGGGTCGTTGCCGCACAGATGCACCGGCGCATGCGGAAACAGTTCCGTAAGCTGCTTGATGAGCAGCGACGGCATCAACGCTTTCCCTTCCCCATCAGCAAGCGGATATGTAACATACAGCCGCTGGCTCGGACAAACAAGTGCCAAGTAGACAAAAAACGGGTCATAAAACAGCTGCTCCCGCCCCCCTGGGGCGAGCGCCACCCCCAACTCACGCAGCTGCTCGCGCTCCACTTCCGCCATCAGCCCGTCTTCCTTCACTTTCGCTGGAATAACGCCATCGTTGGCGCCGATGACGAACGCATACTTGATGTCAATCAAACGAGAGCGATCAAGCTGAGCGACGATCACCTGGTCCATTGCCGGCGGCACAAGGGAGAACTCCAACCGATCGAGCCCAGCTTCGATAATCTTGACAAACTCAGCGAGCGGCAGTGATTCTGTCCCGAGCATTTCTACATATTGGTCAAGCAAATCGACGACGGCGTTCCACGCCTGTTCATGCTGGCGCGCTTCAACGAGGCGGCCGTCCGCTTCCGCTTGCGCGCTCATTTTCTCTAGTTTTTTTGGAATCTGCAATTCTTCCAAAAACAGATATAATGCCATACAAAACCCGCGTCCGTCCTCCGCCCGGCGCAGACGGCGCTCCAATCGGCGAAGCGGAGCGGCCAACGCCTCACGCCATTGATTGAGCTTGTCCTCAAACTGCCGCTCTTCGTCCGTCTGTGGTACGTTCAAACCGTCAAGCGCCTGATAGCGCCGATACGTCCAGCGCTCATTGTTTGTCCACTTATCTCCTTTGATTCCGTAAGCAAGCACATAGTTTTCGAGCTTGTCGGCCGCCTCGCGCCACATGACCAAGTCTCCGTCGGCCGGAAAAAGCAAATCCGTTTTCACCGCCCGAAACACCGCTTCATATCGCCAGCGCGTCACGACCGTCTCTAAGGCAGCGCGCACGAGTTCAATGAGCGGGTGGTGGTGCATCGGTTCTTTTTCATCCATAAAATACGGGATCCCAAAATCAAAAAACACCGTTTTCACCAGTTCGCGGTACGCCTCCGTCTGGCGGATGATCAGCGCAATGTCGCGATAGCGCGCCCCTTCATCGCGGACAAGGCGGATGATTTCGCGTGCGACCGCCTCGATTTCCGCTCGGCGATTGGACGCCTCATAAAGATGGACGGCATCGGTCTTTGCACCATATGGAAGCAACGGGCGGCGGTGAAATTGCGCCTCAAGATGAACGAGCGCCCTGTCTTCATGGCGGAGGTTGGCCGAAAGCACGATCGGCTCTTCGATCGCAATCTCATTGCTTAGCGCCAACTCCCTCAGCTGGCGGTACGTTTGCGCCGGCAAATAAAAGAGATGAAGTTCGTCCGGCATTCCGTCGTCATACGGACGGTCGATCGTCAAACAAACGGTGACGCGCCGGCAATGGCGAAGAAGCTGTTCGATGATCATATATTCTTGCGGCGCAAAATGATGAAAGCCGTCGATGTAAATATCGGCATCCCTCAAATAACTTGAGCGCGGAATATGCTCAGCGAGCAAGCGCAAATAATCTTCCGAATCAAGATAGTGGCCGATAAGACTCCGCTCAAGTTCCTCATACACGAGCGCGACATCGCTCAACTTGTCAGCGAGCAAGCGGCGGCCCGACTGGTTTGGCCCATCCTCGAACGCCTCGGCATGTCGGCGGAGTTCGCCCGGCGTCAGGCAATACCGTTTGCATTCGGCGATCATTTCGTTGAGCTGCTCGATAAAACCATGTTTGTCCGCCGCGCGGCCAAACAGTTTCAGCTCTTGTTTGCGCTGCTCAATAATTTTGCGGATCATCATCTGCACGCCAACATCATGAATGTGGTACCGGGTCATGCCGCCTGTTTCCTGCAGTACGCGCCAAGCGAGGCGGGTGAAGCTGAACACTTGGGCGCGAATCATCCCGCCCACTCCCTCGGTATGTATCAACGCGTATTCGCATTGAAATGTCATTTGCTCCGGAACGAGATAGACGATCGCCCTTCCTTTTGGATCCTCTTGCAGCTGGCGGCGAATTTCTGCAAGGCAGACAGCCGTTTTCCCGCTTCCCGACCGCCCGAGCAAAAACCGCAGCGACATTGTATCCACCACCATTCGTTTCCTTTATTTGTTTTATTTTAGCACATACGTTCGCTTTTAGGAAGAAAAAAACGCCCTTCCGGCTGCGGGTTATATGGAGGCAATCTGAAACGTTAACGTTTGTTTCTTTTTGTGAAGCCAGCCGACATGTCAGCGACTGTCGGACGACTGAACAACCTCGCTTCGAAGGATCCATTTATTGGTCTCCGAAGCTTCACTTCGTTATAGAAGCGGAAGACTTCTTTCGAGATGAAGGTTAAAACTGAAAGGCGAACTGTTTAAACGGCCAGTAGCGAAAGTCCACCTTGCCGACAATTTTGTTGATTTTGACAAACCCAAAATGGCGGCTGTCCCAGCTGCTAAGCCGGTTGTCGCCAAGAACGAAAATGCAGCCGGGAGGCACCCGTGTTTTCCCGGTCACCTCCTCAAGCGTAAAATCCCCGGTCAGCCTGCCGTCAAGCAGCTTTTGCTTATACGGGCGCAAATACGGTTCGTCAACTTTTTTTCCGTTGATATACAAGATGTCATTTTTGTACGCGATCCGATCGCCAGGCAGGCCGATAACCCGCTTGACGTAATCTTCGTTTTTGTTGGCGTGAAAAACGATAATATCGAACCGGCGAATAGGCCCGATGTCATAGGAAAGCTTATTGACGATCAACAAATTGCCGCTCTCTAGCGTCGGCATCATCGATTTTCCTTCCACCACGTAATTGCTGAACACGAACAACCGAAGCGTAGCAACAACGCAAACGGCAACAAACCATGGCCATCGGCGGCCTCGTTTTTCTTTTTGCTTGGTCACTCCCCGCCCTCCTCGCCGCCTTGTTCTTCCGTCAACGAAAATCGCGCTTCCACCCGTTTTCCGGCGTACCAAAGCAACAGAACGACTGCGGCGATCATCGCTGTGCGCAGCGGCTGACGGATGAGCGCCTTCAAGTCATAGCCGATAAAACTGATTGTAAACACCATGATCATCTTTCCTAGCAGCACCGCCAATATAAACTGCTGGCGGCTGATGCGCGACAGTCCGGCAACAATATTGACGAGCGCCGACGGGGTGAACGGAAAGCAATACAATAAAAACAGCGGACCAAATCCATGTCGCTCAATCCAATGCATAAACTGCCGCACTTTGGGATGGCGGCGGACAAAATGAAAAAATCGCTTTTGTCCCACCTTCCGCGTCAGCCAAAACACGATGAGCGAGCCAAGTGAAGCACCTAGCCAAGAGATAAGAAACCCTTTCCATAGTCCAAACGCCGCTGCGTTCGCCATCACGAAGACGAACATGGGCAAAATTGGAAAAAACGACTCAAGCAACGTCGCTGCGATGCCGGGAAGCACGCCGAAAGAGCGGTATTGTTCGAGCAGGGAAAGGATGCTGTCGAGCGTGAACCATTGTTTGATTGTTTCCATATCCATGTCTATTCCCCATTCAAATGCCGTTTATATTTTTTATTTTACACGTCCAGACGCTTAATTTGAACTCATCTTTCGGAAAAACCATTTTTATCAATTTGTCCAGCTAACTCTGTTTTTCTTGCTGCATGCGAAATATGTATTGGAGTTTGCGCTCTCTCGCTTCCATCCGTTCGGACAGTTTCGTCCGGAGTTGCGCCGTTTTGTACAATTGATTGATAAACGATTTGTAGGAAACGTCGAGGAGTACGCTTTTTCCGTTGCGGAAATAAACAACGGTCCGCTCATATTTGGCAGGCTCATACTGGCAGACATGGATGTGCGAAAGCCAAACGCAGCGGGAATCGCGTGGAGAGGCGGTTGGAAATACGTAAATTTCATTGGCTGGTTCGATGGCAATCGGCGCTTTATGGGTGATGCCGATGACGGCTTTTGTCCCTTCTTTTCTCCCTTGAAAGCTGCTTCCGTAGTAATCGCAACTATGTTTAATAATGTCAATCGGCGTTTGTTTGATGATATATTCGCCGTCCTCTTCAATGACTTTCGCGTATACATCGCTGTTGACAAAGTACGGGAGAACCGCCATCGTATAACGGCTTACGACGAAATGTTCCAGCACAATGAATTCATTGACTTTCATCCGTTCATCTCCTCCCATGATCAACTGAATCACTACTCCTATCATACCATCAAGAGTCATATTTTTCTATATTTTGAAAAAAGTTAACGAAAAAACCCATGACGAATGTCATGGGGGATGTCAGGAGTTTTCAAATGTTTGACCGATCTCTTTGGCAGCCAAATATTCATTTGCCTGTTCCAAGGCGGTATGTTCGCCGACGGAGTCGCCAGCATACGTCTCTTCATTCATCGACCATTGCTCAAAATGAAGATCCGTGCTGACGCGAAACTCAGCAGGCATCAACTCCGGCAGGCCGCCTTGCTTCTTTTCCATCACATCGCCTCCTTGTACTGCATAGGATGCCTCATTTTTTTCCTTATTATGCGATGGAAGCAAGGTGGCTCTTCGTCTCAAACAAAAAAAACGCCCGGCCAAGCCGGACGTCCCTTTGTTGATGATCGGCATTAGATGGCTGTAAACTGCTCCTCTTCTGTCGATCCTTTCAAGGCGACTGTTGACGATTGGCCGCCGGAGATCACTTGGGCGACTTCGTCGAAATAGCCCGTGCCGACTTCGCGCTGATGGCGCGTCGCCGTGTATCCGTACTTCTCGGCGGCAAATTCCGCTTGCTGCAGCTCAGCGTACGCCGCCATGCCGCGTTCTTTGTAGCCGCGCGCCAGCTCGAACATGCTGTAGTTGAGCGCATGGAAGCCAGCCAAAGTGACAAATTGAAATTTGTATCCCATTTTGCCGAGCTCTTGCTGGAATTTGGCGATCGTTTCGTCGTCCAATTTTTTCTTCCAGTTGAACGACGGCGAGCAGTTGTACGCCAGCAGCTTGCCTGGGAATTTTTCATGAATGGCTTCGGCAAACCGGCGCGCCTCATCCAAATTCGGCTCGCTCGTCTCGCACCAAATGAGGTCGGCATACGGCGCATAGGCAAGCCCGCGGGCGATCGCTTGTTCCAAACCGGCTCTTGTGCGATAGAAGCCCTCCGGTGTCCTCTCGCCGGTAATAAACTCCTGATCGCGCGGGTCGATGTCGCTTGTGATCAAGTCAGCCGCGTTCGCGTCGGTGCGGGCGATGAGCACCGTCGGAACCCCCATGACATCGGCGGCCAACCGCGCCGCAATCAAGTTGCGAATCGCCGTCTGCGTCGGCAAAAGCACTTTGCCACCTAAATGGCCGCATTTTTTCTCCGATGACAGCTGGTCTTCAAAATGGACGCCAGCCGCTCCGGCTTCAATCATTGCCTTCATGAGTTCAAAGACGTTCAGTTGGCCGCCGAACCCCGCCTCAGCGTCAGCGACGATTGGCACAAAGTAGTCCACGTCCCCGCTGCCTTCTAAGTATTGAATTTGATCCGCGCGCTGCAACGCTTGATTGATTCGCTTGACGACATGCGGAACGCTGTTGGACGGATACAGACTTTGGTCCGGATACATCTGTCCAGCGAGGTTGGCATCGGCCGCCACTTGCCAGCCGCTTAAATAAATCGCCTTCAAGCCCGCTTTCACTTGCTGGACCGCTTGATTTCCGGTCAGCGCGCCAAGAGCCGCGACATAATCCTCGGTATGAAGCAGCTTCCACAGTTTTTCCGCTCCGCGCCGAGCGAGCGTATACTCGATATCCAGCGAGCCGCGCAGTTTAATGACATCCTCAGCGCTGTACGGACGGACGATCCCTTTCCAGCGCTCCTCATTTTTCCAACTTTCTTCTAATTGCCGGACACGTTCAGCAAATGACGCCATTTTTCCTTCCCCCATCTCTCTATTGTTATACTACATTGTTTTTATTTACGATTTTATTATATAACAGAAAAACAAAAGTGCAAGCCTTTTTTTGAAACTTTTTTCAATTAGGAAAATGGTCGTATATTGTTCATAAACATCGCGATTTTTTCGTTAATCTTTTTGATATGATCATATTAAGGAGTGATGAATGGTGAAAAAATGGTATACGTTAGCTGCCCTTCTTGTCATCATCGGCATCAGCGTCGGCATCCTGTACTTTGCTGTCTACCAGCCATCGACGATGCGGCTTCCAAATGACGTGACGATGGAAACTGCATGGGGAAAATCATACGAGTTTGGCGACCTTCCGCCGAAAGTGCGGCTTGTCGAGTTTATTTACACAAACTGTCCGGATGTTTGTCCGAACACGACAGCGCAAATGGCAAAACTGCGCGATCGTCTGAAAAAAGCCGGGGTATTTGGGAACAAGGTGGAATTCATCACGATCACGATCGACCCAGCGCGCGATACGAATGAAAAGCTGCAAACATATGCCCGTACGTTTGGAATCACCAGCGACGGGCAAGGGTGGGTGTTTTTGCGCGGCAGTGAAGCGGACACGAAAAAAGTAGCGGATGCCTTCCACTTTCAATACCGCGACCCGGGCAACGGCATGATCGTACACACGACGTTCGCCTACTTGCTTGGCCGCAACGGGCGTGTCGCCAAACAAATCGGCATGGGGACATCTCGATTTCATGTCGATGAGGTATATGAGGCGATTATGGAGGAATTGCCATAAGTTTGCATAGCTGTCGCAAAAGGAAAAGAGGAAGCGATGTCCGCTTCCCTTTTTAAACAAACAACGAATACAGGCTGAGCGCCGCAACCGCCGCAAGCACGACGATCATGACGTTCGCCCCAAGCCAAGCTGTGATGACGGCCGCCGCAAAACCGATGACACCGAACCAAAGATCATCTTGGATGAAAAAAACGTCAGGAATAATGAGCGCCCCAAGCACCGCATACGGCACATTTTTCAGCACTCCTTGCCAAAACGGCGGCAGCTCGACGCGGCCGAGCAGCACAAACGGCAACAGGCGCGGCAAATACGTCACGACCCCCATGCCGATGATCATCCATACGATCGTGCTATTCACCGCCGTTTCCCCCTTCCTTCGTCAGCCATTGAACGATGATGGCCGACAACAATGTAGCCAAAACGATCGACCAGCCTTTCGACAAGTGAAGAGCAAATGTGCCGATCGAGTTGAATAAAGCCGACAGCCCCGCCAGCCAGACGATTTTCCGCTGCTTTTTCAAGGCTGGAACGAGCAGGCCGATAAACATGGCATACAAGGCAATGGACATACTTTCTTGCAAACTTTCCGGCAAACCGGCCCCAGCCGCATAACCAATGCCCGAGTTGACGACCCAGCTGCCATACGCCATGGCAATGAGCCCAAACATATATGAGGCGTTGATCATTCCTTCTTTCATCGCCGCCACCGAAAACGTCTCATCGGTAATGCCAAAGGCGTACAGCGCTTTTTTCCAAAGCGCGTCCGGCTCAGCCTTTTCATTAAGGGACGCCGACATTAAAAAATGGCGAATGTTTAATATGAATGTCGTCAACACAATTTCAAACACTCCGGTGCCCGCCGAAAGCAAACTTAACGCGATATATTGCGAGGCGCCGGCAAAGACGACAATGCTCATGAGCACGGTCTCGGCAAGCGTCAGTCCGGTTGTTTTGGCGAGCAGCCCAAACGCCAGCGCGATCGGCATATAGCCGATGGCGATCGCCACCCCCGCTTGCACCCCTTGGCGGAACGGCGCCATCTTGCCGGCTGCCCATGTCGTTTCCATCATTCATCCCCCCGTTTTTACTAGACTGATAACTCTATTGTCCAAAAATCGCCGACGTTTCGCAACCCGAACATATGTCAACACTTTCATTCTATGATATAATATTGAATGATTTGCGGCAAAAAAAGGAGTGCACGTCCATGTCAGTCAAACCGTATGTATTGACCGAACGCGGCATTGTCCGGTATGAACAAGTAACATATCCGATGGAAGAGCGCGGCTTGCAATTTGGCGATGGCGTCTATGAAGTCGTCCGCTTATATAACGGGATATATGTTTGGCTTCGCGAGCATCTTGACCGGCTGTACCGTTCAGCGGCCGCCATTCGCCTATCCGTTCCGTTTGGCTGCGAAGAGCTCATCGAACGGCTTGAGGAGCTTCGCCGCCTCAACGATGTGCAGGAAGATGCGATTTTGTATTTGCAAGTGACGCGCGGCAGCTTCCCGCGCAACCATGCGTTCCCAGCCGAAAAACGCCCGAATTTGTACGCCTACATCCAGCCGATGGCGCGGAAAACCGAGGAAATGACGCACGGTGTGCGCGCGATTTTGACAAAAGATGTCCGCTGGGAATATTGCTATATCAAAAGCTTGAACTTGCTGCCGAACGTATTGGCTAAACAGGAAGCGGTCGAGCGCGGGGCGTTTGAAGCGATTTTCCATCGCGACAGCGTCGTAACCGAAGGCAGTTCGTCAAACATTTTTCTTGTCAAAAATGAAACGGTGTACACTCATCCGGCCACTGAGCGGATTTTAAACGGCATCGTCCGCACGAAAGTGAAGCAGTTTTGCGCTGAGCTTAGCATTCCATTTGTCGAAGAAGCGTTTTCCCCCAACGACCTCGCCAAAGCGGATGAACTGTTTTTAACGAGCACGACGTCAGCGATTATCCCCATCATTCAAGTCGACGAAACAGTGATCCGAAACGGCGAGCCGGGGGTGGTGACGAAGGCGCTGCAAGCCGCTTACCGACAAGCGACACAACCGGCAGCCAAAACGATTTGACCGGCCGACCGAACAGAAGAGGTGTCCCCTTGCCAAGAAGGGACACCTCGTTTTGTTTTATGAGCTGAGCACGGCGCGGTCGCTCGCGAACTGGCTGCCGCGGATGCGTTGGAATGCCTCAAGCAGCCGCTCGACCGTCAGTTCCTCTTTTTCTGTTCCTTCCGCCACAAAAATGATTTGCCCGCCGTCCATCATGATCAACCGGTTGCCAAGACGAATCGCCTGCTCCATGTTGTGCGTCACCATGAGCGTCGTCAGGCGGTGCTGCTCAACAATTTGCTTCGTCAACTCCGTGACCAACTCCGCGCGCGCCGGGTCGAGGGCGGCGGTATGTTCATCGAGCAAAAGCAGATCCGGCTTTGTAAACGTCGCCATCAACAGCGAAAGTGCCTGCCGCTCCCCGCCGGAAAGAAGCCCGACTTTGACGGCGAGCCGGTCTTCAAGCCCTAAATGAAGCGTTCGCAGCGTCTCCCGAAACCATTCGCGCTTTTGCTTCGTGACGCCAAGCCTTAACGTGCGCCGCTTTGTCCGGTTGTAGGCGAGCGCCAAATTTTCCTCAATCGTCATATGCGGGGCGGTGCCGGCCATCGGGTCTTGAAAGACGCGGCCGATGCAGCGGGCGCGCGCATGCTCCTTGAGCGCGGTTACATTACGGCCGTTGATCCACACTTCGCCGGTATCAGGAGACAGCCGTCCGGAAATGATGTTCATGAGCGTGGACTTGCCGGCGCCGTTGCTGCCGATGACGGTGACGAAATCGCCGGGGGCAAGCGTCAGATCAATGCCGCGCAAAGCGATTTTCTCGTCAGCCGTTCCTTCGTTAAACACTTTTGTAATTCGTTTCAGCTCCAGCAACGGTTTCCCTCCTCTCCAACTGCCGCGCCCTCCGCTTTTTTCGCTGCCGTTCTTTTTGTGCCGCCAGCGTGTTGGGCACGACGAGCGCCAGCATGACAATGAGCGCGGTAATCAATTTCACATCGCCCGTCTCCAAAAACTCGACGCGCAACGCGAGCGCCAAAATGAGGCGATAGACGATGGCGCCGCCGATCACCGCCCACGTCGCGCGTGCGACCGAACGGGCGCCAAACAACGCCTCCCCGATGATGACCGAAGCCAGGCCAATCACAATCATCCCAATTCCCATCCCCACGTCGCTGAATCCGCCATACTGGGCGACGAGCGCTCCGGAAAGCGCCACGAGCGCGTTCGACAGCCCAAGGCCAAACACGATCAACCAATCCGTGTTGGCGGAAAAGCTCGCCACCATCAGTTTGTTGTCCCCGGTTGCCCGCAAGGCAATCCCCACTTCTGTTTTCAGCAGCCAATCCAACAGCCCTTTGACCATTAGCGCGACAATCGCCATTGACACAAGCACCGCCCATGTCCGCGGCGCAAAGCCAGTGAAGGAAACAAGATGGTTGAGCGCCGCATCCAACCCGGCTTGCCGCCAGACGGCGGTGATTTTCGTGATGACCGTTTCCTGCTGCAAGAGCGGTACGTTCGATTTGCCCATAATGCGCAAATTAATCGAATACAAAGCGATCATCATTAAAATGCCGGATAACAGTGGATTGATTTTCCCTTTCGTATGCAAAAGCCCGGTCAACACCCCGGCGGCAAAGCCGGCCAAAAGCGCCGCGGCTGAGGCGGCGAACGGGTTGGCTCCATTGACAATCAGCACGGCGGCGACGGACGCGCCGGTGACGAAGCTGCCGTCAACTGTCAGATCGGGAAAATCCAAAATGCGAAACGATAAATAGACGCCGAGCGCCATCACGGCGTAAATCAAGCCGGCTTCGACGGAACTGAACATCGCTGTCCACACAACTTTTCACCTACCTTTTCGGAAACACACCGAAGGCGCATTTGACACGTTGAGTGCAAAAACGCACTTTTACCTACTTCTTTGGCCCCCCTCCTTCATCGAAGGAGGGACGGCCGCTTATTCAATATATTCCGCAATGGAATCCCATTCCGGATTGAGCTTGATGCCCATTTCTTGCGCTGCTTTTTTGTTGATGACAAGCTTCAATTTTTGTGGATATTGCACCGGCAAATCGGCTGGCTTTTTGCCGTTTTGCAAAATTTGCGCCGCCATTTCCCCGGCTTCGTAGCCGATGTCATAATAGTCGAACCCGTACGCCGCAAAACCGCCGCGCTTGACAGAATCCAATTCGCCGACAAAAAGCGGAATGTCGTGTTCATTCGCCACCTGGATCACCGACTCGAGCGCCGAGACGACCGTGTTGTCGGTGATGATGTACAGACAATCGACTTTGCCGACGAGCGACTCGGTCGCCTGCTTCACCTCTGCCGACGTCGATACGGATGCAGGAACGATTTGCAAGTCCGTTCCTTGCATCGCCTTTTTCACCTGTTCGATTTGGGCGGCGGAGTTTTGTTCGCCGGCGTTATATACCATGCCGACGCGGTTGCCTTTGATATATTTGTCAATAAACTGCACCGTTTTCGGAATAGCCTCCGGGTGCGTATCGGTCGTTCCCGTCACATTGCCGCCCGGTTTTTCCATCGATTGGACAAGCTGGGCGCCGACTGGGTCGGTCACCGAGGTGAACACGATCGGAATGTCTTTCGTCGCATTGAGCGCCGCCTGCGCGCTTGGCGTTGAGTTGGCAAAAATCAAGTCGACGCCGTCGGAAACAAAATTATTGGCGATCGTTTGGTTGTTGCTTTGGTCGCCTTGGGCGATCTGCACGTCATACTCAACGGACAGCCCTTTGTCTTTTAACGCCTGCTGGAATCCCTTGCGCGCCGCATCGAGCGAAGGATGCTCGACAATTTGCGTCACGCCGATTTTGTACGTCTTTTCTTTCTCGCTCTTCCCGCCGCTTCCCTGGCTGCTTCCCGTCTCTTTCGCACCGCTGCAGCCGCCAAGCAACAAAAAACTGGCCGCACATACTGCGGCGAGCCACCGAATCGATTGACCCATGATCCCATCCCCCTATGTAGAGAAGTTTAGTCCTTTTAAACTTTTATGTGTTAAATTATATAAATTTCTCTGCTTGTTTTCAATATACTATTCAAAAAAAAGGAAAGGTGCTGAAAATTCAGCACCATCAAGCGTGGGAAGACGCGAGCCGCTCTTTTAACGCTCTTCGCAAAATTTTTCCTGTCGCGTTTTTCGGCAGATCGTCCAAAAAGTCAATCGCGCTCGGCACTTTATATTTTGCCAACCGCTCACGGCAGTAAGCAATGAGCTCTGCTTCCGTCAGCTCCCGATTTTTCGCGACGACATACGCCCGCACCGCCTCTCCGTAATCCGGGTCCGGCACGCCGATCACCGCGGCTTCCACGACATCCGGATGGCTGTACAGCACTTCTTCGACTTCGCGCGGATACACGTTGTAGCCGCCGACGATAATCATCTCTTTCTTTCGGTCGACGATATAGAAATAGCCGTCCTCGTCCATGCGCGCCAAATCGCCTGTGTGCAGCCAGCCGTCGCGCAAGGCGGCCGCTGTCTCTTCGGGCATTTTGTAGTACCCTTTCATGACGTTCGGCCCGCGAACGACAAGCTCACCGACTTCGCCGACAGGCACTTCTTCTCCGTATTCGTTGACGACCTTATTTTCAACATTCTTAATGCTCGTTCCAATCGAACCGGGTTTGCGCGGCCGGTCGAGCGGATTGAAGCAGGTGACGGGGGACGCCTCCGAGAGCCCGTACCCTTCCGAGATGATGACATTGAACTTTCTCTCAAAGTTTTCAAGCAAGGCGACCGGCATCGAAGCGCCTCCTGAGATGCAGAGGCGGAGCGTTCGCAAATCGTCTGCGCTTCCTCCCTCATGCTGGTAAAGGAAGTTGTACATGGTCGGCACGCCGGCAAAAATTGTCGCTTTTTCTTCGCGGGCCAGCTGGAACAACTTCGACGGACTGAACTTTGGCATAATGAGCACCGTTCCGCCGTTCATCAGCGGGGCATTGAGCGCCACGGTCAAACAAAAAACATGAAACATCGGCAACGCGGCGATGACGCGATCGTTTTCGTTGATGCCTAAATAATCAGCCGTATCTTGAGCATTGCTGTATATGTTTTTATGAGTGAGCATCGCCCCTTTCGGCTTGCCAGTCGTCCCCGATGTGTACAGAATGACGGCGACATCATCATCACCCAGTTCAGGTCCGGTAAAGTCCGGGCTGCCGTCCGCCAACACTTCTGCAAACGATTTCATTCCTCCCGACAAGGAAATGCCTTTTTCCTTCCCTTCCGGCGTTTCACAAACGATCGCATGCTCGAACAGCGGAAGCCGCTTCTTCGCCTCAGCAAACAACGGAACGAGCAAGTCCAGGCCGATCACCGCCTTTACGTCGCCGTTATGCAAAATGTAGGCAATTTCCTCCGGCGTGTAAATCGGATTGATCGGAATGACGGTCGCCCCAAGCCGCAGCGCTCCGTACAAGCCGATGACAAACTGCGGCGAATTGCCAAGCAGCAAGGCGATATGGTCGCCTCGGCGAACGCCAAGCTGCGCCAAGCCATCGGCAAACTGTGACACCGCAGCATTCAATTGCTGATACGTGCGCCGCTCTTTCATGAATACATACGCTTCCTTGTCCGGCAACTGTTTCGCAATTTGCGCCAATCGCGTTGTGATGTTCATATGAGCTCCTCCCCCAAAATGAATGAATAACCATTCATTTTATAAGTAAAAAAATTCGAACTATATTCATTATAAAAAAAAGAACAGCAAAGGGCAAGGGAAAGCGTTTCCTTTGCTGTTCTCCCTTGTTTTTGGCCTATTGCGCCCATGTCAGGCCAGTGTGGGCGAGGCGGATGACACCGCGGAACGTCCGGCCAGCCTCCTCAACCAGCTGCTCGTGCCGGCCAACGTGCGGCAAATGCGTCAGCCATAACTCCCCGACGCCAGCCCCCTCGGCAACGGCCGCCGCCTCCTCGCTCGTCATATGCCCAGCCGGCGCCGCGTTTTGCCCAGCGTAAAAGTTGCACTCGCAAATGAGCAAGTCGGCTCCTTTGGCAAACGGAAGAAACTCCGGTATATAGCTTGAATCGGCCGTATAAACAACCGTCTTGCCGCCGGCAGTGATGCGCATCGCGTAGCATGGCACCGGATGGACGGTTTTCATAAATGTGATCGAAAACGGCCCAACAGCCAGCGTCCTATTCGGATCATAGGCAATTCCTTCCGTAATGCCGCTGTGCGTCAAGCAGGAAAACGCCGCCTCGTCTTCCACATGGCCGTAAATCGGCAAGACGGGAAGGTCAGCTCCCAAATTTTTATGAATGAGACGCGCGTATTGGAGCGGGCCGATGTCGGCGATATGGTCGTAATGGTAATGGGAGATGATGACCGCATCTAAGTTTTCCACAGCCGTATAGTTTTGCAGCTTGGCAAGCGCCCCGCTACCGCAATCAACGAGCAAGCAAAATCCGTCATGCTCGAACAAATACGCCGATGTCGCTTCATTGGCGGCAGGGAATCCTCCCCAATAGCCGATGACCGTCACTTTCATTTTCGGTTCTCTCCTTCCATTCGTTTTGTCTTCATCATACACAACCGCGCCTATTTTTTCATCTTTGTTGATTTTTGTTTTAAAACACCTATTGACATTTTATTCCGTGTTATAATACAATGAAATTACCAAGACAACGGAGGGGATCGGAATGTTGGTGAAAGTGTTGGAATTTTTCAGAAACTTACCGCCAAAAAAATGTCTGCACTGCGGCAAAGAGATTGACGAGCAGCATGAATGCTACGGCAATACGTGCTCTGATTGCCTTGGCGCCGCTTACCGCCAATAGGTGAGCGGAAGCATCCCTTGTGTCGCAACGTCGGCTGCCCCGCCGGCGTTTGGCTGTTCCCCAATGCAGCCTGCCTTTTCTCTTGACTGCCTCCAGCTAAGAGGCATTTTTTTTGCCAATCTCAGGGACGCCATCACACACAACGTTCTAATGGCGGCCCAGCCGCAAAAAGCAATCCCCCGCCCCAGCAAATGGTTTTTCTTCCCATTATTTTTCCATATATTGTTTGATTCCGATATTGGCCAATGCAAAAAGGCGTCCCAATCTTTTTAGGACGCCTTCGAGACGGCATGGTTCAACCATCACGTTTGAGCCGCTGTTTCCGTTTCCGTCCATACCGCATAACAGCGGCGATACCGAAGGAGAAAATACGCGAGCGTCGCCAAGGCAAAGACCGCGGCTGTCGCAAGCAATATCGCAGTTTCCTTCCACATGGCCAAGAAATCACCGCTTGAAATGACTGCCCGCAACCCACGGATCGCATGGGTCATCGGCAGCCACGGATGAAGCGACTGCAACGCACCCGGAACGAGCTCAATCGGATACGTGCCGGCGCTTCCAACTAGCTGGGCAATCAATAGCAAAATGGCAAGAAACCGGCCCGGGTTGTCAAACACGGTGACAAGGAATTGAACAATCATCATAAACGTTATGCTGATGATCCAAGTGAACACTAGAAAATGCCCGATGCTTTCTACATGCAAATCAAGCCCATACAACAGCCATGCATCGGCCAGGAGTGTTTGCGCTGCCGCAGCCAAAACGAGCACTCCCCATTTGCCGAAAAACCAGGCGACGCCTGACGATGGTCGCTCGACCGGCTCACGCAGCGGAAAGACGATGGTGAGCATCAAGGCGCCGACAAATAACCCAAGCGACAAAAAATACGGAGCAAAACCGGTTCCATAGTTGGGCACATGATGGAGCGGCTCTTTGTCGTTTTTCACCGGATCGGCGATCATCTCATAAACACGTTCGTTCGCCCGAACGCCAGCCGCCTCTTTCGATCCTTCATCCAACCGATTCGCCAGCTTCGCCGATCCTCGCACCAACTGTTCCAACCCGGACGATAACGACTGCCCGCCGCCAACGAGGCGACCCATCCCCTGATGAAGCGACGCTGCGCCTTTCGCCACGGCACCGACGCCATCTGACAGTTCGCCCGCCCCATTGGCCAATTCGCGCGTTCCAGAAACGAGCTTGCCTGAACCAAGAGCGAGCTCATGCACTCCTTCAGCCAATCGGCCGCTTCCTTCCGCAAGCGTCTGCGCCCCGCGATAAGCCCGCTCGAGCTGCCCAGCCAGCTCGTTTGCCCCGTCCGTTAATTTTTGCTGGGCACCAGCCAATCGATCAGCCCCGGCCGCAAGTTGCTGCTGTCCGTTGGCGATCTTCTCGATCCCCTCCTGCACGGCTTGCTGCCCGCTCGCGAGCGATGATGCGCCATCAGCCAGACGAGCGGCACCGCTTTGAAGCTGTCCGGCTTTCTCGGCCAGTTCCCCGACGCCGGCCGCCACGGCTTGGCTTCCTTCGACAAGCGGCTCTAGCTGTTGCGCCAATGCTTGTAGCGCTGCTTTTTGCTCTGGGTCGCTCGCTTTTTCAGCCAACTCCTGCAATCCTGCGGCGTATTGCTGCAATCCTTCGCTCACTCTATCCGCACCGGCCGCAGCCTCTCCCGCTTTTTGTTTCCACACTGCCATCCCTTGCGCCAATTGCCCAGCTCCTTCATTCACCATGTTTGCTCCGTCGGTTAGAACGGGAAGACGGGATTGCAATGTTTTCATACCATTTAGCGATTCATGGAGACCCGTCGCCAGCGCAGCGGCGCCGGTTTGCGCTTGTTGTTCCCCATCAGCCAAGCGGCGGCTTCCGTCAGCAAGCTTCCCGAGGCCGTCTCGCAATGCGGCCGCGCCGGTTTGCACTTGCGTTGCCCCGTCGCTTACGGATTGCAGTCCGTTTTCAAACACTACTGATTTCTCGGCGAGTTCAGCTAAGTAGCCAGATAATTGAGCGGCACCGTCCTCGGCTTTTTCCGCTCCGGCGGCCAAGCGGGCGCTGCCTTGTTCGGCAACATCCATCCCCTCGACTAGCTTGCGGCTGCCCTGTTCGGCCGATTGGACTCCATCACGAAGCCGGGAAGCTCCTTTGCTTGCTTTTTCCAATCCTTTTCCCGCCTCTTTCATCTTCGACAACATCGTTTCCGCATAGGCCTTGGTGACATTTTTCGCAATCTCCTCTTTGATGGCCATGACGGCTGAATCACCAATTTTTCCGACAAGATAGTTCGCCCCTTCGTTTGGAATATACATGAGGCGAAGCGGCTTCGGCGCTTCATTTTGCACCGTCGTCGCATTGGCGGAAAAATCATCGGGGATGATGATGGCCATGTAATACTCTCCGTTTTTCAATCCTTGAAGAGCTTGTTTTCGTCTGACGAAATGCCAAGCAAATGAATGTTTTTCTTTCAGCCGCTTGACAACATCGTCGCCAAGATGCATCGGTTCGCCGTCAAGCTTAGCACCTTGGTCTTCATTGACGACAGCGACCGGCAGGCGGTCCAAATGCCCATACGGATCCCAAAACGCCCATAAAAACGACCCGCTGTACAGAAGAGGAATGAACAGAACAGCAAGGATCGGGACAAACACTTTCGGGCGGAGCACGATGGCCCGCAGCTCTTTTCGCAGCATATGGCGCTCCCTCCTTTGTATAGATGACCAAATTGTCCGTATGGTCAATTTCCAACAAAAAAAGAGGATCATCTACCTCGACAATCCTTGCAAAAAATAGAGCGTAAACAATTCAGCAATTTGTTCTTTTGTCAACGGTTCATGATCTTTTTCCCAATCGACGATCAAGGCGATGTACGTTTTGAGCATCAAAAACGCCGTAATTTCCGAATTGCACGGACGAATCTCCCCTTTTTCCACCGCCGCATCAATTTTTTGCCGAATGAACTCGACCATTGCCCGGTCCAGTTTGGCAAGCACTTCTTGCACCGCCGCTGTACCGATATTGCGCACTTCTTGAAGCAGCTTCGCTGTCAGCTGATGGCGCTGGCGAAATTCCAAAATGCGGTACAAGGCGCGGTGAACGTTTTCGGAAAACGGCAGCGACGAGTTCATCGCCAGCTCCGCTTCCGCCTTGATTTCCATAATCAATCCGGAGACGATTTCATCAAGCAGTTCCTCTTTGCTTTTAAAAAACGTGTAGATCGTCCCCTTGCCGACGTTGGCGAGCTTGGCGATCTGCTCCATCGTCGTCGCCTTGTAGCCAAAGGCAGCAAACGATTGGGCCGCCGCTTCGATGATTTGCCGTTTGCGGTCGCTTGCCATACTCCTCATCCTTCGAACTGACTAAATGAATAATTTGGTCAACCCGTATTAATCATATCATAAATCAGCCTCGATGTAAAGGTTGAAACGAGCATGGCCTTATGCATCGGAAGCCAATCGCTTCCCGCCATCTGAAGGCGTAAAACTGCCACCCATCCTTTTTTGCACAAAACATCTAGGCACATGTTTTGCGCTCCATTCGCATGAAAACGGAAACCCGTCACTCGCATTTTCACCAAAAACATCCATGAGTCATTTTTGTCCTTTTCCCTAGGCATGAACATGACCGTTCAAGGCGTATGTATTTTCATTAAGAAAAAAACGGGCGGGCGAGCGTCTACCATCGAACGGAAGCGGCGAACCGTTCGACCGTTTAAAAGTTGTCTGTTAATGGACGTTGCTATACATATTAGATGCCCGCTCGACCGCTGCCGGCCGCAAATACTCAAGCACATCGCGGGCCGCTTTTTCGCCTTGGTCAATGCAATCCGGCAATCCGAGCCCTTCGTATGAGCTGCCAGCCAAAAACACACCCGGCAGCGCGGCAGCCATCTGCCGCTTAATGTACGCCAGCCGCTCGCAGTGTCCGACCGTGTATTGCGGCATGGCCCGCTTCCAGCGCGAGATGACGGCGAACTCCGGTTGACCGGCAATATTCATCACTTTATTTAAATCATCCAATACGACGCGGACGATCTCATCATCAGGTTGGTCGACGATCTCCTCATCGCCCGGGCGCCCGACGTAGCAGCGCAAGAGCGCCTTGCCAGACGGCGCGGTGTGCGGCCATTTTTTATGCGTCCATGTACACGCTGTCATCGTGTAATCGCTGCGGCGCGAAACGACAAACCCGGTGCCGTCAATGTCTTGGCGGATCGCCTTCTCCGAGAATGCGAGCGCCACCGTCGCCACCGATGTCAGCGGCACTGAACGGAACGGGGCGAAAAACGGATAGTCCGCGAACATGTCGGGCACAACATGATGCGGCGTTGTCACGATGATGGCGTCTGCCCCCCACACCTCTCCTATGCTCAGTTGCAGCCGATACGCCGAATCGGTGCGAACGATCCGCTCGACGCGCACCCCTTTGATGACGCTGCCCGGCTCAAGCCGTTTTTCCACTTCATCAACGAGCGACTGCAAGCCCGTTTTTAACGTCTGGAACGCCCCTTTCCGCTCTTTTTGCTCTTTCGGCGTCGTTCGTCTCGCTCCACGGACAAGGCTTCCGTATTTTTGCTCAAGCTGAAAAAACTGTGGAAACGTCGCCATTAGGCTCATCTCATCAATGTCGCCAGCGTAAATGCCGGAAAGCAGCGGTTCGATGAGATTGTCCACCACCTCATCGCCGAGGCGGCGGCGGAAGAAGCGGCCAAGCGGCATATCACCATCGACTTTCACCGGCGGCAGCACAAAGTCAAGCGCCGCCCGCAGCTTGCCGGCCGGGGAAAACAGTCCGGTCGTTAAAAACGGGGCGATGCGCGTCGGAATGCCCATCACCGCTCCGCCCGGAATTGGATAGAGTTTGCCGTTGACCAAAATGTACGATGTTCCGGTCGCGTTATGAACGATCTCATGTTCAAGGCCGACTTCCTTCACAAGGCGAAACGCGCTCGTTTTCCGCGCCAAAAACGAGTCTGGACCGCGTTCAATGACAAAACTGTCGCGGACGACTGTCTGCACTTTTCCCCCGAGCCGGTGCGTCGCCTCGACAAGTTTGCATGCAAGTGGGAGGCGTTGCTCTCGAATCGTCTTTTGCAAGTAGTAAGCAGCCGTCAAGCCGGTAATGCCGCCGCCGATGATGACGACCGTCCGTTGCCCTTCATTCATGTCGATCGCCTTCTTCCGCCCACCGCTTTAACACAACCGACGCCAGTGCATCAATAAACAATGGATTCGTGTTGGGCATCTCCGGCCGATAATAACGGGCGCCGATCTCTTCTGTCACCTGTTTGCATTCAATGTCGTTGTCATACAGCACTTCCAAATGGTCGGCAACAAAACCGACCGGCGCGTACACGAACGACGTATAGCCGCGCTCTTCGTAAAGCTGGCGCGTCAAGTCCAGCACGTCCGGCCCAAGCCATGGTTCCGGCGTCTGGCCGGCGCTTTGCCAGCCGACGGCATAGTGGGCGACGCCGGCTTGATCAGCAATTCGTTTCGCTGTCTCTTCGAGCTGCGTTGGATACGGGTCACCGGCTTGAATAATTTTTTCCGGCAAACTATGTGCGGATACGATCAGCACAGCTCGCTCCCGCTCACGTTCCGGCATGGCGGCAAAAATCGCCCGCACCTGTCCTGCCCAATATTGCAAAAACTTCGGCTCGTCATACCATTGATCAATCGTGTAAATGGTCGGTCCGCCAAGCTTTTCCGCTGCCGCTTTCGCCCGCTCATTGTACGAGCGAATGCTGAATGTGGAATAATGAGGGGCTAGGACGATCCCAACCGCTTCTTTGATGCCGTCATCATGCATGCGCTCGACGGCATCCTCAATGAACGGCTCAATATGTTTGAGCCCTAAATACATGCGAAACTCGACTTCATCTTGCACTTCGTTCAGCCGCTTCTCGAGCCGTTTCGCCTGCTCTTCCGTAATTTTCGCAAGCGGCGACAACCCGCCGATCGCCCGATAGCGCGCTTTTAAATCCTCGATTTGTTCTTGCGGCGGCTTGCGCCCATGGCGAATATGCGTATAATACCGTTCAATATCATCTTCCTGGTACGGCGTTCCGTACGCCATCACGAGCAACCCCACTGTTTTTTTCACCATTGTGCCACCCCTCGTTTAGTTCGTTGACGTATATTCGTGGATAAAAGCGGTCAGACGCTTCAGTGTCGCCGGCTGAACATCCGGAAAAATGCCGTGGCCTAAGTTGAAGATGTAGCCCGGCCGTTCCATCCCTTCGTCCAAAATGCGCTTCACCCGTTCTTCGATCACGTCCCACGGCGCAAGAAGCACCGCCGGATCCAAGTTGCCTTGGATCGCTTTCGCAATGCCTTGGCGGCGCGCTTCGCGAATCGACAGCCTCCAGTCAAGGCCGATGACATCAAGCGGCAAGCCGTTCCACTCATGCACCAAGTGACTGGCGCCGACGCCAAACATAATGAGCGGAGCCCCTTCTTCCCGCAAAGCGGCAAAAATGCGCGCCATCGCCGGCTTGATAAACGTCCGGTAATCGTCAGCATTAACGGCGCCAACCCAAGAATCAAAAATTTGCACAGCGCTTGCCCCTGCCCGAATTTGCGCCCGCACATAACGGATCGTCATCTCAGCGAGCTTGTCCATTAAGGCGAACCACGCTTTCGGTTCAGCATACATGAACGCTTTCGTCTTATGATAATTTTTTGACGGACCGCCTTCAATCATGTAGCTCGCCAACGTAAACGGCGCCCCGGCAAACCCGATGAGCGGCACGTCCAACTGTTCATTGACAAGGAGCCGAATCGTTTCAAACACATACGGCACATCATGTTCTGGATCAATCTCCCCAAGCCGTTCGACGTCTTGAAGCGAGCGAATCGGATTCGCGATCACCGGCCCGACGCCGCCCTGAATCTCGACGTCCACGCCAATGGCCGGCAGCGGTGTCATAATGTCTTTATATAAAATGGCGGCATCGACGCCATATTGCTCAACTGGAAGTCTCGTGACGTACGCGCAAAGCTCCGGTTGATGCGTAATTTCAAACAGCGAATATTTTTCTTTCAGCGCCCGATACTCCGGCTGCGATCGTCCGGCTTGCCGCATATACCAAACCGGCACGTACGGCGTTTGTTCGCCGCGGCAGGCGCGCAAAAATGTATCGTTGATCTGTCTATCCATCTCCATCCGCCTTTCTTTCCTCACAATCCCGTCAACGGTTTCGCGTTTTCTTATCTTTAAACGTCGCCTATCTCCTTTTCACTATACAGCTTTCCGTATCCAATGTATAGAGAAGAAGGCGAACTGTCAAAAAATCGACCGATTTTCAAGTCCATGCCCATTATAGCAAAAAAGCTGCCCCGCCTGCACGGGACAGCGTTCGGTTCAAATGAGAAACATGGCGACAACGGTCGTGACCAAAAGCCCGATGACAACAGGAATGAGGTTGCGGCGCGCCAACTCGAACGGATCGACGCCGCAGATGGCCGCCGCTGGAATGAGCGCCCACGGAACGAGCGTGCCGCCGCCGACCCAAATGGCGGCAATTTGGCCGAGCGCCGTCAACGTTGCCGCCCCGCCCCCGATCGCTACAGCAAACAAATGAGCGATCGAACCGGCGAGCGAGATGCCGGAAAACCCGGAGCCGTCAAGACCAGTAATCGCCCCGACGATCGTGAGCGTAACCGCCCCCACCTCATTGTTCAGCGGCACTGCATGGGCCAAGGCAACCCCTAAATCGTTGACGATGCCTTGCGACGCCTGCGGCAAATAGTCGCCGATGATTTTCACAAACCCCGCATCGCCGAGATAGAAAAACGCGGCGATCGGAATCACAGGGCCGAACACTTTAAACCCGAACTGAAACCCTTCAATAAAGTAATTTGTCACTTCTGCAAAACTTTCTTGCCGATGGGCGAGAACGGAGATGAGAATCAAAATGAAAATCGCCGTCCCACCGACCAAGGCAGTCGCTTCCCCGCCTTGCAACCGCAAATAAAACATCGCGATGACATCAAAGGTGAACAAAATCGGAATCAACAGCGCGAGCCATTTTTTCGTTTGTCCCGTCAGTAAATGGCTTGTTTTTTCCAGCGCCGAATCGACCGTAGCAGCCATTTCCGCCTCCCCGCTTGCCAGTCGCCCTCGCTTCATGTCACGGCGCAGCAAGTAAAACGCGGTGACCGTTGTGACGGCCCCCATGACAAAAACAAGCGGCACACTGGCAGCGATGACATCGCTAACCGGCAGCCCGGCGGCATCGGCCGTTAATTTCGGCGCCCCTTGGATGATAAAATCGCCGGAAAGCGCGATGCCATGCCCGAACAAGTTCATCGCCATCGCCACTCCCAACGCCGGCAGACCGACGCGGACCGCCGCCGGCAACAAAACCGCCCCCATAAGAGCAACAGCCGGGGACGGCCAGAAAAACCAAGAAATGATCATCATCAAAATTCCGATCGTCCAATACGCCCAAGCCGGCGTACGGATGAAACGGACAAACGGCGAAACCATGACATCATTGATGCCGGTGGCCGACAACACTTTGCTCATCGCCACAATAACCGAGATGACTAAAATCGTCGGCAACAGCTCCGTAATGGCATAAATAAAGCTGTTAAACACTCCGCTGACCGCCGCGCTCAACGAATGGGTAGCGGCCGCCGCCAATAAAAAGATGCCGGCAATGCAAATGAGCGATGTATCTTTGCGGGCGACCATAAACCCAATAATGAGCACGATGAACAGCAAGTAAATCCAGTGCAGCGCTACAAGCTCTACACTCATGAATCATTCCCCTTTCTTCCCGACTTCCAGCCTGACCCGCTGGACATGCGCCCAGGCCGGTGTACTACAGCATATGAAGCGGAAAAAAAGGTGTGAAAGCTTCGGCCATCCATTGAAAATGAAAAACGCCGGCGCCAGCGTAAACAGCGCTAGCGTCCGGCTTTCCGCCCGCGCCGCGGGCGCACGTACCGCCCCGCCGCCCAAAGACTCCATATGTTTCCGCCAAGCCAAGTGGCGAGCCAAAGAAGGCGCGGGGAAACAGCCAACAGTACGAGATGGAATACCGTATTTTGCCCAATCAACAGAATGGAAAGCAACCGAACCGCCGCCGCTTCCTGCTGCGCCTGCGGCAACGGGTACAGCCGCGGCCATAGCGAATAGCGATGATGGGAAGGCAACGCGGCCAATTGAACAGCGGTCGCGTAAAGAAACAAAAATATGATGACCGCCCGCCCGTATTGGTGATCGATCACAGCCAACATGACGCCTCCGATCGCAGTGAGACGGACATACAGACCAGCATACCCGCCGGCGCGCAAAAACGTACGGGCATACAAATGAAAAAACACATGCCGCTTGCCGTACGGAATCAAAGCGAGCAGCGAATCAAGCCAGCGCCGCCGCTTCGCCGTCTCCCGCCATTCCGGAACGTCGGTAAACAAGTTGGCCAGACGGTAAAACGCCCTTGCCGCCCGCTGTTCTTCGGCGATGATCCGTTCCCATTTCCATGTTTTCCCTCTCACCAGCCGTGACAAATAGGTGGAAAGAACCGCCACCAGCCCGACGACAACGACAAAAAACGGCCATGAGGCTCCCGCCAGCACCAAATACACAAACACCGCCGCTAAGCTGAAGCGAGCGAATGCGCTAAAGCGGTGAAACGACGGCTCAGCGATATAGCTTCCTTTGCAAACAGCCCATAAGCTCCATCCTTTGAAGCAGAAAAGACCAAGCAAAAAAAGCGGCCATGGCACCGGAGAAAATCGAGCATGAAGCGGTCCAGCCAACAGCAAAAGCAAAGAAAGGCCATACGCCTGCCATAACCATGAGACGAAAAACGCCCGCTGAATATACGGCCGCAACTGCTCTTCCCCCGGCAATAAAAACACCGTATCCGCCTCGCGAAACAAGGTGCGCACCGACCCGGCGGCCGCCGCCCAGCCGAACACGACCGCCGCAATCGCCGGATACGGAAACGAGTCGGGAAGCGACGACGCCCAACGCTCGTACATCACCGCTATACCGCCAAGCACAATGATCAAACCGACGAGCAAATGGTCGTTGAACATATAGCGCAAGTAGCGGATCCGCTTTTGCCACTCCAAGCGGAAGCGCTGCTGCCAAAGACGGCGGGCATCGATCATGACGCATCGTCCTTTGTCAGTTCAATATACAGTTCATCAAGCGTTGCATTGGGCAGCCCGAACTGGCGGCGAATGTCATCGAGCGTTCCTTTTGCTCTGACGCGGCCGTTGTGCAAAATAACGAATGAATCGCAATACCGCTCCGCCGTCGCCAAAATATGCGTCGACAACAAAATGCCCGCCCCCTTCGCTTTCTGTTCGTTCATTCGCTCAAGCAAGGCATGAATCGCAAGCGGATCGAGGCCGAGAAACGGCTCATCGATGATATAAAGCGGCGGTTCAAGCAAAAAGGCGCATACAATCATCACTTTTTGCTTCATTCCTTTGGAAAAATAAGACGGAAACGAGGAAAGCCGCTGCTCCAACCGAAATTCGCGAAGCAGCGGCGGAAGGCGGCGTTCATACTCCTCTTGGCTCAACCCGTACGCCATCGCCGCTAGCCGCAAATGTTCCTCGAGCGTCAATTCTTCATACAACACCGGCGTTTCCGGAATAAAAGCAAACTGCCTCCGATACGTTTCCGGCCCGTCCGCAAGCCGATGGCCGTTGATGGAAATCGCGCCGCGGCGCGGTTCCATCAGCCCGATAATATGTTTGATCGTCGTGCTTTTGCCCGCTCCATTTAGGCCGATCAAGGCGACCATTTCGCCGCGGTCGACCGCAAACGTCACGTCTTCAAGCACGTTTTGCGCCGTGTAGCCTCCGGATAGATCCTTCACCTGCAAAAGCGTCATCGTCCGCTCCCTTTCCGTTCAGGCCTTTATCCCCATTGTACCAAACAATCGCCTCTCCTACCAAAAAAAGATCACACCGTTCTTTTGCATAAATCCACTCAAGCCGGGCATGATAAATAGCGAAGAGGGGATGAGGAATCAAAACATTGATGAACGATCCATCCGAAATGGGGTGTTCGTCAAAGACACCGTTGTGAGCCGCAAAACGTTGTAAACGTTCCTAGGAAGCGACCATCGCTTTCGTTGCTGGGAAGCAACGAGCCCGTCCAAAGGGGATGGTCACGTTGAACAAAGGAAGCGCTCACGCCGAACCAACTTTTGCTGCAAATGGGGTGTTCATCAAACGCACATTTGCTTGAATCATCCTCTCCCCTTTTCACCAACCGGGATGTAGCCTGCGTTGCGGGATTACATCCCGTTTTTTTTATGGTAAAATGAAGAAAAGAGGAAGGAAAGGGTGACCAGAGTGAGCGATTGCATTTTTTGCAAAATCATTAACGGCGAATTGCCCGCGGCGAAAGTATACGAAGACGACCATGTGCTCGCGTTTTTGGACATCAGCCAAGTGACAAAAGGGCATACGCTCATCATCCCGAAAGTACATACGGAAAACATTTTCACCCTCACGTCGGAGGCGGCCGGCCAACTGTTTCGCGCAGTGCCGACGATTGCCAATGCACTCAAGCGAGCACTTTCCCCGGTCGGGCTCAACTTATTGAACAACAATGGCGAGCAAGCCGGGCAGACGGTGTTCCATTACCATCTTCATCTCATTCCACGCTACGGCAAAGGGGATGGGTTTGGCGCGGTCTGGAAGTCGCATGCAAGCGACTATACGCCCGCTGACCTGCAGGCGATCGCGGCTGCCATTCGCGAACAGCTCGGCTGATCTCCTGTTGTTGAACAGCAGAAAGATCAAGCCCACAAATAAAAAAAAACGGAAGCAGGGATGTTCCGCTTCCGTTTTTTACTGTTTTCCTTGCTTGTCGATCACATCTTGCAAATCTTTGTCTTTGATCTCAACACCGGCCTCTTTCACCAGTTTGTCCACTTTTGACTGCATCGTCGCAGGATCAAGCTTGTTCCGCTTGACTTCAAACGCAATTTCATCTTTCATTTCGTTGAACGACTTTTTCTTTTCTTTGTCCGTCACTTTAATGATATGGTAGCCGTAATCCGTTTTCACCGGATCGCTCACTTCGCCGACTTTTAGCTTATAGGCGGCTTCTTCAAACTCCTTGACCATTTTCCCTGGGCCAAACCAGCCTAAATCGCCGCCGTTGGACGCCGAGCCCGGATCTTGGGAGTATTCTTTGGCTAGCTTCGCGAAATCCTCGCCTTTATCAAGCTTCTCCTTTACTTCTTTTGCTGTTTTTTCATCTTTCACCAAAATATGGCTGGCACGAATTTTCGGCTTGTAGTTGTCGTAATACTCCTTCAGCTCTTTCTCCGTCACTTTTATGTCTTCAACGGCTGCTTTCGTCCGCAGCAAATCGAGCTTAACCATTTCGCGGATCACTTTTTCTCCGTTCTGCTGCACGGCCAAATCATATTGCGTTCCATACGCTTCCTTGATTCGTTCGATTTCGCGGTCGATCTCTTCATCGGTTACCTTGTATTTTTTGCTCAACACTTTTTCGTCAATCAAATCACGAAGGACGGATTTGCCGACGCGCTCTTTCATCTCATTATAAAATTCGTCTTTCGTAATATTGCCGTTTTTCGTTTCCACAATCGCTTCGGAACCGCCGTTACTGCAGGCCGACAAAGCCATGAGCGAAACGACGGCAGCGGCCATCATCCATTTTTTCATTCGCTTCACAACTCCTACATCTTTTTTCGATTGAATGTTCCCACGCTTTCAAGCGGCGCAGATCGAATGGCGCCCAAGAAACAACATGCTCGCCTCTTCAGCCACGACAATAACTATACCATATTTCCAACGAAAAAAAAACCTCTTTCCGCTTTAGTCATCCGCCCATAGCATGCACGCTTGCCATACATATGATGAGGATGAAGCGCTCGACAGGCTTCTTCTTGCCGAAAGGGGGTGTTACAATGAGCGCACCTTACTCCGGAGGCTTTGCGTTGATTGTTGTGCTGTTTATTTTGCTAATCATTGTCGGCTGCGCCTGCGTCATCTACTAAACGAAAGAGGGTGCTCCCGCAAAAGGAGCACCCTTTTTTGCCGCCTTCCTTGAAACGAAGGGGGAGGCAACGACAATGGAACTGGCTCCATCAAAAGGAAAACATAACAATCCCCGCATCAACCGTCAAAGCAGGGAAAAGTCATGCAAACAACACTTCAAAGTAAGAAGAGATTAATAAAATCGTAATAAGGACATTGATCGTGCGAAAAACCGCCGGCTGCTGCTCCTCCGGGATGCCACGCTGCGCGCAAAGCGAGTGTGTAAGCTGGTTGATAAAAAATAAGACTGTAACCGCCAGGAGGATGAAATAAAGCACCAAAACTGTTCCCCTCCTCTTTGATCTTCGCCAAACGCCGCCCATGGCTTTAACTTTACATCGTTCATGGCTGGAAATCAATCATTTTTCTTTTTCCGGACACAAACCGATTTTTCTATTGGTGAATGCGCACAAATTCGGTAAAATATACGTAAAAACGGTCACATTTTCGTCACTAAAAGGAGCACGATATATGGAATCGTTGGAAAAGCGAGTGGCCAAGCTGGAATTTCACCAGTCTCTGCTGATGGAAATGATCGACGAAACGAAAAAACCATTTTATTCCCTCATCATCCGCGCGGATTTGACCAAAGAAGAAGTCGACGCCTTCTTGACGTTTTGCCAAGAGCTTGCCGACCAATACGAACAGCAAAAAGCGGAAGGGTTGACGATTTTCACTCCCCTGCTCGTGCAGTTTGCTGGGATGCTTCATCCAAACCTTCCGCTGGAACAGACAGTTGACGCTCTTTTGGCCCAACAAATGTTTGTCCCGCTCATGACCGAGCTGAAAACGCTCATTCGCACCATCAGTTAGCCTGGCTGGCCAATTCTTTCTCGTGCTCTTCCGTTTTCGGCTTTCGCTTGACAAGTTTGCCGTCCTGCTCGATAAAATCTTCTTTAATGTTTTCAAACGCCCGCTCAAAAATTTCCATAAAATCATCGCCATAAATGTTGCGGACGATGCACATCATTTCTAAAATTTCTGGAAACTTACCGTACAACTCGCGCAACGGCAACGCCCCATTGAAAACGGCATTTTTCGTCGGGTCATACGTCTCCATCAGCTTCATCAACACTTCTTCGCCTTTTTCCGTCAACTCAATGTACGTATTGCGCTTGTCATCCTGTTTTTTGGAAAACGAAAGCAACCCTTTTTCTTCCAATTTCTTCGAGAAGTTGAACGCCGTCGACACATGCATCACACCGAACTTGGCGATTTCCGAAATCGAGGCTCCCTTGAAGTGATAGGCGATCCATAAAATGTGATGTTCGTTAATGTTCAAGTCAAACGGCTTGATCCACCGCTGCCAATCTTTTTCAATCGATTTCCATAGCGCTTTGCTCAACTGGGCAATTCGTTGGCTGAATAACATCGCCTCTTTGATGGAATAATGCTGTTCTGTCGCTTTCATCGTTCCACCCACTCTTCCCTCACCGTATTTTTTACTCTCCATTATATCAATAAAACAAAAAGGAATAAAGACAAAAGTATTTATTTTTATGATTTTTTTTGCATATTCATAGTAGTAAGCATAAGGCGCTTGGCGCATACAGGAGGAGAATGCCATGGTGTATATACAATGGCTGCTTATCGCTGTCGGATTCTTATTTTTCTGTCTTTTTATAAACGCATTTTTTGCCTTATGGAAAGCGCGGGCGTACCCGCCGAAAGCATTGCTGAAAGAACAGACTTTGCGCTATATTGGAATAGCGTTCATTTGCTTGCTTACTGCTTGGCTTCTCAGCTATGTCTTATATCAGAAATAAATGGAATTGTAGTCATTTTTCTCCTTATCCTCTCTCTTTTGATAGCAAAAAACCCGACCAGCAATGATCGGGTTTTTCGCCGTCTACACGTGCGCTGTCACGTTCATCCGTCGAAAAATCGACGATGCGATCGGATAGATGATGGCCATCGCCACTGCGTTCAACGCCGCTGTCGGCAGTACGATGGTGACAAACAGCGCCGAAAACGTCGCTCCGCCCGGCAACCCGATAAGCAAGAGCGCCGCAGCCAAAAACACCCCGCCGGAAATGACCGTGCCGACTGCCGCCAGCACTGAAGCCCCAATGACCGTTTGGCTGTATGCTTTCATCAAAGTCGCTAGGGCAAACACGACAAAGGCGGTGATGATCTTATCGATCATATTCGGCAGCTGTCCGCCCGGGAACGTCGTGGTCATGGCTGAGATCAAGCCAGTGACGACGCCGACAAGGCCCACCGCTTTGACGTTTGGAAAAAGCAAAATCGTCAAAAACATCATCGCCAGCATCATATCCGGCTTCATTCCGAAAAACAACCCCGGAATGACCGCGTGCAACACGGCTCCGATTCCGACTAACAGCGCCATCGATACTAATGCTCTTACATTCACGCTCATCTCTCCTCATCTCCCCTCGTCTGTAATCTTTTGCTCGAGAATTTTTTATCATTATATCACTTTGCAGTGTAAAAGTGAAGAAAAAATTTTCAGGCAAAACGGCGGCGGAACTCGTTCATAAACGACGCGAGCGCTTCGCACGCCTCAAGCGGCACCGCATTGTAAATCGACGCCCGGCAGCCGCCGACCGATCGGTGCCCGCCGAGTCCGACAAACCCGCGTTCTTTCGCCTCGGCGAGGAACGTCTTCGTCAGCTCCTCATTTGGAAGCGTAAAGGTGACATTCATGAGCGAACGGCTCCCCTTTTCGGCGTGCGGTTTGTAAAAGCCGCCGCTTTCATCGATCGCTTCATACAGCACGGCCGCCTTTTGCCGGTTGCGCTCTTCCATCGCCGCCACACCGCCTTGCTCTTCGACCCATTCGAGCACGAGCGACAGCATGTAAATCGCAAACGTCGGCGGCGTGTTGTACAGCGAATTGTTCTTTTGATGCGTCCGGTAATCAAGCATCGTCGGCAGCCCATCCGGAATGCGTTCAAGCAAATCATTGCGGAGAATGACAACCGTGACTCCTGACGGGCCGAGATTTTTCTGCGCGCCGGCGTAAATGAGGGCAAATCGGTTGACATCGAACGGACGGCTTAAAATATCGCTTGACATATCCGCGACCAAATCAACCGGCGTGTTTGGGAACGCCTGCCATTGGGTGCCGAAGATCGTGTTGTTTGACGTAATATGGACGTAGGCGGCGTTTTTCGGCCATTGGACGTCGTCAAGCGACGGAATGTATGTGTAGTTCGCTTCTTTGCTTGAAGCGACGACCGTTGTCAAACCGATTTTTTGCGCTTCCTTCAGCGCTTTTTCCGACCACGCCCCCGTCAGCACATAACAGCCGATTTTCCCTTCCGCAAGGAGGTTCATCGGCACCATCGAAAACTGCAAGCTCGCCCCGCCTTGCAAAAATAAAATGTCATATCCGTCCGGCACGCCAAGAAGCCGCTTGAGCCGCTCTTTCGCCGCATTATGGACAGCCTCGTATTCCTTGCTTCGGTGGCTTAATTCCATCACCGACATGCCGGTGTTTTGAAAATTAAGCAGCTCTTTTTGCGCCCGCTCAAGCACCGGAAGCGGCAGCGCTGACGGGCCGGCGTTGAAGTTGTACGCGCGTTTCATCCATCATCCCTCACTTTGCCTCCTGGTAGTCCATCGATATTATTATCCTAACACGATTCGCAAAAAAAGAAAGGGAATTTTTCGAAAAAAGCGTTTTCAGATGAAATTTTCCAAAAAAGAAAGCCCCTGCTATTGCAAGGACTTCGCTTGTTTCCGCCGCTCTCGCTCCTGGCGGATGCGCTCCATGTAAATCTCCCCTTCTTTCTCAATGAATGCTTCGTCGATTTCCCGCTCGCGCGCCGCCGTTTTTACGGTCATATAGCCGCTGAAAATAATGCCGGCAACAACCAAATACACCCACCAAGGCAAACTGAGCATCGCCATTCCCCCTTGTATGCTTGTCTTGTCTTAGTACACTATACGCGCAACAAGGGGGCAGTATGCATGGAGAAAGAGGCGGGAAAGCCGCCTCTTTCTTAGGGACAACGCTTATGCTTCGTTTCGCTTCTTCTTTGTTTTCTTCTTCGCTTTCTTCCACTGTCGGCGCAGCTCGTTCAACTCTTCTTTCGCCTGTTCATACTGAGCCGTCGAGACGATTTCAATGATCGGTTCGATCATGATCCATCCCTCCCTTGATCCGCCCCTACTCTTTATTACCCGCGTTTTTTGGCTTTGAAACAGACAAAAACGCCGGTTTGTAAAACGAACGGTTGTCAAGGGCAAAGACGCGTTCGGTGAATTCACCTGGTTTCACTTTCTCAAGCGCGCGGTCGATCATCGCAATTTTCGCATCCAAATTGTCAATGTAATGAAGCACCTCGGCTTCTTTGACAAGCGGCGGCTTCGGGCTGCCCCATTCCGCCTTGCCATGATGCGCAAGCACAAGATGCTGCAAAATGACAACTTCTTCACCTTGAATGCCGAGCTGTTCCGCCGCCTTGCTGATCTCGCTCACCATGATCGAAATGTGTCCGAGCAAATTTCCTTCAAGCGTATACGCCGCCGATACCGGACCGGATAATTCCATCACTTTGCCAAGGTCATGCAAAATGACGCCGGCATAAAGCAAATCTTTATTGAGCGACGGATAGAGATGGATGAGCGCCTTGGCGAGCTCGAGCATCGACACGACGTGGTACGCCAGTCCGGAGATGAATTCATGATGGTTTTTCGTTGCCGCCGGATACTCAAAAAACGCCTTTTCGTATTTTTTCAACAAATAGCGGGTAATGCGCTGAATATTCGGGTTTTCCATCGCAAATATGTATTCCATGACTGTCGCCTTCATTTCCTCGCGGCCGAGCGGAGCCTTCTCCAAAAAGTCATCGATGCGCACGGCATCGCCCGGATGAGCGGGACGGATCGAACGGATGCGCAGCTGCAATTTGCCGCGGTAGTTATGGATGTCTCCCGCCACTTTGACGATGCACTCCGGCACATACCGCTCTTCGTCATCCGGCGAGACATCCCACAGTTTGGCTTCAATGTCGCCGCTTTTATCTTGCAAAATCAAAGTTAAGAACGGCTTGCCGTTGCTGGCGATGCCTTTCGTTGCTGATTTGATGAGCAAAAAGAGATCAACTTGTTCCCCAACCTCATAATGGATGATGCCTTTCGCCACTTCGTTCTCCTCCGTTTCTCTGTACGTACTTTCTAGTATATCATAACGGTTAGAGGGCAAAAAGAAAGCCTTGCCGAAACGGCAAGGAAATATTGGCTCAAACGTCCCGTCACGTTGTTTATTTTTTTGTTAACTGAATGGCCCGTTTTATATCCTTGAAAATGTTCATTCGCCCATACATCAGCACGCCGCCTCGATACACTTTGGCGCCAAAATAGATCAGCAAGGCAATCGTCGCCGCTAAAAGCACAAGGCAAAGCGCCACTTCCCACCCAGGCACGGAAACGAGGCCGATGCGCAAAAACATGAGCATCGGAGCGAAAAAGGGAACAAACGAGGCGCCGGTCACGAACGCCGACTCTGGCGCATTCAAGCCAAACATCGCGATCATAAACGCAGCGACAACCAACAACATGACCGGCGTAATCGCGGGCTGCACATCTTCAACCCGGCTGACGAGCGAACCGAGCACAGCAAATAGCACCGCATACAAGAGGTAACCGAGCAAGAAAAAAACGAGTGCGTACACAAATATTGATGCCGGCAGGTGGTCAAATCCGAGAAAACGCCACACTTCCTGCCCGCTCGTTTTTAACGCGGCGAAAGCGACGGCGAAAAAAACGAAAAATTGCGTCAAGCTGACAAGAGCAACGCCGATGATTTTGCCAAACAGCTGTTGTACCGGTGGGACGCTTGACACTAAAATTTCCATCACGCGCGACGATTTTTCCGTCGCCACCTCCGTCGCGATCATTCCTCCATACATCAAAACAAACATATACATCGCGAAAAGAAGGACATAAACAAGTGCGCGTGCTTGGTTCAACTCCTCTTCCGTCTTCGCGTTTTTTTCCAATGCCACCTTTTGGAACGGAACCGGTTTGTAAAGCTCAGTCATTTGTTCATCCGTCAGGCCGAGCTTAGCGGCTGAAAGCGCTGTTTTCAGCTGGCTTAGCACTCGTTCCAGTTCTGCAGGCGTCTGATTGTCCACAATCGTATTGGCATAATACACCGCTTCCGGCAATCCTTCCGCATCCATAGACAATACGAGCAATCCGTCCCATTTGCCTTCTTTGACTGCTTCTTTCGCTTCGTTTTCCATATCAGTAATTTTCGTCAACGCGATTTGGTCACGGTTTGCCTGCTTCTCAAGCGGACCGTACAACGATCCCGTGCGGTCAATGACCGCGACATGAGTCTTTTCATCACCGGTGAAAAACTCGATGATC
This sequence comes from Geobacillus kaustophilus, assembly GCF_000948285.1. Lineage (GTDB taxonomy): Bacteria > Bacillota > Bacilli > Bacillales > Anoxybacillaceae > Geobacillus > Geobacillus thermoleovorans_A. The sequence continues at coordinate 2,449,629 of NZ_JYBP01000003.1, forward strand.
GGCTGAATGTTGGCCACCCCGATGATCAACAGGCAAGTGATGGCGGTTGTCACAAGAAATGCTTTCGCCCTCAGCTTCGTTCCATACGTATGCCCCACCACAAGGAAAAACTTATTCATACGCCGCACCTACTTTTTCAATAAAGATATCATTCAGAGACGGTTCTTCCAAGGCAAACAGACGAACCGCGACTTTTCCTGCTATATGGCCGAGTATCGCTTGTGCTGTCTCCTCATTGGCGATTTGCAGCCGCACCCCTTCCGCCGTCCGCTTCCACTGCAAAACGCCAGGAAACCGCGCCAATTCTTCAAACGGCCCGTCCCCTTGAATAACAAGTATTTGTTTGCCAAACGAACGTTTCAGTTCACGCAGCGCTCCAGCCACCACCGCGCGGCCGCGGCGCAAAATGCAAATGCGTTCGCATAACTCTTCGACATGCTCCATTCGATGGCTTGAAAAGACAATGGTCGTGCCGTTCCGTTTTAAATCAAGCACCGCTTCTTTCAACAGTTCAACGTTCACCGGATCAAGGCCGCTGAACGGCTCATCTAAGATTAATAGCTTCGGCCGATGAAGCACAGCAGCGATAAACTGGATTTTTTGCTGATTGCCCTTCGACAGCTCCTCCACCCGCTTATTGGCGTAATCGCGGATATGGAAGCGCTCGAGCCAGCGGTCGATTTCCGGAAGAAGATCCGTCTTTTTCATTCCGCGCAACCGCCCTAAATACAGAAGCTGCTCTTGCACTTTCAGCTTCGGGTACAACCCGCGCTCTTCCGGCAAATAGCCGATCAGATGGCTTTTCGAGTCATCAATCGGTTCGCCTTGCCAACGGATCACCCCTTCCGTCGGGAGCAGAAGTCCTAAAATCATGCGAAAGGTCGTCGTTTTTCCCGCTCCGTTCGCCCCAAGCAATCCGAACATCTCCCCTTCTGGAACCATCAACGTCAAATGGTCGACGGCCGTCGTCTGACCAAACCGTTTCGTCACCTCAATGATCTCTAAACTCATCCACATTCCCCCAACGCAAACCAAATTTTCCACCCACATTATTAAAACGTGCAGTCTCAAAAAAAGTTTCAGACAGAAGCAGGAATTTTCCGGCCGAACCGCTAATGAAAGAGAAATGAATGGAGATTCAGCGAAAGGAGGGGGCTGCATGCCGACATATACGTTGACCGCTTTTGAGCGCGATGGAGAAAAATTGCTCGATGAAACGTTTGAAGCAGCCAATGATGAAGAAGCGAAAAAAATCGGCGAGCAAAAGCTGCGCGAGCGCGGCTGTTTGGATAAAACACACCGTTGCGTCAACGCCAGCGGCAAGCTCATTTTATTTCACCGCTAATCAAAACACCCCGGGGTTGCCCCCGGGGTGCTGCCGTTTAGCCAAAGATCGCTTTTAGCATATTGATTTTCTCTTCTGTATATTCGGCGAAATGCTTGTTGTACACTTTCGGCTCTTTCGGGTTCGCCTGGCGGGTGATTTTCCGCGTTTGCGGGTCGACGAATTTGCTTGACGCCCCGCAGCCAAGGCCGATGATCGACTGCTGCTCTTCCATAATCATGATGTTGTAGATGCTCTCATTCCCCGGCAGCGCGTAGCCGACGTTTTCAAGGTTACCAAGAATATTTTTCTGCCGGTACAAGTAATACGGCACATAGCCGTGTTGTGTCGTCCATTCTTGGGCCGCTTTCATCATCGCCTGCACTTCCTCGCGGCTGGCGACTTTGTATTTTTGTTTATTCTTTGTCATTTCCGACGCCCGTTTAAATGACAGCGTGTGGATAGTGAGCGATTCCGGCATGAGCCGCTCCGTCTCGGCGAGCGTATGCGTAAATTCCGCCAGACCCTCGCCGGGCAGCCCGATGATTAAATCCATATTAATGTTGTTCATACCCATTTGCCTTGCTAAATGAAACTTGTTGATCGTCTCTTCAACCGTATGATGGCGCCCGATCGTTTTTAATGTCTCCTGAATGTAGGACTGCGGATTGATGCTGATCCGGTCGATCCGCCACTTTTTCAACACTTCGAGCTTCTCCGGTGTAATCGTATCCGGACGCCCAGCTTCGACCGTGATCTCGCGGACGCGGTCGACATCTGGAAATACGTCATACATATGAGCGTACAGCCGGTCCATCTCGTCGGCCGTAATGCTCGTCGGCGTCCCGCCGCCGTAGTAAATCGTTGTGATGCGGATGCCGCGCTCGCGCAAAAAGCGGCCGACCGCCTCCATTTCGTAATGAAGGCCGGCCAAAAAGGCGTCGACCGACCCTTGGCGGCCGTTGATGGCGTACGCCGGAAATGTGCAATAAGCGCATTTCGTTGGGCAAAATGGAATGCCGATATAAATGCTCACTTCGTGGGCCAAATCGTATAAATCCGGAACGACCGTGAGCTGACGATCCACGATCGCTTGCATTAATTCGATTTTTTCGCTTGTCACTAAATACTCTTCAGCCAGCTTCTGGCGTGCCTCTTCTTTCGAAAGGCCTGAGCGCAAAAGCTGATGAAGCAGCTTGACCGGACGAACGCCGGTCAGCACGCCCCACGGCTGAATGAGGCCGGTAGAACGCTCAAGCAACGTCAAATAGACATGCAAAACGGCGTTTTTCAGCTGTTTTTCGTACGTTTTCCCGTCAGAGCCCGCCGGCGCGCTTCGTTCATGACTCGCTTCCTCAACGCGCCCGGACGTCTTGTCGAGAAGCGTCCCAGAAACAGCGATGCACCCGTCTTCCTTGACGGAAAACATAGCGGCCATATCGGCCTCGGAAAGCGGCGCCAACGACAGCTTCGGCGCTTCGAAGAACAGCTCGGTCATCACTTCGAGCGGGCGCTGAAACCGTTCCGGATGCGGCAGTCCTTGAATTTCGATCCGCACGTTCATCACCTTTTCTTTCAAACTTCTTTCAGTGTACTGAACTGCTGTTTCCTTCGTCAAGCGGAAGAATGCACCTTTGCCGCTGACTTTATGGAAATGGCTCCCACCCGGCCAACTAGATTAAAAAGGCCGGGCATTCACTCCCGGCCTCATTGAAAAACAGCAATCCCCCATGGACGGCTCATCGTTTTGTTTTGAGTTTTTGCAAAAACTCGATCCGTTGCTGTTTGCGGAAATGTTCTTTCACCATGTAGGCAACGCCGAGCTGTTCGTTCGAACGCGTCACCCAGCCGGCCGCCCGCTTCACCTCAAGCGGCGCGTTCCCCATGGCGACGCCGAGCCCAGCCGCTTCAATCGCCGGCAAATCGTCAAGACCGTCACCGATCATCACCGTTTCTTTCAACGATACGCCGATATGTTGAGCCAGCCGGCGCAACCCCGCGAGTTTAGACACTCCTTGCGGGACAATTTCCATTTTTCCGTTTGGCTGCATAATCATATCAATGGACGGAATCGATTTCGTCAATAAAGCGGCTGCTTCATCCCGCTCTTCGTCTGCAGCAAAATATACATCAATTTTCGGCACAGCGATCGGTTCGTCGATCAGCACATCGCCGAGTGAATCGACAAATTGGGTCGGATAGAAAAACGGGTCGCTTGAGGAGAGAACCGTTTGCACGACAAGGTTTTTCTTCACTTTCTTCCGATTGCCGAGCGAATACCGCTCATGCATGAGGCGGATGTTGCAGTTGAAGTTTTCCAAAATTTGCACGATATTAAACGTCCGCTCCTCAGGGATCACGGCGTCAAACAGCCTATCATCAAGCGTTCTGGCAATCATCGCTCCTTGGAATGCAATGAGCATCCCATCAAGCCGCAACGCTTTCGCCACTTTCCGGGCGGAAAGCAAATTGCGGCTCGTGATTAACGTAACATAAACTCCTTTTTTCTTCACATAGTCGACCGCCTCTTTCGTTTCGCGCGGCAGGCGGCCGTTGTTTTTTAAAATCGTTCCGTCAATGTTGAGCGCCAACAGCTTATACACGGCTGTCTCCCCCTTTTGTCCGTCTCAACCTCTCTTGCCGCCGCCAGCAAGCTGGCGGCGGTTTTGCATTCCTTATCATTTTCATGACTATGACGAAACGGACAAAAAAAGAACACCCGACCGGGTGTTTTTCCTATCTTCCTTCCATGAATGAACGGTGCAACTCCTCAAGCGGCTTCATGGCGATTTGCTGAACTTCAGCGATCGTCATGCTCATTTGCTGCTCGAGCGCCATCAAGCGGGCGAGTTTCTCGTTTTGCTGGGCGAGCGCCATCGCCTTTTGCGCCTGTTCGATTTCATCAGGCAAAATGGCCGCCCCGCGCATCTGTTTTTCATGGAGCCGAAGCTGGATGTCGCGGACATTCGCGAACATTCGATAGGCGGTTTCATCTCGGCGGACATCTTCGTATGCCCGTTTCAGCTGCTGAAACGGCTCGCTCGCCCGAATCGCCTGCTCAAGCTGTCTAGCGAGCGCATGAAGGGGTTCAGACATAAAAAGTGCCTCCTATACGAATATCGTTCACGTTCTAACGTATGCGCCGCCCAGCAGAGATATTACAGCCATAAGCTGATGAGCCCTTGGACAGCGCCGATCAGCCCGCCAAGCAAAGCGCCCAAATACGTAATCATCCGCAACTCGCGGCGGGCAATCGATAAAATGATCGCTTCCAACCGCCGCAATGAAAACGACTCCACTTGGTCGCGGACAATATCCGCCAACCCAAGCTGCGCAACAATCGCCTCAATTTTGTCGCTTAACAGGCAGCTGACCGTTGCCGCCGCCTGCGGGATCAGGCGGTCAAACAATGGTTGCTCGTACGGAGCGATCAGCTCATCAAGCGGGCGATGCAGCCAGCCGCCGCTTTGCACCAAGCGGCGGACAGCCGACCGCACCGCCTCATCGATGCGCCGGCGGCCTATCATCTCTTCCACAGTTGCGAGCGGATAGTCCAACCATTTGTTCCACTCCGTCCAAAGAAGGCGGGAGAGCACCTCTCTTGTGCCGGCATGGCGCAAAAATTTACCGAGCTCCACCTGCACCTTATCGACGAAATTGACATTGCCAAGCAGCATCTGCAGCATATTTCCAACCATCCCGCGCTCTTGGAAAAAACGCTCGATCATGCTGGAAATCTGCTGCTTTCCCTCCTCGCTGCGAAAGTAGTCAAGCGTCCTGTCGGCCAAATAACCCGCTAGACTTTTGACGCGCGCCTCCATCGTCTGCTTCAACTCCGCTGGCAATACATCGCGTATCGGCCGCAGACGCCACGTTTCGCTCCACCGTTCGTACGCTCGCTCAGCTTGCTCGGCCGCCATCGCTTCGAGCCGCTCGTCGGGAGAGCGAATACCGAGGCGTTCAAGCAACTCAGCCGGCGTTTCTTTGCGCGCAAGCCACTTTCGAAGCCCTTCCCGCCCCCACTCGGCCATCCCGGCCGTAAAGGACGGATCCATGAGTTTGCGCCGCAATCCTTCCGGCGTCACCAAATGCTCCACGACCGTTTTCCCGAGCTGTTCGGCCAGCTCCCGCCGCCGCTTTGGAATCAATCCCGGCGTAAACGGCAGCCGTTTTCCAAACACGTACATCGGCTCATATGGGCGAAACAGCATCACGATGGCGATAAAATTCGTCACCCCGCCAATGAGCGCCCCGACCGCCACCATAAACAGCAAATAAACGAACGTTTCCATCCTCTTCTCCTTCCGTCCCCGCCGCTGTCACCAAACGGCGTCCGTCATCATACGATGGCGATATAAACATTTGCCTAATTGTTCATTATAGAGCTTGCCTGACGAATGCGCAAATGAGGGACTGCGATGAGCAAACAACGAACGATGGCCGTGCTGACGGAAATCAATGAAACAAGTGAACGGGCTGCCTTTGGATCCATCCATCACTTTTGCGAGGAATTGGCGGCATATGCTAGAAAGCGTGGCCTCTTTTTTTACGTATCCTCGCCGGCGCTTTACTTAGAGGGAGTCGGCTATCAATGGACCGAAAGCGGATGGGGCAAGCGGGACGTTCCTTCGGCCAATGTCGTTTACAATCGCCTTCACTCGCGCAAGCTCGAACGCTCCCCTTTGTTTGCCGAGCTGCTCGCCCGGCTTGCCGAAGAAAACGGGATGATGTTCAACCATCGCTTTTTGCATAAATGGGAAGTGCACTGCCATTTTGAACGTCACGAGTACTTGCACCCGTACTTGCCGAAAACGGCTCTCTGGAGCGGTCAACATACGCTTGAGTCGTTCCTTGACGCTTTCCCTTCCGTCTTTCTCAAGCCGATCTATGGCAGCCAAGGGCGAGGGATTTTCCGCCTCCAACATTCGGACGACGGAATTTGTCTTCGCCATTCCACTTCCGCTTCAACGGCCGCATATCGTTCGATGGACGCTTTAGCTTCCGCTTTGCGGCAACAAATCCGAACGCCGATGATCATCCAACAAGGGCTTGAGCTTCGCACCCTCGACGGCCGCCCGGTCGATTTTCGCCTGCTTTGTCATCGCGTCCGCCACAATGATTGGCGCGTCACTTCCGCCGTCGCCCGCATAGCGCCGCCCGATCAGTTTGTCGCTAACCTTGCGCGCGGCGGAGAGCTGATGGCGGTCAATGATGTCTTGCGGAAGTGGCATACGAGAGCTGACGCGTTCCAGCAAAAACAGCTTCTGAAAGAAATCGCACTGGAATCCGCTGCCGTTCTCGCCTCGGAAGCGGAAGGGCTGTACGGAGAGTTTGGCGTTGATCTTGCCATTGACATCCATGGCCAGCCGTGGATCATCGAGGTGAATACGAAGCCGTCGAAACGGACGGATATGGCCGCTTCCTACCAATCAGTCCGCCCGTCGGCGAAGGCGATCATCGACTATAGTTTGACATTGATGGAGGAAAAGGAGTGAACCGTTTTGCTTTCACTCGGTTTTGTCACCCTTGACGAACAGCAAGACCGCACGTATTGCACTGAGGTGGCGAAACGCGCCAGACGCTACGGCATTTCCGTCTGCCGCTTTTCGCCGCTTGGCATCGATCCGCAGACGGAAAACGTCCGCGGCTTTCTCTTTCAAGAGGAAACGAACGAATGGACAAACGCCGTCTTTGCCATTCCGCCATTTTTATATGACCGCTGCTTTTACGGCAATGATGAGCGATCCAAAAAAGCAAAACCGATTATGAACTGGTTGAAGCAGCGACCTGACCTCACGTTTTTAGGCTATGGCCTGCCGGGCAAATGGGACGTATATGAAGCTCTCTCCTCTCACCCGCTTTTGTCCGCCTACGTGCCGCCGACTGTCCGTCTTGAGCGCGCCGATGATGTGCTTGCGCTTCTCCGCCGCGAACAAGCCGCCATCGCCAAGCCGGTGCACGGCTCCGGAGGACGCGGTATTTGCATCTTTCAAAAGAGAGGGAAGGCACTGTCCGTCCAAGACAGTCACGGTCAGGAACAGGCCGTCATTGCCCGCCGAAGCGAGCTGGAACAGCTTCTCTCCTCTTGGAGCCGCCGCGGCGAGTATGTCCTGCAGCCATTGCTTCAGCTATCGACCCCGGAGGGTGAACCGTTTGACCTCCGCATTCTTTTGCAAAAGGATGAAAACGGACGCTGGGCGGAGCGGGTGCGGGCCGTGCGAGTCGGCCGACCGGGGGCATGGGTGGCCAACATCCGCGCCGGCGCGGATATTCGTCCGTTTTCCGAGTGGCTCGACCGCCTTTCCTCTTCAAAACGTCTCTTCGTGCTCGATGGCGTTGAGACGATCATCCGCACGCTGCCAGTTTATATAGATCGCATGTTCGGCCCTTTGTTTGAAATCGGCTTGGATCTTGGTGCGGCCGACAACGGGGCGGTGTGGATTTTGGATGTTAATTCCAAGCCGGGGAGAAAAGTGGCGCATCTTCTGCCCCCGGAGCAACAAAACGAACTGTACGAAGCGCCGCTTCGATATTGCTTGTTTTTGGCCAGAGGGGGAAAAGCCAATGATCTACACGTTGATCATTGACGAACAACAAACAAATACGGTGATTCTTCCCGCCACGCTCCAAGCATCTAGGCAAACATCAGCTGCATTCGGCAGCCTTGTCACCCCATGCCGGGTCATTTCTTCCCCCCGTCTCACCGACCGTGTGATTGTGGCGCATGACGTTGCCAGATGCTTGTCGATCCCGTTCGCCGCTGACGTTCATGTCTTTTTGACCGATGAAGCTGTTCACTTCGGGCCGCTTGTCGGCATTTTGACCGCCGGATTCACCAAGTCGCTCAACCGCCCGGTCGGCAGCCGGAGCTTCTTTTTTGCCAAGCTGCTGGCGCAAGAAAAGCAAGTCGGCGGATTTGCCTTTTTGTTTAGCGCGCCCCATATTGACTGGGAAAACGGCATGACGAACGGCTATTTTTACACAGAGCGCGGCTGGGAACGCCATACGGTGCCGTTGCCGAATGTCGTTTACAACCGGCTGCCAAACCGGCGCGTCGAAAAGGAGGAAACGTTTCAAACGATGACGAAGACGCTGCAAACCACCTATGGCATCCCGATCTTTAACGGGTGTTTTTTCAACAAATGGGACATTTACCGCCGGCTCTCTGCCCATCCGAAGGCGCAGCCGTATTTGCCGGCGACGTCCGCCCACGTGACGCAGCACACCATTGAGCAGTTTCTTGCCCGCTACCGTGAAGCGTACATCAAGCCGGCCGACGGCAGCCTCGGCCGCGGCATTTATCATTTAGCGAAAAAAAACGCCTATGAATGCCGGTTCCGCGATGAAAGCGGAGAAATACAAACGGTGCTGTTTCCGACCGCCATGGCGGTGTGGCATCATTTGCTCGCCCATACGCCGCTTCACCGCTATGTCATCCAACAAGCAGTTCCGCTTCTTGCCGTCAACGGCCGACCGGCTGATTTCCGCGTTCACGTTAACAAAAACGAACACGGCATATGGCAAGTGAGCGCCATCGCCGCCAAAATTGCTGGAAAACAAAGCATCACGACCCATATGAACAGCGGAGGCATCGTCAAAACGCTGGAAGAAATTTTCCTGGATGCCGCCGAGCGCGAAATCATGCTCGCCCGTCTTTCTGACGCCGCCCTTACGCTCAGCCGTTGCCTTGATGAAGCATCAGAAACGTTGATCGGCGAAATTGGTTTTGACCTTGGCGTTGACCAACAAGGAAGGATTTGGATGTTTGAAGCCAATTCCAAACCCGGACGTTCGATTTTTAAGCACCCAAAATTAAAGGACGCAGACGAACGAACAGCGCGGTTGCCGCTCGCTTACGCTGTCCACCTCAGCAAAACGGCCATCACCGAACCCGAGGCGCTTTGGCCATGCTGACGATCGGCTACCGTCCTGACACCGGCGAGTGGGTGTGCAACAGTCCGGGCGGCCCTTATCGATTCGGCAGCGGCTGGGTTGCTTCCGCCGCTGTCCTTCCCGATCTCGTCTTTCCCGTCCGCGAGCAAGATGGACGGGTGGGACCGCTCGTCGGCGTGCTGGTCAGCGCCTCGTCCCTTTCCGCTTTGCTGGCTGGGAAAAAGCCGTGGCTTGAAACCGTCATCCGCTCCATCCACAAAGCCGGCGGCATCTCCGTCGTCAGTGCGGACGCCGGCATCGGAGAGAAAACGGTCTCCGGATATGTATTCGTTCCGACGCTTCATTGTTTCATCCAAGCGGCCGCTCCACTGCCCGATGTCGTCTACAATCGGGTAAAAAACCGCGAAGAAGAAGAAAGCGAGCCGTTTCAAACGGCGGCTGCCCAGTTGAGCGCCCATGGCATTCCACTTGTCAACCGCTCTTTTTTCCGCAAATCGGACGTTTATGACGCGCTGCGGTCCAACCGCCGGCTCTGGCCGCATCTATTGCCGACGGCGCCTGTCCAAACAGCGGCCGATCTTCGCGCTTGGCTCCGCCAATACAGCTGCATTTACTTGAAGCGGGATGACGGCTCCAGAGGAATGGGGCTGTTTCGCCTCACCTCCTTGTCGGAGACGAAAGCCATTTGCGAATATCCGGGCGGCCAAAAACGGTTCTGCTCGCTCGATGCGCTCGCATCACTCATTCAGTCCGGCCGCTACATCGCCCAAGCGGCGGCTGAAACTGACGAGTGGAACGGCCGCCGCTACGATTTGCGCGTGCTCGCCCATTGGCACAACGGCCGCCATACGATCACCGGCATCGGTGTCCGTTCAGCCGACGTCGAGTCGGTGACGACCCATCTGTTTCATGGCGGAACCATCCTTCCGTACAAAGAAGTCAAGGAACGCATCGATGAAGCGGCGCTCGAGCGGCTTATTGCCTTGAGCGGCGCACGCCTTGGCGAACGGTTTGGCTTTGTCGGCGAATTTTCCGCCGACATCGGCGTCGGAAGCGAACGGCAGCTTTACATTTATGAAATCAACGCCAAGCCGATGGTGTTTGATGAACCGGAGATTGAGGCACGGCGGCTCGAGAGGCTCAATCAGCTGTTTGCCGAGCTCGCTCATCGTAAGCCATAGCTAGAAACTGGCCGCTGTAGCGGAGCGCCTGGTGGAACACAACATCAACGGCTTGTTTGGCGGCTCCATTTAAGCTTTGGCAGACGTTCTGGCATAATATCGCTTTTTTCCACTCAGCCGCCGCCATGGCTTGCAAGAGATCACAACGAGGTGCACCTGCTTTGCTTTGCTCTCTTTCCGCTCGGCCGTCGGTGTTAGCCCCAGCAACTAAATAATGCACGTATTGCCAAAGTTTACGCTGCCGCTCGGCTTCAGCCAAATAGACCGCCCATGCCTCATCCGTTTCCATCTCAGCAAGCTGCCGGGCTTTTTCTTCCGCCGCGGCGGTTGTTTCGAGCAATTTTTTGATCAGCATGATCATCGCCTGCCGCTCCTTTCTTTCCGCTTGTCCTCTTTCATCCATATGAACGGCATGGATAACGTATGCCTCTTTTGGACAAACTTTAGGAAAAATGATGAGAGAAAGGAGCGAGATGATGGAACGAAATGAAACCGAGCGCCGGGATTCATTGTACGAAGGGCGCGATAAATACGACATGGACATTGACCGCATGATCAACGAAGGGATGGCCGGAGGTGCCGTGTACGGCCACGGCGATGACGTCAACATTGAGGAAGCGCGCGATCTTGTCAAAGAAGAGCCGCCGTACGAAGCCGGCCAGTACCAGTAAACGGAGCCGATTTTCCCGCCTCGGGAAAGTCGGCCTTTTGTTCTATGAAGCCTCTCCGCCGATGCGTTAGGCAGGGATCGTTCGAAACGACCGCTGTTGACCAAACCGCCCGTTCATTCGGCGGCTTTCCCTCTTTCATCCATTGTCTTTCTTTCCATTCGCAGGGATTTGGTATAATGAAAACAACGCTGATTCCTCTTCGGCGTGACATCATCCTTGACGGAAAGGGGTGCGCCGCGATGCTAAAAGAGCTCGAATCGCTTTATGAAGGGGACATCGTCATCAACGGTCAGCCAGAACACCCCGAAGATTACGAATGGTTTTATACCGCCGATGGTGATGAGATCGGCATCGCCAAGCATCGATTGACAGAGCAGGAGCGGCGATTGCTGGCGCTTTTTTTCACCCCCGCCGAGCGTCGGCGCGAACCGGAAAGCGAAGAGGAGCGGGCATGGAAACGATGGATGGCAACCGGCGACCCAGCCGCGCCCGCTCGGCTCGCTGCTCCCTATTGCCGGTTCATTCATTTTACAGCCAGCCGGCCGATCACCAACAAAGAGGAGTTTGCTGACGCTGTTTGCGGCTTGTTTTCTTCTCCAGTCACCATCGTCTGGGAACAAGATCGGCGCGGGCTGATCGTCGAAGCGAAACAAAAGCGGACGACGGAGCCGTCTTCGTTAGTGGACATGGCTGAGGCGCTCGCCGCTGATTTTTATACTGCCATTCATTTATTGATCGGCCCAATCCGCTCCGTCGATGAACGGCTATATGAATCGTTTCTCCTCGAAAAAGAGTGTTTTTCCGCCGCTCGGCGCTTTTGGCCGAAACGAACGGTGTACGAATGGGAAGACGTCATTCCGCTTCCGCTCTTTGAAGAAGGAGCAGTCAGTGAGAAAGCTCGCCGGATCCTCTCATTTCTTGACGGATTCGACGACAAGGAAGTGCGGGCCATGGAGACGTTTTTGCAATGCAACTTAAACGTGTCGATGGCAGCGAAAAAGCTGTATATGCACCGCAATAGTTTGCAATATCGAATCGATAAATGGACAGAGCAAACTGGTGTTGACATCAAACGATTCAAAGGGGCGGCAGCCGTCTATTTGGCCATCTTGCACCGGCGCCGTTCGTAATCCCACGCTTTTTTGTCATGTCGCCGAAAATCGGCGGCATTTTTTGTGCACCTCGTCCATTTACGAATGTTCCTATTTTTCTATACACTGGTCATAGGAAAACGATTTCAACGATAAGGAGGATTCACGATGGCAGAACTGCTTCTTGACCATATTTACAAAATTTACGACAACAATGTGGTCGCCGTCAAAGACTTCAATTTACATATTCAAGACAAAGAGTTTATCGTATTTGTCGGCCCGTCCGGCTGCGGCAAATCCACCACGTTGCGGATGATCGCCGGCCTTGAGGAAATTTCCAAAGGCGATCTCTACATCGACGGCAAACGAATGAACGATGTGCCGCCGAAAGACCGCGACATCGCCATGGTGTTCCAAAACTATGCCCTGTATCCACATATGAGCGTCTATGACAACATGGCATTCGGTTTAAAACTGCGCAAATTCCCGAAAGCGGAAATTGAAAAACGCGTCCGCGAGGCGGCGCGCATTCTTGGGCTCGAGCAATATTTGGACCGCAAACCGAAAGCGCTCTCCGGCGGACAGCGGCAGCGCGTGGCATTAGGACGGGCCATTGTCCGCGATGCAAAAGTGTTTCTAATGGACGAGCCGCTTTCAAACTTGGATGCGAAACTGCGGGTGCAAATGCGCTCGGAGATCGCGAAACTCCATCAACGCTTGGAAACGACGACCATTTACGTCACCCACGACCAAACGGAAGCCATGACAATGGCCACCCGTCTTGTCGTCATGAAAGACGGCGTCATCCAGCAAGTCGGAACGCCGCGCGAGGTATACGAAAAACCGGAAAACATTTTTGTCGGCGGCTTTATCGGCTCACCGGCCATGAACTTCCTTCGTGGAACGCTGCAAGACGGCAAGTTTGTCGTCGGCCAAACATCGTTTGGCATTCCGGAAGGAAAAATGAAAGTGTTGCGTGAGCAAGGGTATGTCGGCAAAGAAGTCATTTTAGGCATTCGTCCGGAAGACATTCACGACGAACCGCTCTTCCTTGAAGCCTCTCCGGCGACGAAAGTCACCGCTCTCGTCGAAGTCGCCGAGCTGCTTGGCGCTGAATCGATGATCTATTTTAGCATCGACAACCAAGAATTGGTCGCTCGCATCGACGCCCGCACGGAAATCAAGCCGGGCCACCGGATTGACCTGGCGCTTGATATGAACAAAGCGCATTTCTTTGACGTTGAAACGGAACGGCGCGTCCGGGCGGCGGATGAAAAGTAACCCCCATTGTTGTTCATATAGATTCATTCGAAGGCGTTCCGAAAAAACCGGGACGCCGTTTCTTTCTCCTCGGTCAACGGCTCTATTCCTTGATAAAACGAACTTCCTCCTCATGGCAGCGTGGGCAGTAAAACAAATGGACGCATTCATGGTTCATGTATGTGCGCAAATAGCCGTCGACAAGCTTCATGACGTCGGCATCCATATATGGACTGTAATCATCAAAATAATCCGTCACCTTTCCTTGGTCTTCCATCGGTTGCCGGCAGTAGCTGCAATACACCGTCACCCGGCGCAACCCGTTGCACAGCGGGCATACATTCATGCTGCTTCCTCCTCTAAGATGTTCCTTATCTTTACATATTCCCTAATGGTGACGGCGGTAAAACGTTAAAAATTCCCATATTCTCACCATGCATAACAGGCAAACAACGGCCCAAACTATGAGTACCGCCAGCGAAATCACTCATCCGTTGCAACGGGGGCGCTGGCGAAGCCAAAAGCGGGTGGGCCGATGGGTTCAGCCAAGCTTGGCACACGCCTTGCAGCGTGAAGTGTTGGTGCAAATCCAACCACCCCAACCATCAAAAATTTTAAAGAGGAGATGATCAACGATGGCACGCAACAATAACAACAACCAACTGTTAGTCGCTGGTGCTCAACAAGCCATTGATCAAATGAAGTACGAAATCGCCCAAGAATTTGGGGTGAAACTCGGCGCTGACACGACTTCTCGCGCGAACGGTTCGGTCGGGGGCGAAATTACGAAACGTCTTGTCGCCATGGCTCAGCAACAACTTGGCGGCCAATTCAGCAACATTCAATAACCGCCTTACGAACAACTTCATATAGATGGCAAACGCCCCAGGCAGTCAGCCCGGGGCGCTTTCATATGGGAACGGGGAGCGAATCAGGCGCTTCCCGCCTGATCGGCAAGCGGTTGGCTCAATGAGACAAGCACTTTGCGAATGCGCCGATTGTCGACTTGTCGGACGGTGAACGTCAGTGGTCCATATTGCAACGTTTCACCGACTGCTGGAATGCGTTCAAACATCTCAAAAATCCAGCCACCTAACGTATGCGATTCACTCTTTGGCACGTCGATGTTCATCACTTCGCAAAACTCATCCAGCGGCAGTTCGGCGCTGAACTCAAAGCTGTGCTCGTCGATTTGGCGCACCGTTTTCACCGCCTCATCATGCTCATCCCATATTTCGCCGACAATTTGTTCAAGAATATCTTCGAGCGTAATGAGTCCAGCGGTGCCGCCAAACTCGTCGACGACGATCGCCATATGCACTTTGCTTTTTTGCAGCTCCGGCAAGAGATCGGACACTTTCATTGACTCGACAACGAACAACGGCTGGCGCAACAAATCGCGGATGCGCACCTCCCGCTTTTGCACAAGCTCGCTGAAAAAGTCGCTTTCCGACAAAATGCCGATCACGTTGTCAATATCCCCTTCATAGACCGGGATGCGGGAATATTTCTCTTCCAAAAACACGTCGCGAATCTCTTCAATCGGCTGGTTCACTTCCACCGCCACCATATCAGCGCGCGGCGTGAAAATTTCTCCGACCAAAATTTCATCAAAATCGAGCGAACGTTGGATCAATTCTTTTTCTTTGTTGTCGATGACTCCTTCTTCTTCACTCAGCTCAACCATCACTTTAATATCTTCCTCCGTAACAGCCGGCACAGCCACCCCATTGGCGAACCTCTTGGCGATTCGATCTTTTAAGGCTTGGAGCGACGCCGTAACCGGCGTCATCAACTTCATCAGCCCATAGGCAAGGCCGGCGTATCGGATGGCGAGCTGCTCCGCATGCTCTTTCGCCATCGATTTTGGCAAAATTTCACCGAAGACGACAAATAATACTGTCATCACCGCCAGCGTGGCAAACAAGCCCATCTGTTCCCCAAGCAACGAAACAGCGATGTCCGTAAAGAGCACGACCGTCACAACGCTGGTGAAGCGGTTGACCACAGCAAGCGCCAACAACACGCGGTCAAGCTGACCGATCAACACCTGGAGGCGCTTATTGTGCAGATGCTCTTCCGCATAATGCCGCAACCGTGCCTTGCTTGCCGAAGAAAACGCGGCTTCTGCTGAAGCGAACAGCGCATTCGCGAGCAGGGAGAGGAAAAACCACCCGAACAACCTTAACGGCCACTCTTCCAACGAATCTTCACACTCCTATGGATGGTGACGATGTTATTCATATCCATTTTTCCGCCGAATCATGCTGTAAAAGCCACACTTGCCGCGCTAAGCGGAAACAGAGCGATGCGGCCGGCAGCAGCCGTTTTCGCTCTTCCTATCTTAAATATAACAAATTTTTCGCCAACTGACTATAGCTGGCGAGTTGTCCTTCCATATAAATCCAGACAACCAAAAAAGAAAAATGCGCCGGATGAACCGAGGCGCATCATGATTCAAGCCAACAGGAACCAATCAAATACACAAGAACAAGCAATGAGGCAATGTTGAATGTCACTGACCACTCGGCCATTCGTCTTCCCCTCCCTTTTCTTCCCCTATTTCATCGTACCATCTTGACGGCGGGAAAAACAGGAGAAGAAGGACGTCTTTTTGACAGTTTGATGAACAAAACAAGGGCGTCCTCCCATCAATGCATCATTTCATTTTCTCTCGTTTCAACCTAAATAACGGTAATAGATCGCCTTTGCCTCCTGCACGTCTTTTGTGCCGTGCACAAGCGCACGGCCGTCGCGAAAGACAACCAATCGCTTGTCGCCGAGCGAAGCGGAGACAAGATACGGGTTCGCTTCCGCTTGAAGCCCTTGGCGGCGAAACAGCTCCGCCAATTCATTCAAGTTGTACTGGCGCGGAGCAGGCGGACGGATTTGCACGGAATCGCGCCCGCACAAGACGGCCGTCTTCGTCCGTTGTTCATAGGAGAGAAACGGATAAGAGGGGTGACGTCCGCACGTCGGGCAACCTTCCTTTTTCACCCCGTCAATGCGAATGGCGGCGTATTCGTTCGCCCAAAGATCAAACGAAACGAGCTTGCCGCGAAGCGCCGACCAGTCCTCCACTAAAATTTTTAACGCCTCAGCCATCTGATAGCTGACAACCATTTGCACCGCTGGGCTGATAATGCCGGCCGTATCGCACGTCAATCCCCCTTGCGGCACCGTTTCAAGCAAGCAATACAAACAAGGCGTGCGGTTCGGAATGAAGGCGCAGCTTAAACCGTAACTGCCGACACAAGCGCCATAAATCCACGGAATGTTGTACTTGTAGGCAACGTCATTGATGACAAGGCGCGTATCAAAATTGTCTGTCGCATCGATCCATAAGTCAGGGCGTTGCTTGAGGGCGATCGTTTCCAATTCTTCTGGGCCGGCGTCGCCGACAATGGCCTCGATCTCAACCTCGCTATTGATTTGTTCAAGGCGCCGTTTGGCGGCGATCGCCTTCGGCAGCCGCTCCTTCGCATCCGCTTCGCTGTAAAGTTGCTGGCGTTGCAAGTTGCTCCATTCGACGTAATCGCGGTCAATGATCGTCAATTTGCCGATGCCGGCGCGAACGAGCGCTTCGGCGTTGCCTGTGCCGAGCGCTCCGGCGCCGACTAACACGACGTGCTTTTCCCGTATTTTTTTCTGCCCTTCCTCACCAATGGGTGCAAACAATTGCTGCCGGGAATACCGTTCGTTCAAACAACACTCATTCCTTCCATTGGGCTGCTTGCTGACGCGTATCGTTTTTTCGGGATGCGTCCGGCTTCATAGCCAAGCCGGCCCGCTTCCACCGCCAGCTTCATCGCTTTCGCCATTTTGACTGGATCGGCCGCGCCGGAAACAGCGGTGTTCAAGAGCACCCCATCCGCGCCAAGCTCCATCGCCAGCGCCGCATCCGCCGGTCCGCCAATGCCGGCGTCGACAATGACCGGCACGTTCGCCTGCTCAATGATAAAGCTCAAATTGAGCGGATTGATGATGCCTTGCCCGGACCCGATCGGCGAGGCACCCGGCATGATCGCATGACAGCCGCGCTCCTCAAGCCGCTTTGCCAGCACGACGTCATCGGATGTGTACGGCAACACGATAAACCCTTCCTCAAGCAACATTTCCGCCGCTTTCAACGTCTCGATCGGGTCTGGGAGGAGCGTTTTGTCGCAGCCGATCACTTCTACTTTAATCATATCACACAACCCGGACGCTTTGGCGAGCCGGGCGATGCGCACCGCTTCTTCGGCCGTTTTCGCCCCGGCGGTGTTCGGCAAAAGCTTATATTTGCTTAAATCGAGCTGCTCTAAAAAGTTCGGCTGCTCCGGGGAAAAGATGTTCATCCGCCGGACGGCGAACGTTAAAATTTCCGCCCCTGACGCTTCCACCGCTTCTTTTTGCACGTCCAAGCTCGGATATTTGCCCGTGCCGAGCAACAGCCGCGAAGAGAATTCATATGGACCAATTTTCAACATCTCAACCGCCTCCTACAAAATGAACGATCTCTACGCGATCGCCATCGCATAGCGCCGTCGTCCCATACTCATGTTTTTGGATGATGCGGACATTGACTTCGACGATGCAAAGCTTGTTCTCAAGCCGGAAATGGGCAAGCAAATCGCCCACCGTTTTCACCTCGTCGGGCACGGCGACCGTCTCCCCGTTAATCACTAACGTCATTCCACCCCCACCTTTCCGATATGGCGTGTCAACGAAAACGGCGCAAGGTCAAACGCCGTCTCTTTCCGCTCCACTAAGTCGGCGACAAGCAGACCGGTCAACGGGCTGAGCAAAATGCCGTTCCGGTAATGGCCGGCGGCGACGAATAAGCCGCGCCTCTCCGGATGCTCGCCTAGATAAGGCAAGCCATCTTCGGTCTGCGGCCGGATGCCGCTCCATGCCCTTACCCACTCCGCCTGTTCAATGTCCGGAACAAGGTAGGCGGCGCGATGAAGCAAGTTCATCACCCCACCGGCCGATACGCGCCGGTCGAACGTGCTGGGCGTGGACGTTGCTCCGATGAGCAGTCGATTCCCCGATTTTGGAACAATATAGCAGCCGTTTTTCGCAAATACAGTCGTTTGCAACAACGGAATTGGAGTGCGCACCATGACGCACTCCCCTTTGACCGGGTAAACGGAAAGCGAAAGCCCAACCCGCGCGCCGAGCCGCGCCGCCCAAGCTCCGGAAGCGATGACGACCGCCTCGGCGGCAAACGTCCCGCCTGTTGTGTCTAGCACATGCCCACTGCTGTCGGAACGGATGTCGAACACTTCCGTATACTCGTACAGACAAGCGCCGGCGGAGGCGGCGGCATAGACGAGAGCGGCGGCGAAATCCGGCGCGCTCACTTGCCCATCGCCAGGGATGTACATCGCTCCAGCAATCGCTTCCCCCGCCAGGCGCGGCTCGATGTCAAGCGCCTCCCCTTTCGTGAGCCACTGCACCGGCTCGCCTATACCCCGCCAAAATGTATAATGGCGGTAGAGATCGTCTGCTTCCTCCTCCGTTGTCGCTATTTTGATCATTCCTTTTTCGACAAGGCCGATATCAATGCCGGTTCTCTCCCTCAGCTCTTCAGCCAAGGCCGGCATGAGCGCTCGGCTTTGCAAGGCAAGAGGCACGAGCGGGCTCGGCGCCGAAAACTCCGATTGCGCCCCGAGCATGCCAGCCGCCGCACTTGACGCCCCACTTCCCATCGTTCCTTTTTCGAAAATGGCGACGCGATGCCGCCGCTTGGCGAGCTCAAAGCCGATGGCCGCCCCGATCACCCCGCCGCCGATGATGGCGACGTCATACCGATGCGTCATCCCCTATCCCCTCCATTTCACGATGTCTGCCAGCCGTTTAGCCTCAGCAACAGGGTCGGCTGCGAAAAAAACAGCCGACAATACCGCCACCCCGAACGCGCCTGCTTCCAACACTTGACGGGCGTTGCCGGCATGAATGCCGCCGATGGCGATGACTGGAATGGACACGGCAGCAGCGATTTCGGCAAGCGAATCCAACCCACGCGGCGGCAAACCGGGCTTGCTGTCCGTCGAAAAAATATGACCATACAAACAAAAGTGAGCGCCATCGTTCTCTGCCTGTTTCGCCTCCTCGAGCCCGTGCACCGAGCAGCCAACCATCAAGTCCGGAAACGAGCTGCGGACGGCGCGCACCGGCAGGCTGTGATAAGCAAGCTGCACCCCTTTGACACCATAAACGACAGCGACGTCAACTCGGTCATTGACCACAATTTTTCGCGGCGGCACCCCGGCGCGAAGCAACGCGGTGACGAACTCGGCCACTTCGCGCGCTGTCTTTTCCTTTTCACGAATATGAATGAAATCGGCATACGGATGAACATGGGCGCAAATCGCCGCGAACTCATCGGCTGTCTGCCGTCCCGTCGAAATGAAATGAAGAATCCCCATCGCCATCCCTTTTCCTCTATCGGACATCGCTGGTCGGGATATATGGATAATGTATGCCGGCATAATAAGCCGCCAGCATCAAGGCGGCGAACAAGGCGACAAACAGGACATCATATTTGCCAAACCCTATTTCATAGTAAAACGTGCGCCGCCCATTCCCGGAAAATCGCTTTGCCTCCATCGCGACCGCAATGCGCTGGGCGCGGCGGATGCTTTGCGACAACAGCGGAATGGCGTAGCGCTTCACTTTGCTGAGGCCGCCCTTGTTCGGCACGCCGCGCACTTTTAACGCATAGCGGATCGTCTGAAACTCTTCAAGCATAATCGGCAACAGGCGAACGGCCGCCAAAAAACTGTATGCATACTTCGGCTTCAGCTTCAGCTGTTGCATGAGTGAATAAAACAGATGCACCGGCCGAGTCGTCAGCGAAAAAATCAACCCGAGAAGCCCAAGCGCCAAAGCGCGAAACCCGATATGCACTCCGCGCCAAAAGCTTTCCGCCGTAATATGGATGAGCCCCCAGCGAACCCATGTCGTCGTTCCTTCGCCAAACATCATCATCGATGAGGCCGTCGAAACAAAGACGAGGAAAAACGGCAAAAACAGCCAAAACAACACGTTTGCCGGATAGCCGGTGCCAAAGCAAAACAAAACAAACAGAGCGAGCGAAACGTTGATCAGTACGTTCGGGTTATGAATGAACAACACAGCGAAAAAGAGCACGACAAGCACAATGAGCTTTAAGCTCGGGTTCGTCTCATGAAGCCATGTCTCGCGGCAGCGAACCTCCCATTTCATCGCCCCGCCCCACCTTCCGCCAACGCCGGCTCTCGGATGTCAAGCTGTTCGTCCCGAACAAGCGTCCCGTCTTCAATCACCCACCGTCTCGTCGCAAAGCGGCGGACGATTTGTTCGTCATGTGTAACCATCATGATCGCCGCTCCTTGTTCGCGGTGCGCTTCAAGCATTTCAAGCAAAGCAAACGTGTTTTTCGCGTCTTGACCAAACGTCGGCTCATCAAGCAAAAAGAGGCGTTGGCCGGCGACGATCGAAGCAGCGACGCTCAACCGCCGTTTTTGCCCAATCGACAGCTGGTACGGGTGTTGGTCTTGCTGCTCAACAAGGTCAAATTCACGCAACAGGCGAGCGATCGTTTCCTCAATTTCCGCTTCCGGCCGCCCTTCAAGCCGAAGCGAGTAGGCGAGCTCTTCGCGAACCGAATGGGTGACAAATTGCCACTCCGGATTTTGGAAAACAAAGGCAATATGGCGGTAGAGCGGGTGTTGCTGCTTGATGTCGGCCCCTAGCAGCACATACTCGCCGTCTGTATGAATGAGTTGCATAAGCGCGTGCAGCAACGTGCTTTTACCGGCGCCGTTTTTTCCGGTGACGGCAATCCATTCGCCCGCGTGCACCGTTGCTTCAGGAACATAGATTTTCGCCTCCCGGCCGCGGAACCCGCGAAAACGGGCGAGGCGAAGAAGCTCCTCGCCTTGATGGCGATTTCGCCGCCTTGCCGTCCGGTCATAGTCGTCCCAGACGCCTGGATACCAAATCCCTTCAGCGGCAATCACGTCTTTATAGTCGGAAAACACCGCCTTCGCCTCGCCGTCGGCGATGATGCGCCCATCGCGGCCGAACAAGACAATGCGATCCACAAAGTCGAGCACATGGTCAATTTTATGCTCGACGATGACAACCGTTTTGCCGCGGCCCACCTGCTTCACTGTTTGCCATACCGCCTTCGTCCCTTCTTCATCGAGCAGCGCCGTCGGCTCATCCAAAAACAACACATCCGGCTCAAGCGCCAGCACCGAAGCAAGAGCCAATCGCTGCTTCATTCCACCGGAAAGCGCATGAATATCAGTATGCGGGGCGATCTCCAAACCGACCTGGTCCAGCAGGGCGCGGATGCGGACGGGCATCTCATAGCGCGGCACGCTTCGATTTTCCAGGGCAAAAGCGATTTCCTCGTCCGCATACAGCATGCAAAATTGCGCATCAGGATCTTGGAAAACATAGCCCCACCGTTCCGGCCGCTCAAGGCGCTCCGCTTTCATCGGCACATCGATCGAGTGGGGAATGATGCCAGCCATCACTTGCAATAATGTCGACTTGCCGCATCCCGACGGACCAAGGAGGAGCACTTTCTCCCCCTCGGCAATCGAAAGCGACAAGTCGCGAAACAACAGTCCGTCGCTCCCGGGAAATTTCAGGCGCAGCCGGTCAATCACAATGATGTTTTTCATCGCTCACCGACCTCAACGGTTCAACGCATCGTAATCGTCTTTCGAGGCCGGCCGCCACATTTGCGTCACTCCGGTTTTTTCGAGCGCTTTCGCCAATGAAACAGCAAACACACCGGAGATGAGGATGGCGCCGATAAAACGCGCCAGCAAAAAGAGCGCCATATTCCATGGAGCAAGCGCCCCAATATAGCCTTTGTAAAAGTCCATGATGAGCGAGCCGACCGTCGCCCCGACCGCGCCGAGCGAGACAACGAACACATCAAAGCGCCGATAGCGGAAGACGGCAAAGACAAGCTCGGCCAACAGCCCTTGGACAACCCCGTAAATGAGCACTTCAAGCCCCCATTGCGATCCCATGATCAGCTCGCCGGACGAAGCCGCAATCTCCGCAAGCAACGCCACCCCTGGTTTGCGGATCAACAAATAGGCGAGCGAGGAGGCGATAAACCACATGCCGTAAATGAGTTGATCGAGATGAAACCCTACTGCTCCCACCGCGCTATACAGCGGTCCCCATAATTTGTAAATAACGCCAAACACAATGGCAATGACGATCGTCGTTAAAATATCCGCCAATTTCAACCCTTTTGTTTTCACTTCCATCCTGTTCTCCTCCTTGTCTTGCGTCAACGGCTCGCCGCCAATTCAGCCGACGGCCACTGCTCAAGCCGATACGCCATCTCCCAAAACTCGTACTCATATTCGCTGCTGATGAGGAAATGCCGCTTCATCCGATGGCGATCCTCTTCGGTGACCGCGTCAGCGATGTCGTCAAGCCGCGCGATTTGCTCTTCAACAAGCGAGCGGAACCAATCCGAACTGTAGGTGCCGATCCATTTTTCATAAATCGGATCGTTCGGCCGGCACGTTTTCAAGCGCTCACCAATTTCGTAATACAGCCAGTAGCACGGCAAAATGGCAGCGATGACATCGCCGAGATGCCCTTCGTACGCGGCGCGGTACATGTGCGACGTATAGGCGTACGCCGTCGGCGCCGGAATGAACGCCGCCCTTTCCTCTTCCGTAATGCCCAAGAGCTTGGCGAACGTTTCATGCAGCGACAGCTCGGCTTCGCACGTGCTTTGTGCATGGTGCGCCAACCGGGCTGTCGTCGCCAAATCCGGCGATTTCGCCGCCCCGATCGCCTGCACGCGGGCAAAATGGCGCAAATAATAGGCATCTTGCATCACGTAATAGCGAAACTTCTCGCGCGCAAGCGTCCCTTGGCCAAGCTCCTGAACAAACGGATGGCGGAAACTCGCCTGCCAGATCGGATCGGCCGCTTGGCGCAATTGTTTGGCAAATGACATTCGTTTTCCCCCTTTTTGGCAAAATAAAAACGCCGCTTCCTTTGCCGATTGGCGTAAAGAAAGCGGCGTGGGCATGCGACGTTGGCAAGGCAAAGCCTAGCCTTGCTGTGCTGCTCCTCCACTTCCCTACGCTGGCATTACCCAGATCAGGTGCTAAGGGTCTCAAAGGCACACTTTGATCTCAGCCTTTCTAAAGGCCCCCCTAGTGGATGATGGTGCAATTTTCAGTTTTCTTTACACTTAATCATACCATGGCACGAACGATTGTCAATCTTTTTTTCGCCGACGTTGCGCTGCGCGTTTCAATCCGCTATGATGGAAACGCAGCAATTGACGATGGAATGGGAGTGGAAACGATGGCAAAGGTCATCCTCAAACGAGAACGAAAAAAACGGCTTGAGCAAGGGCATCCATGGATTTTTCAAAGTGAAGTCGACCGCATCGAAGGTGATGCGGCGCCGGGCGACTTCGTTGACGTTTACAATCATCAAGGCTATTGGCTGGCGAAAGGATATATCAACCCCGCTTCACAAATCATCGTCCGCGTTTTGACGCAAAACCGAAACGATGAACTTGATGAGCGCTTTTTCATCGACCGCATCCGTCAGGCGTGGGCGTACCGTGAACGGATGATTCCCGGCGTTCGCTCCTGCCGCGCTGTCTATGGCGAGGCCGACTTTTTGCCCGGATTGATCGTCGACAAATATGAAGATGTGCTTGTTGTGCAAATTTTGGCGCTCGGCATGGAAAGACGGAAAGACTGGATTTTGCGCGGCTTGCTTGACGTGTTCGCCCCAAGGGCCATTTATTTGCGCAACGATGTGTCCGTTCGGGAGCTTGAAGGTCTCAAACAAGAAAAGGGCTTTTGGTACGGGGAAGGGGAAACGGAAATCGAAATCGAGGAAAACGGCGTGAAATACATCGTCGATATTGAAAACGGACAAAAAACCGGCTTTTTCTTCGACCAACGGCAAAACCGCGCCGCCCTTCGTCCGCTGATCGGTCCGGAGACGACCGTGCTCGACTGCTTCACCCATACCGGCTCGTTTATGCTAAACGCTTGTCTGTACGGAGCAAAACATGCCACAGCAGTCGACATTTCGGAACATGCCATCGAAACGGCAAAACGGAACGCCGCGTTAAACGGATTCACAAACGTTGAATTTGTCGTCGCCAACGCCTTCGACTATTTGCGCGAATCGGTGCGCGCCGGCAAACAGTGGGATGTCGTCATCATCGACCCCCCGGCGTTCGCGAAATCGGCCCATGCCGTCCCGAAGGCGCTGCGCGGCTATAAAGATATTAACTTAAACGGTTTGAAGCTTGTCAAAGACGGCGGCTTTTTCGTCACATCAAGCTGCTCGTACCACGTCCGCCCCCACCTATTTCAAGAGATGATCGCCGACGCGGCATTTGACGCAAAAAAAGTGCTGCGTCAAGTATATTGGAACGGCGCCGGCTACGACCACCCGAAACTCCTTGCCGCGGAAGAAGGCGACTACTTAAAATTCGCCATTTACGAAGTGCATTCCCGCCGGTGAAGAACCTAGCTAAAAACGCTTAGGGGCTATCCCTAAGCGTTTTTTCCCGCCTTTGAACGAAGGGGCTGCTCTCTGTGCAAGACGGTCCAATAGACGAGCATCGAAAGGAGCACAGAACCGGCGGCGGCCAAATAAATGCTCGGATAGCCGAACCAATGGCTGATTTGGCCAAACACCATCGCCCCGACGCCGACCCCTAAATCAAAAAACGAGAAAAATGTCGCGTTCGCCATTCCCTTGCGGTGGGCAGGCGCCCTCTCGACGGACCACGCCTGCAGCCCCGGTTGCACCATGCCAAAGCCGAAACCGTATAGCACCGCCGCCAAAAGCAACGCCCATTCTCCCGGCAGCCAAGCGAGAAGAAGCATCGCCAGCAAAATAAGCCCCGCGCCAGGTAGAAAAACGGCCCGATGCCCTTTTCGATCATACAACTGGCCAGCGAACGTTCGCGTCACCATCAAGGCAAGCGCGTAAAGCAAAAAGTACAGCTGCAGGCCGCCGATCTGTTTTTGCGCCGTATATAGAGGCAAGAATGAGGCGATGCCGCCGAACGTCACCGTCAAGAAAAACAACAGCAACGACGGAGTCAAAGCGCTTTTTTCATACAAGTCCCATCTGTTCTCCCCTTTACCATGCACGGCTTCCGCTTTTTTATACGTGATCGCGGCGGCAAATAGCACCGAAGCGACTCCAAGCGCCGCACAAATGGCAAACAGATGGCTAAACGGAATCATAGCGGCAAGCACAAGTCCAAGCGACGGACCAAACGCCAAGGCGATATTCCCAGACAGCCCGTAATAGCCCATTCCTTCCCCTCGGCGGCTCGCTGGAACGATGTCCGTTGCCACCGTTCCGGAAGCGGTTGTCGAAAACCCCCAGCCGATTCCTTGGAGGACCCGCATCAAAAAGAGAAAGAAAATACTTGAGATCAAGCTGTAGGAACCGACAGAAACGACAAAAATGAGAAGCCCCAATAAAAACACAAACCGGCGCCCTTTCGTCTCAAGCGCATGGCCGGCGAACGGACGGACGATGAGCGCCGAAAACGTAAACACACCGACGACAACGCCAATCAGCTGATCGTTGCCGCCCAAATGCTCGACAAACAGCGGAATGGTCGGCATCGTCATTTGAAACCCAAGAAACACAAAAAAATTGGCCAAACAAATCAAAACAAAATCTTTCGTCCATATTTTTTCTTTTTGTTCTGCCATAAGCGGCTGCTGCTCCGCTCCCATACCGATCCCCCTTGCCAACTATGTATTTCGTGTCCCTTAATATTTGTTAGTATAACATAATCATATTCCGTCGTTTAAGCAAAATGCTATTTCACCATTCTCCCGGCAGGATGACGACAAAAAAGCCCCGCCCAGCCGGCGGGTTGCCAATGTTGTTTGCGCAGCACCATCCTTCTATGATGCATGAAGAAAAAAGCCGCCGAAGAATCGGCAGCCTTTACCATCCTTTTCGTTTGCGCAACGACGCAACTTGCGCGGTATGATGTTTCCCATGCCATGCATATAATGCGGTCAATACATACAGCGGCATCTCCCTCGCTGCCCCTTCCGACCGAACGGTTCGGTGAAAATCCCCCTCTGTCATCGATTCAAGCAACGCCGTCCATCGCGCATGCAGCCCGTCAAGCATTAAAAGCGACGGTTCAATGGGCAACGAGCAAGCATCGGCCGTTTTCGCCCATTCGCTTTCCGCAAACGGCTTCACCGTCGGGCTGTCTTCCGTCATCCCCCACTTCGTTCGCAAAAACGCATTCATGCTTGCATCAGCCAAATGATGGACGACTTGGGCGACCGTCCAGCCGCCGTCGCGGTACGGCGTGTTCAGCTGTTCATCGTTCAAACCGGCGACAGCAGCCCTTAAGGCGTTCGGCAGCCCGCGGATGGCAGCAATCCACTCTTGCACCTCCCCAGCGTCAAACCGCTCCGGCGCTTGAAACGTTCCGATCGGGTAGCGAATCGGATCGACCGTTGCCATGTTGATCATCTCCCTTCCGTATTCATTCATTCCACACAGAAAGGCAAATTCCTCCTTATTCTTTCCAGATGTATATGCGCGCCTCGTACGGCTTCAGCTTAAAGCGCGTTGCATTTTTATGCGGACGGACCGGGTAGTTCGAGAGCGCCAAATCGCTTGACTGAAGGCGGAAGCCGTCATAGCGGTAAAGTGAAGGACGATCGGATACGTTGACAATGATAAGCGCCCGATCGCGGCCAAGCGTTCTTGTGTACGCGTAAATGGATGGGTGGTGTTCCAAAAGCAGATCGTACGTTCCGTAAACAAACAGCTCGTTCGCTTTTCGAAGCTGAATCATTTGTCGATAAAACGACCATACCGAGTTCGGGTCGCGCCGCTCGGCCTCGACATTGATCGTACGATAGTTTTCGTTCACCTTGATCCATGGCGTACCTGTCGTGAACCCAGCGTTCAGGGCATCAGACCATTGCATCGGGGTGCGCGAGTTGTCGCGCCCGGTTTGCCAAATGATCTTCATCACTTCCTCATGCGTCCGGCCGTTCGCCCGTTCGAGCTCATACAAACGCAAGGCAGCGACATCGCGGTAGTCGCGAATGTCGGAAAATTGCACGTTCGTCATCCCGATCTCTTGCCCTTGGTAAATGAACGGCGTCCCTTGCATGAAAAAGTAGAGCGCGCCAAGCGCCTTCGCGCTCTCCGCCCAATACTCGCCGTCATTTCCCCATGTCGACACTGATCGAGGCAAGTCGTGGTTTTCCAAAAAGAGCGCGTTCCACCCACGGTTTTCCAATCCTTTTTGCCATTTCGTTAACGTCCGCTTCAGCCGGCGGACATCGATCGAACCATCGGCTTTCCTTTTCCAAAGCCCTAAATGCTCGAACTGAAAAATCATATGAAACACACCGTTTTCTTCCCCGACCCATTGTTCGGCCTCATCAACCGTTACTCCGTTCGCCTCGCCGACCGTCATAATGTCATATCGCGCAAACGTTTGCTCTTTCAACTCTCGCAAATACTCCATAATCCCTGGCTGGTTCATGTGCGCAGCAAACGACGGCACATACTTCAACCCTTTCGGATTCGGAAGATCAGGAAGGCCTGGCTTTTTCTTAATGTGGGAAATCGCGTCGATGCGAAAGCCGTCGATTCCTTTATCCAGCCACCAGTTGATCATCGCATAAAGCGCCCGCCGCACTTCGTCGTTTTCCCAATTCAAGTCGGGCTGTTTGACGTCAAAAATATGCAAGTAATATTGACCCGTCCGCTCGTCATACTGCCATGCCGAGCCGCCGAAAATGCTTTCCCAGTTGTTCGGTTCGCGCCCGTCTTTGCCATCGCGCCAAATGTACCAGTCGCGCTTCGGGTTGTCTCGCGATGACCGCGATTCAATAAACCACGGATGCTCATCACTCGTATGGTTGATGACCAAATCCAAAATGATTTTCAACCCGCGCCGATGGGCTTGAGCAAGCAATTCATCGAAGTCATCCATCGTTCCAAACTCATCCATAATGGCATAATAGTCGCTGATGTCATATCCGTTATCGGCGTTCGGCGACCGGTAAATCGGACAAATCCAAACGATGTCGACTCCAAGTTCCACCAAATAATCCAGCTTTTCGATGATGCCGCGAAGATCACCGATGCCGTCGCCGTTGGCGTCCATAAAGCTGCGAGGATAAATTTGATACGCAACGCCTTCTTTCCACCATGTTTTTTTCAAGGCTGCCTCCTCCTTGTGCACACGTTTTCACTATTAACTGTACACGATATTGATGCGGCAAACAACTTCTCTTTTTCTCAAAAAAACAGCCGTTTGGCGGGGCTGCACGCTCCTGCCAAACGGCTGAGGGGGGACAACTGGTCACTCACCGGTTGCGCGGCTCGCTTCGTAAATTTTTAAATTGTGATATACCGCCTCGAGCATCGGGGCATGGATGCCATGCCGCTTCGCCAATGCCAGCAAATACCCTTGCAAATGGTCGGCTTCGATGAGCTGTCCTTTTTCCATATCACGCTGCATTGACGATTTCATCGTTGGGGCGATTTGCTGCAGCTGAGCACGCTGCCGTTCAACCATTTCATCCGTCAACGGCGCCCCGTGCGCCTGGATGATCGTTTTGATTTCTCGAAACAGCCGATCGATGATGACGCTCCCGTACTCGCCGGAACGAATCGGCCCGATCGGGGCGCGGAACAGCGTCGTCACGCCCGACATCGCCGCAATGAACAAATATTTATTCCACATATCAGCCGCAATTTGTTCGCTTAGGCGAAAACGGGCGTTGGCGCCGGCAAACAGCGATTCGAGCGCCTCCACCCGCCCAGTCCGTCCTGCGGGCCATTCACCGAAACGCATCTCATGCGCCGGACTCGTTTGAATGATCTCCCCTCCCTCGTTTAACGTCGTTTCGATAAAGCAAAGCCCGCCTAAGACATTCTCGCGGCCGAACGCCCCCCACAACGCATCCATATGGGCCATGCCATTTAACAAGGGCAAAATCATCGTCGCCTCTCCAACATACGGTTTCGCGTCGGCGATGGCGCCGGCTAAATGATACGCCTTGCTCGAAAACACAACAAGATCAAACGGCGCAGACGGCTCGCCGGCGACAAGCAGCTTTGGCTTCAGCACCGCATCCCCATGGACGCTATGGATGACAAGTCCACGTTCCTCGATCTCCCGCTTTCTCCGCTCGCGGACAAGAAACGTCACGTCCACCCCTTTTTCAAGAAGCCGGCCGCCGAAATACCCGCCGACCGCCCCCGCTCCGACAAACAGAATACGCATCGTATGTACAGCTCCTTTCTCCACTTGAGGGTTGATCCAGCGCTCCCAACTCTTTCACAAAAACCATGCCGCCAACCGAACATGTTCTCAGCGATGATGAACAAGAAGAAAAAAGGAAGAAGAGGACGCGCCCCTCCTTCCTTCCCAGCCGCTAGCAGCAACGCGACACTTTGCCGCCTTTAGCATTGTAGCGCGCCTCTTGCGCCTCGCAGAAAAACTCTTTCCGCGACTTGATCGGCTCGCCAGGGTGATGGGTTTTCATATGCTCGACATATTTTTCATAACTCGGCACACCGACAAGCAAGTCAAGAAACTGCCGGCGATAAGCGAAAACGTTTTGCAGCCATTTAGGCATAATGCTTCGCTCCTTCTCCCCCATCACGCGGAATATACGGCGCTTCCTTGAGCGGCACATGTTTGTTTTGCAACACTTTGATCCAGATGTTCAACGCCGAGATCAGCATCGCAATCACAACGAGCATGAAAATCGCGCACAATGTCGCATCAATGTAGTCGTTCATAATAATTTGCCGCATTTGCGCCTCATTCGTTGCCGGCGCCAAAATGTTGCCTTGGCTCAAGCTGTCTTGGAACATTTTCGCATGCGACAAGAAACCAATTTTGACATTTTCATGGAACAGCTTTTGATACCCGGCCGTCAGCGTGACGACAAGCAGCCATGTTGTCGGCACGAGCGTGACCCAAACATATGCCTTTTTGCCCATTTTAAATAGAACCGTCGTCGCAAACAACAAGGCGATGCCAGCCAACATTTGGTTGGCGATGCCAAACAGCGGCCATAGTGTGTTGATGCCGCCGAGCGGATCGACGACGCCTTGGTACAGGAAGTAGCCCCATGCCAGTACGCAAAGGGTTGTCGCGATCAAGTTCGAGACGAGCGAATCCGTTTTGCCGAGCGGTTTGTAAAACGTGCCCATAATATCTTGAATCATGAAACGGCCGACTCGTGTGCCGGCGTCAATCGTCGTCAAGATGAACAGCGCTTCAAACAAGATGGCAAAGTGATACCAGAACGCCATAAGAGCCTTGCCGCCGATGACGTTCGATAAAATGAACGCCATCCCAATCGCCAGCGTCGGCGCCCCACCGGTGCGCGACAATATCGTTTGCTCACCGACGTCTTTCGCCAGCTGAGCAAGCATATCCGGCGTGACGGTGAAGCCCCATGACGATACCACTTTTGCCGCCTGCGCTACATCGGTTCCGATGACAGCCGCCGGGCTGTTGATCGCAAAATATGCCCCTGGCGTCAGCACGCAAGCCGCAACCAGCGCCATGACAGCGACGAACGACTCCATCAACATCGCACCGTAGCCGATCGGCCGCGCATGGCTTTCAAGCTCAATCATCTTCGGCGTTGTACCAGATGAAACGAGCGAGTGGAAACCGGACACCGCGCCGCAAGCAATGGTGATAAACAAGAACGGGAACAGATTGCCTGCGAACACCGGTCCTGTGCCATCGATAAATTTCGTCACCGCCGGCATTTGCAAGTCCGGCATGACGACGAAAATGCCAAGCGCCAATCCGACGATCGTGCCGATTTTCAAGAACGTGCTCAAATAGTCGCGCGGCGCCAACAATAGCCATACCGGCAGCGCCGAAGCAACGAAGCCATAAATGATCATTAAGATGGCGATCGTTTCCCCTTTTAGCGTAAACATCGCCGAGAGCGTCGGATGTTCCGCGACATATTGCCCGGCCACAATCGACAAAATTAACAGCACAAATCCCCCAAGTGACGCCTCAGCAACGCGCCCCGGACGGATGAAGCGCATGTAAATGCCCATCAAAATCGCAATCGGAATCGTCGCGGCGATCGTGAACATTCCCCACGGGCTTCCGATAAGCGCTTTCACAACAACGAGCGCCAATACGGCCAATAAAATAATCATAATGCCCAAAATGCCAAGCGCTGCGATAAAGCCCGTCACCGGCCCCATTTCTTCCTTGATCATCTCGCCGAGCGACTTCCCGTTGCGGCGCATCGAAGCGAACAAAATGACAAAGTCTTGCACCGCTCCGCCGAGCACAACGCCGATCACAATCCAAAGCGTGCCCGGCAAATAGCCCATCTGCGCCGCCAAAATCGGTCCGACAAGCGGCCCAGCGCCGGCGATGGCGGCGAAGTGATGCCCGAACAACACCCATTTGTTCGTCGGAACATAGTCTTTTCCGTCATTGAACACTTCCGCTGGCGTTTTCCGGTTATCGTCAAGGCCGAACACTTTGCGGGCGATAAACCGGCTGTAAAATCGATAAGCGACCGCATACGTGCAGACGGCGGCAACGATGAGCCACATGGCGTTGACAGATTCGCCGCGGCTTAAAGCCAAAATGGCAAACGCTGCGGCCCCAAGGACGGAAATCAGGCCCCATAGCAAAATCGACTTTAGCCCCTTCACACGGCTTCCTCCTTTTTTATTTGTCAAAATCCTTTACGCTATTATTATATTCATTATTCTGAAAAATTTAAAGACATTTTTTCATCTTCAACTAATGTATAGTTTGGTTCTATAGGAGCGTTTTCCCGCATTCCTATTTCAAAAAAGGGCTCTTCACCAAAAGTTGTGCTTGATTTTTTATAACACGCTCTACTGACGCTTGTGAGGAAGAATCAGCAAATCAATGATTTTTGCACATTCTTGTTCAAGAAAGCGTATCACTTGTCAAGTACATGTTGTGGTGATGAACCCAAAAAAGTATAAAACAAGTCTTTGGCGCAAAAAATGTAATTGCACCCATCGGCTTAACCAGCAACTGACCATGAAGCACCCATCGATTGTCCCCAGCTCCATCTGACGGTGCAATGGACAAAGTAACGATCAACTAATATTATCTCAGTAAAGGGTTCGAGAAGGTGAAGGCGATCGAAGCATTGTTATGGAGCATTGCTTTGCCTGGATTCGGGCAACTGTTGAACAAAAAGTATATAAAAGGAATTTTGTTTATTGCGTTGGAATTTGTAATTAACACCCAATCTCATTTCAATGAAGCCATCCGCCTCAGCTTTTTGGGGCGTACGGATGAGGCCGCCCGCATTGTCGATATCGGATGGCTGATGTTTTATCCATGTCTATACTTTTTTGCCATGTGGGATGCATTTAAAGATGCTGGCGGCGGGCGAACACCGTACTCGTTTTTGCCGTTTGTCGTCTCCGCCTACTCTGTGACGGTCGGCTTGATGTACTCGTCGCACGTGACAATCGGCGGCGTGTTTTTTGGGCCGATTTGGCTGCCGATCTTATCTGTCATTCCCGGTCTCTCCATTGGATGGCTGCTGCAATTTCTGCTGCTGAAATGGAAATATCCATCCGCTTGGTGATTGCCCCGCCACAAAAGCCGCCAATTATTCATTGGCGGCTTTCGGTTGCGGCTCTTTGGCACTTTTTCGTTTTTTCATCGTTCCCGCCACGATGACAGCGGCAACAACGAGCAGCTCAAATCCATACTTCACGGCAGGATTGGCAAAATACGCCTTTAAAAACGGCTCATCGACGATCATTTTCGCCGCCGTCCAAGCGAGGACGCCAGCGCCGATCGTAATAATGATGGGGAAGCGCTCGATCCATTTTAAAATGAGCGTGCTGCCCCATACCATGATCGGAACCGAAATGATCAGCCCAAGAATGACGAGCAAAAAGCTGCCGTGGGCGGCTCCGGCAACCGCCAACACGTTGTCAAGCCCCATCAACGCATCGGCAATAATGATCGTGCGAATGGCCTCCCATAAACTTCCCCCAGCTTCAACATCGTCGTGGCCCTTCCCCTCAACAAGCAGCTTGTAGGCGATCCAGACAAGCAGCACACCGCCGACAAGCAAAAGCCCTGGGATTTTCAGCAGCCAGACGACAAAGATCGTCGCCAACGCGCGGATGACGACAGCGCCGACCGTCCCCCAGACAACGGCCTTTTTTTGCTGGTGTTTGGGCAAGTTGCGCGCCGCCAATCCGATCACAATGGCGTTATCCCCTGCCAGCAAAAGATCAATAATGATGATCGACAGCAACGCCGTCCAAAACTCTGCTGACAATAAATCCATGGAGCAATCCCCCTTTACAAGTTATATTTTTCTTTTAATGAAATTGGAGCCATCTTAATGATTTGCTCCAAAATGAATAGGAAGACGGCCAAATCATCGATCAAACCAAACAACGCAAACCAATCGGGAATGAGGTCAAGCGGCAGCGCTATATACAAAAGCAGCAAACCGACGGAAAACCATTTTTTTCGCATTGGCACTTCATGAGAAACGAAAAATTCGAATAAAAACGGCAGGAAACGCCGGACATGGACGATGAAGCGAAACTGTTTCCACCATTTGCGCATGCCATCCCCTCCACTTTTTGTTCGTTTGAAGCCGAACCTATCTTCTTTTACGATTATCTTCCCCCCTTTTGTTTCATGAAATGAAAGAAGGCCTTTACCAAGGATGGTAAAGGCCTTCATAAATAAAAGAGACCTTTACCAACATCGGCAAAGGTCTCGCTAACAACGTCGCCGTTGCCAACAAAGCCGAGGGCATGTACCCTGAACTGACGACTTTGCTGTTAAAGCTACTCCCCTTTAACAAAAGAAACTGTATTCGTTTTTATACTTCCATGATATTCAATATTTATGCCTGTTGTCAATCCTTTTTTCTCGCATTTTGTGCAGGGCTTAAAATCTTCAACGTTCGCCCCCCGCTCTCACCGAAGAGGCGAAAACCAAGCGAAAGTAGGGGGGTGTGGCTTGCTCAACGCACAAGATGTGAAACACTTTCACCGTTGGAACGACGGACAGCGCCTGCTGAAAAACTGGTGGATGCACTGGTGTTGGCAGGAATCTCCACCTTCAAATTTCGTTACAAAATTAAGGTGGAGTAGTTCAATGCCCCGCTGTAAACTTCAGCCCGATGATCCCTACAAGAATGCACAGCAAAAATGCGATCCGCGGCGCGTTGACCGGTTCGTTTAAAAACAACATGCCGATCAAGGCCGCACCAAGCGCTCCAATTCCCGTCCACACCGCATAGGCGGTGCCGATCGGCAACGTCTTGATCGCCAGGGATAAAAAGTAAAAGCTCGCCGCCATCCCCGCAATCGTCACAACAGAAGGCCAAAAGCGGGCAAACCCGTTCGTATATTTCAGCGCAATGGCCCACACCACCTCAAACAATCCAGCGATCGTTAAGCAAATCCACGCCAATGAGCATTCCCCCTTTCCAAAATAAAAAAGCCGCGGGAAATATCGAAACGATACTCCTCCCGGGCTTTTGTCTCCCTCCGTGTACGCGGGCGCGCCGCGCGTTTTCTCTCGGTCGCAGTCCAGCTGCCAGACAGCTGCGGAACCCTAGAAAACATTCCCTGTATTTACTTGGCTGCCAATCAGTATAACACGTCAGCCAAACGCTTGCAATCCATCCGCCTTCCGCATATTTCCGACAGATGAAGGCTGAGGGGGCCCCCATCCGTCTTACACCGGGTCGTTATCGACGCCACTGTACGATTCAATCGCTTGATCCAGCGCCCGATACGCCTCAGCGAAGGCGTTCGTCGCCGATTCATCTCCAGCCTTGGCCAGCTCCATTCGTGCATTGCGCGCATGGGTGACGGCGCGAATGACGTCTTCAATCATTTGTTTCTTCTCCCCAGCGCTCGCCTTCAATTGTTCAAGCTCATGGAGCGCCCCGTCAAGGTTCGTCGAACGTGGTTCGTCAAATGCTTGTTCCAACTGTTCTTTCACACGCTGCAACACTTCTTTCATGATCGCCCACCCTTCCTTGCTTCATTGTCATCCGCTAGTGTGAGCGATTGGCGGCAAACTATGCATCCTTGTCTCCATCGCGTTCAGTCATTGACCTGCTCATCTTTCAACCCGGCCCAAAAGGCAACAACGACAGAAAGGGCAACAATCAGCATCGGCGCATACATAATCAAAAATGTTTGCATCATCCTTTTCCTCCTTCCCATTCGCCTTTGACATACGCCTTGTTGAACAAAAAGAGACGCATCAGCAAGTACAGTGACGGAATAAGCAAAAGCAGCCCAGCGATAAAGGCGATGATCAACGCAACGGCCATCACTTCATTCGTGAACCCGTCATAAATTGTCAAATACGGATAAAGCAAATACGGGTAATGGGAAATGCCGTACGCGTAAAATGCAAACGCGTATTGAAACAAAAGCGCGATAAACGCCAAACCGAACCGCCGCTTCCGCCAAAGAAGCCAAACGGTGAGCGCAAAAAAACAAAAAGGAAACGACGAACATCCAAGCTAACGTCCATAAGTTGGCATAATGTTCAGGATTATGGTGGCGCAGCTGATAAATGATCAATAGCGCCGACAACATCGTCGGCCCGCTCCAAAGAAGGGCGTAGCGGCGCAAAAGCGACCGCGCCCGCTCATCCCCCGCCGCGTCCGCATAATACGTCAAAAACACGGCGGAAATGTACAAAACGCTCGTAACGCTTAACAGCACGATGCTCCACGACAGCGGGCTCGCAAACAACTTGCCGTAATCAAGCGACAAGGCATTTCCATTTTTTTCGACAAATCCGCCCTCAGAAATCGTCAAAATGATGGAGAGCGACGCTGGAATGAACAGACCCGTCAACCCATAGGCGAGCAAATACCAATTCCGCTCCGTCCCGCCGTACGTATGGAACGCATAATACGAGCCGCGGACGGCCAAAAGAATGATGGCGATGCTGGCCGGAACGAGCAAAATCGACCCGTAATAATACGCCGTTTTCGGGAAAAAGCCGACGATGCCGACAAAGAAAAAGACGAGAAAAACGTTTGTCACTTCCCAGACGGGCGAAAGGTAGCGCTGAATGATGCGGTGCAAAATGTGCTTTTTGTTCGCCCAATGGCTGTAAGCGCTGAAAAATCCGGCGCCAAAATCAATTGAAGCGACGATGATATAGCCGAACAAAAACAACCATAGCACCGAAATACCGATGACTTCAAGCGTCATGGCGCCACCTCCCCTTGACCGGCGCGCTCCGCCAGCTCCCGCTCAATCGGGTTTTTGCGGAACATGCGCACAAGCACCGTCACGCTCGCAATGCCTAAAATGAGATACAACAAGGAAAATAACACGAGCATTGTGTCGACATGCCCCGATGAAGTGGCGGCTTCGGCCGTTTTCATATAGCCGCGCAAAATCCATGGCTGCCGACCGACTTCCGCCAAGTACCATCCGGCTTCAATGGCTAGCATCGCCAGCGGCCCTCCTGCCGCTAACAGGCCAAAAAACCACTTTTTCACGGTCCATTGCCAACGGAATATCGACCCGAGCCAGTACGCCGTTGCCACCAACATTAAAAACACGCCGATCGTGACCATGATGTCAAACAAATAATGGATGTACAGCGGCGGACGCTCATCCTCTGGAATTTCATTCAAGCCCTTCACCACGGCCGCCGGGTGGTTATGGGCCAAAATGCTTAAAGCATACGGGATTTTCAAGGCGTTTTTCACGTCGCCGTCTTCATCGAGCGTGCCGAACAAAATCAACGGGGCATGGGAGCTCGTTTCAAAATGCCACTCGGCCGCCGCGAGTTTTTCCGGCTGATATTCGGCCAAAAATTTGCCCGACAAGTCGCCGACAATGGCGCTTGCCACCGAGAAAATCAATGCCGTCTTCATCGTTAAATGAAGTGCTTTGCGATGATAAATATGCCGGTTTCCCTTAAACAAACGCCAGGCAGCGATCGAAGCGAGCACGAACGCTGACGTCATATACGCTGTTGCCAGCACATGGGCAACCTTCGTCGGCATCGCCGGATTAAACATCGCGGCGATCGGGTCGATGTTCACAAGCTCGCCATTTTTCAACTCAAACCCTTGCGGCGTGTTCATAAACGCGTTCACCATCGTAATAAACATCGCTGACGCCGAAGAACCGGCCGCCACCGGAATAAGCAAAAGCAAATGTTTTTTTTGGTTTTCAAACCGATCCCATGTGTACAAATAAATGCCAAGAAAAATGGCTTCAAAAAAGAACGCAAACGTCTCCATAAACAGCGGCAGACTGATCACTTGGCCAGCCAGCTGCATAAAATTCGGCCATAAAAGCGACAGCTGCAGACCGATCGCCGTGCCGGTCACGACGCCGACCGCGACTGTAATGACAAAGCCGCGCGTCCAGCGGCGGGCGAGCAAAATGTAATGCATATCGTTTTTGCGAATCCCGACCCACTGGGCGATGGCGATCATGAGCGGAACCCCGACACCGATCGTGGCGTAAATAATATGAAACGTTAACGTCAATTCTGTCAGCACGCGGCTCAAAAGCACCGGATCATAGTTAAGCATCGTGTCTCCCCCTTACGAAAACAACCGGCCGACAAGCGAAAGAAAAACGACCACCGCAGCAAAAAAACTGAGCCATATAAGCCATGTTTCCTGCCGTTTCCACACCTTCATTCCCTCCCACGGGCGTTGGCAACATCCCATTTGTGACAAACATCACAAATTACCTATGTTTATTATCCCATAAACATTCCTCCCTTATCCGCCGTAAATTCGAACAATTTGTGGCGTTTTTCACATAATGACCACGGCAAACAAAAAAGCAGGATGTCCCCTGCCTTTGCAGTTACAAATATTTCCGATGGACTGTTTTCCCATCATATGTGAACAACATCGGCTTCTCTTCAACAATCGTCTCCATATGAACCGGTCTCCCCCACAGCTGATAAATGTACGGCAATACTTTTTCCAAATATTTCAGATCAAGCTCAATCCCCTCATACCAATGCTTCAAATACAGCTCCCCATTGCGCATGTAGTCGCCGTCATTGACAGTGATGTACGGAAACCCGCCATTGACCCGCATGCTGACGAGTTGGTCGCGGATATGCTCCCAGTTTTTATCGACGATTTTATATTCTTTCCCCTGTTTTTGGAACAAATACATATCTTCGCGCATGACGAGCTCTTTCGTCAAATAGTTGCGCAAAAACGAAATGTCGGATTCCAGCTCGCGCACTTCAAAAATTTTCGCCCGCCCCGACCCCGGCTTGACGCCGTATTTTTTCATCTCCTCGGTCGGGTTGTTCCAACGTTCTTCAATGTCTTCAAAAATTTTCAAGCCCAAATAGTACGGGTTAATGCCGGTGCGCGACGGTTGCACGACGTTGGCGTTCAGCTTCGCAAACTCGATCGCCTCATCGCTCGTCAAATCCATCTCGCGCAAAATGCGCTGATGCCAATACGTCGCCCAGCCTTCGTTCATGATTTTCGTCTCCAGCTGCGGCCAAAAATAAAGCATTTCCTCGCGCATCATCGTTAAAATGTCGCGCTGCCAGTCCTCAAGCTCGCGGCTGTATTCTTCAATGAACAATAGCACATCTTTTTCTGGCTGCGGCGGAAACTTGCGCCGTTTTTTTCGCGGCGGCGTTTTCAGTTTGTTCCGCTCGTCAAGCGACCATAAATCGTCGTAGGGCGTCGATGTTTTCGGAGGCTCCTCCTCTTCGTACACTTCCGTATCTTCCCACGTCCATGACAGCTTCGGCCGCAGGAGCGAGGGATCGATATGCTCCTGAATGGCCAAGACGGCATCCAAAAATTTTTCCACTTCCAATTTTCCGTATTGATGTTCATAACGCTTGATCCGCTCGGCTGTCGCCGCCATGCTTTCGACCATATCGCGCTTCGTGTTGCTGAAGCGGACGTTGTTTTTAAAAAAGTCGCTGTGCGCCAACACATGGGCGACGATCAGCTTATTTTGGATGAGCGTATTCGTATCGAGCAAAAACGCGTAGCAAGGGTCCGAATTGATGACGAGCTCGTAAATTTTGCTTAATCCTAAATCATAATGCAGCTTCATTTTGTAAAACTGCTTGCCAAAGCTCCAGTGGGAAAATCTCGTCGGCATCCCGTAGGCGCCAAACGTATAAAGAATGTCCGCCGGACAAATTTCATAACGCATCGGATAAAAATCAAGGCCAAATCCTTCCGCAATCTCGGTAATTTCCGCAATGGCCCGTTCCAGCTCTTTCAGCTCGTCCTGTCGCATCCATCTCCCCCCTTTTTCCTCTTATCACAATGTATGAGGAAAAAGGGATTTTGATACGTTCGGAATCGCCAAGATGCCGACGAACCTCTCCCGCCTGCTTGTCGTTTTGGACATGTTAAAATTCGAGCTTTACTTGGTTAGGTCAGAAGGAGGAAAACAGGCGGAACAGGGCTTGGGTTATCGATCGCTCAAAATATCGTCCGGCAACACCGGGGGGGGGAAATTCACCTCGACAGCGAATTAGGAAAAGGGACGGAGGTAAAAATTCTCATCCCTATTTCTCCTCGCTGCAGCGAAACCAACCAAGGGTGAATATAGGCGGATGTTTTTCTGTTGGGGGACGGCCGTTTACCTTTTTGGTCTTATGATTTATAATGATGGTACAAAACATCACGGCAAAGCGTGGTGGTCATTTGCAGCACTATTTGCAATATCTTATCGAACACTTCGGCTACATCGGCATTATGGTCGCGCTGATGCTCGGCATCGTCGGGCTGCCGATCCCCGACGAGCTGCTGTTGACATATGCCGGTTACCGCGTTTCAACCGGAGCGTTTTCGTATCCGCTCACCTTTCTTTCCTGCTGGCTTGGAGCAATCATTGGCATCTCGCTCAGCTATATGCTTGGGATTACGCTCGGGCTGCCGTTTTTGCATAAATTCGGCCCTAGGCTCCATCTTACGGAGAAACGGCTCGAGCAAACGAAAGCGCTTTTTGCGAAACTCGGTCCAGCGGTATTGTTCATTTGCTATTTCATCCCCGGCGTTCGGCATCTCGCCGCCTTTTGGGCCGGCATGAACGCCTACCGTTGGAGAAAGTTTGCTTTGTTCGCCTACAGCGGAGCGATGGTGTGGGTCGCTGTCTTTTTGACGATCGGCGCCTATTTTGAAAGCCGCTGGATCGCCGTCAAGCAGTATATCCACGCCTACCGTCCATTCTTATTTCCTGTCTTTCTGGTCGTTCTCGCTTTCGCCATCTTCTATTGGTACATTCAGCAAAAACGAAAAACACCGGGATAATTTCCGGTGTTTTTCATTCTCTATGCGCGCTATACGTTCTCGCTCGGGCCGCGATGGTACGTTTCCGTCAGCAGACCCATAAACAGGCCGAATCCGAACATAAACATCGAGGCCCCGATAATGCCGAGACTGATGATCGTCAAGAAATAGTCTTTGTTGTAAGCGTTTGCGATAAAACTAAGCAAAAACAGTGCAACTCCGACAATCAATCCCACTGACGCCATCCATTTGCACATGTTGATCATTTCTTGCCCTTCGTGCCGTTTGTTCATTCTCATCATCCCCTTATTTTGAGGATACTATCCTTGTCACAAAATTGCAACATTTATTTTTCCTTTTTCGTTTTCATTTCGGTTATAATTTATATTTTGCCTTCTGTCGCAACATTTACAGGGCAACAAAACGCCCTGCTGTCATACACTAACAATGACTCCTTCTTGATAAAGGAGGCATGCCGCTTGAACACCGTCGACTATGATAAGGCGCTCTATTACACGCATCGCTCCGAATGGGACAATTTGCTCATTTTAATGGTGCGTACGCCTGATGATATTCTGTCGAAAAAAATTGAAAAGTTCCTCCACGCTTATAATTTTGAACATGACTACTCTGTCATCCAGGAGCGGCTGCACGCCTTGCTTCGCTATATTGACCATGCGCTTGAAGTGAGCGAACAAAAAACGGGAGTCGAGCAGTACGCGCAGTTTTATTCGTAAAACGAACGGGGAATTGGCATCGCCCAATTCCCCGCAGATTGTGCTGATCATTGCGCATAAGAAGGCGAAACGGTGCTGAGCACATCCTTTACGCGCTGCATGACGGCTTCCGTTAAGCGCGCCAGCCTCTCTTCACTGTCCTCTAGCGAAGTTCCTTTGACGCCGAAATACGCCTTCATTTTCGGCTCCGTCCCTGATGGACGCAGGCAAAACCACGAGCCATCCTCCAAGATATACTTGAGCACATTGGATGTCGGCAAATCAATGGCCGTTTTTTCGCCGGTCAACGTGTTCGTCCGCTCTTTCGTTTTGTAATCCTCAATCACCGTCACCTTTTTCCCCGCCGCCTCCACCGGCGGCTGTTGGCGGAACGACGCTAAAATGGAGGCAATCGTCTCCGCCCCTTCCTTGCCTTTTAGTGTCAGTGACCGCTGCCCTTCACGGTAATAGCCGTACTGGTCAAACAATTGCAAGAGCGCTTCATACAGCGACAGCCCTTGCTTTTTGTAAAACGCGCACACTTCCGCCGCGAGGACAGCCGCCTGCACGGCATCTTTGTCGCGGACAAAATCGCCGATCAAATACCCATAGCTTTCCTCATACCCAAACTGGAACGCATATTGCCCTGTTTGTTCGTATTCCTTTATTTTTTCGCCGATGAATTTGAAACCGGTCAACGTATCGACCGTCTCAAGACCAAACGATTGGGCGATCGCCCGACCAAATTCAGACGTCACGATCGTTTTTAAGACAACACCATTTTCCGGCAGGGTGCCTTGAGCTTTTCGTTGCGATAGCAAATAGTGGAGCAACAAGCCGCCCGTTTGATTGCCGGTCAGCACGACATAGTCTCCCTTGTCATTTTTGACCGCCACACCGAGCCGGTCGGCGTCCGGGTCAGTGGCGATCAGCAAATCGGCGTTCACTTGCTTGCCCAACTCCATCGCCATGGCGAAAGCCGCGTCTTCTTCCGGATTGGGCGAGGCGACCGTCGAGAAATTCGGATCCGGCAGCTCCTGCTCTTTGACGACAAAGACGTTTTGGTAGCCGAGCTCAGCGAGCGCGCGGCGCACCGGTTTATTCGACGTGCCGTGGAGCGGCGTAAACACGATGTTGATCGCCGTTTTCCGGGCAAGCTCCGGATGGATGGAAATCGTTTTGACCGCATGGATATAAGCATCATCGACTTCGCTTCCAATGATGCGAATAAGGCCTTTTTCTCTTAACGTTTTCTCATCTTCCACATGAATGGCGAGCTCATTTTCGACTTCATTGACATAGCGGATCACTTGGTCGGCGACAGCAGGCGGCAGCTGTCCCCCATCCTCTCCGTACACTTTATAGCCGTTATATTCGGGCGGATTATGGCTGGCGGTAATGACAATGCCGGCAAACGCCCGCAAATGGCGAACAGCAAACGACAGTTCCGGCGTTGGACGCAATTCATCAAACACGTATGTTTGAATGCCGTTCGTAGCCAATGTTTTCGCCGCCTCCATCGCGAATTCCGGCGACTTATGCCGGGAGTCATAGGCAATGACGACCCCGCGCCGCTTCGCCTCATCGCCAAACGATTGTATGTATCGCGCCAATCCTTCCGACGCTTTTCGCACCGTATAAATATTCATTCGGTTCGTCCCCGGGCCGATCTCGCCGCGCATGCCGCCGGTGCCGAATTCAAGATTTTTGTAAAAGCAATCCTCAAGCCATCGTTCATCATCACGGCGTTCTCCCAACAGCCGCTTCAATTCCGGATCAAGTTGCGGCTCACGCAGCCATTGTTCATATTTTCGTCTCCATTCCATCGCTGTTCCCCCTTGCTTTTCATCTTCCCTGTTTATGTATTCGCTCCCATCATACAATATACCTGCCAAAAGAAAAAGGATGTCCTGGAAAATGTGGACATCCTTTTTCTCCCATTACCCTTGCGGCTGCGACGGCTCGGAAATGTTCGTCAACGCCTGTTCAGCCGCTTCGTTTGATGCGCTGTTCGTCGCAATATCGCCTAGCGCAACGATGCCTTGAAGCTGGTTGTTCTCCACGATCGGCAAAC
Source organism: Geobacillus kaustophilus (assembly GCF_000948285.1). Lineage (GTDB taxonomy): Bacteria > Bacillota > Bacilli > Bacillales > Anoxybacillaceae > Geobacillus > Geobacillus thermoleovorans_A. The sequence continues at coordinate 2,493,162 of NZ_JYBP01000003.1, forward strand.
GGCGGACTTGATGTTGAGCCATGACATTCGCGGCTTCCTGTACGCTCATATTCGGCGTACCGGTGACGACTTGATTTGTCATGACTTCCGCTACTTTAACAGTCGACGGGTCCTTTCCTTGGGACGAGACACGCAACGTAATATCGCGGTCCGTAATCATCCCTTTGACTTGCCCGTTTTCCACAACCGGAAGCGCGCCAATATTTTTTTGGCTCATGATTTGCGCTGCTTCTTGCACCGTTTGGTTCGGCGAAATTGTTGCGACGTTTTTCGTCATAATGTCTTGCACTTTGTTTCCGCTGTTGTTCGTCAATGTGATCCTCCCCTTTCACCGATTAGTATGGCTCGTTTGCCGCCTGATATAGATAGAAAATGTTGTTTCCTTTCCTCCTCTTTGCCGATTATGAATGGACGCGCCGTTTTCCATTCCCTTATAATGGAGCTAACGGAGGCAAGATCGGGACACGATGGGAAGAAGGAGAGAACATGGAACGAGAAAAACGTGCAGAGAACTTGCTTTTGACCGCATGGGCGGCAGCGCTGATCGCCACGCTCGGAAGCCTTTATTTTTCCGAAGTGCTTGGGTACATTCCGTGCGACCTGTGCTGGTTTCAACGTATTTTTATGTATCCGCAAGTCATCATTTTAGGAATGGCCGTCGCGCGCAAAGACGCGGCGGCGGCGCGTTACAGCTTCGCTCTGTCATTGATCGGCGGGCTCATTTCGCTGTATCATTATGGGCTGCAAAAAATTCCGCTGTTTCAGAAGTATGCCATCAGCTGCGGTCGCATTCCATGCACAGGACAATATATCAACTGGCTTGGGTTTATCACCATTCCATTTTTGGCGCTAACCGCCTTTATGATCATTATTTTGCTAAGTTGGGCCGTCATGCGCCAACAAAGAAAGGGGAGCGAACGTTGAAAAAATTGCTCATATTTGGCGGCATCATTGTCGTCCTGTTTGCCGCAATCGCGTTTATCACGATGTACGAACAAAAAGAAGCCGCAAGCAACAATCCTTACCATAAAAGCGAGCTGAACCCAGCCACCGTCGCCCAACTTGACGACCCGAACTACCGCAACATTATTTTGCCCGCAGAGTTGAAGCAACAGCTGGCCGAGAAAAAGACGCTTACCGTTTACTTTTACAGCCCGACATGCCCGCACTGCCACCGGACAACGCCGATCGTCGTGCCGCTCGCGAAGGAGCTTGGCATCAATTTAAAGCTGTTCAACTTGCTTGAGTTCGAAGACGGATGGGATGCGTACCATATTGAAGCCACCCCGACGATCGTCCATTACGAAAACGGCAAAGAAATCAAACGCATCGAAGGGTATCATGACGAACGAACGTTCCGAAATTGGTTTTCCTCATTGCACATTGAAAAGTAAACAAGGAGCTAAGCTATGCTTAGCTCCTTGTTTTACATCACCCATTGGCTCGCCGCAGGCGCATACACGCTGCACGGCCAAAGCCGCCTGCAAGTAAACTGCTTGGCATGAAAAGGAAAAGCAATGCCATGGCGGGCCAAAATCTTTTGATTGCGAACAAACAACCATTCATACTGTTCCAAATCCCCATGCTTTCCGATATGTTCGATGACGGTAATGAGCGATTGCAACGCCGAAATGATTTGGAAAGCCTCTTTCATTGTCCCATTATATGTAACATATTCGTGGTCCAGCGAAAGAATGCCCCATTCCTCAAATTGACGAATTTGTTCATCATCGAAGTAATACGGGAACACATCGGTATAAAAGTAGTTGAGCAAATACTGCATGTAATGCTCTTGTTCCGGAGTCGCCGCATACATCATTTTCAACGTCCATACCACCTTTTTCTCGCCGCAATGCTTGCGTTCTCCATCACTGAGACGATACTATGAGTGTACCATATCTCGCGCAAGGATAGGGGTAGAAAGTGTTTCCACGACTAACAGGGAATTGAGAGGGTGACAACCTTTGTGGACAAGAAAAGGCGATTGGCTCGAGTGCACCATTCCTAGTTTTTGGAGCGGCCTGACCATTGAACAATTGCTGAAAGACGTATGGACGGCCTCGAAAAAGCTCGTCCACCGTTGGCGGATGGAACACGGCGTCAAACTGAACGGCCAGGCGGTTCTCTGGAAGACGGTGCTCAACGAACGCGACCGGCTTCAGCTTTACGCATATAAGCCGGAGCCGTCGTTCATCGTTCCAGAATATCGGGAGCTTTCGATTTTATGGGAGGACGACCATCTGCTCGTCTTGAACAAAGAAGCCGGCATCGACATTCATCCGTCCGAACCGGGGCAAACCGGCACGCTCGCCAATGCGGTCGCGTTTCATTTGCAGTCGCAGGCGATTTTGACAAAAGTGCGCCACATTCACCGACTTGACCGCGACACGTCGGGAGCGATTTTATTTGCCAAACACCCGCTCTCCGGTGCGACGCTCGATCAAATGCTCGCCCACCGTGCCATCAAGCGGACGTACGTCGCTCTTGTTCACGGTCGTTTGTCCCCGAAATCAGGAACCATTTCCGCGCCAATCGGCCGCGACCGCCACCATCCAACGCGCCGGCGCGTCTCGAAAACGGGGGCAAAAGCGGTGACACACTATCGCGTCATCAAAACATTCCCGTCAACATCGCTTGTCGAGCTTTCTCTCGAGACCGGACGGACGCACCAAATCCGCGTCCATTTGGCCCATCTTGGCCATCCGCTCGTCGGCGATGTGCTTTATGGCGGCAAACCAGTGTTTCATCGCCATGCACTTCATGCCGCTAAGCTAACGTTCCACCATCCGTTTACAAACGAAGAGATCATTTGTCTCGCGCCAACGAGCGATTTTCCCATCGATCTTTCGTGCACTTACAATTGATCTCCTCCGCCTTCCTTCGATGGAGGAGGGGATTTCTCGACCGAAATGAGAAAAGGCAGACGCCCCCGTCTGCCTTACAAACGCAGTTCCTCCTCTTCAGCAACGTCTGCCGCCTCTTCCTCTTTGCTCGGCTCTTTTTTTTCCACTTCCAGCGACTTCACATGATGGCCATCCATTTCCTTCACCGTAAACAAGTAGCCATCGATTTCTACACTCTCGCCTGGTTTGATATCATAATGCTTCGTTAAAATCCAGCCGCCGATCGTATCGACGTCATCATCGTCAATGTCCAGTCCAAGCAAGTCATTCACTTCGCTGATCAACACTTTGCCATCCAAGATCAATCGATCGTCCATTTTTTGAATCAGAGGCGTTTCATCAATGTCAAACTCATCTTGGATTTCGCCAACGATCTCTTCCAAAATGTCCTCGACTGTAACCAGCCCAGACGTGCCGCCGTACTCATCGACCAAAATCGCCATATGAATGCGTTCTTTCTGCATTTTGACCAACAAATCGTGAATGGCGATCGATTCAATCACTTGAATGATCGGGCGGATATAGTCTTTCATTTGCTTTTCGTTGGACGGATTGGCAATAAAGTCCGTAAACACCTCTTTGACGTTGATGAGTCCAAGCACATGGTCTTTATCGCCGTCAATGACCGGATAGCGCGTATACTTTTCTTCACGAATGATGTCCAAGTTTTCCTTGACGCTTTTGTTGATATCGAGCGCCACAATTTCTTTGCGCGGCACCATAATTTCTTTCGCTATGCGGTCGTCAAACCGGAAAATGTTATTGACATAGCGGTACTCCGACTGATTGATCTCCCCGCTTTTGTAGCTTTCCGATAAAATGAGGCGCAATTCCTCCTCAGAGTGGGCGATTTCATGCTCCGCCACCGGCCTGAGGCCGAACAAGCGCGTCACGAGCCGCGCAGAGTTGTTGAGCGTCCAAATGAATGGATACATGATTTTGTAAAACCAGATGAGCGGCTGAGCCGTAAACAGCGTAATCGCTTCCGCCTTATGAATGGCGAACGTCTTCGGCGCTAATTCACCGACAACGACATGCAAAAAGGTGATGAGCGAAAACGAAATGATAAACGCTAAAAAGTGGGAGACGGATTCCGATAAATGGAGGCGTTCAAACAGCGGCAGCAACATCCGCGCCACCGTCGGCTCCCCAAGCCAGCCAAGGCCAAGCGAGGTGAGCGTAATGCCGAGCTGGTTCGCCGATAAATAGCCGTCCAAATTCGAAATCACTTTTTTCGCCGCGACCGCCCGTCGATTCCCTTCATTGACAAGCTGATCGATGCGCGAGCTGCGCACCTTGACGATCGCAAATTCAGAGGCGACAAAAAAGGCGGTGCAAGCGATGAGAAACGCCACCAACAGCAAACTGGCTATATCCAATTCGTCTCCGAGCGCGGATGAAGCGCCCAGGTTACACCTCCTGCACACAAAAGTTTCCACTGCAGCTGATAGACGATGATGCCGTTGGGCCGCCTTAGGCAGCCCAATACGTTACGATTCCTCATTATTGTTCCCTTGGGTGAAAATGAGCACATATTTCAGCAGTTCAAACACGGCGATCAACGTTGCCGCAACGTACGTCAGCGCCGCTGCGCCAAGCACTTTGTTCACGCCGCGCGCTTCATTTGGGGCGATCAACCCTTCAGCCAGCATAAACCGCTTCGCCCGCGCGCTCGCGTTAAACTCCACCGGCAAAGTAATCACTTGAAACACTACAGCCAGCGAGAAGAACAAAATGCCGAGGCCAAGCAACGAAAACTGGTGGAACAAAAAGCCCGCCAAAAGCAAAAACGGTGCAACGCCGGAAGCAAAGTTCACAACCGGAAACATCCGGTGGCGAAGGACGAGTGCAACGTAGCCTTGCTGATGTTGAACGGCATGGCCGACCTCGTGGGCGGCAACGGAAATGGAAGCGATCGAACGCCCATAAAAGACCGGCTCCGACAAACGGACCGTGCGGGAAATCGGGTCGTAATGGTCGGACAATCTCCCTGGCACAACCTCCACCGGCACATGGTGCAGCCCGTGGCGGTCTAAAATCATGCGCGCCACTTCCGCCCCCGTCAACCCCGATGAGGCTGGAACTTCAGACCAGGCATTGAAATTGCTCGATACCTTCCATTGCGCCCAAAGCGATATCAGGAAGGCGATAAAAATGAAAATATCCATCGGATGGAATAGCATCGCAGCACCCTCCGTTTTTTCAATGTTCATCAAATGTGTATACTATTATTTATTGTACTTGCTCATCATTTCATACGTCAAACAGCCCGCTTTGGTTTCAAAAAAACAGCGCCTGCATCGAGGCGCTATTTGGCTGATGGGGGCATCAAAAATTGAAATTGTCTGGATCAGGGCCGACCCGTTTGTTCAAGTTCAATGCGTCGATCTGTTTCATTTCTTCGTCGGTCAGCGAGAAATCAAAAATATCAGCGTTTTCCTTGATCCGCGCCGGCGTCACCGATTTCGGGATCGTCACAACGCCGTGCTGCAAATCCCAGCGCAGCACGACTTGCGCCGGCGTTTTCCCGTACTTGCGCCCGATGTCAACGATCGTCGGTTCGCTTAAAATTTCCCCGCGCATGAGCGGCGACCATGCTTCAAGCTGGATGCCGTTTTCCCGGCAAAACGCGTGCAGCTCTTTTTGCGTCAGGCGCGGGTGATACTCGACTTGGTTGACCATCGGCTTGATTTCACAATCGGCCAATACATCTTGCAAATGGTGAATGTGGAAGTTGCTTACTCCAATCGCGCGCACATAACCGTCTTTATACAGCTTTTCAAGCGCTCTATACGTTTCTTTGTATTTTCCTTTCACCGGCCAATGAACTAAATACAAGTCGACGTAATCAAAACCGAGCTTTTTTAAACTTCTGTCAAAAGCCTTCAGCGTCGCCTCATATCCTTGATCGGTGTTCCACACTTTCGTCGTCACAAACACTTGCTCACGAGGAATGCCGGATTCGCGGATCGCTTGACCGACACCTTCTTCGTTTTCATAAAAAGCGGCTGTATCGACATGGCGGTAGCCGATCTCAAGCGCAGTGCGCACCGCGCTTCTTACTTCCTCCCCTTCTTTGACTTTATAAACGCCAAGGCCGACCCAAGGCATTTTCACTCCGTTATGCAAAGCGGCGCAATCTTGCAGGCCGTTCATATCCTCTCCTCCTCAAGTTTCATTATAGTTTCATTATGGGAAAAGAGGGAAAGAAAAGCAAAATATATGCTTGCTCTCCTTTCTCACTTCCCCATGTCCCCTCTTGTTAGGGAAAAATCAACGCAAAAGCGAGGGGAAACGCTCCCCTCGCGCTGTCATTGCATTCCTTTTCATCCATTCGGCAATTTGCAGCGTGCGGCGCCTTTTCCGACGCAGTCAGAAACATGCGAACGGAAAAGCTGTCAATTGGACTTGCAGAGCGCTCCTGCCGCTTATTTGGCCACGCTCATCGAGGCGCGCTCCACTTCAGATTCGTTCGGATGAAACTCGTTTTCCATTTTCGAAACAACCACTGTCGCTACAGCATTGCCGATAATATTCGTAATCGCCCGCGCTTCCGACATGAAGCGGTCAACCCCAAGCAACAAGGCGATCCCTTCGACCGGAATCATCGGAAATGCTGCCAACGTTGCAGCCAGCGTAATAAAGCCGGAACCGGTGACCCCTGCTGCCCCTTTCGAGGTGAGCATTAACACTCCGAGCAACGTCAGCTCTTGCCAAATGGTTAAATCAATGCCGTACGCTTGGGCGATGAAAATGGCTGCCATCGACAAGTAAATCGATGTGCCGTCGAGGTTAAACGAATACCCTGTCGGGACGACAAGACCGACAACCGATTTTGAGCACCCGTATTTTTCCAGGCGCTCCATCAACCGCGGCAGCGCTGATTCAGACGAAGACGTGCCCAAAACAAGCAACAATTCCTCTTTAATATAAGCGAGAAACTTAAAGATGTTGAATCCGTAAAACTTGGCAATCCCGCCAAGCACAACGAAAATGAAGAGCGCCATCGTAATGTAAACAGAACCCATCAATTTGCCGAGCGACACGAGCGAACCGAGGCCGAATGTGCCGATCGTGTACGCCATTGCGCCAAATGCAGCGATTGGCGACACCTTCATGACCATGTTGACAACGCCGAAGAAAATTTCCACCAACCTCTCAAACAGAGAAATCACCGGTTTGGCTTTTTCGCCAAGTGCAGCAGCCGCTAAGCCGAACAAAACGGCGAAGAAGAGCACCGGAAGCAATTGTCCGCTCGCCATCGCGGCGACAACGTTATCCGGGATAATGCTTAGCACGAAATCTACAAAACCGTGGCTCGTTTCTTCCGCCTGCTTCGTGTATTGCGAAATGTCGCCACCTTTGACCGCATCCGTATTAAACCCGACCCCTGGTTTCACAAGGTTGACGACGACAATCCCGATCGCCAACGCAAATGTCGTCACAATCTCAAAATAAATGAGCGCTTTGCCGCCGATGCGGCCGACTTTTTTCAAGTCGCCCATATTGCCGATCCCGATCACGACTGTGAAGAAAATGATCGGGGCGATCACCATTTTAATGAGCTTAATAAATCCATCCGCCAATACTTTTAACTTCGCGCCAAATTCCGGAAATAAAAATCCGACAATAATCCCTAAAATGATGCCAATGATGACTTGCACCGTCAAGTTTTTCAGCTTTCTCCGCATTTCTCCCACTCCTTTCGACATCTTGACAACGCTTTCAATATCATCATAAAGAAAAATCGGTGAAATCAAAATATTATGGTGATAATGATCGTTTTGGTCTTTTTGGTCTCAACATTGGCATGGGCGTTTTCCTCGAAACGCTCTCCTTGCAAAGGAGTTTCACACGTCTATACGTTAATAAGAAAAGGGCGTCCCGTTATTTTTCGGACACCCTCATTCGCACGATTTTTTAATTTCATTCAACAGCTTAAAACCAAACTGCCGCGCAAACTCTTCATACAGCGGCGTAAATTTTTGCTCCCATTTCTTTTTTTCCGTTTCCGATAACATGTACAGATGAACCCCGTCCCGCTGCTCAAGCTGCTGGAGCTCCCGTGCGTTTTGCTCTTTCGACTGCCGCAAATTCCAATTCGTCGCTTCCGCCATCGCTTCCGTAATTTTTTGCTGGATGTCTTTCGGCAATCTGTCCCAAAATGACTGATTCATCATGACCACGTATCCGAGATAGCCATGATTACTGATTGTAATATACGGTTGAAATTTGTAAAACCCTTTCGAGTAAATATTAGAAATCGTATTTTCCTGCCCATCAAACTTATGCTGTTCAAGCTCCTGATAAACGCGGTCAAATGAAACGGCAATCGGCTCCCCACCAAGCAAACGAAACTGCCTTTCAATCACTTCGCTCGGCATAATGCGAAAACGCAAGCCGCGAAAATCATCCGGTTCCATCAGCGGCCGGTTCGTGCCCATCATTTGCTTAAATCCGTTGCTCCAAAACGCCAACCCTTTGATCCCTTTCGCCTCGAGCATCTGAAGCAGCTCGACTCCCACCTTTCCAGTAAACACGCAACGCACATGGTCATCATCGCGGAACAAAAACGGCAAATCGAGCACTTGCCACTCAGGGATCAATTCTGTCACTTTCGAAAATGATGGCGCAATCATTTGCACGTCGCCGCGCAACAGCGCATCAAGCTCTTCCCCATCTGAATAAAGCGAGCCGTTGGGAAACACCTCCACTTTGACGCGCCCGTTTGTCTTTTTCTCAACGAGTTCGGCAAATTTTTGCGCCGCCAGCCCTTTCGGCGTATTCTCCGCTACGACATGGCTGAAATAAATAATGATTTGCTTTTTCAACCCCTTTTGCTCGTCGTCATAGATAAGCGGTTCACGGTTCAGTGAACGGCTCGCTGCCCAGCCGATCAGGCCGAGGCCAACAAACAAAAGAATTGTCCATGCTTTCCACGTTTTTCTCATTGTTCACACCATTCTTTCATCCATCATCATTGCTAACACGGTACTCCAACGGTATACTGTTTGAAGCAAAAAAGCGGCTCGAGCTCACGGACACGGATTCGGTTTGAGAGCAGCAAATGCCGCGTCTTACGCAGGCTATCAGAATATTTGTTCCCCCACCGCCATTTTACACCTTTCATTTCTTTCCATTCAAGAAGATTTGGTATAATAAAAAAAACGTTGATTCATTCTCTTCATATGGCTGACCAACGGCCATCACGACTGACAAAAAGGAGTTCCGCCATGAACCAGCTGCCGATTCGCTGGAAAATTACGATTTTAACTTTCACTATCGTCAGCTTTTCTATGTTTCTGAGTGGTGCATTTATCATCAGCGACTTTTTCCATACAAAGGAGGAGGAGCTCAGCCAGCGCGCCTTGCTAACCGCGCGCACCGTCTCCGAGTTGCCCGAAGTCAGGCGCCATATTGTTGGAAACAAACAAAGTCGGGCGCTCATCAATCCAATCGTCGAGCGGGTGCGCGTCATTCACAGCGCCGACTATATCGTCGTTCTTGATATGAACAAAGTGCGTCTCTCCCACCCGCTTCCTGCGATGATCGGCACGATCTCCCGCGGCGCTGATGAAGGGCCGGCGTTTGCCGAACATACGTACACGTCCAAAGCCCGCGGAGAAATCGGAACGGTAGTTCGCGCCTTCGTGCCAATTATGAATAGCGAACACGAACAAATTGGCGTCGTCATCGCCGCCTACCGGCTGCCGACGTTTTTTGAAGCCATTGATTCTTTAAAGGAAGAAGCTGCCGTAGCGGTCGTTTTGTCCCTGCTTGCCGGCGGAATTGGCGCATGGCTGCTCGCCTCCCATATCAAGCGGCAAATGTTTGAGCTGGAACCGCATGAGATCGCCAAGCTGCTGATCGAACGAACCGAAGCGTTTAACGCCATGCACGAAGGCGTCATCGCCATTGACAGCAATGAAAACATTACCATCTTCAACGACCGAGCCAAACAAATGCTCGGCGTCAAAGGGGATGTCATCGGCCGGCCGATCCGCTCCGTCATCCCGGACACACACCTTCCAGAAATCTTGGAAGTAAACAAGCCGATTTACAACAAAGAGCTCCAGCTTGGCAACCTAACGATTTGGAGCAACCGCATCCCGATCAAAGTCAACGGGAAAACGGTCGGCGCCATCGCCATTTTCCAAGACCGGACGGAAGTGAAACGGCTGGCCGAAGAACTGACGGGCGTAAAGGCGTTTGTCCACGCCTTGCGCGTGCAAAACCACGAATACATGAACAAGCTTCATACGATCGCCGGCCTTATTCAGCTCGGCCATATCGAAAAAGCGCTCGAGTACGTGTTCCAAGTTACAGAGGAACAAGCAGAACTGACGCAGTTTTTAAGCCGCAACATCAAGGACGAAAGCATTTCAGGGCTGCTCCTGAGCAAAATCCGCCGAGGCAAAGAGCTCGGCATTCGCGTGACAATCGATCGCCACAGCCGGCTGCACCGCTTTCCGCCGCACCTCGATCATCATGATTTCGTTGTTCTCCTTGGCAATTTAATCGAAAACGCCTTCGATGCCTTTCATGGTGTGACCGACCGAGAGAAAGAAATTTACGTCAGCATTGAACAAAATGAAGACATTTGCTCCCTCTCGGTCGAAGACAACGGCCGAGGCATCGCCCGCGAGCACATCGGCCGCATTTTTGAGGAAGGCTTTTCAACCAAAGGGGAAAACGGACGCGGCATCGGCTTATATTTGGTGAAGCAAATTGTGGAAAAAGGAAACGGACGCATCGACGTTCAATCAGAAGAAGAGAAAGGAACAATGTTTACGATTACGTTCGACATGTAACAGCCCAGACCAAGGTCGAGACGAAGGAGGAAAAATGCATGTACCGCGTGCTGCTCATTGAAGACGACCCGATGGTGCAAGAAGTGAATCGGCAAATGATTGAACAAGTCGATGGCTTCACCGTCATCGGCCTCGCTAGAAACGGTGAAGAAGGGCTCCGCCTCATTGATGAACTTCATCCCGATTTAGCAATGGTTGACATTTACATGCCGCAGCTTGACGGCCTTGAAACAGTAAAACAAATCCGCGCCCGCGGCCATGAAGTCGATATCATCGCCATCACCGCAGCGAGCGACATTGAAACGGTGCGCCGCGTTTTGCAAAACGGCGCCTTCGATTACATCGTGAAACCATTTAAATTTGAACGGCTCAAACAAGCGTTGGAAAACTATCGGGCATTCCGCCGGTCGCTTGCCGAAAAAGAATCGCTCACCCAAGTGGAACTCGATGCCCTAAGGCGGGCGACTGAACAACCAGCCGGACCGTCCTCCGAGCTTCCGAAAGGATTGAACGAGGTGACATTGGAAAAAGTGATCACCTATTTGCGCCAACACCGCTCCCCCGTTTCCGCCGAGGAAGTGGCCGAAGGGGTCGGCATCGCCCGCGTCACCGCCCGCCGCTATTTAGAGTATCTCGAAAAAAATGGGAAAGTGACGCTTGATGTCCAATACGGCAGCGTCGGCCGTCCGGTGAACCGGTATCAGCTGAAGCAAATTTGACACTCCACACGGCTAAAGCCGTGGGATTCTTGGGTCGTTCGCGTCCTCATCCATTTCTGGTCCAGACAACGCCCAAGTTCAGGGGTGTGTCATCACCCCATCCCATCGGGTTAAGATGTACCCCAATGGGCGGCGCACCTGTGACCAGTACGCTAGGTTAGGCGGCGAAGCCCGAAATCGCTTTGGCGATGTTGATCGCGCCATTCAAGTCGGCGTGGATGGTGTATCCGCATTTTTTACACGTAAAGTGCATGCCATTACGATTTTCCTTTTCCCGATGTCCACATTTACACGTTTGGCTCGTATAAGTCGGATTCACCCACTCGACCCGAATGCCCGACATTTCGGCTTTGTAGGCAATCATCGTGTGCAGTTGATGGAACGCCCATGAATGAAGACTTCGTCCCGCTTCTTTGGCCGAAGCGGCTCGTTTCCGAATCCCCGCCAAATCTTCCATCCGAATCACGCCAACACCGTTGGCAAGGGCAAAACGGACGATTTGACGGCTGATTTTATGGTTCATATCCTTCATCCAGCGGGACTCTTTATCGCCGATTTTGCGAATCATATGAAGCTTCTTCGCTTGGCCCAACGTTCGCCGCAAAGCCGCGTATCGTCGGCGTATGAAGGCGCATGGATTCCCTTTGAAGAATAAAGATTTGGTTCCGACACTAGCAACAGCGATATATCTTAGCCCTAGATCAATTCCCATTACTTTTGTTTCTTTCCGTCGTTTGACTTCAAACGTGATGGGAATGGCTACGCACCATTTCTTTTTCTTTTTATAGAGTGCAGCTGTTCCTTGTTTGGCAGTCCCGTCTATGATTCGATCAAGCCATGTTTGTTGATAGGGATGCACGACAACGGGTACGCCTATTTTTTTCTCCAATGTTGGAAAAGCAACCGTGTAGAAATCTCCTTTCTTTTCTATTTTTAAGTTTTGATTATTAAAGCAACACCATCTTTTCGTTTTTCCTCGCTCACATATGGATATCCGTTCAACACCCTCGATACAGTGGCCACCGACACTCCCGCCTCTTTCGCCAAATCGCGGATATTCGCCATGTTCCCCACTCCCCTAAAAAAGACTTGCTTTGAAACGCGTTTCATACATTATGTTGATCCTGCCATCTAGTATACATGAGGAGGGAACCACATGCTTTACTCGCTCTTCTAGCCGACGCCGTGTGGGGCGGTGCGCATATCGCCCTTCATGCCAAAGAACAGACAAAAACAAACAAGCCGAAAAAATAGGGAACCCAGTCTGTTTGTTTCCACCGTTTCAATTGGTATAATGAGTGGTATATGGAACGTAAGGAGGAATAAACATGGATCGATACTGGAAGCTGTTATTTTCTCTCGCTGTCGTCTCTGTCTTGCTGACTGGCTGCGGAACGAAAGCGCAGGAACCGGAAACGACGGCAGCGAGGGAACAACAGACAGCCGACTCAAAAGAAACGTCCGCCGATGTGCAACCGACAAACGAAAATCTTGCTTCTTCTGCCGGCCCATCTGCCGCAGCGGCGGGCGGGCAAGCACCCGCGAAAGAAGAAACCGCCGGGCAGACGCCGGCGGGTGAAGAAAAACCTGCCTCTTCGCAACCAACGACTTCTTTGTCCTACCGAGCAGGAAATCAAACAGTCACGAAAACAGCGACGCTGCAAACGAGCGACAATCAACATTTTTCCCTCTACGTTTTAGAAGGATGGACGCTTGACGCCGAGGAGCCAAACGCCGACGTCTTGCTCCATGGCGACACCTTTGCCCGCATCCGTCTGCTTTCCGAAGGGGAAACGAACTATGAACAGCTTGCTAAAGAACATGCCCAAGCCGTTGATGCCGACGCCGCCCGCCAGCAAACAGACGAACTGCCTAAACCGTTCACTGATGCGGTTTGGTACACCGCTCAAGCGGACGGCGTCACCGTTCATGTCATCGCCAGCGCCCAACCGACGCCGATGCTATTGACCGTGCACGCTCCAAGCAAGGAAGACGTGCTTGGCGCTGTCCTTGCTATGGCTGCCACATTGCAAAAGCAATGACGCACGGGATGGGTATAGAATCTATATCCGTCAACTTTGGCCATAAAAATACTTCTCATCATGCCTTATAAAAAAAGTCTGCCTCATTCAGTTATGGGGCAGACTTTCTGTTATCTCTTATTTTTTCTTTTTGCTCTGTTGAGCTTTTTGCTGTTTCTTTAATTCTTCCTGAAGTTTTTGAATGTTCGGCAACCCTTGGATATAGCCAACAGCTCCAGCTTGATTAATTCCATATGTAGCATTGATCGCTTTTTTCACATCCTCAAGTTTGACAGCTGTCGGTGCAAAATGGTCTAATTCGTCCCCCGGATGCTGGAAATTGCTCATAATGTAGCTAAATCCATTTCGGTTATCAACCGCTTGAAGTCCTGTTGCCTCTGCACCAGCGGGAACAGATAAAATGCGGGATAACTTTTTCGTATCCACATTATACGCCCATACAAAATTGTTAATATGTTGGCTACTGTCTTCTCCGATAAACAATGTGCGATAATCCTCAGAAAAGCTTAAGTTATCCGGGCCAGCAATTTTATTCACGTTCGCTTTATTGCCGTAAGCGTCAGGTTGAGCCAAATCTTCACCGACAATGAGCGCTTTCATAGAAGAAGCAACATACTCACTGTTAATCGGCTCACCAGCTGTGCTCTTTTGTCTTGGCTCTAAGCTTAACTCATAAACCGCACCAGCTTTCACTTTCGGTAATTGAATGTGATCCGTTGGGTCTTGATTGTTTTTCTCCATACCTTTGCTAATATCAGAAATCGCTACATACACTTTTTTGTCTTTCGCGTTCACCGCTAAACCTTCCATTTTATTAAACTCGCTTGTTGCCCCCAACATCGCTGCATAACGGCGCGTCTCCAAGAATGCCGCAGCTTTTTCCATACCCGGCTTCAATTTCAAATATTCTATTTTGCCATAGTTTGCACCTTGTCCTGAGTATTGCTTAACAGGAGTAAACCCTTCTTTTGGTTCATTCGACACTTCAAAAATATCGCTGAATTTAATGCCTTTATCAATGATCCGTTTAATTTCTTTATCCGTCGCATGCCCGAGTTTAATCCATTCTAAATTGCCGGCCCCGCCGTTTTCTGCACTTGTTTGTATAAACTTCGCCGCATACAATGTGCCAGCTGACAAATCACGCGGCTTATCAGCCACATACATAAACAGCATTGTATATTCGCCATCGTCTCCAAAGTAAGCGGTACGCTCATCCGGCATGACAACCATCAATTCATTAGAACGACGTCCGGTACTGTAATGTTTCACAACGCGCGTCATTCCGTCAGAACTGACAAACACTTCAGGAATAAAGCCGTAATAATAAGGGTTTGCTTTTTTCTCATCATCGAAATATAGCTTTGCAAAATCTTTTAAATGAGCTGTTGATTGACTGGGCTTATCTGATGTGTCAAATTCAAATGAACGAGCATCAGGCTCATATTCCTCTGAACCTAAGTGCGTATTCCATGGCGTTAACGAGCCGTTGCACGGCACCCATAAACCGTTTACTGTTGAAAAATCAATTTTATCAACAGTTGCAATCTTTAGCTCTCCTGTTTTCATATTTTGATATAGTTTCGTTAACGTCATCGAAGCAGGTACACGGCGCCATGCCGGATTTCCAGCATTGTCCAAGGAATCATATTCATAATGAGAAACAAGATACAAAGAACCGTCTTTCATTGGACGAAGCAAGCTGTTCGCATCAGGCGCATCAGATACATAATGAACAGGTTTTCCATCTACAGATTTGTCGGTAATTGGGTCACCATAATAATCCGTTGGTGTACCTGCTGAGAACGTCTCGCCATTGGACATTTTAAACCGATCGGTTGTTTTAAAAAGCTGCTTATATGTAAGCGGGAAGTTTTTTGTTTTTCCATCCGTATACTTTACAACAACTGAAGCTGTTGAAAACGGCTTGCTCATTTCTTCAGCGGTAGTTGGTACTCTCGAGCCGCTAAATGAGATCGATTCAATCTTTACTTCTTTTGTTGCAGCTTGAGATGGGTGCAATGCCGGAACCATCATTCCAAGAGCCAAAGCAACGACAATTCCTTTCCTTTTCATCATTTTCCTCCTTGTAATAAAATAAATATCCTACTTACATTTAACAGGATCATTGTTAAAATATTTTAATAGATTCGTAAATTAAATGTTAATTTATGTAAAAATGGTGCCATTTTCCTTTTAACAAAACTATATAAATGCAATTTAGAACTTTAACGTTTTCGTCTTTTATGGAGTAATCGGTGTTTTTCGACTGTCGGGTGACCGAACAACACCGCTTCCAGACAAATACATTTGTCTGTGAAGCAGTTGGTTGTTCGGTCCTCTGTCACGCGAAGGCGTGACGAAGGCAAGTCACAGACTTGCCTCCGACAGTCGAAAAAATAGGGGGGCTACTTTTTCGTCCGCCATAAGTTAAACCTCCCAGTTGTATTTACTCACATTTCGCACCCTCTCAACGAAAATCGGGAGGATTTTTTGCGCCCATCGTCGAATGAATCCTTGACACACAAGGAACGTAAAGGAGTTTTTCTCTCATGAACGTTCAAGTCAAAGCGGTCTATCACAATTCCTATTTGAATATCATAAGTGCCCTATTCAAGAAATGGGGCCTGCCCCCATTGATTGACCATCTCGTTCCCGCCCACCCGCAGTGCCAGACTCGAGCCAGCGATGCCGTTCAGGCCATCCTCTACAATATGTTTGACGGCCGGCAAGCCCTCGTTCACCTGGAACGATGGGCTCAGGAGATCGATCTGGAGAAACTCATCCGTTCCGGGCTCCATCCTTCCTGGTTGAATGACGATGCGCTGGCTCGTCATCTCGACCGTCTGTATGAGGACGGCATTCACAACGTCATCAGCACCTGCTTAATTCATCTTTATCGGAAAGAAGACCTTCCTCTTCGGGTGTTCCACGCCGATGCGACGGACAAGACCGTTTACGGCGCCTATGAATCGGCCTCGTTAGCGGCTCTGCAGATCACACATGGCTGCAACCGCCATCAACATTGGCAAAAACAGATCGGCTTCGGACTGGTCGGCAACGAGGACGGCATCCCGTTTTACGGCGATGTGCACGACGGCAGCCTGCCTGACAAAACGTGGAATTCTTAAGTGAGATCCCGTGTCCATGAACAGCTCAAACAAGCCAAGATCGAAGACGAATGGATTGACGTGGACGATTCCGCCGCGATGACGAAAGACACCTTGGCGCAAACGAAAGCCGCCAACGCCTTTTTGATCACGAGAGGCCTTCGTCGCTCCGGATCGTGAAACGAGCATGGGCCGAGGCCGATTCGGCCCACATCCCGTGGAGCGAACCTTTTGCCTTGGCGGAGAGAAACGGCGCCACGTATCGGGTATGGGAAACGACCTCGACCTATGAAGGCCGCCCGGTTCGGCTGATCGTCGTCGAATCGAGCGCGCTCGATCAACGGAAAGGAAAGACGCTCGAAAAAGAACGAGCCAAAGAAGCGGAGCTTCTTCGCGAGGAACAAGAGCGTTGGGAGCGCCATCCCTTCTCCTGCCGGGAAGACGCGGAACAAGCCTTGGCGTCCCTCAAGGCGTCCCTTCGCCCTCAGTTTCATCGGGTCAAGGCCGCGGTCGAAAAGATCGTGCGTCCGAAAAAACGGCGCGGACGGCCGAAAAAAGGGGCGGAACTGGACATGGAGACGGTGTACGCCCTTCGCTTGAACGTCAAATTCGACCAAGATGCGTGGGAACAGGCGAAACGGAAAGCGTCCCGGTTTGTCCTCGTCACGACCGTTCCGAAAGAATGGAAGGGTCAACCTATGGATGCCCAAGAGATCTTGAAGCTATATAAAGGGCAGATCTCGTTGGAAATGAACTTCGCTTTTTTGAAAGACCCTTTTTTCACTGTTAAAGCCGATGATAAAATCCCCAATATAGCCGGAATAAAATTCCCCACTTACAATAGAACCATAGTGTTAACGAGAGGAGCTATGGTTCATGATGACGAGAGGGGAATTTTTTTATGATCAAAGAGATGTATGAAAGGGGAATGAGTATTTCCGATATTGCGAGGGAATTGGGGATCGATCGGAAAACCGTCCGAAAATATATTCACTCCCCCAATCCCCCTTCCAAATTCAAGCGAAAACCAAGAAAAAGCAAGTTGGATCCATTTAAGCCGTATCTTCAAAAACGAATGTTAGAGGATGGGGTGTTTAATAGCGAAAAGTTGTTTTTCGAAATTCGACAACAGGGCTACACGGGAGGAAAGACGATTTTAAAGGACTATATGCAGCCTTTCCGAGAGACGGCGAAAAAGAAATACACAGTTCGCTATGAAACGCTTCCTAGCGAACAAATGCAAGTTGATTGGAAAGAAGTTGGGGAGGTTGTGATCGAAGGGAAAAAAGTCAAGTTATCGCTATTTGTGGCCACGTTAGGCTATTCGCGGATGAAATACGCGGTATTTACGACCAGCCAGGACCAGGAGCACTTAATGGAATGCCTGATTCAAAGTTTCAAGTACTTTGGAGGGATTCCAAAGAGAGTGTTATTTGACAATATGAAGACCGTTGCCGACGGCCGGGAACAAGGAGTGGTGAAATGGAATCAGCGATTTTCTGAATTTGCGAGTTACTATGGATTTATTCCAAAAGTATGCCGGCCCTACCGGGCCCAGACAAAGGGGAAAGTCGAACGAGCCATTCAGTATATTATGGATCACTTCTATGTAGGAACATCGTTTGAAAGTATCGAAGAATTGAATTTCCTTTTGCATCGCTGGCTCGATCAAGTGGCGAATCGGAAGCCAAACGCCACTACCGGCATTCCTCCGCAAGAGCGTTGGGCAGAGGAACAGTTGAAACCTCTCCCGCAGAAAGATTACGATACGAGCTATCTTTCCTATCGGAAAGTGCATTGGGATGGCAGTTTCTCCTACAAAGGGGAACAATGGCTCTTATCGGCGGAGTATGCGGGCAAAGAAATTCTGGTAAAGGAGCGATTGAATGGGGATATTCGGTTGTACTATCGAGGGGAGGAGATTTCTTACTTGAACCAACAGAAAAAAGTAATGGCATTCGCCGAAAAAATAAAAAAGGGCTCTTCACCACAAAGTGTACTTGACAAAGAAAGACGATCATGATAGAGAAAATCAAAACAGCGTTTTTCCTTTTAATACCATACGTCTCTTTGAGCAACATTGCTATCATGTTTGTCTTTAAAAGTCAAGTACATCTTTTGGTGATGAACCTAAAAAAGAAACAGACGGAAATGGCGACCACCATTTCGCCTGTTTCGGTGGAAGTGGATACTCGTCCATTGTCCGTTTATGACGCATTCCTGCGAGGGGAAAGCTCATGAAAGAACGAATACACGAGTATTGCCACCGACTCCATTTGCCTGTCATGGCGGAGCGATGGTCCGCCATGGCAGAATACGCAGCTACTCATAATATACCATATTCGGAGTTTTTATTCCGCTTATTAGAGGCAGAAATCGTCGAAAAACAGGCACGATCGATCCAAACGCTCATCAAGCTGTCCAAACTGCCATATCGCAAGACGATCGATACGTTTGATTTTGCCGCACAGCCTTCAGTGGATGAGCGTCGGATTCGAGAGCTGCTTACGTTGTCTTTTATTGACCAAAAAGAGAATATCCTTTTTCTCGGTCCACCGGGGATTGGAAAGACGCACCTGGCGATTTCGATTGGAATGGAGGCGATCGTAAGAGGATATAAAACGTATTTTATTACCGCCCATGATTTGGTCACTCAGTTAAGAAGAGCCGACCAGGAAGGAAAGCTGGAAAAAAAGCTTCGTATGTTTGTGAAGCCAACTGTTCTCATTATGGATGAAATGGGGTACTTAAAACTGTATACATGCTCATTAAAAAGGGTTCATCACCAAAAGATGTACTTGAATTTTAAAGACAAACATGATAACAATGTTGCTCAAAGAGACGTATGGTATTAAAAGGAAAAAAGATGTTTTGATTTTCTCAATCATGATCGTCTTTATTTGTCAAGTACACTTTGTGGTGAATAGCCTTAAAAAGTTAACCTTCGTATAACCGATGCACACTCCGGTTATCCTGTTCCTAAGGAAACCTATGGAAAAGGAGCGGGATCATTCATGAAACGTCTCAACATCACCCATGATCACGGATGGACGCCACGGACGCTTCGCAAACAGGAACGGAAAATCAAAAACGCGCTTCTTCGCCAACGGGTGATGGCGGTTCGTTTGGTCATGGAAGGTTATTTGGGCAAAGAGGCGGCCTCCATGGTCAACGTGTGCCGACAAACCGTTTCCCATTATGTGTCGCTGTTCAACGAAGGCGGTCTGGAGCTCTTGCTTCATCGGGATTTCGCCCCTGGACGGGAGCCGTTTCTCACCGAAGAACAGCAGGAAGAGATCAAACAGCTTGTGTTGACCACCACTCCCGCGGAACTGGGCTGGGACGTCGCTTCGGCCTGGAACACCAAACTCCTGCAATCCTATGTCGAAAAGCACTTTGGTGTTTGCCTTTCCCGTGAAGCGCTGCGAAAACTCCTGCACCGTCAAGGTCTGTCATGGACTCGCCCTACGTACACGCTGGCGAAAGGGAATCCGGATGAGCAAAAGCAATTTGAAAAGCAAATGGATTTGATAAAAAAAACTTGATCACCAAGGAGACAGAAGATGCCGTTCTTCTGTACATCGATGAAACGCATATCCGCTCTTATCATGTCTTGCGATCCACTTGGTCCGAGGTCGGCCGTCAAAAACGTGTGCCGACATTCGGCCATCATGCCCATGTTTCGGTATTTGGCGCGGTGAACGTCCACGATGGGGACATCGTGCTTCACCAAACAGAAACCGCCAACGCCGCGACGTTCTTGGATTTCTTGCGCCTGCTCAAAGAGCGGCATCCCAACCGGATCATTGCGCTCGTCTTGGACAATGCCCGGATTCATCACGCTCGAATGGGGAAGGACTTTTTGCGAGAAGAAGGACAATGTTTTCATTTCCTGTATCTGCCTCCCTACTCGCCGCAGCTCAACCCGATCGAGCGTTTGTGGAAATGGCTGAAGGATACGATGATCGCCAACGCCTTTCACAAAGACCGCCACGAGATCGTGCAAGCGGTTCAACGATTTGCTCATTACATTCAGGAACGCCCGGAGGAAGTGTTGCGGCGCTTGGGGTGTTCCGCGTAATCGAAAAGTTAACTTTTCAAGGTGCATTTATATGGACCCGAACAGCGCTCATTACTTATTTCAGGTCGTCGCCCGTCGGTACGAACATGCCCCGATTATCCTCACTTCCAACAAAAGCTTTGGGGAATGGGGAGAAATCGTGGGAGATTCGGTTTTGGCGACAGCGATGTTAGATCGATTACTGCATCATTCTATGATTTTCAACCTAAAGGGGGAAAGCTATCGATTACGGGAAAAAAGGCTCCAACAAGAAAAACAGAAGGATCCATGAGGTCCTTCTGGGGAATTTTAAACCGGCGATTTTGGGGAAAAAATAATCGGCCTTGACATTCACGGATGAGATTGATGTCAAAAAGCCAGAACGAGTTGCGGTATTGGGCTATTTATTTCTCTTGGCCTTGGCCATTTACCGCGTCTTTCAGCGCCGGGTGCGTCCGTTCATCACACCGGAATGCCCGTTAAAGGGCGCTGGAGGCCGCAAGCTGACTCGACCGACGGGGCAGGCGATTTTTCAGCTGTTTCAATATGTGAACGTCGTCCTGTTCAAGCTGCCGGATGGGCACATCCAACGCTCACTGGATCGCTCACTCACCCCTGAACAGCGAAGGATTCTGCAGGGGTTAGGGCTGGATGAGAGCATTTATGTGCAACGTCATACGGAACGACCAGCGATGGTAAAAAAAGGATTACCATCGCTCGTCGTGTTGGTCGAAACGTGATTCTGAAAAACTAAATAAAAAATCCTTTCTTTCTACCCTGTTAGGGTGCGAAATGTGAGTATTTATATAAAAAACGAACAGAAAAAATGCTCCCAGCGTGTTCATAATCCTTAAAAAACCCCCTGCATCACGCAAGGGGGCATACGAGCATTTTATTTTCTTCTTTGCGGAAAAACGTCTTCATCGCGTGAAAGACGTCTGATTTTTGTTTAAGGATATAGTAGCGAAACTTTTCATCTTTAATGTTTTTATAAGCAGACATAAGCGTTGAATGGCTGTTGTACTGATACAACTATACACCCTATACACATTGGCCATCGAAAGTAAACTTTTTAACAGGTTAGTAACGCCTTGACTCATTACTTTTCTTAACGAGATGATAACTTAAAAACAACTTTAAAAACAAGGCGGAGCGATCCGCCTTTTCTTTAACCAAAATAAGCGATAATTAAACCCTCGACAAACAACGACCTACACTTCTTCCAACTGAACCTGCTTACAAATAATTTTTAGCAGCGGCTCTTTATAATCAAAGGTATAGATATGAAAATGGTCAAATCCACTTGAATTTACTTCTACATTTTCGAAGCGAATAATGGTAAACAAGCTATCAAAATGGAGATCATCCCTTGACATTTCTAGTATTGCCTTTTTTATTTTGTACTCCACAGTCAGGCAATCCTTAAAATGCAACGCTAATGTTCTATTTTCCTCTCTATTCTCCTGTGTATCCCAATAATAGTCGATTGTTATAGATAAATCTAACGGATTGTTCCATTTCATATCCGTTATAATGCTATCCGTGAAGTCAAAATGATCTTTGATCTCTCTATAATTGTTGGCGATAATCATTTTATTCACCTACTCTCCAAAATAAAAATGCGTCAAATCTCTTAATTCTTTTCTAGTAGCGCTAGAAGGAAAGTTACCGTTTTTGTCCAGATAATTCCCAGACTTGTTTTGCACTCTGAAGTAAGGCGTTCCTTCCCCTGGGCTTGCATGAATACGTACTACCATCCCTGTGTTAGGATCTGTAAATATAGTGGCCGAACCACTTTTTCTACCACCAGGTTGCACCTCCTTTTCCCATCCTTGTTTTTCAAGATATTTAATCAATTCATATGGACTAGTATTTTTGGCAAGTTGTTCAAGGTCAGAATATTTTCCGAGTATTTTCCCAAAAGAATTTATTTCACCGAAAAATTGCAAGTCCATCTTTAACAATAGTTTTTCACCTGTTTTACCTAGTTTAACTCCTCCGTTAACCACTTTACCACTCGGAATAAAACTTAAAGCCGCGATAACTTTATCAATTGTATTAGCATTGGGATCCAATAAAGTTTTAATATCATCCCCGATGATAAAATCAAATCCTAGTTTAACAATTTCCTTTAAAGATTTTGTAACTATTCACCCCGATGCTAGTGTGTAAAGTAGCCCAGCAGAAATAGGGCATTTCTGTCATAGAAAATGCCCTACGTAGCGGAAAGAACACGATCTATCGTTTCGCCTGTCAACAGAAGACACAACGAGTCCCACACGTTTTTTTCGTGCTTGGTGAGTGTGGAAACGATGCTCCTTGCGATGCAAAACGACTGCGCGAACGTTTCCTGACGAAATGTACCCGAGATGTTCTCTTTGACTTTGACCATGCGAAGATCCCGTTCGGCTTGGTTGTTGTCAAAGGGAACGTGGGCTTCACGCAAAAAGCGCAGCGCTTCTTCCTTTCGTTTTTGAAGTCGCCGAACGAAGGAGAGCGCTTTTTTCGGCAACGGTGTCATCCCTTCCAACTGATGGTTGGCTTTCTCGAGTATGCGATCATACACGTGCTCCCAACGTTTCGCTTCTTCTTCAGGAAGAAAGCCACCATGTTGTTCGACCACTTGTTTGGCATTTAATAGAAACGTGGTCATCCGTTTTGCCCATGTATGCCCTTGTTCGATGAATCCTTTCAAGTCACGTAAATGATGGGCATGACAAAGGGCATGTGTGGCTTCGGTGTATCTCGGGTATGTACCGAATGCATCATGCATCATCGTTCCTTTATATCGTGGAAGAATCCCGATTTCATCGGTTGCTTTCTTTCCACGAGAAGCGTGAGGAGCTAAGTACGTATATGCGGATGTACAGGCGACATGAACCCAGGCCTGTTTGCCATCGATCCGCAAGCTCGTTTCATCGACATGCAAGATGTCCGATTGAAGCAATGCTTCCTCGATGATGTCCATGTTTGGTTCGAGTGCTTCGCGTCCTCGTTTGACCATATTGACAAGTGTTCCTGTGCTGATCGGATGTTGATATAGCTCTTCCATCATGTCACGTAAACGTTGATATGGAATCATTTGTATGTTGTATAAATACACGACAAGCGCCGTGATCCGTGGACCATATTGCACATGATTGGTGACGTGTGATGGGAACTCGGCTTGTTGCACGCATCGGCAATGTGGACATGATTTCACTTCGCGTTCATGTTGTGTCACTTCCATCGTCACGGGAGGCAGATCAAACACTTGACGGACATCGACTTTGAACGGTTTTACGTCACGCAAAGAAGACCCGCATCCTTGACACGTATCTACGCGATGGACGACACGATGATGTGGATGTTCCACTTGACGGAGCGTCGTTCCCTCATGTCCCTCCCGTCCGCCAGGCTTTTTGCCAGACGGCTCGCGGGAGGAACGCTTTTTCTCAAAACGGTCAGAAGATGGGGGCAGATGGCTATTAGAGCTGTTTTTTTTCGTGCGTGCTTCCAGCTCTTGAACGCGATACTTCAGTTGTTCATTTTCTTTGCGTAGCTGTTTGTTTTCTTGACGCAAATGTTCATTTTCTTGAATGAGTTGATGAATGAGCTGTTTTTGTTGTTGGACTTTGCTGATTAAGCTTTCAACCGTAAATACAGCTTGTTGTACCGTCAACATGCGATTCACCTCCTTGTCTATCAATATTCACATCATAGACAGGAAAACCAAAAAATATTCAGCTCACTTTATGAGGTGGCTGAATAGTTACAAGATTTTATCACTTCTCCCCACGTAGAATCTTTAGAATGAACCTTATTTTCCAGTGCTTTATACTTATTTTCAATAACCGTCTTTTTATCATAATAACTTTTTTGTTGCAATATATGTTCAATAGTGCTGTAAGTGATTTTACCAGCTACCCCATCGACTTCTAATCCATTTGCTTTTTGAAAGCTTCTCACAGCTTCTGTTGTTTGTTTACCATAAACACCATCAATTGTCCCAATGTTATACCCCAATCGCTGAAGCTTATCCTGCAAATCTTTTACGGCTTGTCCCCGATTTCCTTCTCTAAGTATTTGACCTGTCCAATGATCATCGTTACTTGGTGAGTTTGATCGGGACGCTGTCATTTGTGCTCTGACATACTTTTGCAGAGCCTGATAGGTTTGTTTTCCTGCAATTCCATCTGCTGCGATTCCAACCTTCTTTTGAAATTCCTTCACGGCTTTTTCTGTATTGGCTCCATAAATCCCATCAATGCCCCCTGGGTTGAATCCAGCTTTATAAAGCCAAGACTGCAAAGTTTTCACATAATCGTTCCTGTCTCCCCTCCTCAATGTTTGCCCATTCCATAAGTAATTCGTATAGTTCGACGGATAATAGATTCTACCAGTGCCGTCTACAACGTACATCATTTGTCCCCCTTTTAACACTCACATTTTCCAATCTTAATAATAACAAATTATTCCAGGTGAGAATGTCGAATTTTGTCTGGGAATCAAAAAAACCCCTTACTCGAAGCAAGGAGCTACACAAATGTTTTCTTTTCTTCTTTTCGGAAAAACGTCTTCATCGCATGAAAAACGTCTGACTTTTGCTTAAGAATATAATACCGAAACTTTTCATCTTTAATGTTTTTATAAGCAGACATAAGCGTTGAATGGCGGTTGTACTGATACAACTATACACGCTATACACATCGGCCGCGCTATCTATAATCCATCATATGCTCCAAAGCCTCTTCAAAAAACTCACACGCCGCGACGATCCCCTCGGCAAAAGCCTGTTCCACAACGTCTTCTGTTTCCATTTTAGCATATTCCCTTTTCTGATCAGCGACAAAAGCGTGTAGAACAAGCAGTTTTACTATTAATTTATCCATCGCGTTCCCCTCCTCATTATTGATCCCGGAGTTTCAGCCGCGCACCGGCTACCTTTATGTCAGAGTACGGCTGCTGGGGTTGTTGCGGTTGTTTCAATGATCTTGACACTCCGCACGCCTAAAGGCGTGGGATTCTTGGGTCGCTCACGTCCTCATCCATTTCTGGTTCGGACAACGCCCAAGTTCAGGGGTGTGTCATCACCCCATCCCATCGGGTTAGGATGTACCCCCATGGGCGGCGCACCTGTGACCAGTGCGCTAGGTTAGACGGCGAAGCCCGAAATCGCTTTGGCGATGTTGATGGCGCCATTCAAGTCGGCGTGGAGAGTGTATCCACACCTTTGGCATCGAAAGCGGATGCCGTTTCGGTTCGCTTTCTCTCGATAACCACATTTACACGTTTGGCTCGTGTAGGTTGGATTCACCCACTCAACGCGAATGCCCGCCATTTCCGCCTTATAGGCAATCATCGTTTGCAGTTGATGAAACGCCCAAGCATGAAGGCTTCGCCCCGCTTCTTTGGCCGATGTTGCCCGCTTGCGAATCCCCGTCAACTCTTCCATTCGAATCACGCCAACACCGTTGGCGAGCGCAAAATTCACGATTTGACGGCTGATTTTGTGATTTTGATCCTTCATCCAGCGGGACTCTTTACGGCCGATTTTGCGAATCATATGGAGCTTCTTGGCTTTTCCTAATCTCCTTCGCAAAGCCGCATATCGTCGGCGTACAAAGGCGCATTGGTTCCCTTTGAAAAACCACGATTTCGTTCCCACGCTGGCCACAGCGATATAGCGAAGCCCAACGTCAACGCCCATCACCTTTGTTTCGTGCCGCGGCTTCACGTCAAAGGTGATCGCGATCGCCAAGTACCATTTCTTTCTCTTTTTGTAGAGCTTGGCTGCCCCTTGTTTAGCGGTTCCATCGAGCAGCCGATTCAGCCATGCTTCTTGATAGGGGCGCGTGACGACCGGCACGCCAATTCGCTTCTCCAGTGTGGGGAAGGAAACCGTGTAGAACTCTCCTTTCTTTTCCACCTTCACGTTTTGATTGTTAAAGCAACACCATAATGTTCGAAACTTCTTTGTTTTCTGGTTTTTCTTTTGGGACTTCACTTCTCGAATCGTCTGATTCACGACAGCGGAAGGAAACCGCTGCGACGAAAACTCTTTAAATAGTTTGCTCGTCGCTTGATTCAGCTCGGGATGATTCAACAGCCAATTAGCAAACGCGGTATTCACTTCTGTCATCCGTTCATACATGCCCTGTTTCACTTTCGTTGGGTTGTGCAGCTCCAGCCTTAGTGTGATGGTCGGCATGGATTCACCTCCTTGCGACGATTACATGATACCGCTTTTTTCATCATCATTCAATAATATGAAGAAAACGGCTCGCTTTCATCCCACCCCTCAAGGAGCGGGCTTTCTCGCTCGCTGATCTGTAAATCCATGCAAAAAGGCGGAGCGATCCGCCTTTTTCTCTGTTGTTTATTAGACTCATTCCACATCATACGGTCGGTATTTCTTGCGCAGTTCCTTTAGCTCTTTGGAAAGGGATTCCACATCAGTCCGAAAAAACAGCTTGTCTTTTTGGAAAATTTTAATTGGTGTTATTCTTCCTGATTCCATTAACTTGCTAAGTCGTTGATATGTCACTCCCAAGATCTCCATTGTTTCAGCGACCCCGAGGACTTCACTTTTAATGAAGTCCTCGAGTTCTTTTTTTGATGCAAAGTGATATGACACGTTCACTTCCCCCTCATCTGTCGCGAAAATACGAGACAACATAAGCAATACCTGCAATCCCCCATACAACAATAACGATCAATAACACGGTATCCAATACTCTGAGATGTCTAAAGTCAGTGGTCATTAAAAAACGTACGGCAACAAACGCTAACAAGACGTTGGCGATCCAAGCTAATTTTGACATACACTTCGGGAGATGATAATATTTTTATACAGAAGCCCTTCCCGAAGGTCGGGCTTCCGTCTTTGGTTTATTTGCGACGTTTCTTTTTGGAACGTCGCTTTTTCTTTTGGCTTCGTCCTTCTAGAAAGGCAATAGCCGCTAGGACGAAACCAGCGATACTGCAAAGTTTCTCGATGATGTCCAGCCACTTCATCATCTCCCTGTCGTTCACCTCCTTTCTGATTTTATTATAACATATCTATTTAAATATTACAATAGATAAAATAAAAAATTTTCTATTTCAGTTATTTTTTATATCCCCTGCCGTTTGGCAGGGGAAACAATCAAACAATCACGGCTGGATAGCCTTGTCCCTTCAATTCTTCTGCCAGTCGTTCCGCGTTTTCTCGGTCACTGAATGCGCCAACTTGCACGCGATACAATTTTCCGTCAGACTCTTTTTGTTGTTTTTGTGGTTGTGGTTTTGCTTTTTGCGGCAATCCTAAAAACTTCGCGACACCGCGCGCGTGAGCTTCCCCAACTGCTTTGAGGAATGCCTCATTTTTCAAGTATTTTGCGTCATTGCTGTCTATGAACAAGTTTTCAGTTAAAACAGCAGGCATTTTCGTTTCCCGAAGAACGGCATAATTAGCCCGTTTTTTGCCTCGGTCTGTAATTGCTCCGAATCCCCGCATTGCGAATAAAATTTCGCCATGCAACACGTTTTGCAAAGCGATTGTTTGAGAAGAAACACCGCCGTTGTAAACATAGCTTTCAAACCCAGTTCCTTTTCCAGCGTTGATATGCACGCTGACAAATACGTCTGCTCCCCAATCGTTCGCCATTTTAGCTCGCTGGCTCAATGTTAGTGTTTGATCTCCTGCACGGCTGACACGCAGCTCAAATCCAGTGTAATTCTCAAATAGGTGATCTACGGCATACTCAACGATTTGGTGTGTCAAGGTCTTTTCCTGCAATCCGTTCGCGACCGCTCCCGGATCACTGCCGCCGTGTCCTTTGTCCAAGAAGATTTTTTTCATTTCTTATCGCCCTCCTTACTTTTTCCTTTCAACACTTCGACTGCCTGCATCAAACGATCTGGAACAGGCACTCCCATTCTCCCAACGTTTTCAAAAATGCTCAGCAATTCATTGGCCATATAAAAAACGATAGTCGCATCGCGGAACATATTTTTTGTTCCAAGTGCGCTATCGACCAAATGAGCCAGTGCAACCATGACAAAAATCATGACCTTCTTAATAATGCCTTTGAATCCAATTTTGCTTGATAACGTTTTTTCTGTGTAACCAGCAGCCAATCCGCTCCCGTAATCAATCACAACCATCCAAAATAATACGAGTAGCAGCCCTGTTGACTCGCCAAATAAATACCCAACCGCAGCCCCAATCGCAGCCGCGCCGATTTTGTAGATCGCATCGAGCCTCTCCATTCGTTTCACCTCAATTATAAAGCGGATTATAAGGTGGCAAAATGAAACCATACGTAAATACTAAAAATCTGTTTGATGTAAACGCGCGTTTCCGTTTGGTCCTTTTCCACTTGGTCTAATCGCTCGTCTAGCCGCTCATACTGTATTTCTAGTTTTTTACTTTGTCTTCTAAAATGTCTACGCGGTTGTCCATTATTCGCCCCTCCTTTACCTCGCCCCGTTATTAAAAGCTATCTATATAAAGGTCATAAGTTAATTTCATGGTGTTTGTGTTTGTTTTGGTGACAGGGCTAGGCAATAGGTTTCGAGCGCCTATAAATCCTAACGGCCGTATAGTAACGTCGCGTTTCGTGTAATCATTTCCGCTCGGTCCCGTCGTTTTTATATGGCGTATTTCTATAAATTGTTTTTTCGTCGGGTCGTATGTTATGGCAGACCAATTATCTACATATGTTCTAACCGGTGTATTTTTCGATAAACCTAACATTGTGCGGTCAACAAAATATGTGTACCCGTCTACCGTTATCGCTAACATATCTAAATCCGGTATATAGTGCATACCGCTACAATATTTTTGATAAACATAAACGGACTCCGGCTGGATCACTTTAACGTCTAGCGGGTTCACTAAATCATTGATGTTATAGCGATTTATTTGCAAATTGTCCAAATAGCTTGTACGCGATTCTATATAAACGTCCTGCCCTGTAATAGCGAATAGGTCAAACAAATAGCTGCCATAGTATCTACTGGTTTGGGACGTTCCCGGTATATTTTTTGGTGATCCATTTTGCCCAAAACAATAAAGATTGCTACCGCTTACCAAATAAATATCCCCGTTCGGCGCGATTTCAAAGTTTTCGTAGTTCGAGCTAGTATTTAATGTCGCATATACTTGGCCGTTTGTAATCGTCCGGGCCGGGATATTCAAGTCATAAACTAAAATAGCTACTTTATTCGTTTGTGCTTCTTTCCCCATAAAATACAATTTCCCGTTTTTTACTTTTGCCGCTACATTATTGACAAACAAATATCCATTTGGCGCGGATATTTGAAGAAATTTTTTTCCTACAACCGCCCCGGACCCATTTTCGTTATAATTGTAATTAAAATAAACACTTTGAAAAGTTCCGTTCGCTGCATGTGTCGGCCAATCATAAACTAAATGAATATGTTGCGGTTCTATAAAACTTTCTGCGGTGTTTAACGATCCCCGTTTAGTATCACTACCTACATATGTGGTATATCTGCTTGCATATCCAATGATACGCCCCCGCATAATAATTTCGTTTTCTGGATCCTCCGGGCCGTCATAGTCTGTTAATACAATCCAACTCATGGGAAAATTGCCGTAGGTAAGCCATGTCATATCTAAATTTTTAAATACAACATCATATTTCGCTAAATCATATAGCGGCCCTCTATATACAATATTTGACCCGGACGTTTCTACAAAATCAGTAAGAAAAGCAAATAAAGCGGCTTGTCGTTGAAGTTCCTCCATCGTTTTGGCTATAAAGTTTTCGCTTTGTACTTTCTCGATCAATTTTCCGGTTAAAGTGTCAAATAATTCGATAGTATGAACGCCTCTAATACCTTTTAGCGGCTTTTCTTTTGTTATTTCGATTGCTTCGCCGGTCAAAAAATTCCGTTTAAATGCTTTACTTTTTCGGATCATGTTTTTTTACCTCCTTCATTTTATTTTTTTGTTATGTTAATTGTTTCGTGTGTTGTTACGGTTTTTTCAAAGTCTAAATTACGATGTTGTTCTATGTTCAATCTATCCGGGACGGTCATAACAATGCTTACCGCTTCGCGTTTTTTGATCGTCGAATAGTTTGCTTTATTAAATTTATAAATTTCCGCTAGGCTTGGCCGCGGTATTTCTGACGATAAGCCGCCTAATAAGTTTTGGGCATAAACAAACATTTGCAGCCCGTCTTGTGGTATGGAAATAGTACCGGTATCCGTGAAAATCTGTACCTCTAGCATACCGTTGCCGCTTGGCATTTGCGCGATGATAAATGGTAGTCCTATGCTATGCCAACCGGCCGGCATATATTGTTTAATTTGCGGCCCAATATACGACCCATTCAACATTATTTTAACCGTGATAGTTAGCGCTGTCTGTGCTTGGCAAATTAACATTAGGCCAATTTGGGCGTTAGTGCTGCCAAAATTCGTTATGCTTATTTGCAGCGGAAAAAGCGGGCTTGTACCTATCGTTTTTGCGGCCCCGGACGTTGCAAAAAGCAAATCGGGCTGCGCCGCTTGTACGTCGCTGCTAATACTGTCGTTAGAAATGTCGCCTAATCCCAGCTCTAAAAATCCTAACTCTACCTCATTCCGCCACGGCTCTTGCGGGTAAACTTTCATGCGTAAAATTCGCGTTGTAACGTCTATGCGTAAATCTTCGTTGAAAATCCGTACATCGTCACCAAGGTAGAACTTGTCCTCTTCAAGCTCTGTAATGGCTGAGAGATCGAGAACACTGACTTGATAGCTGATTCTGGGGAACGCCATTTCTTTCAACATGTCCTCGGCATATCTCTTCAAGTTGCCTGGCAGGATGAACCGTTCATCTTCGAGAATGTATTCTTTTCTGTATTTCTGACGCGCTTCTGAAAGTGGGACACCTTGTGAAACGTACCAATCGTAATTTTCTACATAGTTTTTTCCGTCGTTCACTTCCGCGATCGTTAGGCCGTTTTTTCCATACGGTATAATTACAGTAGCTTCCGGCGGCGTAATGGTCCGCTTTACGCTTTTTAAGTTCTTCCGGTAGCGAAAAGCGGCGCCCCGGTTGCTGCCGATCCGTTTAACCAAATTTATAACGCGGTTCATGCTGTCCCATTGGATTTCTAGGCCGACGATTTTAGCGGTTTGTCGGACCAACCATAAAGCCGTTTTGCGGCTCTCTTTAATGCTAAAAATTTCGTCCTCGTATCCCGGCTCGATGATCCCCACTTTCCACCCGGTACCGGCTAGAATTTTTTTTAATCCATTCCGCAATTCCTCGGCGTTTATTTCGATCGTCGGGAAAGTTTTATTAAGCAATTCGATATAATTTAATTCGGCCGTTACCGCAAAATTAAAGTCCCCGTTGTCTTCCATACCGTCATCTATCTGTGTCACGATATAGCGACGGTTTTTATAAACTAGCTGCGCGTCATACTGTATTAACTTTGTTTTCGGATCATTAAAAGGTATTTCAAAGTACAAAACGGACCGCTCGTTTAAAAAATCATCGGTATAGATGTTTTTTGCGTTCTCTAAATACGCCGCTAGGTTGCCGTTTAGGTCATACGCCCGGATAATGTCGCGGTTAATATTCGATGGGCGCCCCAAAACTTTAAAGCCCTTCGCGTCTTCCCATATAGAAACGCCCAAACTTTTTAAAACCGGC
Organism: Geobacillus kaustophilus; assembly: GCF_000948285.1. Lineage (GTDB taxonomy): Bacteria > Bacillota > Bacilli > Bacillales > Anoxybacillaceae > Geobacillus > Geobacillus thermoleovorans_A. The sequence continues at coordinate 2,525,445 of NZ_JYBP01000003.1, forward strand.
GTTTTCGTGTCGTCCGTGGTCATCAATGTTACGCGGATCATTAAGCTATCAAAATTTTTGAGTGTGTCCGGTAGCGGCTGCCCGTTTTGGACCGTGTACCATTCTAGCCCGTCGTGTGATACTTCAACAATAACCACCGTTCCCGCCGGTGTTTCGCAATCAAAATTTACACGGCTATCCGTCACATTTTTTACAACGTCGTTCGTAATAACGGCGGTCCATGTGCCGATAGTTTGATAAATTCCACCAGTTTGATAACTTTCGAGAATAAGACCGTTCGAAGTTGAAATAAGGTTGTTGGTCGTTCCTTGATTAAATTTCTGTCCTTGAAACAGCTCATTCAATTCAGATACAATCAAACGATCCTCCCTCCCTTCTTTCAAAAATATAAAAAAGAACATCGTCCCTTTATGTTGCGCTGATAATTGTTACTCGGATTTTATCCGTCGTATTTTGAGCATAAAAATACAACTCTTTTCCGTACTCGAGACGGAATTGCTGTCCAGGAGATAGAGGAATCCCTTTTGTACCATCTACATCACTTTCACCGATGTAAATAGGGTTAACGTTTGCTGCGTCAGCAGTAATGATATATTCAACAATTCTCCCTTGTACAGAGGATAGAGATATCACTAACTCACTTGTATTAGCGTTTGTCGCTGACTTCGCTACCGACTTCATGTTGTTCGGTGACACTTTGGTGATTTGTAGTGCAGTCGGTTGGGCAATATTTACATTGATTGGTGTTACACTATCCACTAAGACAGTCGGTTTATTCACAATATCCACAGAACCAATTTTATTGTTACCTGATGGAAGCCCACTTGTAACATTGATATTCACCGGATTCGTACTGTCAACACGAACTGTTGGAGTGTTCGCTATATCCACAGATCCAATTTTGTTCGTTCCAGACGGGATCGGTGCGGTCAAGACACTTTTAAGTGCGTCGTTTTGCAACGCACTTGGTAGTTTCGCGATCAACGCTTTCAACAATCCAATTACTGTTTGTGCTGTAGCTGGATCCGTCGTCGATCCCAACGCTTCAATATCAGCGTTCAATGCCTTCATGAACATGTGCCACTTGGCGCCGTCATAATAAGATGAGGTTAATTTATTATCTAAATCAGTATTTAAACGTCCATTTTGTTGCGGCATATGTCATCTCCCTTTACAAATATCGTTCTTGCCAAACAAGACGAATTCGAGCGCGCTGTCCATTTGCACTGCTATATGCAAATGTATTTCCACCAGAGAAAAGCGCACCGAATTCACCGTCAACCATCGACAGAATATTATTTTCTGCAGTATCATATGCGCCAGTTGTGACAATATCCCGTTCCATGCTTTTCGTTGCTAAAAAACTCTCCGTATTGATTTCGATGGCAGAGTTAGGTGTTAGGGTGCCGTTATACAGCAGATATTTGTCATTGATCGTGATTTTTGGGTTTTGAATCTCCCCATATACTGCTTGGATCACGAGTGATGGATAGGTTTCTGCTGTGCCGCCGTTAGAGATATACTGCACGCTGTTCGATTCCATGTCGAACGTCAACTCTCGGGTATCAATTGCGTACCGGAACGGCTGACAACGGAAAACAAGTGTGAAACTCGAAAATGTTTTGCGTACATCAATAGAAAACGAACCAGCTAACTTTCCAATATAATACACATCCGGTTCTTCACTAAGAATTAAACTACTCTCCTGACGAGTAAAAATGCGAGAGAGTCTTCTAATATTCTGCCTCCGTTTTTCTCTCGATTCGTGCGTTATGAAACAATCAATCTCAATTTCACGTGTTCCAAACGCTTGTGGAAACACGAGCGATCCGTGACGCCCAGGGACATTCTCATAGTGCTCCTCAAATGTTGGCAATGCTGGATTACGAAAACGTAAAACTTTGATATTCAGTTCTTCTGAACGTATACCGTCAAATTGAAACCACATACTCATCGTAATCCCCTACTTCGTTTTGAACGCTCGATTAGCGTATGCAATTCACGCGAAACACGATATATGTCCTCGTCGTTTCTAACGACCATATTTTCGATGATGATGGTCGGTCCTTCGCTCGAAGCACCCGACATCACGTTACCAACGACGTTCGTTTCAACAACATGTTGAATCGTTGCTGGCTTTATGCTTGGTAGAGCGATGTTGCCGATTTGTTGACCAGCTTTTGCTACTCGTTTTGCCATATCAACAACGCTGTTTTCGGCTAGCTTTGCATCGTCTGTAATCCCAATCGCCAAACCTTGTGACAAATATCCTCCGTACTCTGCGAACAAACGGCTCGGACTGCGAATGCCGAAAAAGTTTTTGATTTTGTCTGTTAGCCCAGAGAGCATAGATCTAACCTTGTCCCATAGCCAATCCGCCATGTTGCTCATACCATTCCATATGCCACGAAGCAAGTCTTTTCCGATTTCTACAAAGCTACTTGCCCAACTTCTCGCGGTGTTTTTGATACCTTCCCATATGTTGATTAGCATATTTCTCACACCACTAAAGATATTAGAAATTGCGCTTTTTAAGCTATTGAATGTGTTTTGTACAGCAAAAGATAAACTGCTAACGATATTGCTAACGCTAGTTTTGATCGTGTTCCATACATTCGTAGCAGTATTTTTTACACCATCCCATAAATTCGATAAAAATGACGCTATCGCATTAAAAATAGCTGTTGCCGTTGTTTTTAATCCGTTCCATACGGCGACAACAGCTGTTTTAATTGCGTTCCAGACAGTCGTGAAAATCGTTTGATATATGTTGAGTACGGTCGTGAAGTATGCTTTTATCCCTTCAAAAATGGCTGTAGCAGCCATTTTCAATCCTTCCCAAACCGTTGTGACTACAGTTTTAATTCCTTCCCATACGGTTGTAAAGATCGTTTTGTAAATGTTAAAAACCGTCGTAAAGTACGTTTTTAGTCCATCCCAGACTGCCACAGCTACCGCTTTTATCCCTTCCCATGTTGCCGATAGAAACGCTTTGATTTCGTCCCAGTTCTTATACAGCACAACACCGATAGCTACTAATCCAGCAATTGCCCCGATCGCAATCCCGATCGGACCAGTAATAACCGCTATCGCACTTGAAAAAACTCCTGCCATTCCGCCAGCGCTAGCCAGCACGCTTGCCAACGCCCCAAACCCTTGCATGGCGGTTCCTACAATCGACAATACAATACCAATGGATGCAACAATCCCAAGTAAAACGGCTGAAATAGCCGCTCCAATTGCTATGAATTGCTTCATTCCGTCTGGAAGGCTATTAAAAGCATTGAATAAACCTTGTAGAGCCTCTGCAACTACACGAATAGCTGGGGCTAATGCATCGCCAATAGAAATTTGTGCGGTTTCAATAGCGCCACCTAATTCCTCAAGAGCTCCCTTTAAGTTATCCTTCATTTTTTCAGCTGCTTCTTTTGACGCCCCGCTTGAGTTCTGAAGTGATTTCGTCAAGGAGTCTAATTTTTGTGACCCTGCTTCTACAACCGTCAACATCCCGCTGGCGGCTTCCGTCCCAAAAATAGTGGAAAGCGCTGCAAGTTTTTGTGCATTGCTCATATTTTTTGTTTTCTCGGAAAGCTGCCCGATAATATCTCCAAAAGGTAGCATACGACCTTGCGCATCCGTTACTTGGATACCTAATGAAACTAATGCCTCTCGCGCCTCTTTTGGTGGGTCAGATAATCGAATGAGAGCCCCACGCAATGTTGTACCAGCCTGTTCGCCACGGATACCGTTATTAGCCATAATTTCTGTAGCTGCTGCAAGTTCTTCAAGCGAAATTCCTAATGTTTTTGCGATTGGCGCTGCATATTTAAATGTATACTGCATATCTTGTATGCCGGCTGCCGAGTCATTTGCTGCTTGCGCAAGAACATCTGCTACTCTTGACGCCTCTCCTGCTTCAAGACCAAATGCATTGAGTGCAGATGATACTGTGTCAGCAACTAAAGCCATATCTTCTCCCGACGCCTCTGCCGCTGCGATAATCCCTGGCATAGCCGCAAGAATTTGATTTGTGTTGTATCCCATCGCCCCCATAATCTCCATACCTTGTGCAACTTCGGTAGCTGACTTAGACGTCGATGAACCGAGATCAAGAGCAGCCTGTTTGAGCTTCTCTAATTCATTCGGCGTTGCCCCTGCAATCGCTCCAACTCGAGAAAGCTGTGCCTCAAAATCCATCGATTTTTTGACAGAAACACCTAATGCACCACTAATTGCTGCACTTGCTACACCGAACGGGGCAGCAATTTGCGCTCCAGACGATTGAAGGTTATTACCTACGTCTTGCAAGCGTTGGCCGGTCTCATTCAACTTGGTTTGTAGTTGTCCCCATGCTGTCGCTTGCTGTTCAATCGTTTGATTTAACTGTCGCAACTGCGCTTCTGTTTCTTTCATTTCCGCAGTCGCTTTGTTGTAGGCGATTAAGAGATCATTCGTTTCCTTCGCATCCGCACCTTTTGCCTTTACGCTTTCATCATATAGTTGCTTTAATTCTGATACTTTCGTTTTCTGTAATTCGAGCGTTTGCGCTAAACTGTTGGCTTTCGTGCGTAATTGCTCAGACGTTGAACCAAAGTTTTCGATACCTGCTGTTGCAGCACGAAATTCGGAATCAATCACTTTCAACTGCTGGTCAATTTTTTGCAAACTTTGCGTTACTGCTCGCTCTAACTTGTTAAAGCCGTCCGATTGCTTTTCAATCTCTTTATTTGTTTGTTGCAACTGTGCCTCTGTTTTTTTCATTTCTGCGACAGCTTTGTTGTAGGCAATAAGCAATTTCTCGGTTTCAGCTGCGTCTTTTCCTTTCGTCTGCGCACTTTCTTCATATCGACGTTTCAACTCAGCGACTTTCGCCTCGTGTAACTGTAGCTTTTGCGTGAGGGATTCTGCTTTAATTTGCAATCCTTCCAAACTATTCTCGAAATCCTTCACACCGCCAGTAGCCGCTTTAAACTCGGCATCAACAAGCCGTATTTTGCGATTGACAGCCTCAATGCTCGTCGTGAAATTTGCACTATCTAATCCAAGCGACACTCGCAACGTACCAACTTCCGCCATCGTTTCACCACCTTTACAACAGCTGCTCAATCATTAGCCGTTCTTTTCGCGTCTCTTTTTCTTCCGCATAATCTAGAAGCTCAAAATAAAAACCGATGTCCATCTCATCCACGAGGTACATCGGTATGCCGTTCTTAATGTGCGTGAGGTAAAACTCTTTCACCGCGTCATACGGGTCCATTTCAGACCCCGTTACACGTTTGGGTCGCTCGTTTTCGCCACCCCAATAACTTTATTCATGCAATCCGAAATTGTTGGAATGAGGTGATCCGCCGCAATGCCATCGTAAAACTCATCTACTGTAAATTGCCCATTAAACAGTTCGACAATAAAAGCAATGATGGAATCTAGTGCCTCTACATCAATATTGTTAAAGTCATATTTTTTGCGCAGTTCTAACGCTCGACGAAACATACGTGCTTTGACAAACGGAACAGTAAATGTCTTCTCTTGACCATTGATTAATAATGTAACCTGCATGTTTATCCCTCCATGTTATGAGTTCGAAAGAGAAAGGGCTTCCCCTTTCCCTTTACGGAGTTGTTGTTTCTTGATACACGGCGCTGAACCAGTTTTGAATGACTGCTGGATCAACACCTTCATCTTTTGTATTCACCGATGCTTTCCACGCTTCATCAAATTCCCGCTTTACAAATTTTCCTTTCAGCGTCGGCGTCTGAAATTCAACTTTATCGCCTTTTGTTTTATATTGCTCCTCTGGCAATTCAAATTTCCCCTTATACAGCCAAACATATTTCTGTCCACCATTTGAAAGAGGAAGAATGAATCCAAGTGCAACATATGGCGCTGTATCGCCGCTTTTTTGAATAACGACACCGTCATCATTAATCGTTGCGCCTAACAAAAACGCCTGCATCTCCGTCGAAATGTCATCCACTCCAATTTCTACTTCAATTTCACCAAGAGACGACGCAACTTCAGCTGGACCATCATCAGCATACAATGTTTCCGTATTTACCTTCGGGCTAATTTTTGCTTCAATGGCTTTTGCCAATCGTCTCGGCGTATCATACTGAACGCCGGTGAAATCATCTTTAATCAACTTGGCGACATAAGGATGTTTTAAACCGATTACTGCCATCGTATCCCCTCCTAACGAACATAAGAAAATCGAATTGCTTTATGGTACGTTTTTGTTTCTTGCTCGAATAAATCCACTTCCGACGTGCGACGAAATCCTGCTGCTATCATTCTTTCTTTTACTTGTTGCGCTAGATCGGTATAGTCCGTTTTGCTCCAAATATCAATTTGAAAAAAATGTGCCGTTTGTTGCTCTTCATCGTCCGCATTTAGTGCTGAAAACTGGTTGTATTCAAAAAAGGTGATATACATTTTTTCTTTTCCCTCATACGTCTGAAACGCAACAGGAACACCGAGAGGTTTTAGTGTGTCGATGATCATCTTGTTTAGGCTCATAGCCTCAACCCCCGCCGAATGACATCAGCCATTTCATCTTGCACACGATCAATGTTCTCCTCAAATGCTGGCTGTAGAAAGGGATGAGGATCTGTTTTCGGATATTTTCGTCCTTTTTTCTCTCCTGCTTTTCGACCAAATTCGACAAATAACCCATAAAAACGGTCACGATCCGGACCGATATCTACTGTTCCATCTTCCTTGATATCAGAAATGACGATGTTTTCAGCAAGTTTACCCGTATCCCGTGGCGCTTTCTGTGAGGCTGCTTGCTGCACAACTTTGGCACCAGCCATGAGCGATTCTTGTTTGACTTGCTCAGCTTCGTTCCCCAACATCTCCAACTTTCTCAACAATTCTTGCATACCTTCTAACTTAAAGCCCATCACACCACTTCCTTTGCCACAATCGTCATCGTGACATTACGCTCATCATCATTAATGACAGACAAAATTTCAAACGTGCGTCCTTTATATTGAATACGCATATTGGGTGTAATCCCTGCTGTGTAGCGAACGACAAAACGAACTGTATTTTCGTTTTGCGTTGTCGCTGCTTCGTAATACTCTCGCCCACGCAACGTTTTGATCGCTGACCATAAGTGATGCCGGTCTTGCCATTCTCCAGCCGAGAATCCATTTTCATTCTGTTCTTCTGCTCGCTCCTGGATTGTAATTCGATGTTTAAATTGGTTAGTCAGTCGTCGCGCCATTTGTCATTGCCTCCTGCACAAAAAATGGCGTCAATGCATTAAAGGCTTTTCCCATTTCTTCTTCGCTCACCCGATATTCGTAAAAAATAGAAGCGACGATGAGCACTAAATGATCTCCTTCCGTTCCTGTCGCATTTTTTACATACTTTTTGGCTGCTTCCAAATAGAAAGAGAGCATGGCGTCTTCCATGCTCCCGTCAATTCGTAAATGTTCCTTTAACATGTCAACAGAGACTGCCATGCCTCTTCACCCGTTACGCATTTAACTCAAGTTTAAAGACAGACGGCTCAAACGGACCATATACAAGTTGTCCATCATTCAAGTGCCAAATTTTAAAACCGACATGGTTTGTATCAGCGTATTTTTCAATTAATTTCGTTACTTCCATTGTGCCGATAACATCTTGAATGTAGAACGTTGAAAAGTCACCAAAATACAGGCGTTGAATGTTTGGTGTATCTGCATCAACAAAGTCCGTCACGTCAACCGGAAATCCGAGCAAGCGATAGCCGAAGCCACCTTCTAGCCCGATATCTGGACGCAAGAGTGGGAAGCCGTCTGCCGTTTTAATCGTTTCAATTGCCGTTAATGCAGCACGGTTAATCATCCAACGAGCATTTTTGAGCATTGACGTTGGTAAGCTATTTTTAAGCTGCACAAACTTGTCGTAAATGTCAGTCGCTGTTGGCGTAAAAGCGACGGCTTTGCGAATCAACGCACCAGGATTGTCTGCACTATTAAAGAAAAACTCCGCTTCTTCACGTACGTAAGCTTTCTTTAGTTCATCCACGACGATTCGTTCCACATTCATCTCACTCATTGCAAGAAGTTTCTTTGTCACAAGCACAAGTGCATCCGTTTCCGTTGGATTCAAATAGTACTCATCAAACTCGATATCTGTTTCTGGAATCGGCTGATTCAAGGCACGCTCTGTCTTCACACGGTTTGCTTTCGCTTTTTTAATTAAAATCGGGAAGCCTTGTGTCCCTTTTGTTTGTAGAACCTTTCCGTATTTTCGTAATAAGTTTTCCTCTTGAGCATAGGAAATAATTTCTTTCGCCAACGCCTCTGGAACAAGTACATTGCCACCGTGCGTCTGAACTCCCATTGCCCGAGCTTCGCTTTCACTAATTTGTCCTACAAGATATCGGCAAAAAGCATTGCGTGTTTTCATTTCATTTGTTTTTACTTGGACACGAGAGGAAAGAGATTGATTAATTATATTTGTTAAACCAGCACGCTGTTCTTGTGTTAAGATGGAGCGCTTTTCTTCTTCGCCCTCATCTTGTTCTTCATCGTCTTCGTTCGCGTCATCTTCTTCCCCTTCATCACCACCGCTATCAACTGTTTCATCCAACTCTGCGAGAGCCTCGTTTACCGCATCTAAATCAGCTGTTAATTCATCGACTTCTGCCTGTACTTCTTCCATCGAACGAGTTTCAGAACCTTTTTCTAATAACTCTTTAAGCTGTTTTAATCGTTTTTCCAATTGTGCTTTACGCCGTAACAAATACTTTTTCATCGTTTCAACGCCTCCTCAATTTGTTTAATTAGTTTTTGTCTTTCATAATGAAGTTCTCGCTGTTCTGTAAACCTGTCGCGCACATATGCCTCTGTATCCTCGTAAGCAGGAAGACTCACAATGCTAATTTCATAAAGCTTCACTTCTTGAATCGTACGCAGCGCGGGATCTACGTCCCAGTTCCATGAATCCTTGACAACTTGAAAACCAAATGAACATTGATTGATATCACCACGTTGCATAGAAATCATTAAATCCTTCGCCCAACTCGTATCTGGTGGCGTGACACGAAATTTCAATCCTCTTTCATCTTCTTCAAGTGTAAGCGTACCGCTCTTCGTCCGCCCTAAAACATAATCCCAATTGTGATTAAAGAGCGCTCGAACATCCGTATTTTCCATTAATGATTTGGCGAATGCTCCTTTCGCAATCGTTTCTTGAAACATATCACCAATCATGGTCGGAGAATCAAAAATGCTCGCATAACCTTCAATGACTTGCGAGCTTCCTTCGGTTCCAGCGCGTATTTCTATGTTGGAGAGCGTAAAAATTCGCTTTTCTTTCTCGTTCATGGCGTCTCACCTCCTTTGATCGCCTTTTTTAGCGTCGCCTCGAGATTATCAAGACCGATTAAATCTTTTGAAATGTATAACTTTTTCGCTTCATCTTGCTCCAAACGATCAAATCCAAGCATTTCGCGCGCATCGTTCGGTGTCGCAATCGATGTTCTAACTAAGTTGTAAGCAATGTCCGTTTTCGTCTTCATCGTCACATAATCTAACGGGTTAATCTTGAAGCGAATCCGACGCCCGCCATGAGGGAAAAATAACTTTGACAAGTGCTGCTCCAGATTTTTTATAATCGGACGCAGTACAGTCGTATAAAGCATCATCATGAATTGCTCCATATCCGTCTTTTGCAACTCAAGCAAATGTTCCAAGTCCACACCAAAAAATTTACCTAAGTCTTTTTTATACACCGAAAGATATTTAAGAATTTTCTCGTCATCTACTGGGCTTTGTAACGCCTCGATCTCATATCCTTTGCTAAGTGGAATTAGCTGAATTTTATTCCCTTGTCCAGTCTGTTCTAACTTATCAAGGATGGCCATAATCATTGCATTTTGCGATTGGTTATTTGGTGCAATATGCGTATCCAATTTCAACAAATACGCAAGCAATCCACCTTTTCTATACTTGTCTGTTAAACTGTTTTCCGCATTCATGACCCCTTCAAGCGTTTGGCGTGCTAAATCTAACAATCCTACACCGTCTAAATGATTTGTCCCAATATTTTTGACGTGAACAATCATTTCCGCAGGGATTTGAACACCACCAACGCTGTAAATTTTGCTTCCGTCGTCTAACAATTCGGAGTAGACACCGTTTAATACGTGCCATTCATTTTCGTTTTTGAAAATGTAGACTTTTCCACGTATTAAGAGCGTGTTGACGATAAGCTTTTTCATTTCAAATTCAGTCAAATATTGATTCGGATTGCGCAAAATCCGCAGCGTATATGGATCATTGACATCCTTTCCCGTCTCGTCCTCAATAAAAAAATCAGTGAGCGCAATTTGGTCACTGATTAGTTTCATTAAATTATAAATGTCGGACGATTGCAGAATGTTTTCGTCTGTCACATAACCGCCGTAGTTCCAGTAAAAGTTGTTAAAAACATTGAATTTAGAGCGTTTAAACCACCCAGCAAGCCGCTGCCATAATCCCAATCGCTATCACCTCCTTTACCGCTTGTAAAGCACTTCGATCATTGCCATATATTCTTCTTCGCTGACGTTCATCATCATGTTCATCGTTTCTTTATGAGCAGTAAGCATGGCCACAAAGCCATCAATTTTGTACTGACTTTGTTTTTTTGACGGTGCTTTGAGCCCTTGTGTATTGATAAAAGCAACGACATTTTCCGTACAGTAAATCAATAATGGATTATCGGTTTCAACGCGCCCCTCATACATTAAAATTTCTAAATCATCGAAAGGTGCGTTGAGTGTAGACGGGTATTGCCGTACTTCTACGCAATCAAAACCTTCCATTTCTAACTTTTCAACTAGCTTGACCGCATGCGCTGGGTCATAGTTAATTTGTTTAATATCATACATTTGCGATTGTTCATTAATGTACTCAAACACCATATCGTAATCAATTGTTTTCCCTTCGCACAACGTCACAAAACCACGTTCCACTAAATGACGATAAGGGATGTTCTCCATCTTTTCACGAGCTTCTAGCCCTTCTGATGGAATGAAATACATTTGTTTTACTTTCAATCTTGCTTTTCCGCTTTCGTCCACAACAGGGAAGTTCAAACTCACACACGTTAAATCGGTTGTTTTTGATAAATCCAAGCCGATCACACACGTCATGCCTGTCAAATCCCCTAAGTCATTGACTAAACATCTTTCAACAATATCTCTTTCAAAATAAGTACCACTGGAACGAACGAAAATGTTTAAATGCTTTGCTAAAAACTCATCTTTTCGTTCCGCCGACACTTGCGCCTCTTTAAACTGATTCATCAAATAGTCTTTTTTCACTGAAATCCCGTAGTTTGGATTCACTTTCGCCCAAACTGTAGGATCATCCCATCGATCACCCTTATCCGGCTCGTAAATGAGTACAAACCAAGAATCATCGTCAATCTCACCATTCAAAATCTTTTTGCAGTAATCATAAATTTGCAATCCAACAGACGTTGTACCTTTACCAGCTGTCGAAACAATCATCATTAACGGTTGTCTCCTTGCACCCATACCAGACTTTAAAACATCGTACATATCGGCATTTCCTTGCGCATGTACCTCGTCTAAAAGAACAAAATGAGGATTTTTCCCATCAAGTCCTTTCGTTTCCCTAGACAGTGGCTGCAAAGTATTTTTAAACTTCTTGCCATTGACCGTAAAAGAGTAAACGATCGCATTTACGCCGCCTTTTGGTCCCTTGTAAATTTGTGTTCGCTGATTCAAGTCGGGGCTATTTTCAATCGTAATCGCTATTTTTTTCGCGGATATGTTCGCTTGTTCTTTATCTACCGCAGCTGTATAGCATTCGGCACCAAACTCACCGTCTGCATATAACGCATATGTTGCCGCACCAGCCGCAATCGTTGTTTTTTCGTTTTTCCGTGGAACTTGAATATAACTTGTACGAATCACTCGCACATCTTGACCGTTATCGTCTTTCTTTTTCCAACCGTAAATGTTTGTGAATGCAAACCGTTGCCAATCTTTTAACTCATAATGACGCCCAGCTACTTCCCCTTCTGCATAAATACAAAACGTTTCCATGAAATCCATCGCACGATTAGCAGCGTCTAAATCGAGCCAAATGTCTTTTCTCTTTTTCCAACGTTCATAACGCTCAACAGCTTTCTGGACAGTTTGCGGATACTTCTTTTTGTTTCTTTTCACCTTCTTTGCAAACTGGTCAGCATAATTCACACCACGCTCGATCATAAAACATCAGTCCCATTTATTCGCAAATGCTTGAAAAGCGTCTGTTGTGGTATTCGTAACTTCCCCAGTAATCTGTTTTTGTGTTTTTGGCGTCAATCCTAACTGTTCTAACAACTTACTCATTTTCGTATTCCAATCGGCTGTTTGTTGAGCAAGTGGATGCTTCATTTCATTTGTTGCACCAGCCTTGTTTGTATGTGATTTTGTTGCAGGAAATCCTTCCTCTTGCCACTTTTCATACACTTGCGAATAAACCATATAGGCATCTAAGTACAACTCCAGCAACGGTTCAAGCGACTTGTTGTAAGTCCCATTTTCCTTGAGCAAACCAACAATCCGTTCACGTTCCTTTTTTCGCTTTTTCGTTAGTGCCGCTTTTGTTTTTTTATCCAAATTTCACACCCCCTTTGAAAATTTCATTTTGGCGCACGTTTACGGCCGACCGCGGTCTTTTTTCCACAATACCACAAAAATCAAGGGTAGGGGGGATAAATGTAATAATTATACATTATATAAACAAAAGAAATACGGTCGTTCTTCCCACTTCCGACTTCCTTCTTCAACCTTCTTATGACACGACTCACACAGCAAAATAAGATTGTTAGGATCGAGTTTAAGGGAAGGATTTTCACTAATCGGTACAATGTGATGGATGTGCGCCTGCCTACCAAATACAAATCGACCACATTCTTTGCAGCAACCACCGTCACGTTCGTAAATGTATTCACGCATTCGCTGCCACTCTGGCGATCGGTAGAATGGTTTGTTTTTCGACTGGTGCTTTCGCTTTGGCTTATGTTCATCGCAATACAAACCACGATCAATGCGACGATTACAGCCATTATAGTTGCAATACCGCATCATTTATCAGCTACTTTGTTTTTAGTCGTTGTTTTGTTTTGTTTTGTGCTGGTTTCTTCTCTGTTACCTCGTCTTTTCGCTCCATTACAACTTGCTTGTTTTCTGAATCCCACTTTTGAATATGCGTAGCCGTTTCCCGAATAATTTGCATGTGCATCAGCTCCTTTCACAAAATAAAAAAGCACCCCGAAGGATGCTTGTATTAATTACTTATCTTTAGAACACTCTTCACAAAAACCGGTCAATGCGTTTTCATCTTCATATATTGGCTTACCGCAATCTGGGCAATACGATTCGATTTTTCTATTCATTTCCTTTCCCTCCTTTCGCCTGGCTCTTCACCAAAAGTTGTGCTTGATTTTTTATAACACGCTCTACTGACGCTTGCGAGGAAGAATCAGCAAACCAATGATTTTTGCACATTCTTGTTCAAGAAAGCGTATCACTTGTCAAGTACATGTTGTGGTGATGAACCTTTCGCCTACTCAATACGACAAAAGGAGATGTTTTCCTACATCATTCGTTCGTCAAATTTTGACAACACTTGTCACGTACAATGGCAAAGTGTTTTACTGGCCCGAACGCCAGGAACAACATATAAATCCAAGTATAATCTACTCTCACCAAAGCGATGGTATCAATCGCGGACTTTCAAAATTTATTTCCTCCTAATCGCCCCGCGCACTCGCTTGTACGTGTCGCGTCGAACGCCCATGATTTCGAGCCAGTCGCGCCAAGTCAGGCGTTCTTTTTTCTTGTGCTTTGGTTTATTCTCATCATGCAATTTGTACATGGTATCACCTCAAATGAAAAACGCCACCCGACCGGGTGACGTCAGGTGAAGGGGAATCTCAGGCTTTGGTTCAACCCGCCCTATGCTACCATCATATCACCTCAACGGCCAAACAATCCGCCAAAAATCTGCCTTTTTTCTGCCACTCTTATGTTAACTTTACCTCCCAATGCCGACTCCCCCGCTTCCTGTTTTTCGTAAACAACCGCTTGGCCAACTCATACATCTCGTCCTTCGGCTTGCTGCGAATGATGTTGGATACATCAACCGTCGTCAGCTTCCGCTTCCCGATCCGGTACCCCTTTTTGTTTAGCTCTTGCACCACCTTTGTGACACTTTCCAGCTGGACGTATAAATAGACGGCTTCGTCTTCCATCGTGACCGGCGTGTAACTTTCGATCTTCTGAATGTATTCTTGCAAGTATTCGATGCGCTTTTTCGCTTCCTCGACTAACACCTGCTTCCCTCCCATCAGTGCACTTCAATTTACAGACTGATGCACTCACCAAATGGCTCAACCCCTTGATATTTCTAGCTTCCATTCCCTTCTTTCCATGAGTGCACCACACGCTTTTTTATGATGTACTACAGGGAAAAAATTAAATTTTGTACTTCAGCATTGCTCTATCCATCGCATCTTGGTTGACGCCAATGTACTTCAACGTGATGTGAGGGCTGGAATGATTGAATAACTCCTGGAGCATAGCCACGTCTTTCGTTTGTTGGTAAAAGTGATAGCCGAATGTCTTTCGAAGTGTATGCGTGCCCACTTCATCCAACGATACATATTCGGCCGCCTCGCGCAAAATGCGATACGCTGTGGAACGGTCAATAGGGCGGTTCCCGCCTTGTCGGCTTCGAAAAGCATATTCACCGTCTTTGAGTGTCTTGGCATACTCGATGAGTTCTTTTCGGATGGCCGGCGGGATCCGGATTCGCTTCTCTTTCCTCGTTTTCTTTTCTCGCAGTTTCAAGTGCGTCTGCAACAAGTCTTCCTTCTTCAGCTGCAATATGTCTGATATACGCAGTCCTGTGTTAATGCCTATGATAAATAGAATGTAGTTGCGTTTGCTTTTTTGCAGTAAATATTTCTTCATCGCCGCAATCTTTTCCGGATCACGAATAGGCTGAACAAAATTCATGACGAAACCACCTCCTCGCGATACACTTCGATTTTTAAAGCAAAGGCAAGCTTGTAAAATGCCCTTGACTTCAACCGATAATATTTCCGCTCGCTCATGCCAAGTTCAGGATACACTTCATAGTCGTAGACATCTTCAAATGACATATATCGTCGGACAATAATGGCCCGTTCCCATTTGCTTAAACGGTTCACTGCATTTGTCATCCGCCGAATGTACTCATCCCGCTCCCGCTCGTACTCCACGTTACGAATTGCGATGCTTTCTGTTGAGGAGCGAAACTGATTGGACGGCGCAGGCACGAGCGAATAACATTGCGTAATCCTCGGCATTTCATCCAGTCGAAGCGTCAGCAAGTAAACCCGATACTTTTCCAGCGCCGCTTCTACCGCTCTTTTTGTGGCCGCACGATCAATCTCTGGCAACATAAACTCTTTCAACGCTTCTCCCCCCTATCGCTGGCGAAATGCGCCGCCTTTTCCGCACCGATAAACTGGACGGCAGACGCCCATCAACTCCTTAATTTCCCGCTCCGTCATTCGCTCCTTGTTCCGTTTCTGCTTTCGTTCTTTTCGGTTCCGTTCCGGCCGATAGGCCATGTTATGAGCCTTGATCCATTTTCGCATCTGGTCCTGCATTGTGCGCATTTGTTTCCCCTCCCTTGGATCGCAAAAGAAAAGAGGACACCAATCATACAAGGATCGCCTTGTATCATCAGTGTCCTCACGCTCTCGGTCTTGGACATATTTGGATTTGATTCCATTATATCAAACAAAATAGCTGCCTTTTCAAGCAAAATACGGAACGTTTCCCGTCCCTTCGGCGTCACGAGTGTCTGCACATCCGCCCGCCCATTTCGTTCCCATTCCTTCAATTCAAAGAGATACGGCACGTATTGAGCATATGGCTTCAACTTTCCTTTTTGGTCTCGATATATATACTTTTTTCTAGCATCCAATCGATGAAAGCCTTGGGTTTGATCTTCAGCTCCTTGGCCGTATCCCTAAAGTTTGTCAACAATCGACGATCAACAAGCGCATCAAAATAATCGGCTTTTGGCTGCATGATGGCGATTTGCTCATTTTGCTTTCGTACCGTTTCTAATGTAGCGCGGAATAACAGTTTCGTCTGTTCGTCCGCGTGTTTTAAATAGGTCTCCACGAACAAATCATCGTTCGCTACGTATCCGCCCGTTTTCCTGATCGTGGGGATGACTTCATGTGTGATCCATCGCTTAAACTGTTTAGCCTCTGATTTGCGACTTCCTAAAATGAGCGTGTATAAACCAGGCTCATTCACAATGAATGTTTCTTGTTTTCTTCCCAGCGAATCGGTGACCGGAATTAAACTCCGCTCATCTTCATCGAGTCTTTGGACTGCTTTTCTTGCATCAGCAATGTCTAGAATTTCACAAACATCCTTTGCGACAAACCAAACTTCATCATCCTTTATAATTGTTCGTACTTGACTGCCGCTGTAAATAAACACTTTTTGCAATTGATTCATCGAAAATCCCTCCCATAAACTAGACCACTATCGGTTCAAGCTATAGTGGATTCGTATTTCTCAAAATGGAGCAGAATTTACTTTTTCCGTGATATTTTTTCTATCCTCTTCACCGACAATGACGATGTCATCCTTCCCCTGGATCCCTACTGCCGCTCCGAATTGAAAAACGAGCTTATATGGTGTGATCCCGTTATTATTTTCTTGAACTATGCCGATCAATCCACTAAAAAACCCGCGTTTTTTATAAGCCAACTTGCCAATCAATTCTCGATCCAGTTTTTCCTCCCGCTTCCGCATTAAAACAACTCGCTTTCCTCATACTTAATCCGCGCCGTCTTGCCTTTCGCCGTTTCGATGATCGTATATCCATGTTCTACCGCCTCTGCCACTTTCGCCTTCCCTTGCACCCCATCAACGACAATCACAATCACTTTGCCAGGTACAACGGGATACGAAACCGTCATGCTATCTATATCAATTTGCAACTCTTGTGCTCTTTTACTCACCGGAATCCCTCCATGTGGTATAATTGAGATGGACTGTCGGGAGAGATCCCGGCTTTTTTATTTCATCCAATTACCTTCCATCCGTGCCGAATCCTGCTTATCAATTCGTGTTTGCGCAATGGCTCATATACATAAACGACATCGCAGTGTTCCCTGCGATATAACAAATACCACCTAGCTTTCCGCTTCCGATGTTTCATCTAGCGTTCACTCTCTCGTGCGGAAGAATTTAACTTTTCTAGTGCCGTTAGGTGCGCATATTTAAACTTCAGAACCTCACAACAATGCTGAGCATCCACTGTAGTCGCACCCCTCAAATAGTCTTTTCAATTTCATCGGCGCGCCCCCCTTGATCTCGGCCAGCGCCAGTCAATGATTCGGCGGTTGTCGTCATCGTAGTATTTGCGTGGACGGTTTCGGTACGCTTCCAGTTCTTCCGGCGTGAGATAGCTGATTTTCACTGGTCCATGTAGTGATTGACGTTGTTTTTTCATGGTCTCTTCTCCCCCCTAACCGTTGTTTCATTTCTTGCCGCGCCCAATGCTTATATATTTTCGGGCACTCTTCAAAACGAATGATGGTCACAAGCTGCTGTATGGTCGCCTTGGACCAATCCATGCTGGTCACCTCCCGCTCGCTCATATTCACGTTGAATCTCTTCTAGGGTCAGCTTTGATAGCGATCGGCCATCACTTGCAGAAAAGATCCCTTGCCGGCGTAAATGCTGAATGAGCACGTACTTGAGCAGCATCACGCCGATCCCCTCCCTTCGGCTTGCAGCTTCGTAAACAACGTGTTAAGGCGTGAAACGGAATAGTCCTTGTCATTGATCTGCACCGTCAGCAGGTTGCTCCTTGTCACGCCGCATCGTTCAAGAATGTCAAGAAAATCCGCCTCTGAACATACGCTGGCCGTCAATCCGATCATCGATCCAACCTCATTCCGATACTCCAAGCGGATCCATATCGGGTATCCCACGACGATCACCCATCTCTGTATTTTTTCAGACGTTCCTCAAGTTCTCGGCGCGCCTGTTCAACGTCAAAGTCGTCATCTTCCGGTTGGCTATAGTCCATCTTCAGCCAGTCCGGTACAATCTCGGTGCGCACTGGAGTCCGTGTCTTTCGGCCGCTGTCAGTTGAGGCTTGGCGTTTTTTCAGTTGCTGTTCTCGAAATGCCAATTGTGCCGCTCTCACCTGGTCGACGGTGCGATAGCCTTTTTCGAACCAGTCACGTAAAATGGTTTCGACGTATTTCCAGGTCTTGGCCCCGTTCTCCACCGCGATTTTCAACGCCTCTAAGACCAATTCCTCGGACGTATCATCGACCCAAGAAGCGATCTTTTCCCCTATGTAGCTGCCAACGGTGCCAAAGCCGTTATGTTCAACGAACTGGATAATCTCTCGTAAGGAATGCGCGCGCGCGTCTTCTTCATCTTCTGTTTTAATCTCTGTAGTATTCTCTGCTGTAATATCTGGTATTGGTCTGGTCAAGTTGAACGCCTCGACTGGCCAATCTGAACAGCTGGACTGCTCATCTTGAACGGATGGAGTGACGATTTCGTCACTCGACTGCTCGTTTTGAACAGTCGAAACGTCATTTTGAGCAGTCGTCTGATCATATTGGTTAGACGATGCTTCTTGTGTGAATTCAGCCAGTTTATCGTAGTCGATCCGATACCATTTCGTTTTGTCGATCTTCGAGCGATTGAAATTCGCCGAGACGATGATCCCGATCTTCTCCAGCTTTGTGATGATCCGACGAATGGTGCTTTCTGACCAGAAGGGAAATTGCTCCCGCCAGTCCTCGTACGTGTTATAGACCCACTTATAGCCGTCATGGACGTTTTCACTTTTCTCAAGCCAGTAATGAAGCTGCTGAACGACGATGCTCTCATTCAACCCGATCGCCACGGCTAATTGCGGTAAAATGACCAATGGCTGGTCATCCAAAAGCAAAGTCGCCATGTCATCCCCTCCCCTTGAAAAAGCTGTTTTGCTATGGCATGATAAAAACTAGAGTTCTGAAATAAAAAACTGAATCCCGCCAATTTCAAGCTCAGAGGCCATTTCATTGGCGATCCGCCGGCACTCAGTTACTGTGAGCGCGTAATCGTCTCGAAATGGCCATTTTCCTTCACGACAAATTCCACTTCAAATAGCATATTCTTTCTCCTGGAAGCATATCGTAGAATGGGAGCTTCCGGCCCTCCTTTCTCAACCAGCATCAGAAATGCCGCCTTTTTGCACCAGTTGCTTCAACTTCTCCCAGACGGCTTTTGGTTCTCGATTGAGCCGATTTGCGAGCTGATCAATCGTCAACACCTTGCGATGATGCCAGAGATAAAACACTTCCTCTGCCGTCCACCGCCCCTTTCGCTTTGGTAGCGTGTTCTGTGCATGGCCCTGATCCGGTTCGCTGGTCGGTGAATCATTCTCAAGAATGGCCGCCAGCCGCCGCATTTCTTGGCTGATGGGGCATACAGTCAGACATACAGTACTGCGATATTTCATTCGATCGGGGCATGTTCGGCAATATCCGTCCAAAAGTTCGCATATTTGCAGCCTAATATGCCTTTTCTCGTGTTTATCCAGCTTGTTCACACATTCCGCTCCTCTCCTAGTCTCACAAAATCAATTTGAATGCCACGCCGGTGCATATCTTGGATAATGGCCAATAATTGCTGACGTCGAGCTTCCTTTTGCTCAAGTTCTTGCAGCTGTCTGACTAAATACTGCAACTCCGATATTTCAATAGCCATCGTTTCATAGTCGCGGTTTTGCAACGCCTCCTGTATGTACTCGATGCAAAGTACCGCCTTTTGCCGCAAATCCGCCTCTTGATAAACGATCATATCGATCACCACCATTCCTCCTTCGTTATGATCTCCAGGCGTCGTCGCAATGACCATACATGTATTGTGGCGCGGCTCCCCTTTCGGATCGTCGCCCGCTCTCGCTCGGCCTGGCTGGCGCTCATGCGCACCGACTGAAGCACAAGCGCTTGCGGGCTGAGGGCACACCCGCCGCCTGTACTT
Organism: Geobacillus kaustophilus; assembly: GCF_000948285.1. Lineage (GTDB taxonomy): Bacteria > Bacillota > Bacilli > Bacillales > Anoxybacillaceae > Geobacillus > Geobacillus thermoleovorans_A. The sequence goes on from NZ_JYBP01000003.1 coordinate 2,545,513, forward strand.
CAGTCGGCAAGCATGAGCTTGCCTTTTAGTTCACAACATGATATGTTTTGTAGTAGGGCTGGTTTTTTAGGAAGCAGTGAGCGTTGGGCTTGCTGCTTTTTTCATGCTGACAAGCTTTGCTTTGGCTTCTTGCTCAATGGCTTCGATCAGCTCCGGATGATTCCGCAACTCGGCGCACACCTCCCGAACTTCCCTTGCTGTCATTAACGAACTGGCTACCCATACGACGTACATTACCACCACTCCTTTCTCGATTGTTCCAGGCGTTCGTTCATTTGCTTTTTCCACTCGAGCAACGCTTTCCCATATTCACTGTCGAGTTTTCTTTCGCGTGAAAGCCGTAAAAATTCACTTGTATACCAGTGAATAGCTTCAAGGTCCGTCATTTCTGCTAAGTTCGGCAGTTTAAACATTGTTTTTTCCCCCTTTGTCATTGTCGAATGAATCCTTTCGCTTGCAGTTTCGCGCGATGCTTTTGCCACATTTTCCACCAGGAAAATCCGTAATCCATGCAAATGACCGCAACGTATTGCGTGAGAGCGACAATCGCATCGATCGCCTGCATCATCGCCTCTTCCAATCGCTGTTTGTCAAACTCTCGAATCGACCTGGGATGATTCGCTACACAGACGCTTTCGATCGCCTCGAGGGCTTCCACGAGCTCCTCGCGTGTTTTCATCGTCACGCTGGCTCTGTGAAGATCCACCGCGTCCCCGTCGAGCTTCACTGGCCCCCATCCGGTGTACTCAGCAGCCGCCTCGAGAGCCACCCACGGGTTGTTATGCTTTTCTGCAAAGTATTTGGTGATGTTCGGCTGCACCCGGTACCGACCATTTTCCTGATGCGATACCGATTCGCGAGATTCATAGATCTCAAACGACAGCTGTTGTTGCGTCATCCCGGTTTTCTGCCGCGCCGCTTTCACCGCGTCGGCCGCTCTACCGCGTTTCATCGTTTGTTCTCCCCCTTCTACCATTTATCGCTAAACATTCATGTTATGTTAGATTTAAGAGCCCGATTCTTTCGGAACGTAGCAATCCATCACCGCTTTTGCGATCTGCTTCAAGACTGGATTGCCTTTTTCCCATTCTTTCTGAAACCATTCTTTTCGTTCGTCAGCACTCATAAGTACTAACGGGGAGTGAATAATAACAGTGGTGTTCCCGTATTTGAATTCCTTCATGCCCGCATTCCCCCTTTGTTCATGTTTATGCGGAGCATGAGGGGCGTTTGATGACATTCGCTTCACCTCGCATCGTAGTGTCTGACCAAAGTGATTAAGCAAAGGGATCGAAATACATCTTGGCTATATTCAAAATTTGAAAACTACAAAAAACAACATGAAATTCAGCAATTGAATTAACATGTTGCACTGTCTCCTTCTGGGGACAGTGCCTTCCCCAATGTGAGATCCTGGGCTTCTTTAATCACATTTTTGATCTTAGCTGCACCACGTTCATAAATGAGCCGATGCAACATACGTTCAACTTCGGTTCCATCTTTTTTCACTTTGCCGTGTTCCCATAGAGCCGTCATTAAATCAGATACCGTTTTTGCATTGCTAAGAACATGTTGCGCCCACTTTTCAGACTCTTGTTTGATATATTGTTCAATGGTTTGAACCATCTCTTTATTCGTTTGTTGCTCAATCATTCACCTCACCTCCTTTCATGTCGTGGGGATTGAGTTGTCAAGGAACTATCAAAAAGAACACAAAACGTGCGCTTCTAACTAAAAAAAATTGTTTCAACAGAAACACCATAGTATTGAGCGATTTTTATCTTGATTTCATCTTTCGGTACTCTTTGCCCATTCTCATACATTTGCAGAGCACTTACACTTATTCCAATAGACTTCGCGACTTCTTCCCGCGAACGGTCTCCTCGAAGATTGATTAAAGTTTGAGCAATTTTCTCTTTATTCAATTTCTTATCACCACCTAACCGCACAATTCGTGTTTTTTGTTTATATAATAAACAACACAAAATGTGCTGTCAACACTTTTTGTGTTGTTTATCAAAATTTTTATATTAATTGACACACTATGTGTTAAAATTCAATAGTAGGTGAATACACATGACCTTTGGGAAAAGATTACGCATTCTGAGAAAGAATAGGAATTTAACACAAAAGGACTTAGCCGATCGTTTTAATGTTGGTGAAAGCACAATAGGCATGTACGAACGTGATGAGCGCGAACCATCGTTTGAATTTGTTAAACAACTCGCCGACTTTTTCAACGTCACCACCGACTACCTCCTCGGCCGGACTGACCATCCGAACCCACCGGATCAGAATGACATTCCAGAAGAGCTTAAGGATCCCGAACTGGGGCTGTTCTTCAAGGAACTGGCGGAGGCGCCGGAGGAACGGCGGGAACAATTGCTGAAAATATGGGAGATCCTCAAGAGTGAGGGGGATCGGAAGCCAAAGAACAAGTGACGTTTTTATTTCAGGACTACCGGACATTGAACAATCATGTATTGTTGTTCTTTATGAGGGAGAGGAAAAATGGGGATTCTGCAACGTTTTCTCGGAAAAGTACTCAAAAAAGATAACGTCATTAGTGCTCCAGATGAAAAGAAAGATGTTTTATTTTCTTCATCTCATACAAACAAGAAAATTGAGACACCTTCAGATAATAATTATACTTATCAAAAGGCGACATTCGCCCCTGACGACTATGTGGTTTTAGATTTTGAAACAACAGGATTAAACCCAGAGAAAGCCGCTATTATCCAAATTGCGGCAATACGTTTTCAAAATCATCATCCGATCGAAGAATTTGTTTCGTTCGTTAACCCCAAGAGGCCAATTCCACCTAAAATAACGGACATTACTGGGATAACGGACGAAAATGCGAAAAATGCTCCTACAATCGAAGAGATCTTCCCGGACTTTATCCAATTTCTGAAGGATGATGTGCTAATCGCTCACAATGCTCCTTTTGACATGAAGTTTTTATTAAGCAACGTTCAACGGCTAGGAATAGAAAAACCACAAAATCTAGTCATCGACACTCTAAGCCTGGCGAGAAAATACATATCCGAAACACCAAATCATCAGCTAGAAACCTTGAAACAATGGTTACAATTAGATTTAAGTTCGCATCATGCGCTAGACGATTGTTGGACTTGCGCTGCTGTTTATCAAACATGCCAAAAAAGGAGGGAGGAAAAGTTTCGTCTTTCAGATGACGAAAAACGAGCTTACGATATTGTAATCCGCATATTAAATGACCATAACCGCGACACTAGTCTTGTCCGATATTCCCGGACATCGACTTACTTGGACATACAAGCGTTTTACTCGTTTGCCCGAATTAAATTAACAGGCAAGAAGAAATATTTACTCTCCAAACGATTAGAGAAAGAAATCATCGGGCTATGTCCTAACGTTGTTTGTGAACCGGCTTCTAAAAATGAATCGGGACAAACGCGTATTTTGATTCAAACTCCTGATGACTTATTGCTCATGTCTCCGTTGATTGTAAAAGATTTTGATAAGGCTTTAAAGTCGATGGAAGACTATCGAAAGTACGTTGGCAAAGCAGAAAAAGTCATCGAGGATTATTTGAGTCTATAAATGACACGGATATGCAGCAAGAAAGGACATCACCGCCATGTGGCTTGATGTCTTTTTTATTCTCGTATGAAATGGGGAGAGGAAATGAGCAAGTTCAAAGAAATTGAAGATTATCGCAAGTTCACCTTCAAAGGCGAGTTGCACAAGTCCATTAACTCTTTGATTGGAATTATCCACGGGATTCGTTCCGATAACATCACTAACGAAAAGGAGATCGCGGAACTCATTCATTGGTGCAACCTACATAGACGATTTGCGAAAAAAGCGCCTTTTAATGAAATCATTCCGTTAATTGATCAGGCTTTGCTGGATAACAAATTGGAAGAAGAAGAACTTGAGGATATTCTGTGGCTTTGCAACAATATCGTTAATGAGAACGATTTTAATAGCTACTACGACGTCATCACATCATCTATACAGCAGTTACATGGAATTCTCCACGGCATCATGGCAGACAACGTTTTAAATGACGTGGAAATTGAACAACTGTCAAATTGGATTGATGACCATGACTTCTTAAGAGGAACATATCCCTTTGATGAGATCCATAGCCTGCTGGTGAGTGTAAAACAAGACGGGATTATCAGCGAAGACGAGAAAAACTTGCTAAAAGCCTTTTTTGCCACTTTTATTGATACAAGGGTATCTCACAACATTAATGAATTCGACGTAAAATTCCTAAAAAGCCAATACTCAATCATTGGCATATGCGCTGTTAATCCAGAAATCATATTCGAAAATAAAGTGTTTTCCTTCACCGGCGCCTCTCACAGGGCAACACGCAATGAGATCGCCCGTATTATTCAAGAGATGGGCGGAATATTCAACAATAATGTTACTAAGAGTACCCATTACCTCATCGTGGGGGGGAACGGCAATCCTTGCTGGGCGTTCGCTTGCTATGGGCGGAAAGTTGAGAAAGCGATTGAATTAAGGAAAAAAGGTACACCAATTATTATCGTGCACGAAAATGATTTTTGGGATGAAGTAGTTATTTAAAATGTTTTAGCTATAGATTAACCACATCTATCCTGCCATTATATGCTTTCGACACTAATTCGTCTGTCATTGTAACATTAAAAAATGTAACAGGAGTAGAAACGCATGAAAGAGATTATCTATCTAAATACTGAAATCATGAATTCCCTGATCGCCCAACTCGATAAGGGAATTACAACATATTATTCATTGGAACAGACAATACAGGAAACCAATACAGAAACGTCACAAACAACCAGAGGAAAGGCAGCTGGATTCAACGGAACTGTCCAATCGGGTACAGGTAGCCTATTATCCAATGTGAGCTTAAGTTTTGGCGCTAATATTTCTGGAAATGGAAATGAAACCAACGGTAGCTCCAGAGCTTTATTAGAAGGGCAACGAGATTTATTAAACAAAGCATTTCATGACTATGCTTTGAACATATTGCTACAACTTCTAAAAGAGAACGAAAAATTAAAAACAAATTCCTGCTCCCTTACCGAGGGGGACATCTGTCTATGGGAGACTGATTGGAAATATTACGATTTTGAGTTTATCAGCAGGATTGCTGATCTAGACGATATTTTAGAAACATTAGGGATATATGTATCGGCGGATGAATATAGGCAGGCAGAAACGATTGTGCAAAAAACTAAAAAATACCCTAAAAATCCCGAATTTATCAGAGCCCAACATATTATTAATCAACATCAATCTGTAATGCTTCAAAGGAACATTCTAAAACAAATACAAGTATTTTCTTCGTACGCTAATAGTTTCTTAGGTAACTACTCAATAATTAAGGCAGCAAACACCTTTCAGTTAATCGATAAAGGAATGTTGCGCGAAGTTCCAACAGCCCTATCAATCCGATCTGCCTCGGCACGCAAGGCAAAAATTCTTTTTAGGGTCATAGGTAAGCGTGATATAATCCACAACAATGACGACTTATGCGGAGTTTTAGGGGAATTGCAAGACTTCACCCAACTCGCAAATTTCATGTTCGACTTAATTTTAGGCAGCTTCCAAATACTTAAACAAGGGGATTATATTGCTACGCCAATTGCTATTTATTACGAATAAAGCGAAAAGCTGTTTCTGTCTCCTCTTTATGTTTTTGAAACTCATTCAATTTTTGATTCATCATTTGATGAGTCTCGACGATACGTGTGACGTTCTTAACACGCATAGTTTCATATTCTTCATTAAGTGTTTTTGATGCTTTGATTGCCTCATTAAAGATTTTATCAATTATTCTTTTTCCGAACATTTTGCTCACCACCTTACTTTTATAATATGCTTAATACAAAAAAACAGCAAACCTTTTTTCGGTTAGAAAATATGGTTTCGTCAGTTATCCTTACAGATTGATCCCTTTTTAGGGGTCCTTTCTTTTTCTTGTCATCTAGAACGCACGTTCCTATAATAAAAGTGAGGTGATTAACATGAACTTCTCGTCGTACCAATTCACCCCACTGGAACAATATATTCGCGAATTGTACGACCATTTGGCGATCACAGAGCCTGGCCAGCTCGATATGATCGACATTGCCGCAAAGCTGAACGTCTGGTTGCATTTTGCCGACATCCGAAGCACAGCTATCGAACGGAACGGAGTGTACAGCATCATCATCGACCGCCGCCTTAGTCGCCAGCAACAATGGCAAGAGTTTGGCCATGAACTTGGGCATGTGTTGCGCCATGCAGGCAATCAAATGCTACTCCCGCCTTCACTCGTTCAGCTTCAAGAGGCCCAGGCGACGAATTTTGCGCTTCACCTTTGCGTGCCAACGTTTATGCTGCTTGAGCTCGATCTTCCGCATACGGAAAAGGAAATCATCTATGTATTAAGCGAAACGTTTGGTGTAGAGCCGCTGTTCGCCAAACGGCGCTGGGATCGCTTTAAGGAGCAATGGGAAAGCTATCGGTTTTACGAAGCGCTTTTCAGTCATATGCAAGTGGCTGAACCGGTTGCCGCCGCTGTCGGCCGTGATGCGGAAAGCAATCTTAGTCTCCTTCATGAGTACGCCGTTGCACATGATGGCTCATTGTTTATTGACGGCCGCTTAACGGACGAGGAACAACGAGAAATCATCCGCTATTTGCAGCAGATGGACCAAAGGAACAACTAAAAATCATTAATTATACCGGCACAGAATGGATGAATCACGTAAAATCAGAACAGCCAGTCCGAATATTTGCCTCTTTTTTGCATACATGGTGATAGCGAGTTCTATTCCAGGTCAGAGGTGGTTTTATGTATAGGCCCAGAAACTTGGACGTGTTCATATATCTTCGCAAAAGCCGGAAGGATATCGAGGAAGAGAAAAAGGCCGCTGAGTCCGGCGCGTCATACGACACATTGCAACGCCATCGGGATAACTTGCTGGCCGTAGCGCGTAAAGAGGGTCACAATATCCTCGGCATCTTTGAGGAGATTGTGTCCGGCGAGTCCATCGCTGAACGCTCCGAGATCCAGAAGCTTTTGCGTGAACTGGAAACAGGAGTGGCTGATGCGGTGCTTGTCATGGATATTGACCGCCTTGGCCGCGGTGATATGCTTGACCAAGGCATTTTAGACCGTGCCTTTAGATATTCGGGAACGAAAATCATCACCCCAACGGAAGTCTATGACCCGGAAAGCGAGACGTGGGAGCTCGTCTTCGGTGTGAAATCCATCGTGTCGCGCGAAGAACTTAAAGTCATTACAAGACGCTTGCAAGGTGGTCGGCGCGACTCGGCCACTAAAGGCCGTTCCATCTCAAAAAAGCCGCCGTACGGATACCTGCGCGACGAAAAATTAAAGCTATACCCCGATCCGGAAACGTCATGGGTCGTGGTGAAAATCTTCGAAATGACGCGGGATGGATACGGACGCCAGGCGATCGCCGCTGAACTGGATCGACTTGGAGTAAAACCGCCCGATGGGAAGCGGTCCTTTTGGTCTCCGTCGACGATCAGCGCCATTATCAAAAACGAGGTGTATCTTGGGCATATCATTTGGGGCAAGGTGAAATACATTAAGCAAAACGGCACGTATAAACGCAAAAAAATGCCGAGAGAGCGCTGGTATATTAAAGAGAATGCCCATGAGCCCCTTGTGTATAAAGAGCTCTGGGAGGCCGCTAACAAGGCATATCGGAGCCGCTGGCGACCTTCCACGGTGGAAAGTAAACCGCTGGCTAATCCGCTGGCCGGGTTGCTGAAATGTGAAGTCTGTGGCTATACGATGTGGTATCAGCCGCGTAAAGACCGTCCTCATCCGCTTGTGCGCTGCCCAAATCCGAAATGCAAAGGGGTGCAAAAGGGGGCGCTCCTGCCGCTCGTTGAGGAAAGAATCTTGCAATCCCTCGCAGAGTTCATCGATCAGTTCGAGGTTCGGGAGGATCAGTCAGCTCGAAAAAAACAGCGTTCGATCATTCCGATAAAGCAAAAAGCCGTCGAAAAAAAAGAAAAAGAGCTCCAAGAGCTCCATAAACAAAAGGATGCGTTGCATGATCTGCTAGAGCGAGGCGTCTATACGATTGAAACATTCCTAGAACGCCAGCACACGATCGTCAATCGGATTAAGAAAACTCAACAGGAAATCGAGCAGTTGCGTGAGGAAATCGCCAAAGAGCAGCTGAAAGAAAAGAACATCAACGAGTACATCCCGACGGTTAAAAAGGTGCTGGACGCCTACCGCCTCACCGACGATGTAGAAAAGAAAAATCGCCTTCTCAAGTCGGTTCTTGAGAAAGCGACTTACTTGCGTAAACCGGAGTGGACGAAAAAAGATCAATTCATAATACAAATTTATCCTAAAATCTAGCGCGAGGCAACGGCCTCTTTTTTTCTGGAGAAAAGAAATGCTTCAGTGCCTGGAACACATCCGACTTTTGTTTTAAAATATAGTAATTAAATCGCTCATCTTTAATATTTTGATACGCTCTCATAAGTGTAGAGGGTGTGCGGTTGTACTGGTTGACTTCCCCATACCCAAACATGTTCGATACGTTCATCAGCTCTTGAACAAGCTTCACGCAGCGGGCATTGTCGGATGTCAAGTTGTCGCCGTCCGAGAAATGGAACGGATAAATGTTGTAGCGCGACGGAGAATATTTCGTTTCGATCAGTTCAAGCGCTTTTCGATATGCAGACGAGCAAATCGTCCCGCCGCTTTCCCCTTTCGTGAAAAACTCCTCCTCACTGACGACTTTCGCTTCCGTATGATGAGCAATAAAGGCGATCTCAACGGTTTCATATTTTGTGCGCAAAAAGCGGGTCATCCAGAAGAAAAAGCTGCGTGCCATATATTTTTCCCACATGCCCATCGAACCGCTTGTATCCATCATGGCTAAGACAACCGCTTTCGATTCCGGCTTGACGACTTCATTCCACGTTTTAAACTTCAAATCTTCGCGGTAAATCGGATAAAATCCTGGTTTGCCGTTCATGGCATTGCGCTTGAAGGCGGCGAGCATCGTCCGCTTTTTATCGATGTTCCCCATCAATCCGGTGCGGCGGATGTCGTTAAATTCAATATGTTGGGTTACATTTTGATCCAGCTCTTTTTGTTGCAAGTTAGGCAGCTCCAATTGGCTAAAGAACGCTTCCTCAATCTCCATCAGCGACACTTCAGCTTCGTAATAATCTTGGCCCGGCAAATCGCCAGCACCTTGGCCTTTCCCTGGCCCCTGCCCCTCCCCGCTTCCGTCTCGTGCCACCACATCACCGACTTGGCTGTCTCCGTTCCCTTGGCCGACGTGTTTGTTTTTCTCATAATTGTAGCGGATTTTGTATTCATCGAGCGAGCGGATCGGAATTTTAATCACATCGCGCCCATTGGACATGATAATGCTTTCTTCCGTAATTAAGTCGGGCAAATTGTTTTTGATCGCTTCCTTCACTTTTTCTTGATGGCGCTTTTGGTCATCATATCCTTTGCGGTGGAGGGACCAGTCTTCTTTCGATACAACAAAATTCCCCTTCATGTTTTCCCCTCCTTCGAAAAAATCATTTTCACACTTTTCGCTTTCCCGCATATACTTATGTTGGCGTCATCCAAACGGTCCATCATGATGCCAAGTTGGTTTATTTTATCCTATGCAAAAACGAAAAATAATTGACAAATGAATATGGAAAACAAAACGATGGACAAGCCCGATTGTCGATTTCACACCGCTTTAAGCAGAGACGCCGCTCCCCGACCTTTTCGTCTAGAATGCGCTAAAAAGATAAGAAAAAAGCATGCCCCAGCGGCTTGAGGCATGCCTAGCGGTTCAACAAGCTGCCGACGTAGCGGAGCAATTCGTTGGCTGACGTGGAGTTGTACCCGTATTCATCAATGAGGCGGGCAACGACTTCGTTAATTTTTTTCAACTGCTGCTCATCCGGTGTTTTCGTCGACGTTGTAATTTTCACAATATCTTTTAGATCAGCGAACAGTTTTTTCTGGATTGCCTCGCGCAGCCGTTCATGCGAGTTGTAATCAAATCGCTGCCCTTTGCGCGCATAGGCGGAAATGCGGATTAAAATTTCTTCACGAAACGCTTTTTTCGCATTTTCGGAAATGCCGATTTGTTCCTCGATCGAGCGCATTAGCTTTTCATCCGGATTCATTTCCTCGCCAGTGAGCGGATCGCGCAGCTTCGTCTTGTTGCAGTACGCCTCGACGTTGTCCAAATAGTTATCCATCAACGTTTTCGCCGACTCTTCATACGAATAGACGAACGCTTTTTGCACTTCTTGTTTGGCGATTTCGTCATACTCTTTGCGCACAAGCGAAATGAAGTTCAAGTACCGCTCGCGATCTTCCTTCGTGATCGACGGATGCTGATCCAATCCTTCTTTCAACGAACGGAGCACATCAAGCGCATTGATCGACGGCACTCCTTTGCGAATGATGCAGGCGGAAATGCGGTTGATGACATAGCGTGGGTCGATGCCGCTCATCCCTTCGTCCGGATGCTCCTTTTTCAGCTCCTCCACATCGACCTCGCTGAATCCTTCGATCATTTCGCCATCATACAAGCGCATTTTCTTCAATAAATCCACATCCGGCCGCTTCGATTCTTTCAGCCGCGTTAAAATGGTAAACATAGCCGCAATCCGCAACGTATGCGGAGCGATATGCACGTCGGCGACATCGCTTTCGCGGATCATTTTTTCGTAAATGCGCTCTTCTTCCGAGACGCGCAAGTTGTATGGAATCGGCATGACGATGATGCGCGAATGGAGCGCCTCGTTCTTTTTGTTGGCGATGAACGACCGATATTCCGTTTCGTTCGTATGAGCGATGATCAATTCATCAGCGCTGATTAAAGCAAACCGTCCCGCCTTGAAATTGCCCTCTTGCGTCAGCGACAGCAAATGCCAAAGAAATTTTTCATCGCATTTTAACATCTCTTGAAATTCCATAATCCCGCGGTTGGCTTTGTTCAGCTCGCCGTCAAACCGATACGCGCGTGGGTCGGACTCCGAGCCGTATTCCGCAATCGTCGAGAAATCGATGCTTCCTGTTAAATCGGCGATGTCTTGCGATTTCGGGTCGGACGGACTGAACGTTCCGATGCCGATGCGGCGGTTCTCGGAGAAGAAAATGCGCTCCACTAGCACGTCTTCAATGCGTCCTCCGTATTCTCTCTCAAGCCGCATCATATTGAGCGGCGACAACTCGCCTTCAATGCGAATGCCGTATTCGCGGTAAAAATCTTCGCGCAAATGGTGAGGAATGAGATGAAGCGGATCTTCATGCATCGGGCAGCCTTTAATGGCATAAACAGCGCCGCGCTCTGTTTTTGAATACTCTTCAAGCCCGCGCTTTAGCAAAGTCACAAGCGTCGATTTTCCGCCGCCAACTGGCCCCATCAGCAGCAAAATCCGTTTCCGCACATCCAACCGCTTCGCCGCTGGATGGAAATATTCCTCAACAAGCCGCTCAAGCGCTTCCTCAAGCCCGAACAAGTGCTGGCTGAAAAACTTATATCGTTTCCGTCCGTTCACCTCTTCGACTCCAGCATCTTTGATCATATTATAAACGCGCGAATGAGCCGACTGGGCCACCCACGGCTTTTCTTTTAAAATTTTTAAATACTCGGCAAACGTTCCTTCCCATTTCAACTTTTCTTCTTCTTCCCGATATCGGGCGATTTTTTGCAAAATATCCATAAAGGACCTCCTCACCCTTGGATGTCTAACAGCAAGATTATTACAATTTATGCGAGGATGTCCCGCATCATTCGCCGCAAAAAAAATTTTGTCTCCGAACAACCGGCCGCAGTCATTCACATGCTTGACCATATTCGTTATAATAAAAGGGAAAATGCCTTGAAGGAGGAACAAACGATGCGCACTTTGCTTGTGCTAGGGGTTATCATTGCGTTTTTGACAGCCATTTTCACCGCTGGCTATGAAGACAAACCAGGCGTCAGACAATAAGACCAAAAAAACGACCTCCGGTGCGAAGGTCGTTTTTTTGTTTACGACAGCCCCTGAAACCGTTGCTGGCGCAACGCTTCGTACACTAAAATGGCCGCCGTGTTCGATAAGTTTAACGAGCGCACTTTGTCGTTCATCGGGATGCGAAGGCAACGTTCCATATTGGCCTCAAGCAGCTCCTTCGGCAGCCCAGTTGTTTCGCGGCCGAACACAAAGAAAATATCCTTTTCCGTATCGCTAAAATCAAACGAATCATAATACTGGCGCCCGAATTTCGTAATGAAATAAAACTCCCCTTCTGGAAAACGAGCGAACAGTTCGTCAAGCGAGTCATAATACGAAATGTTGACATACGGCCAATAATCAAGTCCTGCCCGCTTCAGCATTTTATCGTCTGTGGAAAACCCGAGCGGGCGGATCAAATGGAGCGCCGTATCGGTCGCCGCGCATGTGCGGGCGATGTTTCCAGTGTTGGCTGGGATTTCTGGCTGGTACAGTACGACATGAAGCGGCATTTCCTTCACCTCAACAACGTTTATTTACGATCGATGATGTGAAAAAACTTATAGCGAATGTTCAGCGTATAGGCACTGGAATCCTCATACGACCAATAGCGCATTCGGCTGTTTGTCGTATGGGCGTTCACAAGCGGCATCCCGTTCTGATCTTTCGCCACCACAATCGTTGAGTGGTCGAAGCGTCCGTCCCCTTGAAAATCATAACAGATGACATCACCTGCCATCAATTGCTCCGGCTCCGCCACTTCCACCGCCTGCAAGCCGATGCGCGACCCGCTCAAATACCAACGGAAAGCATGGGCCACAGCCCAGCTGTAACTCCAACTTCCGTTTTGACACCACCATCCCCTCGTCCGGTTCGGATAACCCGTCATCGGCGCCCCACCCGCATACAAGCATTGGGAGACAAAATTCGTGCAATCGATCGGAAACGACGGAAACGCCGGGTTGTGCCGATTCCACCACGTTTCCGCATACCGCACCGCCCGGGCGCGGTCATATTGGTAAGAAAGACGCTCCCCTGTCCATTGTTCCCGTTCGACGCGCGGCGCCTCCATATAGCCCCCCGTCCGGTTGATCGGTTCATCAGCTACAAGCTCACCACGAACAAAACAGGCGCATCGCTCCTCAACCTGTTCTTCTATATATAGTGAACCCCTTTGCTGAATTAAAAATTGATGGTGGGCAATATACATAACTTTCGCTTCCCGCTCGACGGTCTGCTTGCTGACGATTTGCCCGCGAATCGTGCAACGGACGATCTCCGCACCGCGCTTTTGGCAAAGCCGCTGCTTCCTTGCCGCCTCTTCGTTCCGTACGTTGCTTTCCGACACAAACGAACGGGCTCGCTCATCCAACCACGCGCGCAACTGTTTTTTCATGCCGCTTTCCACCACTTTCGTTTTTGTTACTACCTTATGTGGAGAAGCTGCGTTTTTTTCCCTATTCCTTTGCCTCGGACAACAGTTTCAATCCTTTTTCAATCTCACCGATCACATCCGCATCCGTCTCCGTTTGCCGCGCAGCCTCCAAATAAGGTTTGGCGCTTGGATCCCCGATTTTCCCAAGCGCCCACGCCGCCGTTCCGCGGATGACGGGACGGCTGTCCTCTTTCAACAACCGCAATAAATGCGGCACCGCAGTTCGGTCTTTGTAATGAGCGAGCGCCAAAATGGCGTTGCGCTGAATCGGTTTTTTCCCGCGCCATGAGCCCGCCATGGCCCCAAACTTCTCTTTAAATTCACGGTTGCTCATCTGAAGCAGCGGGATGAGCTTCGGCTTTACCGCTTCCGGATCCGGCTCGAATTCTGGATGCAAATGAAAGTCTTTCCCCTTATTTTCTGGGCAGACTTGCTGGCACGTATCGCAGCCGTACAGCCGGTTCCCGATTTTTTCCCGGAACTCATCGGCCAAAAAGCCTTTCGTTTGCGTTAAAAAAGAAAGGCACCGCTGCGCGTTCAGCTGCCCACCTTGCACAAGCGCCCCGGTCGGGCAGGCGTCAATGCATTTCGTGCATGTGCCGCATCGGTTTTCAACGGGTTCATCAGGGGGAAATGGAATATTCGTAATCATTTCTCCCAAATACACATACGATCCAAACTCCGGTGTAATGATGGAGCAGTTCTTGCCGCTCCAACCGATCCCTGCCCGTTCCGCCACGGCCCGATCGGCGAGCTCTCCAGTATCCACCATCCAGCGAACGCGGGCATGGGGCACTTTGGTCAGCAAAAACTCCTCGAGCTGCCGCAAACGTTCCCGCAGTACATCGTGGTAGTCCTTTCCCCATGACGCACGGCAAAAAACGCCGCGCCGTTCCGTCTTTGTCCCTTGCGGCGCATTTTTCATTTTGGACGGATAGGCAAGAGCAATGGCAATGATCGATTTTGCGTCCGGAAGAAGCAATGAAGGATTTGTCCGTTTCTCAATATCTGGTTCCTCAAAACCGGACTGATAGCCGAGCTCCTGCTGGCGGCGCAATCGTTCCTTTAATTCGACAAACGGATCGGCGCTTGCAAAGCCAATTTTATCAATGCCGATTGACCGACTGTACTCAATGACTTCCTGCTTTAATGCCATAACATCCATCGTTTTCCCTCCTTTCGTCATATATGGTAAAATGAAACCCGAGGTGATCAAGATGAAATGCGTGATATCGGAACAGCTAAAGCAGCGCCTTCCTTCCGGCAAATTCGGCGTCATTCTCTATCATCATATCGAGATCGGCGACTCACCGCAAATGTTGAGAGGTCGATTGGAATTGTTTCAAGAATCTCTTTATATCGAGTTGCAGGAAAAGCTGATCGCCGACATTCCCGAGCTGGCCGAATGGCGTCGTGCTTTCAAACAACTCGGCACAGACCCAAGCCGCTATCGACCGTCAAGCGAGAGTCTGTACCGACGCATTCAGAAAAAACATTTCATCCCATCCATCCATTCGGCAGCGGACATCAACAACTTTTTTTCACTGTACTACAAAATCCCGCTCGGCATCTATGATTTCGACCGCATTGATGGAACAGTCACTCTCACCATCGGCACGGAACAAGATGAATACATCGCGTTAAACGGCCGCACAGTCAACTTTGCCAACAAACTTGTCAGCAAAGATGAACGAGGGCCGTTTGGCAGTCCGATCGTCGATTCGGAGCGGACCGCCGTGACGAGAGAAACGAAAAACGCCTTGCAAATCGTTTACTTTCTCCCATCAACGCCAGAAGAAACCGCCAAGCACCAGCTTCAAGCCATCCAAACGATGTTTGTGCAAATTCATGGCGGCGAAGCCGACGCCCAATTGCTCGTTTGATCTTCTCCCCCGCTTGGGCCGATCGAGGCGGGGGATCTCTCCCAACATAAACAAAAAACGCAATGCCTCGTTCTTTAACGAAACGAAACACTGCGTTGTCCCCAACAATCATAACGTAATTTTGAAACTAACGAGGAAGATTATAACAAATTTCTACACGCATTGCAAGAAAAAACGCAAAAATCGACAAAAGAAATTGTACAAAAGGGCACCAGAAACTCTGGTGCCAGCAACCAGTGACCCGTACGGGATTCGAACCCGTGTTACCGCCGTGAAAGGGCGGTGTCTTAACCACTTGACCAACGGGCCATTATGGCGGAGAAGGCGGGATTTGAACCCGCGCGCCGCAAAACTGCGACCTAACGGTTTAGCAAACCGTCCCCTTCAGCCACTTGGGTACTTCTCCGTAACATGGCTCCGCAAGTAGGATTCGAACCTACGACCTACCGGTTAACAGCCGGTTGCTCTACCGCTGAGCTATTGCGGAATGATAATGACGAATTTCATTAGTTATTATAGCGAATCATCAGACAATATGCAATGAAACATGGTGGGCCTAAGTGGACTTGAACCACCGACCTCACGCTTATCAGGCGTGCGCTCTGACCAGCTGAGCTATAGGCCCATCAAAAGCGGGTGATGGGAATCGAACCCACGACATCAGCTTGGAAGGCTGAGGTTTTACCACTAAACTACACCCGCATATAATTTGGATTGATATCTCCCACGCTTCCCCTGTGCCCCTTCCTCTGCAAGCATGTTCAAGGAAGCCAAATGCGTCGGGGCAACTCGCAGCAGGTTCGATGATGCGAAGGCTTGTGGCTGCGGTTTTACCACTAAACTACACCCACAAATATATTAAAGAAGAAAAGGGCGACTAGTGGGAATCGAACCCACGCATGCCAGAGCCACAATCTGGTGCGTTAACCACTTCGCCATAGTCGCCTCGTTCTGGTGCCGGCTGCAGGACTTGAACCCGCAACCTACTGATTACAAGTCAGTTGCTCTACCAATTGAGCTAAGCCGGCATATTTAAAATTAGTTAGTGACTCATGTTGTCTTCTTGGTTATGCCTCTTCCTCTTCAAGCTCATTCAAGGAAGCCTTGTGCGTCGAGGCAACTCGCAACAAATTCGACGATGCGAATGCTCGTCTCTACCAATTGAGCTAAGCCGGCATGATTTTAAAGTGCATGGCGGAGGAGGAGGGATTCGAACCCCCGCGCGCCTTGCGGCGCCTCTCGGTTTTCAAGACCGACCCCTTCAACCACTTGGGTACTCCTCCAAAAAAGCAACAATAATAATGGTGGACCTTGTAGGACTCGAACCTACGACCGGACGGTTATGAGCCGTCTGCTCTAACCAGCTGAGCTAAAGGTCCGATAATAGTGGCGGTGGAGGGGATCGAACCCCCGACCTCACGGGTATGAACCGTACGCTCTAGCCAGCTGAGCTACACCGCCAAATTCAAGTCAAAAGGTGGAGCCTATCGGGATCGAACCGATGACCTCCTGCTTGCAAAGCAGGCGCTCTCCCAGCTGAGCTAAGGCCCCATGATAAATCGGGAAGACAGGATTTGAACCTGCGACCTCACGGACCCGAACCGTGTGCTCTACCAAGCTGAGCTACTTCCCGATAAAACGCGCTCGAGAGGATTCGAACCCCTAACCTTCTGATCCGTAGTCAGATGCTCTATCCAATTGAGCTACGAGCGCACAAGTGCCGAGGGCCGGACTCGAACCGGCACGGTAGTTACCTACCCCAGGATTTTAAGTCCTGTGCGTCTGCCAATTCCGCCACCCCGGCGGAAGTGGAGCGGAAGACGGGGCTCGAACCCGCGACCCCCACCTTGGCAAGGTGGTGTTCTACCGCTGAACTACTTCCGCAAGACGATGAGCCATGGAGGACTCGAACCTCCGACCCTCTGATTAAAAGTCAGATGCTCTACCTACTGAGCTAATGGCTCATAGTTTAAGTATACACTCACAACCTACGATGTCCCTTCCTCGACCAGCCCATTCAAGGAAGTCGTATGCGTCGGGACAACTCGAAGCATATTCGACGATGCATCGCTCGTTGCTGAGCTAATGGCTCACGATTTATTTGAAAATAAAGATGCCGGCTGCAGGACTTGAACCCGCAACCTACTGATTACAAGTCAGTTGCTCTACCAATTGAGCTAAGCCGGCATATTTAAAATTTAGCTAGTGGCTCATGTTTTCCGCTTTGTTGTGCCTCTTCCTCTACAAGCTGATTCGAGGATGCTGAGTGCGTCGAGGCAACTCGAAGCGAATTCGAGGATGCCGATGCTCGTCTCTACCAATTGAGCTAAGCCGGCATGGTTTTAACTATCAAAATGGTGGCTCGGGACGGAATCGAACCGCCGACACAAGGATTTTCAGTCCTTTGCTCTACCGACTGAGCTACCGAGCCTTATATTTCAAAATGGTGGCGGTCCCGACGGGACTCGAACCCGCGATCTCCTGCGTGACAGGCAGGCATGTTAACCACTACACTACGGGACCATTTTTGGTTGCGGGGGCAGGATTTGAACCTGCGACCTTCGGGTTATGAGCCCGACGAGCTACCGGACTGCTCCACCCCGCGGCGATAAGAAATGATTCAGTTTTGATCATACTCTGAGTGAATTTTTCGTTGCCCCTTCCTCTACTAGCTGACTCGAGGAAGCGAGATGCGTCGGGGCAACTCGAAGCGGTTTCGATGAAGCGAAGGCTCGTTGCTCCACCCCGAGGCGATAAACTCATTAAAATGGTGGAGGATGACGGGATCGAACCGCCGACCCCTTGCTTGTAAGGCAAGTGCTCTCCCAGCTGAGCTAATCCTCCACAGGGTTGCCTAGCAGCGACCTACTCTTGCAGGGGCGCTGGCCCCAACTACCATCGGCGCTGGAGGGCTTAACTTCCGTGTTCGGGATGGGAACGGGTGTTTCCCCTCCGCCATAGCCACTAGGCAATGATCATCAACTTATGGACAATCCTTATTATATCCATCCTGTTGGATTTGTCAACAGGATGTTCATTCCTTCAAAACTAGACAACCGTCGGAAGAAGCCGCTCATAGGTCAAGCCCTCGATCGATTAGTATCCGTCAGCTCCACGTGTCGCCACGCTTCCACCTCGGACCTATCCACCTCGTCATCTTCGAGGGATCTTACCCGCTTCACGCGGTGGGAAATCTCATCTTGAGGGGGGCTTCACGCTTAGATGCTTTCAGCGCTTATCCCGTCCGCACATAGCTACCCAGCGGTGCCCCTGGCGGGACAACTGGTACACCAGCGGTGCGTCCATCCCGGTCCTCTCGTACTAAGGACAGCTCCTCTCAAATTTCCTCCGCCCGCGACGGATAGGGACCGAACTGTCTCACGACGTTCTGAACCCAGCTCGCGTACCGCTTTAATGGGCGAACAGCCCAACCCTTGGGACCGACTACAGCCCCAGGATGCGATGAGCCGACATCGAGGTGCCAAACCTCCCCGTCGATGTGGACTCTTGGGGGAGATCAGCCTGTTATCCCCGGGGTAGCTTTTATCCGTTGAGCGATGGCCCTTCCATGCGGAACCACCGGATCACTAAGCCCGACTTTCGTCCCTGCTCGACCTGTCCGTCTCGCAGTCAAGCTCCCTTGTGCCTTTGCACTCTCCGAATGATTTCCAACCATTCTGAGGGAACCTTTGGGCGCCTCCGTTACCTTTTGGGAGGCGACCGCCCCAGTCAAACTGCCCGCCTGACACTGTCTCCCACCCCGCTAAGGGGTGCGGGTTAGAATTTCAATACCGCCAGGGTGGTATCCCACCGCCGCCTCCACCGAAGCTGGCGCTCCGGCTTCCCAGGCTCCCACCTATCCTGTACAAGCGATACCAAAATTCCATATCAGGCTGCAGTAAAGCTCCACGGGGTCTTTCCGTCCTGTCGCGGGTAACCTGCATCTTCACAGGTAGTATAATTTCACCGGGTCTCTCGTTGAGACAGCGCCCAAGTCGTTACACCTTTCGTGCGGGTCGGAACTTACCCGACAAGGAATTTCGCTACCTTAGGACCGTTATAGTTACGGCCGCCGTTTACTGGGGCTTCGGTTCGCACCTTCGCTTCCGCTAAGCGCTCCCCTTAACCTTCCAGCACCGGGCAGGTGTCAGCCCCTATACGTCGCCTTTCGGCTTCGCAGAGACCTGTGTTTTTGATAAACAGTCGCTTGGGCCTTTTCACTGCGGCTCTTCCAGGCTCTTCACCCGAAAGAGCACCCCTTCTCCCGAAGTTACGGGGTCATTTTGCCGAGTTCCTTAACGAGAGTTCTCCCGCGCGCCTTAGGATTCTCTCCTCGCCTACCTGTGTCGGTTTGCGGTACGGGCACCTCTTCCCTCGCTAGAGGCTTTTCTTGGCAGTGTGAAATCGGGGACTTCCGGAATGCTCCGTCGCCGTCACCGCTTGGCCTTGCGATCCGCGGATTTGCCTGCGGATCAGCCTCACGGCTTGGACAGGCTCTTCCAGCCGCCTGCTCGCCCTATCCTCCTGCGTCCCCCCATCGCTCAAACGGGAAGAAGGTGGTACAGGAATCTCCACCTGTTGTCCATCACCTACGCCTTTCGGCCTCGGCTTAGGTCCCGACTAACCCTGAGCGGACGAACCTTCCTCAGGAACCCTTAGGCTTTCGGCGCAGAGGATTCTCACCTCTGTTTTCGCTACTCATACCGGCATTCTCACTTCTAAGCGCTCCACCAGTCCTTCCGGTCTGGCTTCTCTGCCCTTAGAACGCTCCCCTACCGATGACCAACGGTCATCCCGCAGCTTCGGCGGCACGTTTAGCCCCGGTACATTTTCGGCGCAGAGCCACTCGACCAGTGAGCTATTACGCACTCTTTCAATGGTGGCTGCTTCTAAGCCAACATCCTGGTTGTCTTGGCAACTCCACATCCTTTTCCACTGAACGTGCACTTCGGGGCCTTAGCTGGCGGTCTGGGCTGTTCCCCTCTCGACCACGGATCTTATCACTCGCAGTCTGACTCCCGGGCATAAGTCGTTGGCATTCGGAGTTTGACTGGGTTCGGTAACCCGGTTGGGGCCCCTAGCCCAATCAGTGCTCTACCTCCAAGACTCTTAAACCCGAGGCTAGCCCTAAAGCTATTTCGGGGAGAACCAGCTATCTCCAAGTTCGATTGGCATTTCACCCCTACCCACACCTCATCCCCGCACTTTTCAACGTGCGTGGGTTCGGGCCTCCAGCCGGTGTTACCCGGCCTTCACCCTGGACATGGGTAGATCACCTGGTTTCGGGTCGACGACGACGTACTTGACGCCCTCTTCAGACTCGCTTTCGCTGCGGCTCCGCCTCTTCGGCTTAACCTCGCACGCCATCGTCACTCGCCGGTTCATTCTACAAAAGGCACGCCATCACCCATCAACGGGCTCTGACTACTTGTAGGCACACGGTTTCAGGTTCTCTTTCACTCCCCTCCCGGGGTGCTTTTCACCTTTCCCTCACGGTACTGGTGCACTATCGGTCACTAGGGAGTATTTAGCCTTGGGAGATGGTCCTCCCTGCTTCCGACGGGATTCCCCGTGTCCCGCCGTACTCAGGATCCGCTCGGGAGGGAACGAAGTTTCGACTACAGGGCTCTCACCTTCTCCGGCCGGCCGTTCCAGACCGGTTCGTCTACCCCGTTCCTTTCTCACTCCCATCGTGAGCGGTCCTACAACCCCAAGAGGACATGCCTCTTGGTTTGGGCTGTTCCCGTTTCGCTCGCCGCTACTCAGGGAATCGCATTTGCTTTCTTCTCCTCCGGGTACTAAGATGTTTCAGTTCCCCGGGTGTGCCCTCCATGCCCTATGGATTCAGGCATGGATACTGCCCCATTACGGACAGTGGGTTCCCCCATTCGGACATCTCCGGATCTACGCTTGCTTACAGCTCCCCGAAGCGTTTCGGCGTTTGCCCCGTCCTTCATCGGCTCCTAGTGCCAAGGCATCCACCGTGCGCCCTTTCCAGCTTAACCTAAAGCGTCTCGGCTTCTTCCTGTCTAGCTTCGGCTCGCCGCCGCTCGGGGTCAAATAACCTTCGCCTTCGGGATTAGAAATCCCTGTAGACGAAGAACATTTGCCCGTCGCGGCGAAACGCTCGCCTCCGCTTTTCCGGTTATCTAGTTTTCAAGGAACGAAGTAGCTCCTTTGAATTCGCTTCTTCGCTGGTTTGCGTCGAGGAATTCGGCTTCTCCGAATCCACTTGTAGACGCAGACGCAAACGAGACTGCTTCTTGAATTTGCTTCTCTGCAGTCTTGTGCCGAGGAACCCCACTTCTTTGAACCTGCTCGCAGACGCAGGCACAGGCGCAAAGCAACTACGTTGAAACAGCTTCTTTGCAGTCTTGCGTCGAGGAATTCGGCTTCTCCGAATCCGCTTGTAGACGCAGACGCCAAACATTTGAGAGAACATGACTCGTTCCCTCAAAACTGAACGAAACGAAAGCGCGTTGTGCGTTGAATAACGACCCGTGTCTAGCTCCAGCGCCTGGCTCTCTTCTGCCAAATAACCTTCCCCCTCGGGGTGCAAGCACCCCTCTCGGCGAAGAACATTTGGCTTCGAGAGCCGATCGCGGCGCTTCCGCTTTTCGTCCTTAGAAAGGAGGTGATCCAGCCGCACCTTCCGGTACGGCTACCTTGTTACGACTTCACCCCAATCACTTGCCCCACCTTCGGCGGCTGGCTCCCGAAACGGGTTGCCTCACCGACTTCGGGTGTTGCAAGCTCTCGTGGTGTGACGGGCGGTGTGTACAAGGCCCGGGAACGTATTCACCGCGGCATGCTGATCCGCGATTACTAGCGATTCCGGCTTCATGCAGGCGAGTTGCAGCCTGCAATCCGAACTGAGAGCGGCTTTTTGGGATTCGCTCCCCCTCGCGGGTTCGCAGCCCTTTGTACCGCCCATTGTAGCACGTGTGTAGCCCAGGTCATAAGGGGCATGATGATTTGACGTCATCCCCACCTTCCTCCGACTTGTCGCCGGCAGTCCCTCTAGAGTGCCCAACCGAATGCTGGCAACTAGAGGCGAGGGTTGCGCTCGTTGCGGGACTTAACCCAACATCTCACGACACGAGCTGACGACAACCATGCACCACCTGTCACCCTGTCCCCCCGAAGGGGGAACGCCCAATCTCTTGGGTTGTCAGGGGATGTCAAGACCTGGTAAGGTTCTTCGCGTTGCTTCGAATTAAACCACATGCTCCACCGCTTGTGCGGGCCCCCGTCAATTCCTTTGAGTTTCAGCCTTGCGGCCGTACTCCCCAGGCGGAGTGCTTATCGCGTTAGCTGCAGCACTAAAGGGTGTGACCCCTCTAACACTTAGCACTCATCGTTTACGGCGTGGACTACCAGGGTATCTAATCCTGTTTGCTCCCCACGCTTTCGCGCCTCAGCGTCAGTTGCAGGCCAGAGAGCCGCCTTCGCCACTGGTGTTCCTCCACATCTCTACGCATTTCACCGCTACACGTGGAATTCCGCTCCCCTCTCCTGCACTCAAGTCCCCCAGTTTCCAATGACCCTCCACGGTTGAGCCGTGGGCTTTCACATCAGACTTAAGGGACCGCCTGCGCGCGCTTTACGCCCAATAATTCCGGACAACGCTCGCCCCCTACGTATTACCGCGGCTGCTGGCACGTAGTTAGCCGGGGCTTCCTCGTGAGGTACCGTCACCGCGCCGCCCTCTTCGAACGGCGCTCCTTCGTCCCTCACAACAGAGCTTTACGACCCGAAGGCCTTCTTCGCTCACGCGGCGTCGCTCCGTCAGGCTTTCGCCCATTGCGGAAGATTCCCTACTGCTGCCTCCCGTAGGAGTCTGGGCCGTGTCTCAGTCCCAGTGTGGCCGGTCACCCTCTCAGGCCGGCTACGCATCGTCGCCTTGGTGAGCCGTTACCTCACCAACTAGCTAATGCGCCGCGGGCCCATCCGCAAGTGGCAGCTTGCGCCGCCTTTCAACCCAAGACCATGCGGTCTTCGGTGTTATCCGGTATTAGCTCCGGTTTCCCGGAGTTATCCCGGTCTTGCGGGCAGGTTGCCCACGTGTTACTCACCCGTCCGCCGCTGACCTAACCAGAGCAAGCTCCGATCCGGTCCGCTCGACTTGCATGTATTAGGCACGCCGCCAGCGTTCGTCCTGAGCCAGGATCAAACTCTCCAAAGAAAGTTGATTGCTTCCTGCATGATCGAGCTTCGGCTCGCCGCCGCTCGGGGTCAAATAACCTTCGCCTTCGCGATTACAAACCCCTGCAGGCGAAGAACATTTGCCCTCCGCGGCGAAACGATCGCCTCCGCTTTTTTATTGCGCTTCGTTTCGTTCAGTTTTCAAGGAGCGAACTCAATTCCCTACCCTCTTAAAGCGACCCTTATATCATAGCATGTTTATTATTTATTGTCAATAGTCTTTTTATTCATCCTGTTTCGCAATGTTTTTTCGTTGCGACAGCGATTTAAAATATATCACCCTTCGATAAGGAAGTCAATAGCTTTTTTATTTTTTCGACCGGACTGCCACACTTCCTTCAGCGATCCGAGAAAGTGGCAGTCTCTGTCACGATGGGTTCTCAACAACCTTCATCTTCCCGCCGTCTCTTTGCCTCCTTTGGAGGTCGGCGGGAAGGAACTGTCAAAATGTTTCTCTCTGCAATGCGTAATACCGTTCAAACATTGTATTTCCTTTTGTCGGCATTTCTATGACCGCCAACACTTTCCTTTCGACAAGATACTCAAGCATGATGACAAGATCAACCGAGTAAGGCGCAAACCGCGGATGACCGATCATTTCCTCAACGCTCCAAGCCCCATTTTTTTCTTTCAACGCTTCACATAAATGGGAGGAACCTGATTCTACATAAGAGTGAATCAAAAATTCACTCGCGAGAAGCAAAAGCTCAAGCCGTTTCGGAAGAGGTTCTTCACTTCCGATGAGTTCTTCATACAGTTTATAAATCCTTCCATCCATTCGCTTGACTTGATTCCATACGGTCACTTCCGGGTAAAGTCCGTGCTCGATCACGGTCAATCGCGCCAAATGATGAAGGGCTTGCACCATATGGTTGTATGAGTCAAGCCAATGCTGGGCGGCAAACAGCGCTTTGCCATCCGTATAACGGCGAATCAGTTTGGCAAACTCGATCCCCATTTTCAACCGCCGTTCCTCGGGCGGAAATTGCTCAAGACGCTGGCGCAACTGCTGAACATAGCCGTCGCGGTCAAACACAACCTTTCCATTGAACACCCAGTCGACCGCCTTTCGATGCGACCCAAGCACAAGCCATTCATTTAACTTCCGTTCACTGACCGCATAAAGCACCGCCTTTTCCTCGTTTAATGCATACTGTCTGAGAAACATCGACTCGCCTTGCGGATCGACAATGACGAGCAGCACAACATCAAACGTATCCGTCGCCGCTGCATGGCAAGTCGTTTTTTCAATCATTAAAATTCCGTGCGTACTGCAACGGCTTGCCCATTCTTGACAGATCAGATGCAGCCATTCCTTCATAATCCCTTGTCCCCGTTGCAGAAAACCGGCTGACATATCAGTTGCGCAACTCCTTTCGTATGGCCCTCTACAAACGGACGGAACCTTCTTCGTCGAATCGGTGATTTTTTCTGCAACGGTTTTTCCTCCCTTCCACCCTCATCGATGATCGAATTGCATTTTACACACGTATTGCTGTCAGAACGCTCATTTTGTTTTGGAAGCCGCGATTCTTGCGGCGATGAGGCCTTTCGTTTGTCACTGTCGTTCGTTATTCGGCAAAAGACGACGAATTCCTTTCTTTGCAACATTGATTTTGTTGATTTCTTCTTCGCGACGGGACCCAGTTTTATGGTATAGTGGTCTATGTAGGAGGGACTGTGATGAGCATCAAATATTCGAGCAAAATCAACAAAATTCGTACGTTCGCTTTGAGTTTGATTTTTATCGGCGTCATTGTCATGTATCTCGGGCTGTTTTTCCGCACGTCCCCGATCATCATGACGTTGTTTATGTTGTTTGGGATGTTGTTTCTTGTCGCCAGTGGCATTGTATATTTTTGGATCGGCACACTCTCGACGAGAGCCGTCCAAGTTGTTTGCCCGTCGTGCGGTAAAGTGACAAAAATGCTCGGACGCGTCGATTTATGCATGTTTTGCCGCGAACCGTTGACGCTAGACCGCGAGCTTGAGGGAAAAGAGTTTGACGAAAAGTACAACAAAAAAAGAAAAAGCTGATAGCCGCCTTGTGCTATCAGCTTTTTTAATGCGAATGCGCCGGCGCCCCGCTTTTTTGACAGTCAGGGCATATTCCGTACACTTCCATGCGATGATGGTCGACCTTAAAGCCGGTGACGTGAGCGGCAAGCTGCTCGACTTCATCAAGCGCTGGATAGTGGAAGTCGACAATTTTGCCGCACTCTTCACAGATGACATGATAATGATTGGAAGTGACGAAGTCAAACCGGCTTGACGAATCGCCGTACGTCAGCTCTTTGACAAGCCCGATTTCCTTAAAGACGCGCAAGTTATTGTAGACGGTAGCTACACTCATGTTTGGGAATTTCCCTTCCAGCGCTTTGTATATTTCATCAGCCGTCGGATGGGACATCGAGCTGATCAAATACTCCAATATCGCATGACGCTGCGGCGTGATGCGTATGCCAGTCTTTTTCAGCATGTCAAGCGCTTCCTTCAGTTGCTCGTTGTCAGACACCGTCATGCACCTCACTCTCTGTTCAAAGGTGAAAAAAATTATCACTTTATAATATTTATAATTAGTCTACAAAGAATACATGCCATTTGTCAATATAGATGCCATTAATATATGGGCTCAGACATCATTTTAACAAAAAAAGGAGGCGGAAATTGTTTCCGCCTCTTATGTCATTCATTTGAGGAGGTTACTATGTATCATACGCAAAACGATGCACATTGTTTGGACGCTTACCTAGATGACGCTAGTCGGGCGACTTCGGCAAGCACCTCATCGACATGCCCCTTCACTTTCACCCCGCGCCATTCTTGGACCAACGTTCCGTCGGGGGCGATAATGAACGTCGAACGTTCAATACCCATATACTCTTTGCCAAAATTTTTCTTTTTCTTCCATACCCTATACATCTCTGCCACTTCATGTTGCTCATCGGAAAGAAGCAAAAACGGCAACTCATACTTTTCGATAAACGCCTTATGCCGCTTCATCGGGTCGGTGCTCACTCCTAAAATGACGGCGTTCAACTCAGCGAACTGCGCATGGCGACCGCGAAAGTCGCACGCTTCGGCTGTGCATCCCGGGGTCATGTCTTTTGGATAAAAGTAAAGCACCACATACCGGCCGCGAAAATCAGACAGCGAAACCATTTTCCCATTGCTTGCCGGCAAGGTGAAATCTAGAGCTGGCTGGCCAATGGCAATCGTCATGTCGTTCCCCCCGTCTTCTTCGTTTTCTTTTAGCGTAGCGAAGACGGAGGGAAATTGCAACTCATATCAGCGATGATCCCAGTCAAACACGGTGCGCGTCACGATGACAGCGGGCATAATGTAGCCGAGCAGCGCCTCAGCGATGGCAATCCATCGCCCGACGCCGATCGGCGTCACATCGCCGTATCCGACCGACAAAAGCGTCATGCCGCTTAAATACAAGCTGTCTTCAAGCAGCGACAAACGATCTTTCGATGCGCTATTTGGGGATGGGGTAAACACGGCATGGCCGTTCGCTTGCAAAATCATATAAATCATGGCAAAACCGAGCAACATCGTTAAATACCATTGGACGAGAACCCATAAGCTATCGAGTGACAGGCGATGCGTCGCTTGCACGCGCACTGTCCAAAGCGAGGTGATGCTGCCGAGCAGTACGGCGGCAACAACGCCAAGGAAGGCGTAATCCATCACGTTCCCCCCATTTTTGTCCGTCGTTCATATATACGCGGACAACCGGGTGATTATACCGCATGACCCTCCGCCCCCTGCTTGAATCGGCAGCACTCCTGTATTCCACCGGATCGCCCGACCTGTTTGGCAAGCCAGCGTCCCGTCGGACGAAGCCAATCGTTGCGCTTTACTAAGCAAAATAGCGCGCCAATACACCTTTTAACGTCGCAGCGCTGCGGCGGAACCATTTTTTCTCCTCCTCGTCAAGTTCAATTTCAATCACTTCGCGGATGCCGTTTCGGTTGATCACAGCAGGCACACCGATGTAGACATCGCGCTCGCCGTATGGGCCGTCCAAGTAAGCGGAAACAGTCAAAATCGCATTTTCATTATGCAAAATGGCGCGCGTCACGCGGGCAAGCCCCATCGCAATCCCGTAGTACGTCGCTCCTTTTTTCTCAATAATTTGGTAGGCGGCATCGCGCACGTTGACGAAAATGCGTTCGAGCTCTTTTCGCGCTTCTTCCCCTTTGGACTCAACCAGCTTGCGGATCGGCACGCCGCCGATATCAGCCTGGCTCCAGACCGGTAGCTCAGTGTCGCCGTGTTCGCCGATAATATAGGCGTGCACGTTCGTCGGGGCGACAGCGAAATAGTCGCCCAACAAAAAGCGAAACCGCGCCGTGTCCAAAATCGTTCCGGAACCGATCACCCGCTCGTGCGGCAGGCCGCTGAACTTCCACGTCGCATACGTTAAAATGTCAACCGGGTTGGTGGCGACAAGAAACAGTCCTTGAAATCCGGATGCCATGACCGACTCAACGATCGAGCGGAAAATGGTGATGTTTTTATCGACAAGATCAAGCCGCGTCTCGCCCGGTTTTTGGTTGGCACCGGCGCAAATGACGACCAAATCGGCGTCGCGGCAGTCACGGTAATCGCCATGCCAAATGTCAGCCGGCTTCGGCGCAAATACTTTCCCGTGGTTTAAGTCCATCGCATCGCCCGCTGCCTTGTTTTCATTCGCATCGATGAGCACGATTTCATCGGCAATCCCTTGATTCATTAAAGCAAACGCATAGCTGGCGCCGACAAACCCGGTGCCGACGACCGCCACCCGATTTCCTCTCCCGTTTTTCATCGAGATCCACCCTTTCTTCCTTTTTTGTGAATATATTCACAATATATTTTACGAAATGAAAGGGGAACTATACAAAAAAGATTGTGTCTATTGCTTGACCATTGTTTGTCATTTTGATGGCAAATGAACAAAAACGGGCCGGGCGCCTAGCTCCCCGTCCCGCGGTATCGCCTCACCCCAGCGTTCCAAAGCATGACCGAGACGGTGAAACAGACAGCGCCGACTGCTGGGGTGAAAAAAGCATAGCTGTACCATTCCTCTTTATCAAGAAAATAGGCAGCTGGGTAAACGCCGACAAAGGCAAACGGCAGCACCCACGTTAAAATATAGCGGATGATGCGATGGTAAATATCGACCGGGTAGCGTCCATAGCTGCTGATGTTGTACATCATCGGCATGATGGAGGTGCGGGCGTCGGCAAAAAAGCTGATCGTTGCCAGTGAAATGAAAATCCCCGCATAAATGAGCGCCCCACCAATGACAAACAACAAAAAGATAAACGCATCATACCAGTGAAACGTCAGCGACAAACGGGCGCCGGCATATGCCATGACGATCAACCCAGGGATGGCGCCAAGCAGCGATTCGAGCTCCATCCGCTCCAAAATAATTTGAAACAGGCTGTTTAGCGGGCGCGTCAACACGCGATCCATTTCGCCCTGCACAATATATCGTTCATTAAAATCCCAAAGGTTAAAAAAGGCGCCAAATACGGCATACGGGACAAGAAAAAAGCCGTAAATAAACAAAATTTCATCGCGCGACCAGCCGTGAAGCAGCGTCGTATGGCCGAACACAACAAGTAAAAACACCAAATTGACTGCCTGGGCCATAAAGTCAGACAGCCACTCCACGAACAAATCGGCTCGATATTGCAGCTTTGTCTTCATATATTGCGCCATGTATTGAAAAAAAACCGATACGTAAAACAACGTTTACCCCCCTTGCACAACGAGACGCTTTTTCGCCGCTCTCCATAACCATCCAATCGGGAAAAGCAATACGATGCACCACGTTGCCTGCAGAAGCAGGCCATCACGGACAGCAGCACCTTTAAAACTTTCTGTCATGATCATGCTTGGGATGTAGCTGATGGCTTGAAACGGGAAATACATCATCGTCCGCTGCGCCCAATCGGGATAAAAGGAAAGCGGCAAAATGAGTCCGGAAAACAAGTCGATGATAAACCGCTTCGCCCGCAGCAGCCCTTCATTTCGGAACGTAAAAAACGTCACGACCCCGGCAAGCAAGTTCAGCTCCGAAAAAATGATAAAGCTGAATAGAAGCGACAAGCCGAAAGACAGCCACGTTTTGGCGTGTCCCGGAAACTGAAGCGGCAAAAAAAGCGATACGAAAAAAAGCCCAGGCAGCGATAAAAAGAAAAGACGAAACAACCCTTCGCCAAGCCCTTGCACCGCTTTCATCCCTAAATAGCTGTACGGGCGGATCAGTTCGACCGCCACTTTTCCATCGCGGATTTCCATGGCGATTTCGCGGTCAAGATTGTTAAAATAAAACGCCCGCGCCAGCCACGAAATGGCGACATACGTCGTCATTTGCCCAAGCGACATCCCTTGCATCGATGATTTGCCGCCATAAATGGCTGACCAAAGAAAGTAATACGCTGCGATGTTAATGGCATAAATAAGAATGCCTGTATAATAGTTCGTTCGGTACGCCAGCATCATTAAAAAGCGGATGCGGACCATTTCCATGTACTTATCCACGGACAGCACCTTCTTCATAAATGTTGCGGACGATTTCTTCCGTCGGCACTTCATGAATGTGAATGTCTTGCAGCGCACAACGGGCAGCCACGCGGCTGACCACTTCCGGCACGCCTCCCGTCGGAACGTGCGCGACCCAAACGTTTGGCTGCTCACCTTTCTTCCAAACAACATCCAATCCTTCGGTCAACTGCTGCAAAAAAGCGGCGGATACCGCTTCTGCAAATGTAAAGGCGACCCGTTTCCCTTGGCCCCATCTTTCTTTCAGGCGCTCAAGCGATCCGTCGTAAATGATTTTCCCTTCATCGAGCATAATGACCCGCTCGCAAAGCGCTTCAATGTCTGACATGTCGTGCGTCGTCAGCAGAATCGTCGTGCCATACCGTTCATTCAACTGCTTTAAAAACTGGCGGATGTTGAGTTTGACAAGCACATCGAGGCCGATCGTCGGTTCATCCAAAAACAACAGCGGCGGGTTGTGAATGAGCGCGGCGGCGAGCTCGCAGCGCATCCGTTGGCCAAGCGACAGCTTGCGCACCGGCTTATCAAGCAACGGCCCGATCTCAAGCATCTCGATCACCTCGCCCATATGGCGGCGGTACTGTTCATCCGAGACGCGATACACTTTTTTCAGCAAGCGAAACGATTCTTGAACAGCAATATCCCACCACAATTGCGAACGCTGGCCGAACACAACGCCGATCGTGCGCACGAATTTTTCCCGCTCTTTATGGGGATTCATCCCGTTGACGACAATGCGCCCAGACGTTGGCGTTAAAATGCCGGTCAACATTTTGATCGTCGTCGATTTGCCGGCGCCGTTTTCGCCGATATAGCCGACGATTTCCCCTTGCTTGACGGTAAACGAAATGTCATCAACCGCTCGAACAAGCGTATAACGGCGCGTCCATAAATCGCGAAACGCTCCGACAAGGCCGGAGCGGCTTATGTGCACTTTAAATTCTTTGCGCAAATGTTCTACTTCAATCGCGTTCATCGTTCTCCTCCTGACCTCTCGTTGGCGTCAAACGAAAAAGGCGGCATGCGCCCTCCTCCTATGTTGCATTATACATAAATCCTTGCCATTTTCACCTTTTTTGTTTTTCCAGATCGGCTTGTGCGCTATGGTAAAATAAAGAGGCAGTCATCGGAAACAGGAGGATGGAACGATGCAATGGACCAAATCAGAACAATTATACGAAGAAGCGCTCCAGCACATCGTCGGTGGAGTGAACAGCCCGTCCCGCTCATACAAAGCGGTCGGCGGCGGCGCTCCAGTCGTAATGGTGCGAGCGCAAGGGGCGTATTTTTGGGATGTGGACGGAAACAAGTACATCGACTATTTGGCCGCTTACGGACCGATCATCGCCGGGCACGCTCATCCACACATCACGGAAGCCATTCGGCGGGCGGCCGAGACCGGTGTGTTGTACGGCACGCCGACGCCGCATGAGATTACATTCGCCAAAATGTTAAAAGAGGCGATCCCGTCGCTCGAGAAAGTGCGGTTTGTCAACTCGGGAACAGAGGCGGTGATGACGACGATCCGCGTCGCCCGCGCCTACACCGGACGAAGCAAAATCGTCAAATTCGAAGGCTGCTACCATGGCCATTCGGACCTTGTGCTCGTCGCCGCCGGTTCGGGGCCATCGACGTTAGGGACGCCGGACTCAGCCGGCGTGCCGCAAAGCATCGCCCAAGAAGTCATTACCGTGCCATACAATGATGTCGAATCGTTCCGCGAAGCGATGAACGTTTGGGGCGAGCAAGTCGCAGCTGTCCTCGTCGAGCCGATCGTCGGCAACTTCGGCATCGTCCCGCCTAAGCCGGGCTTTTTAGAAGCGATCAATGAGATTGCCCACATGGAAGGGGCGCTCGTCATTTACGACGAAGTGATCACTGCCTTCCGCTTTATGTACGGCGGGGCGCAAAACTTGCTCGGTGTGGAGCCCGACTTGACGGCGATGGGGAAAATCATCGGCGGGGGCTTGCCGATCGGGGCGTACGGCGGACGTCAAGACATTATGGAACAAGTCGCTCCGCTCGGACCAGCGTACCAGGCCGGGACGATGGCCGGCAACCCGGCGTCGATGCTCGCTGGCATCGCCTGCCTTGAAGTGTTGAAACAAGAGGGCGTCTATGAGCATCTCGACCGATTGGGAGCGATGCTGGAAGAAGGCATCGTTGCCCACGCCCGCCAATGCGGCCTTCCGGTGACCGTCAACCGCTTAAAAGGCGCGCTCACCGTCTTCTTCACTGACGAAAAAGTGGAAAACTACAAGCAAGCCCAGCGCAGCGACGGCGAGTTG
This sequence comes from Geobacillus kaustophilus, assembly GCF_000948285.1. Lineage (GTDB taxonomy): Bacteria > Bacillota > Bacilli > Bacillales > Anoxybacillaceae > Geobacillus > Geobacillus thermoleovorans_A. The sequence goes on from NZ_JYBP01000003.1 coordinate 2,577,876, forward strand.
TTTGCGAAATTTTTCAAGCTCATGCTCAAACAAGGGATCAATCTCGCGCCGTCGAAATACGAAGCATGGTTTATCACCCTCGCCCATACAGAAGACGACATCGCCTACACGATCGACGCGGTCGGCAAGGCGTTCCGGCAGCTTTGAACACCATAAATTTCCTTCGTGTTTATTGCAAAATAAAAATGCAGAGATCTGCAGAGAATTTGGCTTAGGCCAACTTGACATGGAGTGGGGGCGTGATAGCCTTTTTAGGCATAGCCAGCCCTTGATTGCTGGCTTTTTAATCACGTCCCCAGAGGCTCCATGTCAAGTTGTCATTCTCTGCACTTTTCCTTGCAAAACTCTGTATTTTTTCTTTGCAAAAAACAGCCCAACGCCCCGCCTTCATCGGCGGGGCGTTATATTTTTCTCTTGCGCACATAGGATGAAACTGTGTATAGTACTGAATGGTTCACCAAAACAAAAAGGAGAGTTTTGATCATAGATGAAACTCGGTGCCCGCATTTTTAAAACGGGGATCGCGGTAGCGCTCGCCTTGTTTTTAGCGGCGCTCTTTCAGTTTCCATCGCCGGCGTTCGCCGGCATTTCCGCTGTGTTCGCCATGCAGCCGACCATTTACCGCTCCTATTTATCGCTGATCGAGCAAGTGCAAGCGAATGTGATCGGCGCCTTGTTCGCGATCGCGGCGGTTTTCGTCCTTGGGCGCGATCCGTTGGTCGTCGGTTTGACACTGATGATCGTCATCGCCATTTGTCTGAAAATGCGCCTTGAATCATCGACGATTTCCGTAGCGCTTGTCACAGTCATTGCCATTATGGAATATACAGACCGCCAGTTCATCGAATTTGCGGCCATTCGCTTTTTCACGATGATGCTTGGCATTTTCGCTGCCTTTGTCGTCAACTTGATTTTCTTGCCGCCCAAGTACGAAAAAAAGTTATATGAAAAAATCAGCGAAGAAACAGAGGCCATTTTAAAATGGATCCGCCTCCATAAACAGCAGGCAACGGATCATCATCATTTAAAAGAAGAAATTGAAACGCGGCACGAAAAAATGACGAAACTTGAGCATCTATATTTTATGTACAAAGAAGAGCGCACCTATTTTCGGCGCCAGCGTTTCCAAAAATCGCGCAAGCTCGTGTTGTACCGGCAAATGATTGCCGCAGCCGATCGAGCTTTATCGGTCTTAAAATGGCTGCACCGGCTCGAAAACGAGTTCAGCCGCTTGCCCGCCGAGCTTCGTCAAGCCGTCTGCCTGCACCTTGGCTGCTTGCTTGACTACCATGAGCAGCTGTTGCTGAAATTTATCCATAAGGCAAAGCCGCTCCCTCACAGCAGACGGGCCGAGGAAATTCATCAGCATCGCGGGCGTCTCGCTTCCGCCTTTTACGCGGACGGCCAGCCGCCGGGCGATTATCGGTTGTTTTCGTTAATCGGAGCGATCATGGATTATGGGGATCGCCTCGAACATTTAGACAAGCTTATCGATAGTTTCCACCATTACCATTACGATGACACGCTGGAAAAAGAGCTGGAAAAGTCAGCAGACGGCCGCTTGTAGCGGACCGCCTGCTTCAATTTTTCATCCGCGGGTCAAGCGCATCGCGCAGCCCGTCGCCCATTAAGTTAAACCCTAGTACGGTCAACATAATGGCCAACCCAGGAAAAATCATCGTCCACGGTGCCTGGGTCAAGAAATCTTTAGCGTCCGACAGCATTTTCCCCCACTCCGGATTGGGCGGCTGCGCCCCCAAGCCTAAGAAGCCAAGGGCGGCCGCTTCGATAATGGCCGTGGCGATCGCCAGTGTCCCTTGAACGATGATCGGCGCGAGGCTGTTGGGCAAAATATGATGGATTAAAATGCGCCAGTCGCTCATGCCGATCGCTTTCGCTGCCATAATGTATTCTTCTTGCTTAATGCTTAGCACGCGAGAACGGATGAGCCGCCCAAAGTTCGGTACATTAATTACAGCGATGGCGATGAGGGCATTTTGCAAAGACGGCCCAAGCACCGCGACGATGCCGATCGCCAATAAAATGCTCGGAAACGCCAGCATAATGTCAAACAAACGCGAAATCACCCCATCAATCCAGCGCCCATAGTAGCCGGCGATAATGCCAAGCAGCGAACCGACCATGACCGAGCCGAGCACGGAAAAAAATCCGACCCACAGGGAAATGCGGGCTCCATATATCACGCGAGAAAAAATGTCGCGGCCAAAATCATCGGTGCCGAACCAATGCTCGCTAGAAGGCGGCTGCAACCGCTCGGCTAACTGTTGGTCTTTATAATCATACGGCGCCAGCCACGGCGCCAAGATGGCGACAAGGATAAAAAACAAAACGATCCCAGCACCGACCAAGGCGATTTTATTTTTTCGAAACCGCCGCCATGCTTCTTTCCATAAAGAAACCGATTCCGTCTCCCTAATCGCCGCTGGCGGTGTTGCCGGCGTGCGCGCTAGTTCAGCCATAGGCGCCCTCCCCCCTTAATTGTACTTAATGCGCGGATCAATGATCGCATAAAGTAAATCAACGATCAAATTAATAAAAATAAAAATGGTGGCAATGATCAAAATGCCCGATTGGATCACCGGATAATCCCGATACCCGATTGCATCATAAATATAGCGTCCGATGCCGGGCCAGCTGAAAATCGTTTCCGTCAAAATCGCACCGCCAAGCAGCAGTCCTGTTTGCAGTCCAATGACCGTCAACACGGGAATAATGGCGTTTTTCAACGAATGCTTGTACACGACCCAAAACATGCTTAACCCTTTCGCGCGAGCAGTGCGAATGTAGTCGGATTTCATCACTTCCAACATGCTCGAACGCGTCATGCGAGCAATAATCGCCATCGGGATCGTCGCCAGCGCCATGCTCGGCAAGACAAGATGTTGCACAACTTGCCAAAACTGATCGGTATTCCCGGACAGAAGTGTATCGATCAGATAAAGATGAGTGATCGGTTCAATCGGGTTGCGCACATCTTCCCGCCCTGATGTCGGAAGCCAATCAAGTTCAATCGAAAACAGCCACTGCTCCATTAAGCCAAGCCAAAAGATCGGCATCGATACTCCAATGAGCGCCAGCACCATCGCAATATAGTCAAACCATGAATTTTGAAACCACGCGCTGATAATGCCGGCGTTCACGCCAATGACCACGGCGATCAGCATCGCCACCAGCGACAGCTCGATCGTGGCCGCCAAATATGGCCAAATTTCTTCAGCGATGGGGGCGCCGGTGCGGATCGACTCCCCTAAATCGCCGTGCAGCAAACCGCCGATATATTTCATATACTGCACATACCACGGCTGATCCAACCCAAGCTTATGAGTCAAAGCCGCTACAGCTTCTTTCGTCGCTTTTTGGCCTAAAATGACCTGCGCCGGATTGCCCGGAATGGCTCGGATCATAAAAAAGACGACAAGCGACATGCCAAACAACACCGGGATCACCATCAACACCCTTCTCACAGCATACGACAGCACCTGACTCTCCCTCCCTTAACATGCGGCAAACAAAGAGGGGAAGATGCGCTCCTTCCCCTCTCTCAGTCGATTATCGGAACTCGACTTTCGTAAACTTATCCGAACCGGTCGGGTGCGGGTTAAATCCTTGGATATTTGCCTTGCCGGCCAACAGCGGAGTTGAATGGACGAGCGGAATCCATGGCGCTTCTTCTTTAATGATCTCTTGCGCTTTTTTATACAGCTCATTCCGTTTGTTTTCATCGCTCACCGTTTGCGCTTCAACTAAAATTTTATGCAGCTCATCATTCGAGAAATAGGTGTAGTTGTTGCTGCCGATGCTGTCTTTGTCAAGGAGCGCATATAAGAAGTTATCCGCATCGCCGTTGTCGCCCGTCCAGCCGAGCAGGAAGGCGTCCGCTTCCCCTTTGGCGAGCTTATCTAAATAGGTCGCCCACTCATATGTTACAATTTTCGCTTTCACACCGATTTTGGCAAAATTCGCTTGAATGGCCTCAGCGATTTTTTGCCCGTCCGGCATATACGGACGCGGCACCGGCATCGCCCACAGTTCGATTTCAAAGCCATTCGGATAACCCGCTTTCGCAAGCAGCTCCTTCGCTTTATTCAAATCAAACGGATAGTCTTGAATCGCATCGTTGTAACCCGGGATGCTGGGCGGCATCGGGTTTTTCGCCGGTTCCGCTTGGCCGGCGTAAAACGCATCGATGATCGCTTTCTTGTCAACCGCGTAGTTCAACGCTTGGCGAACCAACTTGTTTTTCAGCGGCCCTCTCGTCGCCGTCAGTCCGACATAGGCGACGTTCATCGACGGGCGCTTGAAAATTTGAAACTCTTTGTTTCCTTCCACTTGTTTTAAGTCCGTCGGATTCAAGTCTTCCATAATGTCAATTTCGCCTTTTAACAGCGCATTGAGGCGCGCCGAGTTGTCCGGAATGGACACGAAGATGAGCTGGTTCAGCTTCGGATAGCCTTTTTCCCAATAGTCTTTATTTTTTTCAAGTACGATCCGTTCGTTCCGCTTCCATTCTTTAAAGACGAACGGGCCGGTCCCGACTGGGTGTTCGCCAAACTTGTCGCCGTATTTTTTCACTGCTTCTGGGCTGGCGATGGCAAACGGGGTCATGGCGAGATTTTTCAAAAACGGTGCTTGCGGACGCTTCAGCACAAATTGCACCGTGTACTTGTCGAGCGCCTTTACTTCTTTAATCACATGACTGTCATCATTTTTGTAACCGCCAAACATCGATCCGTAATACGGAAACTTGTCGGCATTGCCGTTCGCCCAACGCTCGAAGTTAAAGACGACGGCATCGGCGTTAAACTCTGTCCCGTCATGGAACTTGACACCTTGGCGCAGTTTAAACGTATAGGTCAGTCCATCGTTTGAAATCGTCCATTCCGTCGCCAACGCCGGCTTGATGGACGTATCGTTGTCATTGTAATCCAGCAGCGTATCAAAAATGTTTTTCGTTACTTTCAGCGACTCCCCATCCGTCACAGTCGCTGGGTCAAGCGACACCGAATCACCGCCGCGCCCGTACACCAGCGTATCCTGGGTCGACGGTTTGTCACTGCCACCCCCTGCGGTTTGCTTCGACTTGCCGCAGCCAGCTAAAACAAGCATGACTGCCAGCATCATGGCAAGCCACGTAAACCATGTTTTTTTCCTCATCGTGTTTCCCCCTTGTGTTTCATTTGTTTATCATCACGTTGCTCACCTGTTGGCTCGTATAAATGGCAAGCAACGTAATGTCCATTGGCCACTTCTCGCCATTCCGGACGCCGCTGGCGGCAAATATCCATACAGGATGCGCAACGCGTATGGAATGCGCATCCTTGCGGCGGATTCGCCGGGCTTGGCAAATCGCCGGAGAGCAACTGTCGTTCTGTTTTATGATCAGGATCTGGAATCGGCACAGCGGACAAAAGCGCCTGCGTATACGGATGCTTCGGCGATTCGTATAACGACTCGCTGTCCGCCAGTTCAACCATACGCCCCAAATACATGACGCCGACCCGGTCGCTGATATGGCGAACGACCCCTAAATCATGGGCAATGAAAATATATGTAAGCCCAAACTGCTTTTGCAAATCTTCAAGCAAATTGAGAACTTGCGCTTGAATCGATACATCAAGCGCCGAAACCGGTTCATCGGCGATGATCAGCTTCGGATGAGTCATCAGCGCCCGCGCGATGCCGATGCGCTGACGCTGGCCGCCGCTGAACTGGTGGGGATAGCGTTTGGCATGATACGAACCGAGCCCGACCACCTCGAGCATCTCCCGCACTCGCCGCTTCCGCTCCTCTTTTGATCCAATGCCGTGGACGATGAGCGGCTCTTCCAAAATTTTTTCGACTGTATGGCGCGGGTTCAGCGAAGCGAACGGGTCTTGGAAAATCATCTGCATATCGCGCCGCAACCGGCGCAGCTCCGCTTTTGATAAAGCGGTTACATTCTTCCCTTCAAATAGAATCGAACCGTCTGTCGGCTCAATGAGCCGCAGCAGCATTCGGCCCGTAGTCGACTTGCCGCAGCCCGACTCTCCGACAATGCCAAGCGTCTCACCGCGGTACACGGTGAATGTCACATCATCGACCGCTTTGACCGTCCCAATTTGTTTGCCAAAAACGCCCCCGGTAATGGGAAAGTATTTTTTAAGCCCTTTCGCTTCGAGCAGCGGCTCGCTCATCAACTAGCCCCTCCTTCTCTAACACCAAAAAACAGCGGGCGCGATGGCCTTGTTCACTCGTTTCGTACAATAGCGGATCTTCGTGGCGGCAGCGGTCAACGACCCATTCGCACCGAGCGGCAAACCGACAGCCGCAACGGACCGTTCCGGGTTTTGGCACTTGGCCGGGAATGGAATACAGCCGCTCCTTTTTGCCGCGGATATCCGGGATCGAGCGGATCAAACCAGCAGTGTACGGATGCTTCGGATTGCGGAAAATGTCCCGAACGCTTCCTTCTTCCACGATTTGGCCAGCGTACATGACAATGACGCGATCGCATAGTTCAGCGACAACTCCTAAATCATGGGTGATCATCATCACCGCTGTGCCGAACGTCTGGTTCAATTCTTTCATCAGCGCTAAAATTTGCGCCTGAATGGTCACATCAAGCGCCGTCGTCGGCTCGTCCGCGATCAAGAGCGCCGGACGGCACACCATCGCCATCGCAATCATCACCCTCTGGCGCATGCCGCCAGACAACTGATGCGGATATTCGTCCAACAGTTGCTCAGCGCGCGGCAATCCGACGAGCTTCAGCATCTCCACCGCCCGCGCTCGCGCTTCTTTTTTTCCTATTTTCGTATGTATGCGAATCGCTTCAACCAATTGATCACCAATCGTAAACAGCGGATTCAAAGAAGTCATCGGCTCTTGAAAAATCATCGCGATCTCATTGCCGCGAATTTGCTTCATCCGCCGCTCCGAGGCTTCGATCAAGTTCTCGCCTTTAAACCAAATCTCCCCGCCAACCACCTTGCCGATTCCTTTTGGCAACAACCCCATAATAGACAATGACGTCACACTTTTCCCACACCCGGACTCCCCGACAATGCCAAGCACTTCGCCTTCACGAATGGAAAAATCTACACCATCGACCGCCGGGATCTCCCCATCATCCGTAAAGAAAGACGTCCGAAGCCCACGAACTTCCAATAAAATCTTTTCCCCCATCACGCTCCCCTTCTCTCATTCGATTTTGATGAAACTTTTGCTCTCTGAATAAAATTATGCCATGTATTGTTTTCTAACACAATATAATATTATAAAAAATTAAAATTATTTAAAAAATGGAAAGTAATAAAATAACGAGGGGATGAAACAATCCCTCGTTGATCTTATTGTTGTAAAGATGCACGCACCTTGAACGACCATTTTCACGCCGGATAGATTGCAAAAATAGCGCATAGAGATTTTTTATCATAATTTCTAACGTCTCATTCCATTTTTGCCTTCAAATCAACTGATCACTCCTGCTTGACCGTCACCATTCCTCATGCATGCGGGAAAAAGCAGAAAAACTGCCGACTTGCGAACAGGATTTTTCATGTCGCTATTTCTCATCTCTAATCGAGACCCCTGCTTTTAATCATAAGCGTTAGCAAGGCATCCCAACCGTGGGACGCACGAGAATGGCTTGACTGACAACCTGCCGCGGGGCGGATGTTCCCGACAATTCCCCGCCTCACCATCAGCTCTTCATGCGTGCCGCTTTCGGCAAAAAAGCAGAAAAAACCTGCCAGCGGTGCCGAACAGGCTTTTTTCATGCCGCTATTTATTTTTGGTAAGCTTGAAACATCGCGTACCATTTGTCAATGAACTCGGGCGCAAACGGCCCTTTCCGCTCCTTAATCCAGCCGATCAGTTTTTGAACGTTGTTTTTTAAAATGCGGTCGATCACATCCGGATAACGCATCTCGCGGCGGTGCCGCTCATACTCATCTTCATCCAGCAGCATGTACGTCATATCGGGAAACACTTTAATATCCAAATCATAATCGATGTACTTCAGCGCTTCTTCATCCCAAACGAACGGCGAACTTAAATTGCAATAGTAGTACACTCCGTCCTCACGAATCATGGCGATAATGTTAAACCAGTGTTTGGCGTGAAAAAAACAAATCGCCGGCTCGCGCGTCACCCACGTCCGGCCGTCAGCTTCCATAACAAGCGTCTTGTCATTGCCGCCGATCACATACGATGGCGTTCCTTTTAATACGACCGTTTCCTGCCAAAGGCGGTGAATCGCCCCATTATGTTTGTAGCTATGAATTTGAATAATTTTCCCGTCCCGAGGGTAAGCTGGCATCATTCTTCCCTACTTTCCGATGGGAGCTTCTTCGTTATATTATACCCTGTTCCTTTTGGAAAAGAAAAGCAGGCCGCCTTGTTGAGAAAAAGGCAACTGGCGCATTGGCTCAAAGACCGCGGCCTATCCGTCAGACGCCGGATGCCATCTGCCCTACCAACGCACGGCGGATGGCTTCCACTTCCCGTTTCATTTGCCGCACTTCCTCGCGCAAAGCAGAGGTCGGCGCTTCACGTTCGAGTTCATCCAACTGGCGGGTGATCTCCTCACAACGCTCCATCTCCTGTTGCAAAAACACCGCCTCGTCGCCTACATTCGTCCATGCGTGCTCTATCGCCATTCCGTTCTCCCTTCCCCTTTGCCGTGTAATTTCCTTATCATCATTTCGCGGTCTCATCGGCAAATCCCTTTCACTAATCTTATAAAGAGAGGAGAGCTTTTATCGACAAAAAAAGCAGAGGCGCGCCGCCCCTGCTTTTGCCTTCCATATTCGGCCGATCGCCTGCGCTCTTGTAGCGACATGCGCCGTCGTCACAACCGCCAGGCGTCAGCCATAGATGATCGTTAGTTATTGATTGACGTTTTGCGCTTTGCGTGCTTCCGCTTGCGCGTTTTGTTGTTTTACGTGTTGCACATTTGTCTCAGCCGCAAATTCCGTCGCAAATTGACCGGCTTGAGCGGCTTGAGCCGATTGAGCATTTTGTTGTCTTACTTCTTGAATGTTCGTGCCAGCTGCTGTTTTGTTCGGTTGTTTGGCCATTGTTCTCACCTCCACGTGCTTTACTATGCCCTCAAGGCGATCGTTCTATCCGCTGGCGTTACAAAAGTAAAGATCTTCCACCGTCGACGATGATCGTTTGTCCGCGAATCATCTCGGCTGCATCCGACAATAAAAACATCACCGCATTGACGATATCTTCCGGTTGAACCGGGCGACCAGCCGGCGTATTGGCCGCAGCGTCAGCGAGGAGCTCGCCGCGGTTCGGGAAGTGCTTCAGCGCATCGGTATCGACCGCTCCGCCGGAGACGGCGTTGACGGCGATGTTTTTCGGCGCCAGCTCGACAGCCAAGTAGCGGGTCAGCGCTTCAAGCGCGGCCTTTGAGACGCCGACCGCCGTATAGTTTTCCAAATAGCGGATCGACCCGAGCGAGCTGATGCTCACAATTTTTCCGCCGCCAACCCGCTCCATTCGTTTCGCCGCTTCCTGGGCGCAAAACAAAAGCGCTTTGCTGTTGATGTTCATCGTCCAGTTCCAATGCGTTTCTTCCAATTCCATCGCCGGACGCAACACGCCGGATGCAGCGTTGTTCACGAGCACATCGACCCGTCCGAACACCTGATCGATTTGGGCGAACATGGCGCGAATTTTCCCAACGTCACCAACGTTCGCTTTCACGACGAGCGCTTTTCTCCCGAGCGCTTCAATTTCGTGCGCCGTTTCTTCGGCGGCGGTTTTGCTGCGGGCGTAATTGACAACAATATCATATCCTTTCTTGGCCAGCCGCAAGGCGATCGCTTTGCCAATGCCGCGGCTGCTGCCGGTGACCACTGCTACTTTTCCGCTCATGTTTTTCACTCCTTATACATATAATATAGCCGAATTCCATAGACGAGGGAGGAGCTGCCTATGTACGTCGGCCGCGATATGACTGAGCTGTCGATGATTCCGAAAACGGAATGGACCGATGACGAACTCGCTTATTTTCATCATTCGTTCCAACAAATCGCTCCATATTTAAACGTCGAAGGGCAGACGATTCACCGCGAAATCATCGAGGAAATCGAAGCGCGCGGCGGCCTTGGGCGCCGTGAAGCAACGTATACACACGGCACGATGCCGGTGCCTGATTAATCAGGGCGGCGCACTCCGCCCGCCCATTCTTTATATTCGCGCCAAACACGTTGATGGGATACCGGAAAGGCGTACGCCTCGAGCTCATCCTCAGACACAAGCCGAAAAGGCTCCTTGGTGGACTCGCTGCTGATCAGGCGGCCGGGAAACACGGTCAACTGCCAGACTAAATGGGAAAACGCATGCTCAAACGAAACGATCGATTCTATAAGCTCTACTTGCAAGCCGTATTGCTCGCCAACCATTTGCTCGAGCTTCTCTTTTCCATCCACTCCGTCCGTTTCGCAGCTGGGGAACTCCCATAAGTTCGCAAGCAAACCAGTGCTGTCGCGCTTGCGAATGAGAACGCGGCCTTCATCATCGGCCAGCACCGCGACGGCGATCGGCACTTGCTTGACCGTTGTTTTTTTCGTTTTCACCGGCAGCTCTTCCGCCACCCCTTCGGCGAACGCTTGGCAGTAGGCTTGCACCGGACAAAGAAGGCACGACGGGCGTCGCGGCGTGCAAACAAGAGCGCCGAGCTCAATCAGCGCCTCGTTAAACACTCCCGGGTTTTCGTACGCCATAATTTCGCGGACGATTTGTTCAAATCGTTTTCTCGTCGACGGTTTGGCAATATCGTCTGTTACGAGAAACAGACGCGACAAGACGCGCATTACGTTGCCGTCAACAGCCGGCTCCGGGACGCCATAAGCGAGGCTCAACACCGCCCCGACCGTATACGGCCCGACTCCTTTCAGTCTAGAAAATTCATCTGGATCGTCCGGCACTTTGCCGCCATAGCGCGTTTTCACTTCTTTCACCGCCGCGTGCAAGTTGCGCACGCGCGAGTAATAGCCGAGTCCTTCCCACACCTTCAGCACCTCATCCTCATCAGCGTCAGCGAGCGCCTCCAACGTTGGAAACCGATCGATAAACTGTTCAAAATACGGAATGACCGTCTCGACGCGCGTTTGCTGCAGCATCACTTCCGACACCCATACTTTGTATGGGTCGCGGTCTTTCCGCCACGGCAGGTCGCGGCGCTCGCGGGCGAACCAGTCAAGCAAATCGCGCTGAAACTCGCGCGCTGGAAATCGCTTTGTTTCTCTCGTCATGCAAAGTTTCCCCCATGATGCCTATTGTCCACCTTATTATATCAAAAAAACCCCCGGCAGGGCTTGCCGCACGCCGAGGGAGGAAACGGAAGGAAATCGTTTTCAACTTTCTTTAGCCGCAGAGACATAGGCGATTTGTTCATGTTGAGCGCGCAGTCGGCGAATATCGATGCGCACGAGCAACGAGATGATGAAAGCGATGACAAACAATCCGCCAAAAAAGGCCAAGCTCCCTTCGTAAGAACCGGTCGTGTCTTTGATATACGCGGCAAACATCGGTCCAACGAGACCCGCCGCGGCCCAAGCGGTCAAAATGTAGCCGTGAATGGCACCGAGTTGCTTTGTGCCGAACAAATCGCCGATATACGCCGGAATACAGGCAAATCCGCCGCCATAACACGTGTAGACAATCGTCAACATAATGATAAATAGCCATTTGATGGATACGTTCGGCAACAGGAAGAAAATCAAAATTTGCAAAACGAAAAACGTCGTGTACGTATTTGGCCGTCCAATATAGTCGGAAGCCGACGCCCAACCGATGCGCCCTAACCCGTTAAACACCCCGATGGCGCCAACCAGTGCCGCCGCTGCCGTTTGGCTGATGCCGATGCTTTCCACCGCCAACGGTTTCGCCACTGCCAAAACGGCAATGCCGCACGTCACGTTAATAAACAGCATGAACCATAAATACCAAAACCGTCTTGTTTTGACAGCCTCATTGGCCGTCAATTGCGCCAAATCAAGCGAAGGTTTGGCTTTTCCGGCCTTCACTTTTTCCTGAAATCCTTCCGGCAGCCATCCTTCCGGCGGTTTTTCTAAATAAAGAGAAGATAACGTCATAATGACAAAATACGTAATCCCTAAAATGAAAAACGTATTTTGGACGCCGACGGAGGCAATCAAACTGTTCATCACCGGACTCGCGATCGCTGCGGCAAAACCGAACCCCATAATCGCCAGACCCGTAGCCAAGCCACGGCGGTCCGGAAACCATTTAACGAGCGTCGACACCGGCGCAATATACCCAACGCCAAGCCCGATTCCACCCAACACACCGTAAAACAAATACAGCAAGTATTTCGAGCCAAGCGCCACAGCCAATCCGGAACCCGTCACCCCGAGGCCAAAGAAGATGGCGGCCAATAGCCCGGATTTCCGCGGTCCGTGCTTTTCAACAAAATGGCCAAGAAACGCAGCCGACAATCCTAAAAATAAAATCGCAATGCTGAACGTGAGCGCCACTTCCTGATCGGACCATCCAAACAGTTGTTTTAATGGATTGGTAAAATTGCTCCACGCATAAACAGACCCAATCGAAATATGAATGCCGACGGCCGATAACGCAATGAGCCAACGGTTTTTCACAGCCTCTCCTCCCCTTTCATCCAATTATGATCCGACTCTCATGCGTATACACGTTAAACGCCTGTCCGCGCAAAAAGCCAACGACGGTTATGCCGAGTTCATCCGCCAAATCTAAGGCCAGCGTCGTCGGCGCCGATTTCGAGAGCAGGACGCTCACTCCCATTTTCGCCGCCTTTAATAGCACTTCCGACGAAACGCGGCCGCTGAATACGATGAGCTTGTCTTTCATCGCAACTTGATGGCGCAGGCAATAGCCATACAGTTTATCAAGCGCGTTGTGACGCCCAATGTCAGAGCGGGCAACGACGATCCCGTCCGGCGTGGCGAGCGCGGCGTTGTGAAGACCGCCCGTCGCCGCAAAGTCCGTCGACTGCTCGTGCAGCACTTCCATGAGGTGAATGCAGTCATCCGCCTTCACGGCGATGCCGCCGACGATCGTTTTCGCCGTCTTCATGTCATTGTAAAAATAAAACTGCCGACTTTTTCCGCAACAAGAGCCGATGAACCGCTTGGCGTAAAACTGTTTGGCCGGCAGTCCGCCTGCGGCGAGTTCGACATAAGCAAAGCCCCGCTCTCCATCAATGGTCATCCCTTTGATGTCGCTGTACGTCCGAATGGCTCCTTCCGAGGCCAAAAATCCGATTACCAATTCATCTAGATGCGCCGGCGTGCAAACGACCGTCGCGAACTCCTCGCCGTTGACCATCACGGTCAACGGAAACTCGAGCGCAATCTCATCTTCCTCCTCAATGAAGCGCCTGTTCCGGTACTTCACGATCGGCCGCCGTTTCGCCGCAAACCCGCTCACCTTGCCATTCCCCCTTTCCATGCAAAATAAAGCCGCCGCCTTCCGGACAGGAGAACAAACTCACCCCTGTCAGCGAAAAGCGGCGGTAGTTTGCGCCCAGCACTTCTGCAGCGAAACCAACGCACATCCGTTTCCGAAACCTGCCTGCCAAGCGGCAAAACCGTTTAGCCGGCAAGGCTTCTCCTATTTCCATGTTGCTAACATTCATAAGCATACCACGAACGGCAGCGAAAAACAATTGTTTCTGTTCACAAAATCGTCACAATTCAATCGGTTTTTCAAATACAAAAACGGAAACAGCCATATCCTCTTCCACTTTAATATCACTGAACAAATAAAGAAGCTTCGAACCGACAAGCTCTTCCATGCCGTCCGGCACATGCTGGGCGTATACATCTTGAATCATTTTCGTTCTCGCCGCATGCACCATGTCCCGCCCTTCCGGCGTGCGGGCGATAAATTTTTCCGTCGGCGTCAAATTGCCGTGCAAAATGGTGATCGCCAAATTGTCAACAAAATACGTTTTGATTCGCTCCGGCCCTTTGCCAAACAGCTGTTTGCGCACTTTGCGCACAATATCGTTGAAAGCGGCTTCTTTTCTTGACATTCTCATCCCTCCTTGCGCTCAGCAGAAAAACTTCCGATCCATCCGTTGTGTTCTTCGTTTCGCCGTACTATAATAAACTATAGCAAATGTATACATAGTGGAAAAATAATAAGGCAAGAAGCGGCCTTGTTATTTTTCTACTAAATATAAAAAGTTTGGATTGGTTGTTTAGTACTGTGATGCTAAAGAACTACTCCACCACGATGAAGCATTCGTCTCGTCGCTGGTGGAGTTTTTTATTTTGACAAAGGGGGAACGACGATGGAAACGCAAACGGTGACGGTCACTATCAACGGGCGTGCCTGCCCCGCCAAGCCCGGGATGACGATTTTGGAAGTCGTCAATGAACACGGCATTCCGCATCCGCAAGTTTGTTATACACCAGAGCTTGGCGCCATTCAGACGTGCGACACGTGCATCGCCGAAGTCAATGGAACGCTGCTTCGCGCCTGTGCGACTCCGGTTGAGGACGGCATGGTCGTCGAGCTCAACTCGCCGCGGGCGAAAGCGGCGCAAAAAGAAGCGATGGACCGCTTGTTGGAAAACCATCTCTTGTACTGTACGGTGTGCGACAACAACAACGGCAACTGCAAGCTGCACAACACGGCGGAAGTGATGCAAATTGAACATCAAACGTATCCGTACCGGCCGAAAGTCGATCCGTCCGAAGTCGACATGTCGCATCCGTTTTACCGCTACGACCCGAACCAATGCATCGCCTGCGGGCAATGCGTCGAGGCGTGCCAAAACTTGCAAGTGAACGAAACACTTTCGATCGATTGGGAAGCGGAACGGCCGCGCGTCGTTTGGGACGGCGGAGTGCCGATCAACGAATCGTCGTGCGTCAGCTGCGGGCATTGCGTCACCGTCTGCCCGTGCAACGCGTTAATGGAAAAATCGATGCTTGGCGAAGCCGGGTTTCTGACCGCCCTAGATAAAGACGTGCTCAATCCGATGATCGACTTTGTCAAAGAGGTTGAACCGAACTATACGAGCATTTTTGCCATTTCTGAAATCGAAGCGGCCATGCGCGAACAGCGAATCAAAAAGACGAAAACGGTTTGCACGTTCTGCGGCGTCGGCTGTTCGTTTGAAGTATGGACGAAAGGGCGGAAAATTTTAAAAGTCCAGCCTGTATCCGAAGCGCCGGTCAACGCGATTTCCACATGCGTCAAAGGAAAATTCGGCTGGGATTTCGTCAACAGCGAAGAGCGCCTAACGAAACCGTTCATTCGCAAAGGCGATGTGTTCGTCGAGTCGACATGGGAAGAAGCACTCGATCTAGTTGCCGAAAAACTTGGCGCGATCAAGCGGCAATACGGGGGCAACGCCATCGGTTTTATTTCATCATCCAAAATTTCCAACGAGGAAAACTATTTAATGCAAAAGCTCGCGCGGCAAGTATTTGAAACGAACAACGTCGACAACTGTTCGCGCTACTGCCAGTCTCCCGCGACCGACGGCTTGTTCCGCACGGTCGGAATGGGCGGCGATTCCGGCACGATTCACGACATCGCCTCGGCTGGCCTTGTCATCATCATCGGCGCCAACCCGGCCGAAGGGCATCCGGTCATCGCCACCCGCGTCAAACGGGCGCATAAACTGTTCGGACAAAAACTCATTGTCGCGGACTTGCGCCGCAATGAAATGGCGGAGCGGGCTGACCTGTTCATCCGCCCGAAACAAGGCACCGACCAAGTATGGCTGATGGCCGTGACAAAATACATCATCGACCAAGGCTGGCACGATGAGGCGTTCATTCGCGAACGCGTCCATTTCTTTGAAGAGTTTAAACAATTGTTGGAAAAATATACGCTTGATTATGCCGAACAAGTCACCGGCGTCGCCAAAGCCGACCTCATCCGCATCGCCGAAATGATCCATGAAGCGGACGGCACGTGCGTCCTCTGGGGCATGGGTGTGACACAAAACACGGGCGGCAGCGACACATCGGCGGCGATTTCGAACTTATTGCTCGCAACCGGCAACTACGGGCGCCCGGGCGCCGGCGCGTTCCCGCTCCGCGGCCATAACAACGTCCAAGGCGCCTGTGACATGGGCTCGCTTCCTGCGTGGCTGCCTGGCTACCAACATGTCACCGATGACGCCGCGCGCGCGAAGTTTGAAAAAGCGTACGGCGTCCGCATCGATGCGAAACCAGGCCTTGACAACATCCAAATGCTCGAAGCGGCCGAGCGCGGCGAGCTGAAAGCGATGTATATCGTCGGCGAAGATATGGCGCTTGTCGACTGCAACGCCAACCATGTGCAAGAGACGTTGGCAAAGCTTGACTTTGTTGTCGTTCAAGACATTTTCTTGTCAAAAACAGCGCAATTTGCCGATGTCATCTTGCCAGCAGCGCCAAGTTTGGAAAAAGAAGGAACGTTCACGAATACCGAGCGCCGCATCCAACGTTTTTACCAAGCGCTGGAGCCTCTTGGCGACTCCAAGCCAGACTGGTGGATCATTCAAGAAATCGCGAAGCGGCTTGGCGCCGATTGGAATTACGCCGGTCCGAAAGAAATCATGGATGAAATTGCCAGCCTCGCTCCACTGTACTCACAAGCGCATTACGACCGGCTCGAGGGCTGGAACAGCCTTTGCTGGGGCAGCCACGACGGCGCTGATACGCCGCTGTTGTACAAAGAGCGGTTCAACTTCCCGGACGGCAAAGCCCGATTTGCGTTAGCCGATTGGGTCGAACCGGCGTCATATCCAGAAGAGTACGATTTGCTTGTGAACAACGGCCGATTGCTCGAACATTTCCATGAAGGAAACTTGACGTACAAATCAAAAGGCATCGAACATAAATTTCCAGAAGTGTTCGTCGAAGTATCCCCTGAGCTCGCCAAAGAGCGCGGCATTGAAGATGGGGCGCTCGTTCGACTCATCTCGCCGTACGGCCGCGTCAAAGTGCGCGTGCTCGTCACCGATCGAGTCAGAGGCAATGAACTATTCTTGCCGATGCACTCCACCGCAAACGAAAGCGCCATTAACATGCTGACCGGCCCGCAGACCGACCATCGCACGAACACGCCGGCTTACAAACAAGCCCGCGTGCGCATGGAAGTCATTGAACGATCCGGCAAGACGCCTCTGCCGCGTACAAATCCGCGCTTTAAAAAGCGCCATCCGCAAAACGGCGTCGAAGTGGAGCGGAAGTGGCGGCGGAGCGACTACGTGCCGCTCACTGAGGAAAACAAGGGGGTGACGATCGGTGGCTAAGCCGATTACCACCATTCAAAAGCGCCAAATGACTGAGGAAGAAAAACGAGCTGAAGCGCTGGCCAAGCTGAAAGCCGCTGTCGGCGACAGTGAAGAGGCGGTCCGCGAGCTATTGGAGTTCATCGAGCAGCTCCATGAAAGCGGCCTGCTCGAAGCGGCCAACGCCTTGTTGAAAGCGCGGGAAGACGTGGCGAAAATCGTCGTTGGCCAGCTCAATCAAAAACCAGTGACAACGATGATCAACCATGCGTTCGCCATAGCTGACCTTGCCGCTTCACTTGATCCGGAGAAAACGGCGAAGCTGCTTGAGCACATCGCCGCCGGCGCGATGGAGGCGTACGAACAAAACTCCGTCGAAACAAAAAAAATCGGGTTGTTTGATTTGCTTAAAGCCATCAATGACCCGGACATCAACCGCGCGATCCGCTTTTTCCTGTCCGCTCTCAAAGCGATCGGCAAACGGTTCAGAAATGACGGCTGATCGATCGGCTGGCAGAGAAAAGGACAGTTGACCAATGAGCACCAAAAGAATGGATAGTGAACCGATCTTCCAACAGCATGGAATGCTCCCCACTTACCCTATATAGACGTTGAAGTGGGGAGCTTCTCCGTTCGAGATGATCAACAAAACGTCCCGCCTTATGCGGGGCGCTTTTCGTTTTTGGTTGAAGCGCTTCCTTTTGGTTTGACGAACGGTTTGCTTCCTGTTTCCTTTTCTCACTCCACTGTCTATCCATCGGTTCCTTTTTTGAATCTTTGGGTTCATCTTGACTTTTAAAGACAAACATGACAGCAATGTTGCTCAAAGAGACGTATGGTATTAACGAGGAAAAATGCTGTTTTGATTTTCTCTACCATGATCGTCTTTATTTCGAATACGATGATTACTATGAAGTGCGCTTTACTGATTTGCGCTATCGAAGCAAAGGGTATTACCCGTTTGTCGCTGTCGTCCAGCTCGACCGCAATCTCAATATTGTCAGCTCATACACCGGCTGGATTTTCAGCGAAGGCAAGCTGCGCAAAAAGCTCGAACTTGCTCCAAACAGCTGATGGGCTCCGTCCCAATCATTGCCACACATAAGCGCTACAGGGTGTCCCATAATAAAAATACGTGTTGGCCATCCAACACGAGCACGCCGTTAAGGAGGGAATGTGCCGTGCGGAACAAAGCGCACAACTTCCCGAACCAAAACAACAACAAGCTCGAAGGCGAACCGCGCGCCAAGGCCGAGTACGCCTCGAAGCGGGCCGACGGCACGACCAACACCCACCCGCAAGAACGAATGGGCGCCTCCGGCGAACGAAGCGATTTCTTTTAACATGGAAGGGGGAGCACGGCATCGTTCGCCGCACTCCCCCGGCACATTCCGCAGCGAGGTGAACAATCATGGGTCACCATCGGCGCAAAAAATTTTATGACAACTTTTACTCCAATCCGTTCGGGCAGCCGTGGGCCAATCCAAAACACGCCCACTCGCAAGTGAACGGCGAAACGCAGCAAGCGCTCGACCTCATCATTTTAGAGCGGCAGACGCGCAAGCAGTCGTAGCGGAACAACCTAGGGAGACACCCTCCCTAGGTTTTTAGGCTCTCTTTCCGTCCGACTGTGACCTTGTCCCGCCCGTCATGATTGAGGCAAATTCGGCTTGCGAAGCAGTGAAATCGGCAGCGCCTCCTCCTCTCCGTTTCCTTTCAACCGCCAACCCCAGGCGAACACTCCTTTCAAATAGCGCACTTTAAAATACTCCCCTGGCGCCCCTTCCACTTCATAAATCTCTCCCGGTGGAAAGTCTGCTGGATTGAGCATATACGCCTTCGCCATGGCGATTTTCCGCTCGTAGACGGCGTATTCGTTCACCATGCCCATCTGCTCCGCCTTTCGCGCCTTTTCCGTCAACACGGCGATCTCTTGTTGCAGTTCTTCTTTCGTCATTTCGCTGTACCGTTTTTGCTGCTCTTTCATGGTCGCGATCCCCCTTTTTCGCTTTCCTCACTGTCTTGCCGGCGCAGCCATTCATCGATCAAGTCGAGGGAAAACCCTTTTCGATAAAGGGCTTGGCGCATTTTTTGCTCATAAAGCGGGCGCGGGTGGTGCGCGTAGCGGCGGTGCGCTTTCTCCGCCTGAACACGGAGCGCTTCCCTTTCTTCTTGTTCAGTGTGAGCACTGCCCTCCGCCAAAACGGCGGCAATCACCTGATGCGAAAACCCTTTGCGCATCAGCTGCTGCCGCACTCGTTCCAAAAACGCGCGCGCCGATTCTGCCCGCCGTTGCTTTTTCGCCTTTTCGTAAAGCGAGCGGGCGACGGCCACCTGTTCAGCCAACGTATACTCCGCCAAACTTTGCTCGATCAAGCGGCCCGGCACGCCGAGCCGTTCCAGTTCAGCGCGGACAAGAAGCGGCCCTTTCGCCGACGTCTTTTTTTGGGTGCGCACATAAGCGGTCGCGAACGCCTCGTCATCGACATACCGCTCGGCGCGAAGTTTTTTGAGCACTTTCTCAATCACCGAATCCGAAGCGCCTTTTTTTCGCAAGTGCGCCGCGACCTCATGTTCCGAGCGCATCCGGTGCGCCAAAAAGTAAAGCGCCTGCTGATATGCCTTTTTCACCTCATCAGCATGCATAATATGTTGAAGCAAGTCGTCGCTGATCTCCATCCCTTTTTTCAGGCGGAATTGAAGCAGTACATCTTGATCAATGGTCAATCTCAACGGCGGTGCGCCGTCACGGTGCACGATAATCCAAAATCGTTCACCGTTTTGTTCTGTTGCGGCAATGTCGGCAATCGTTCCCATTGTTTGTCCCCCTTATTTTATCGTATCATAAGCAGGAACTTCTGACACGAAAAGAGAAATCATAAACTATATCATATGGAAGGGGAATCAAGATGCGCATCGCCATCAACGGCGGCACCGGCTTGATCGGCCGGGCGCTCGCCCGCCATTTTTCCAAGGAAGGGCATGACATCTACATTTTCACCCGTTCTCCCCAACCTTCAGAAGGTCGCATTCACTACCTTTCCTTCGACGGCGATGAAAAACCGACAGCAATCGATGTCGCCATCAATTTAGCCGGAGAGCCGCTCAATCGAAAACGCTGGACAGCAAAGCAAAAAGAGGTGATTCTCAACAGCCGCCTTCAAGCGACAGAAGCGATGACGAACTACATCCGTTCGCTGGCCGAACGCCCTGCGCTCTTTATCAACGCCAGCGCCATCGGCATTTATGGCACTTCGGACTCCGCGACATTTACCGAGCAAACGATCGATTACGGCGGCGACTTTCTAGCCCAGACCGTCCAAGCATGGGAAGCATCGGCCCGTCCGATCGAGAAGCTTGGCGTCCGCACCGTCTACGCTCGCTTTGGCGTCGTGTTTGCCCGACATGGCGGCGCCTTGCCGATGATGATCAAGCCGTACCGGTTGTTGGTCGGCGGCCCAATCGGCAGCGGACGGCAATGGCTGTCATGGATTCATCTTGAAGACGTCGTGCGTGCGGTCTCGTACATCATCGAACACGAGGAGCTGTCCGGCCCCATCAATTTCACTGCGCCCCATCCAGTGCAAATGAAAGAGTTTGGCCTGACCGCCGCCCGGCTTCTTCACCGCCCGCATTGGCTTCCGATTCCCGCTTGGACGCTTCGCCTTCTCCTTGGCGAAATGAGCATGCTCGTCACCAAAGGGCAGCGCGTCATTCCAGAGAAGCTATTGCAAGCCGGCTTTCGCTTTTCGTTTCCAACGTTGGAAGACTGTCTCATCGATTTGCTTTTGCCGCATGACCGACAAAAAATATCCAAAAAAAATTAACAAAAAAACAATTTCCTTTTTGCCTCCGATCGTGTATGATAAAGAAGACCTTAGACCAGTTGTCGCTGATAACCGCATACGAACAGGAACAATGGGGAAGGCAAATGGTGCGCCACCAGCGCTCGCGCTGGTTCTAGTGGGTTCGATTCCCACCCCGAAATTTTTTTAATGAAGTTTTAATAAAAAAATTTCGAGGGTGGGCTCCCGCTAGGAGGCTGCCCTCGGCATCCGAAGGAGGGATTGGCCATGTTGAAAAAACGCGAGCTGCAAGACTGCCATGCGCTGTACGAGCTGATGGTGCATCCGGACGTCTTCCCTTTCGTGCGCCAAAAGGCCAGCTCGTACGAAGAATTTTTATTCATGACGAAACAGCTTATTGAAGCGGAAGAACGCGGTGAGCTCATTTCGCGCACCATTTTGGACGAATGGGGAAACCCGATCGGAACGATCAGCCTCTTTGACATTCAAGATGGCGCCGGCTTTTTAGGCACATGGCTCGGCAAGCCGTACCATGGGCTCGGCTACAATCGGCGCGCCAAAGAAGCGTTTTTCCATGAGCTGTTTTATGAGTTGTCGATCGACACGGTGTTTTTGCGCATCCGCAAAGTCAACATCCGCTCGATCAAAGCGGCGGAAAAGCTTCCGTACGTCACGCCGGCCAATGAAACGCGGCGGGCGCTGCTCGAGCAAATCGGCGCGGATGTATACAATTTGTATGAAATTACGAAAGACAACTACACGCTCTATACGATGCGCCATCCCTCCTTCGCGCTCGAAGAGGAACAGCGCAAAGAGGCATAAGCCATAGGAGAGCGAATTGAATGCAAAAAGAGGCTGTCCAAACGGACATCCTCTTTTTTGCGTGCATAAAAACACCGTGTTTCGCGCAAAATGGAACTAAAGGAATATGAATGCAAAGCGAGGGAATAAGCGATGGCGGAAAAACGGAAGCGCGAAAAAGTGAAACATACATTGACGAGCGCGCAAGAAGTAAGCTACGCCCGCGATTTTAAAATGGCGGATCAGGCGGGCGGCTATACAGACAAAAAAGCGCGCCGCTAGAAACGATTGCTATTTATACAGCGGCGCCGTCCATGCCATCCTAATGAATGAATCATACGATTCACACTTTGCAATAGGGGGGCATGGGGGATGGGCCGTTCTCGTGGACAACGGACGCGCGACAAAAACAAAGCAACTTTGCCGCAAGTGCCGAAACAGCTGAAATCTGACGGCATTGATGTCGAATACTCGGCAGAATTTGCCGACCACGAAGACCTCGAAGCGCAAGCGCGCGCGGCCGCAGCCGGCATCCGCCGGCAAGAGCGCAAACAGTAACCAAACAGGGTGCCCCGCTTTTGCGGGGCACCTTTTCCCTTTAAACGTGTTCTCGAAATCGCGCTACACCGTCGCCTCTCCTTCGAGCTCCAACACTTGGCTGTACCGTTTATAAAACCGTCCAAGCTCCCCTTTGTAATTGTCTTTCCACGGTTTCTCCTTGCCGCAATAATGGATAAAAACGGTGTTTTCCTCAATCCAAGCTAAATCATGTTTCGGGTTGGGCAACAGCTGCAAAAAGTCATAATAGCGCGCGTCGTAGTTGTAGCGGTAGCCGTCGACCGGTTTAATTTTGTCCCAGTACAACCCGTTTAACACGTCTTGGTCGGGAAGAACAAGCTTGAACCGGTTGTCGCGGATGAACTGGTAAATGTCCGCAAGCCGAACGTGTTCACGCATCATCGCAATGTTCATCATCATCACACCCGTATTGAAATATCCTTTCGCGTTCGGCGTTTTTAACCGCAACTTGTTGAACAAGTTTGCCACCTTCGTCGAATGGGTATGCTCAGCCGCAATGAACAAGTTCCCTTCAAAGTCCATGTCATACAACTCATCCATCGGGTTGATCGCCACAATATCCGGATCAAGGTACAAGACACGGTCGACGTCTGGCGGCAAAAACAAATGCGCCGCCAATCGGTAGTACATCTCGACGGTATAATGGCGAAACACGGGGGCGTCATGAAACAGCTCCGGGTCAACGTATATCGGCACGAGCTCATGCCCCTGACGGCGGACAAACTCGCCAAGCGCCTGAAGCTCATGCTCGGCAATGCGCGAGTAAAGCAAGTAAAACGTAAACGGGCGCCGGTTATTGCAAAACAGCGAATGCATCAAGACTTTTAATGGCGGAAGATAATTGGCGTCTGTCGTGATTAACACTCGAAACATGCCTGATCACTTCCTTTGCGTCATCAATTCCCCTTTCTCTACAATTATATAGAAATTCGGGCGAATGTTGCGCCTTTTTCGCGTCGTTTTGTCCAAAGGCGCGGCAATCGAACTCTCCTTCCCATCTCGCGCCGACTTTCACTGGCAAATTTGTCGTTTAACTATTTACAATTATCAAACAAATAACTATAATAAAACATATAGGGCAGCCGTCTCCTGCCAGCTCGGCCGCTTGTGCAGACCGGACGGCCTCTACCATCTGTCAGACAGCCCCGTTGCCTGACAGGCAATGTCGGCGGTTTGCTTTCCTACATCGATCACAAAAGAACTGTGCGGTCTGACGGCATCTCCGCGCCGAGACGCCTTCTCAGTCCGTTCAAGCCGGTTCCTATCTTGCACGCTGTATAGGAACCGGCTTTTTGCATGAAAACCGAAAGGAGGGGAACATAATGACAGGGGCGCTTGATGGTGTGCGTGTGCTCGACTTGTCGCGCGTATTGGCCGGCCCGTATGCGACGATGATTTTAGGCGATTTAGGCGCTGATGTCATCAAAGTGGAGGCCCCCGGGGGATCGGATGACACCCGGTTTTGGGGGCCGCCGTTTCAAAACGGCATGAGCGCTTACTATACCGCCGTCAATCGAAACAAACGAAGCATCACCGTCAATTTAAAATCGGCAGAAGGACAAGAGACGATTCGCCGCCTCGCCGAAACAGCTGATGTCCTCATTCACAATTTTAAGACCGGAACGATGGAACAGTGGGGGCTTGGCTATGAAGCGTTGTCGCGCCTCAACCCACGCCTCATCTACTGCTCCATCACCGGTTTTGGCGAGACGGGACCGCTCGCTCCGCTTGCCGGGTACGACTACATCATTCAAGCGATGAGCGGCTGGATGAGCATTAACGGCACCGCGGACACCGGTCCGCTCAAAGTCGGCGTCGCCGTCACGGATGTATTCACCGGCCTGTATGCCGCCATCGCGATCGAAGCGGCGCTTTGGGCCCGCCAAAAAACGGGGCGCGGGCAAAAAATTGATCTCGCTTTGTTTGACTGCGCCGTGAGCGCGCTTGTGAATGTCGCCGCCAATTATTTGTTGTCCGGCGACGTCCCGAAGCCGCTTGGCAATGAACATCCGAACATCGCCCCGTACTCCACATACGAGGCAAGCGACGGACCGATCGTCATCGCCATCGGCAATGACCGGCAGTTTCAAGCGCTTTGTTCGTTGTTGTCGGACCGCTCGATCGGATCCGATCCTCGGTTTCAAACCAACCCCAGCCGCGTCGCCCACCGAGATGAACTAAACCGGCGGCTGAACGAAGAGATCAAGCAGCGTTCGCGGGCCGAGTGGCAGCGCCTTCTCGCTGAAAAAGGCATTCCGTGCGGACCGGTGCAGACGCTCGATGAACTGTTCCACCATCCGCAAACGGCGGCGCGCGAGATGACGGTTACAGTGCATCATCCAACCGTCGGGAAGCTGAAACTTGTCGCCAGTCCGATCAAACTGTCGGAAACGCCGGTGTCCTACCGGCTGCCGCCGCCGCTGGCCGGCGAGCATAACCGCGAGGCTGAAGCGTTATGGCGAAACGGGCCAACACCCGAAAACTGTGATGCCAAGTCGCCATGACTAACGCGAAGTCGTTGCTTCCTGCCGCGGCCGGCTGCCCGCCGTTGCAAAGAAAACGCGGTCATACCGATATCGGCTTTATACAACAAACGGATGCATAGAGGGGGATGGAAACGATGATGAACTTCGACTTTACACCCGAACAAGAAATGCTTCGGCAAACGGTGCGCAAATTCGTCGATAAAGAAATTATGCCGTACATCAAAGAATGGGATGAGCGCGGCGAATTTGACCGCAACATTTTCAAACGGCTCGCCGAACTCAATCTAATGGGCGTCTGCATTCCGGAGGAGTACGGCGGCATGGGAATGGATTACAACTCGCTCGCCATCGTCTGCGAAGAGCTCGAGCGCGGCGATACGGCGTTTCGCACCGCCGTGTCGGTCCACACTGGTCTTAATAGCCTCACCCTTTTGCAATGGGGAACGGAAGAGCAGAAACAAAAATATCTCGTCCCGCAAGCGCGCGGGGAAAAAATTGGCGCGTTCGGCCTGACCGAGCCAAACGCCGGCTCGGACGTCGCTTCGATCCAAACAACCGCCATCCGCGACGGAGATGACTATATTTTAAACGGGCAAAAAACGTGGATTTCCCTTGCTGACATCGCCGATCACTTTCTCGTGTTCGCCTACACGGACAAATCGAAAAAACATCGCGGCATTTCCGCCTTCATCGTCGAGCGGACGATGCCCGGCTTTTCATCGCGTCCGATCAAAGGGAAGCTAGGCATCCGCTCCGGCAACACAGGCGAGCTGTTTTTTGACAACGTCCGCGTCCCGAAAGAAAACTTGCTCGGCGAAGAAGGCGAAGGATTCAAAATCGCCATGTCGGCGCTTGACAATGGCCGCTTCACCGTCGCTGCCGGCGCGGTCGGCCTCATTATGGCGTGTCTTGAAGCAAGCGTGAAATATTGCCATGAGCGAAAAACGTTCGGCAAAGAAATCGGACGCCATCAGCTCGTTCAGCAAATGATCGCCCGAATGGAAGCCGGCTTGCAAATCAGCCGCCTGCTCGTCTATAGAGTCGGTTTTCTCAAAAACGAAGGCCGGCGTTGCACCCGCGAAACATCGCTCGCCAAATGGATCGCCTGCGACTATGCGAACAAAGCCGCCGATGATGCCGTGCAAATCCACGGCGCCTACGGCTATTCGAACGAATACCCGGTCGAACGCTACTTGCGCAACTCGAAAGCGCCGGTCATTTACGAAGGAACGCGGGAAATCCACACGATCATGCAAGCGGAATACGTGCTTGGCTATCGTCAGGACAAACCGCTGCGCAAAACACTGCCGGCATGGCGGCCGAATGAAAACTAGAACATCGTTGCCATCATGTCTGGCTGTCGCGTTCAAAAGGGAAATGCCCGTCAAATCGAACACAACAGGTTCGCCCTCATAATAAGGAAGGGTGTCCTGAACCTTTTGGGACACCCTCTCAACCGCTTATCACTCTTTCTCCTCCATTTTGCCATATTGTTTGTACAAATCTTTCAGCGCTGCACAAAGGGCAGAATGGGCTTTCCCCAAATACCCTTCATCAAGCTCAGCGAGCAAACCGTCGATGCCATCGCGCAGCGAATGGCCGCGAAGCAGACGGGCGATGTAATCGCGCCCGTGTTCAGTGGCGAGGGTGCACGACGCCTCGACGATCACCCCGTACTTTTTATCAATTTCCGCCGTAATCGTTAACGTATCATATAAGCTCTTCGCTGCCATTCCGGCCGGAAGCCGCGCATGCCCGGCGATAAACTGCGTTTTCATCCCCCTACCCCTCTTTCCTTCTCGACTGATGCTGGCAACGTATTTATTTCGCGATCTTTTGCTGCTTTTCCTGCCGTTTCATCACAGGAACAGCATTCCATCCCCTTTCGCCGCGCGGCGGCCATCGTCATGAAGGTTTTCTAAAGGGCGGGGGATTTAGCGAAAACCATTGTCGGCCCTAGCTGTTTCTCAATTAGAGAAGCTTTGCCACACCCGGTTTCTTTTCTGAGCAATTTCCGCCAATTTGCATGCGGCTCCCATTTTTCACCTCCCTTCTAAAAGGGGGGCGATTTAGTGAAACCAAATTCCCCTCACCAGCCTTCTAAAATGGCAATAGAGACGGCATTTATTCTTATTTCGCTCATCCACAACGCGGAACTGCTGCAGCATATGGTCAAATCTCGCCCCGTGCCCTTCGCTCGCTTCAAGAAAAAACCGCCCGCCGGACAGCACCGGCAAGCGGCAGAGCGTTTTTTTCTAGCACTGCGGCACAGAAGCAAGGCGATCCCCTTCCCAATCCACCCACTCCCCATTGTTGGGGTCAATCGAAGCAAGATGGAGCCAGCCGTTTTGGACTTTGCGCCGGAATTGTTCATTGTCGCTGAGCAGCCGCTCGATATAATGAGACGGCGCTTCGATGATGACAAGCAGCCGAAGCGGAGAGTGAAACAGCTTATGGTCGGAAGCAGCGACCGACTGCCACGGCAAGCCTGCCAACAAATCGCTGCCGTTCCCTTGCATCACGCCGATGCCGCCCGTGACCGTCTGAATCGTTTTGTCGCCGCTCCCGTAATAATGCGGCACAGCCGTTGAGGCATAATATTGCAAATTGATCCATTGCCCGACCGTCGCTGGTCCGGCGATAATGCCGGCGAGCGCCTCCCCGGTCGGATCTTCCCGCCAGTCGTAGCTGTGCAAAAAGACGCGGCCGTCTAGGTTCACCTCTTTGGTCAGCTGGCGGCGGCCGATCAAGAACGCGGCGTTCCCGGCCAATCCCCATTCCGGCCGGATTTCGCTCCAATCAACAGCCCGCCGCTGCGCCTCGGCCACCGGATCACGCGGAGCCCGCCCAACATGCGGCAGCTTTGTCATCCGCTCGGCGTTCGCGCGGCGGCTCGCTTCATGAAGCGCCTGTTCCAGCTTTCGAAACGCCGCCTCGGCTGATTCAGACAACAGCGGCACATCGAGCCAACGCAATTCATCCAGAGTGGTCATATGCTCGGCTGGAACAAACACCGTTTCATCCGGAATGATGATCCCTTCGTCCGCCAGCGCTGCGCGCACTTCCGGCAAGTTGGCTAACGCCGCAAAGACGCGGGCGTTCAACGCCCCTGCCGCGCCGCCGCACGCGCCGCAATCGAGCGCCGAAGCGTACGGGTTGTTGGCCGTCTCGCTCTCATGGCCGCAAACGACAACGAGCGGGGCGAATGAAGACGTCAAACCAATATTGACGAGCAGCTGCTTCACATATTGCACTTGCTCTTCTGTTGTGAAGCCGATCGGCAAGCCCGTCGATTCATCCCACCCATGGCGGTGGAGAGACAAGGCGGTCTTCGGCTTTTGTTCCGCTGCCGCTTCCGCCAGGCGGACAGCCCGACCGGCCCAAGACGGAGCCGCGCTGCGGGCGAGCGTATGGAGGCCGAGCCAAAGTCCGCTCATTTCCGGAAGCAATAGGCCGGCCAACAAATGTTGTTTGATTTTTTTAAACGTCTGCCCGACGAATCGGAACGCATCACGACGTCGGCGGTACGGGCGCGCCTCTTCCGGAGCAGCGGTCTCCCTGATTTCATGTTGCGGCGCGACGATCGCCGGACATGATGGATGAGGATCATCGCTGTCAAGGGCGCGCGTCTGAATCGGCAAACCGAAAAATCCGGCGCAGCCGTACGTTTCAAACGGGCCAATCGCTTCCAAATGGCGCCGGAACGGCTCGGAACGGACGTCGATGCAAAACAACAGCTGCGCCTCGGCCGGCTTCGACTCATCCGCTTTGCGGCGCATCAATACCGCTTCTTTCAGTCTCGCTTCATACGTATCCTCCCACGCCTCAAGCCAGAGATGGAACCGGTCAATTCGCCAAAATCGATCCACAAAAGCCAAGCGGGCTTGCTGCTCCTCTTGGGACAGGCGCTTCCATTCTTCCGGCGTCATCTCTCCCCAATACAGCCAGGCGGCAAACAATAAGCGCACATCATCGCCATCCGCATCATCTTCCCGTTCAAGCGGCAAATACGGCGCCACAAGCGCCCATTCGAGCGACAGACGGACGGCCAAATAATCGATCAATCCCCTCGTTTCGCCGCCCGTCCGGCGCGACTGCCACACAACCATGCCGGCCCAGCCGGGCAACGCCAACAAATGCGCCTCGAAATAAGCGGCGGCCTCATCATGGCGAACCCCTAATTTCGCCAACGCCTGGCGGAGCGCCTCTTCCCCGTCGTGCGGCCAATCAGCAAGCCGCTTCCGCTCCTCTTTCGACAACGCCGGATCGGCGGCAACGAGCCGGCGCCATGCCGTGTAAAACCCTAGTTCGCGATGCGGAAGCGCCCACGCCGCCGCATGTTGGTCATAAAACAGCTTGCACCATTTGACGATTTGCTGATTAAGGCGTTGGCTCATGCCATGAAGATGGGCGCTCATCGTCCGGACAGGCGCCATACGCCATGCTGTTTCCCGCGCGAGGTCGGCCCATTCCAGCGAATGAAGGGCATCGTTTGGCACCGCCTCATCCCAAAGGAGAGCGCGGCACAGCCGCTCCGCCTTATGGCGCCGCACGGGAAGCGGCTTGCTGTCAAGCCAGCGCTGCAGCCTCCGCTCAAGGAATACGATGTCGATTTCCCCTTTGGCCAGCGCCGCGCGAAAGACCGCCATTGGCGGATACAAATCAATTCCATGCGCCCACTGCAAGCGGTCGGCCGCATCAGCAAACGTCCGCTCTTCAAGCCCCATCCACGGGTGACGGACGATAAACGCCGAAATCGGCCAAAGCGGCGCAATCACTTTCGCCGCCTCGCTGACGACGGCAGCAAGCGGACGTTCCTCTATAGCAGCGCCGATGGGCTTCGATTCCTTCGCTGACCGCTCAAGCGACGTGGCACTTTTACTCATGAGCCATTCCCTCCTTCATATAGGATGCCAAATAGCGCGGATGCGTCTCCATCGCCGCCGGGCGCGGCTCCCCAAGATGAACGAGATGCATATACAAACGGACACCAAGCGCCGAGGTGCGCTTGTTTGCAAGCAAGACAGCCGCCAATGCCGCAGCCGCAAACAAGATGCCAGCCGTCCATTCGAAAGATGCGGGCGGCACAAACATCGATGTTTCTCCGCGATGGAGCAACGCCAAAAACTGATGGCGAACCGTTTCCGAACCGAACGCTAAAACGGCGGCCGACATCAGGCCAATCCAGCGTCCTTCGCGGAAATCGGCGAGCCGCCCCCAAGCGACCGCCGCCGAAGCGCCAAGCAACAAGGCGCTCAGCAGACGGGCGGGTTCATCCGGGGAGGCGAACCAAAAGGCGGCTCCAAGCAACGCTCCGAAGAGAAGACTTCCCCTAAACAAGCCGTTTCCTCTTGGAAGCGCCGCACGGCCGATTCGCGGCACAACGGAACCAGACTGCAAAAAGAGCGTTGCTTTAAACATCCCGTGCAGCACTAAGTGTACGACCGCCGCCCCATAGGCGCCAAGGGCGCATTGCACAAGCATAACCCCCATTTGCGCCATCGTAGAGGCGACAAGCTGGCGTTTGTAGTCGACATGCACCAAACTGATGCCCGTGCCAATCAAAATCGAGCAAAAGGCGATCGCAAACAGCGCGATATGCACCCCCGTCCCGCTAAACAGCGGGGAAAAGCGCCAAAGCAAGAGCCCCCCGGCATTGACGAGCCCAGCATGCATCACCGCCGACACCGGCGTCGGCGTCACCGCCGATTCCATCAGCCAGCGGTGAAACGGCCATTGTCCGGCAGGGATGATGGCCGCCACGATCAGAAGCCCGCTCATCACCGCTTTTTCCCACGCAGCAAGATGGACCAATCGCTCCGCCGCCAACGCGGATGGGAGCGTCCATTCGCCGGTCGCCGTCCCAAGCCAGATGGCAATGGTCGCGACAGCCAGCCAACTAAGGAGGAACACGGCCGCCATTTGCCGGGCGACAAACCGGGCCGGCCGCCACTCTTTTTTCAGCCCTGTTAACGCCACAA
Source organism: Geobacillus kaustophilus (assembly GCF_000948285.1). Lineage (GTDB taxonomy): Bacteria > Bacillota > Bacilli > Bacillales > Anoxybacillaceae > Geobacillus > Geobacillus thermoleovorans_A. The sequence goes on from NZ_JYBP01000003.1 coordinate 2,608,786, forward strand.
GCCCGGCCAACGGCAGCCCCCAGCATAAGGCCATGAGGCGCACATCACCGCTTGCCCACGTCAGCGAAGCAGCCAGCGTTGTCCATGTCAACAGCGAAAAATAGAGCCGATAAACGCGGTCTCCGTGCAAGTAGCGGACGGCGAACCGTTGAATCGCCCAACTGAGGAGCGAAATATAAACGGCAATGAGCCAACCGATCGCATCAAACCGCCACGGCCCGACCTCCAAGCTGCTGGCGACGATCCATCCCGCAGCCGCCGCCACACCTGGAAGCAGCAACAGCCAAACATGCGTGTGCACATACCGCTCCGGCACGCGCGGATTGAGCCATATCGCCGCACTGATGAACACAACCGCAACCGAAGCGAGCCATCCCCATCCAAACCATTCCACTGTCATGTTGTTCTCCTCCCCTCGTCGTTTCTTTTCCTTCGCTCGGGAGAAAAAGAAAAACCGGCTATGTCAATCAGGCAAGGCGGCCGAAAAGCCACACCATTGCCCATCGATTGCCCATAGCCGGTTTATCTTCAACCAGTCGCCGCGCGATTGTTTGAAGATCTCCCGCCGTGCAACAGACGCTGATCGGTTTCCCTTCAACGAACCTAAGCTGATGTAGGTTTTTTGAAGGGCTCCCGACACCATGTCCCGCATTATTTTATTCTATAGTTACTATACAAAAGTTGTTTTAATTATACAATAACTTGATGAACATTTCATCAAAAAAATCACTTTTTCATATTCAGGAAGACGGTTCGTTCGCCAATTGTTTCTCCAAATCATTAAACAGTTTAAAGATGATCACCCGCTCACCCGTTCTCGTGCTTAAATCCGTATGAAAGCTTTTCACTTTCTCTCCGGTGATTTCAAAAATCATTTCTTTCAAGTCATCGACTCCGGATTCGACCAAACTCGTCCGCGACCGTTTCACGGACAACATTCCTTCCTTCGATTCGCAAAGAGCGTATTCCGCAGGCGTCAGGATGCCGTGCAAGGAAACGATGATCATATCGCGCAAAATGTCGGTTTTCACCGATACCGAGCCGCGGCCGAGAAAATCTTTTTCCCATTTCGTTAATGCTTTGCTGATTTCCGATTCCATCCAACCTTTTGACTTATTCATGCCCTGATCCCCCTAACCAACCCGCGGCTTCCCGCCGCCATCCGCCACGTTGCACTGATAAACATTATTATAGCCGTAATCGGTGGATGGCGCTAGAGGCAAAATCGAAAGGGCGTCGACAGAAAGCGGATTCATTCACATTTTGCCGGCTGTTTTTTATTTGCCGGGGCATGAGGCATCGTCTATTGGAACAAGAGCAGTGGCCCCGCACCGGTCGCGCCTGGGCCGATACCGGGCATGCGGCCTCCCCTGTTGAAACAAGAGCGTCCATTGTTCCGTTGGCCAGCAGGGAAAACAAACGCCCTTGCCTCACATCCTGCGGACCCTAATTTTTTGTTGCAGCTGGGAAAAACAAAAACCAAGCCATTCCTCCTCCCAAATAACACCGTCACCCAGCCTGCCACGGAAACGCCGCCAAGAAAAAGCAAACCGGCTTTCTCCTTTCCAAGCTGGCTACTGCTGGACACACCGGAGCGTTCGCAGCCGGTTAAGCGCCGCCGCCAGCTCGAAGCGGCGCGGGCGGGCGAGTTCACCTGGATTCCCTTTTCGGAACGAAACGGAGCCTAGCCCTTGCCGCTCCCATTGTTCTTCGATCGCATCGAGCAGTTGGCGGATGGTTTTCTTCCCATCAAGCCATCCTTTTCGCTCCATATACAGCAGCGCCGCGGCGATCGCTCGAGTCTGGCTGTCATCGACCAGCTGCTCAAGCGCATAAAGCAATAGATCGGTTTGTCCGTACTGAATAACGTGCCGTCCGCGCGCGACAGCTTTTGCTTTTTTTCCTTTTTGGCTGTTCAAACTCACAGGCAGTGGAATGCGCTCACGGATGCGGCCGAACGAATCGCCGCCTTCGGTTTTCCGTCCCGATGGCATCCGGGCGGCGATTCTCTTCGCTTCCGCGGTCACATCAAATGGAACGTACTGCTCCATTTTGATCACACAATCCGCAATCTCGAAATAATCTCCCAATCCTCCGACGACAAGAACGGTCGAAATGCCGTAGTCATGAAACAGTTGGCGCGCTTTGTCAATATAAGGCGTGATTGGTTCGGCATCTTTCGCGATGAGCGCCTGCATGCGCGCATCGCGGATCAGCAAGTTCGTCGCGCTTGTATCTTCGTCAATCAAAAACGCCGATGCTCCCGCTTCAATCATTTCGATCATGCTTGCGGCCTGTGAGGTGCTGCCGCTTGCGTTTTCCGTCGAAAATTGCATCGTCTCTTTGCCGTGCGGCAGCGTGCCGATGAACGGAGAAATATCAACATTTGCAACGCTTCGGCCGTCTTCGGCGCGAATTTTCACCGCCCCGCTGTCGGTGATGACAAACTCACGGCCGTCCCCGGCGACATGATCATACACACCGTGCTCCAACGCCTGAAGCAACGTCGATTTGCCGTGGTATCCGCCGCCGATAATGAGCGTAATCCCCCGGCGAATCCCCATCCCTTTGATCGGTTCGGCGCGGTGGGGAACCGGGATCGCAATCTCCAGCTCCGGCGGGCTTTGAAACGGCACCGCTCCACGTTGCAGCGGCTTGTCGCTCACTCCGCTTTCCCGCGGCAAAACCGCACCGTTCGCGACAAACGCCACCAATCCGTGTTCGCGCAAATAACGGCGAATGGCGTGCTGCTGATCGGCAAGCTCGACCGCCGCACGAATGTCCTCTTCCCGAAGGCCGTACACCGCCCGCTCGATGACGGATGGAATTTGCTCGAAAAAGATGGTCTCGGCTTCTTTCGCCAAAATGCGCCGCCCATTCGCCGGCAAACCGACCGACAAACAAACGGCAATCGTCTCGTCAGCCACTTGCACGGCCGTCCGTTCCAACACTTTTTGCCCCGGGGCGTCAATCAGAACAAGTCCGCTTTTTCCCGACCCGCGCGCCTGCAGCGGCCATTGCCGCAATGCATGGTGGATGCGGCGCGCAAGCAAGTCTTCGCAGCGGATACGTCGAGGCTTCGTATCAGTCCACTCCGCCGCCAACACGGTTTTTGCCCGCGGCACAATCACGCGAATTTTCGACGGCTCAGCGAACGGATCGCCCTGCACATGGTCAATTGCAAGCGTAAACGTTGGGAACCGATACGTACCTTCGATCGCTTTATATGCCTTATAGCCTTTTTGGTCGATCGACCGTAGCCGTTGTCTCAGTGTTTCCATCCAACCATCCCTTTCTTTTTCCCTTGACTCCTACTTCTAACAGACAACTTTCAGAATTGGATCCAACTCCAAGGATGCCCAGCCATGCCTAATGGATCCTGCGTGACACTTCCATAGCCATGTTCAACCCTTGTGCGCCCCCCTATGCACCATTTTGATTGTACCGCAAACCGATCCCCTTCATCCATCACCAGCAAAAACAGCGGCCCGCCTATTCTTAGGACGAGCCGCCTGCTGCTTAACGATCTTTCATTCCGGTATAAATCAAAATCGCTTCTTTGAGAAATTCCGCCGCTCCCGGGTGCACGCGGTCATAGTACGCTTTGAACCGTTCGTCCTCAACATACATGCGCGCCAGGCCGGCGTGCGCCTCTTTGGAATAATGGTTCCACCAGAAACCAAGCCACTGCCGGTGCAAATCGGCCGCCCGCTGCGCCGCCTCTCCGGCCGGGTCTCCGGACAACATCGCTTCTTTCAATGCTTCAAGCACGTCCTGGCTGAGCCGCTCTGCCTCATTTCTTCGTTTCCTCGATATGCGGCATCTTCGTGATCACAATCGGAAGTTCTAAATCGACGTTAGGCAGCAGCTGTGGCTCGCTCGTTGTTTCCATCGCCCCTGCTTGTTTCACATGGGGCGAAAGCGGCTCGCCAACCGAATCGCGGATGATGATAGGCTGGCGAAACGACGCATATGGTTCTTTTGTTTTGTCCGTCTCAGCCAATTGCGAAGAAAAGGCGGCAGCACATACAAACAGCATTCCCGCCGCGGCAAAGAGAAGAACATTTCGCTTCACTCACACCACCTCTATCCAAATTAGACGATGCAAAAGGTGATTCGTTTCTCCTTTGCCGCTAAACGAAAGCGTCATCACCATTACGTCCCGCAAAACGTCCGGTACGGTTGGTCGGACGGAGGCGGCAGTTCAGCGTATTCCTCTTGCTCCGGCAAGTAGGCGTACGGGTCGGAAAGAGCTTGAAGGAGGCGATTCATCACGCTGTAATCGCCGCCGTTGACCGCGGCGGCAAGCGCCTCTTCGACCCGGTGGTTGCGCGGAATGACGGCCGGATTATGGCGGCGCATCCGCTCATACGCTTCTTCCTTTGACACCGATTCTTGACTGATCCTTGTTTGCCATCGCTCATGCCACTCGCGAAACTCGGCGGCGTCAAACAGCGCCATCCCCGTATACTCACCTAACGTCAACACCCGGAACGTGTTCGTGTAATCGGCGCAGTGCGCCTCCATCATCCGCAACAAATCCGCCGCCAGCGCCTCATCTCCCTCCTGCTCTTCAGTCAGGCCGAGTTTCGCCCTCATCCCGCTAAGCCAATGGCAATGATACCGCTTCGGATATTGATCAAGCGCCTCTTGGGCAAGTGCGATCGCTTTTTCTTCATTCTCATCAAGCAGCGGCAACAAACTTTCCGCAAACCGGGCTAAATTCCAGCCCCCGATGTACGGCTGGTTGCCGTACGCATACCGCCCTTCGGTATCAATCGAGCTGAACACCGTCGCCGGGCTATATGTGTCCATAAACGCGCACGGCCCATAGTCGATCGTTTCCCCGCTAATCGTCATGTTGTCGGTGTTCATCACCCCGTGGACAAAGCCGACAAGCTGCCATTTGGCGATCAGTTCGGCCTGACGTTCAATCACTTGTTCAAGCAAAAACAAATAACGATTCTCGGTCGCTTCAAAGCTGGGAAAATGGCGCTCGAGTGCATAATCGGCCAACGCGCGCAGCTCCTCTATCGTCCCCCATTGCGCAGCGTATTGGAACGTCCCGACGCGCAAATGGCTCGAAGCAACGCGAGTCAACACCGCCCCAGGCAATTCCGTCTCCCTCACAATCGTCTCCCCCGTTGTGACGACCGCCAAGCTTCGCGTCGTCGGGATGCCGAGCGCGTGCATCGCCTCGCTCACAATGTACTCCCTCAGCATCGGCCCAAGCGCCGCCCGCCCATCACCGCCGCGCGAATACGGCGTCCGCCCCGAACCTTTCAGCTGGATGTCCACCCGCTCCCCGCTTGGGGTGATATGCTCGCCAAGCAACACCGCCCGTCCGTCGCCAAGCATCGTAAAATAACCAAACTGATGCCCGGCATACGCCTGCGCGATCGGCTCCGCCCCATCCGGAATCTCATTTCCGGCCATCACCGCCACCCCTTCGTCGCTTCGCAGCGCCTCCTCATCGAGCCCAAGCGTTGCCGCCAGCTTTCGATTCAGCACCGCCAGCTTCGGCGCGCGCACCGGCGTGGGAAGGACGTTGCTGAAAAAGCGCTCCGGCAGCCTCGCATAACTGTTATCAAACTTCCATCCTGCGTCCAACATCGTCATCTCCTTTGCGGTCAAAGCCTACTCCTTGTATGAGTTTATTGTACGGCAAATCGAGCGGCATGATAAACCGAAAACGCGCGATCCTAACCAAAACCGAACCGTCAACGTTCGACGAAAACCACCATATTTTCTCTTTCTTTCTCGCCCTGTTTCTTTGTATAATACTTGTGAGGAGGTGAGAAAAAGTGGAAGAGAAAACAATCATTCAAGCCGTGCTCCAAGCGCTCGAACAACATTCTGACAAAATCAGCTCAAAAATGGAAGAAATGGAGCAACAACTGCACTCCAAAATACACGCAATGGGACAACAACTTCGCCACGAAATGCAGGAGATGGGGCAGCAACTCCGCAACGAGATGCAAGAGATGGGACAACAACTCCGCAATGAAATGCAAGAGATGGGACAACAACTCCGCAATGAAATGCAAGAGATGGGACAACAACTCCGCAATGAAATGCAAGAGATGGGACAACAACTCCGGGCAGAAATCCGCGCTGTTGAGACCCGTCTTGAGGCCAAAATCGACTCCCTTCGTGAGGAAGTGCAACAGATGAACAGACAACTGAACGAACGAATCGACCACCTTGAAGAAGAATTGACAGATACTCAAGCCTCGGTCGAAGTGTTGACAACAAAAGTGCTCCACCACGACCGAAAACTTCGGCAATTGACCAAACAAGCGTAATTCCTCTCAGTTAGCCAGCCATTTTTTCTGTCCACCGCGAGCTAAAAAACCGCTCCGTTTTCACCTTTTTATCGGCATGAATGAAATGGAGCGGTTTTTGTATGAACAGAGCACAGCGACGATTTTTCGTATTTTCACCTTCCTCGCCACTCGAGCACTCCTCATTTCACCAATCCATGCCGAAACGCGTAAATGACCGCTTGCGTCCGGTCTTGGACGCCGAGTTTGGCGAAGATGTTGCTCACATGCACTTTCACCGTTTTGAGTGAAATGAACAATTCATCGGCCATTTCTTGATTCGTTTTCCCTTGCGCCATCAACAAAAGCACTTCCATCTCCCGGCTCGTGAGCTGTTCATGCGGCAGGCGCTCTTCCTGTTTCCGATAGTTTCGCATCACTTTTCCGGCCACTTCCGGTTCGAACACCGATTGCCCGTGGAACGTGGCGCGAATGGCGTCGGCAATTTCGCTCGCTTTCGATGTTTTCAATAAATAGCTCGTCGCCCCTGCTTCAAGCGCGGCAAACACTTTTTCATCATCGAGAAAACTCGTCACGACAATGATTTTCGCCTCCGGCCACGCACCGATGATTTCGCGCGTCGCCGCAATGCCGTCCATCGGCTCCATGACAAGATCCATCAAAATGACATCCGGCCGCAACGTGAGAGCGAGCTCAACTCCCCTTTTTCCGTCTTCCGCCTCGCCGATCACCTCCATATCCGGTTGGGCCGATAAATAAGCCGACACGCCAAGCCGCACCATTTCATGATCATCGACAAGCAGCACCTTGATCACGATCATCCCCCCTATACACAATCGGCACTTTCACTTCCAGCCTTGTCCCTTGGCCTTTTAAGCTGACCACTTTTAACGTTCCACCGATTTCCGCCGCCCGCTCATGCATGTGCTGCAACCCGTACGAGCCGCTTTTCGAACGTTCCACATCAAAGCCGACGCCATCGTCGGTGACGCGCAAAATGGCAAACCCGTCCCGTTCGATAAGCAATACTTCCAACGACTGCGCTTTCGCATGGCGCAGCGTGTTGGAAAGCGACTCCTGCAAAATGCGAAACAGATGGTCCTCGACTCCTTTATCGAGCGAAATGTCTTCGATTTTCCATTTCATCTCGAGCGGCACTTTGCCCGCCAGTTCAGTAAGCAGTTCGTTCATCCCTTCTTGGAGCGATTTTCCTTTCAGCTGCACCGGCCGCAAGTGCAGAAGCAACGCTCGCATTTCCAATTGGGACTGGTGAATCATTTGTTCCACCATGTTCAGTTGCTTCCGATGGCGTTCATCGTCCGGCGGCATCGTTTCCATGACGGCTGACATCATCATCGAAGCGGCGAACAATTGTTGGCTTACGGAATCATGCAGTTCCCGCGCCAGCCGCGTGCGTTCTTCGGAAAGAATGCGTTCAACGAGTCGTTCTTCCTGTTCGGCCTTTTCCGCCGCCAATTTTTGCACGCGTTTCGTTTGCTCGAGCCATTGCGTTTGCAGCTTCTCGATTTGCCGCCAAAGCTCTTGCAGTTCCGGCGGCGGCTCTTCCCGATGCAACTCCCCCATCTCTCCTTGTTCAATGCGCCGCAGCGCCTGCACAACCGCTTGCCATTGCTTGCGAAAGAAGGAATCAAGCATCAATCCCACAGCGATCCCCATACACAGGCTTACGGCCAACACAAACAGCAAAAACGGCAACCCCATCACGGTTTGCTCCCACAAAGACGACCACATTCCGGGCGGAAGCAAATAGAAAAAGGAAACGAGCAACGCTGCAGCAAGCAGAAGCGCAAGCAAAACAGAAACGAGCATCGGCCGGCTCATACACGTTTCACCTCGACATTGCCAATGATCATCGAGGTGACGATTTTTAGCTTTTGCTCCGCTTGATCATACGAAGAAGTTTGATAAATGAGCGTCTCGTTGAACATTTTTTCCTGTTCCTTTCCAAACAGCGAGGCAACGCCGAAAATGGCGGAATGAACGAGCCGTGTTTCAATTTCGTACGGAACGAGAATTTGAATGTTGCCGATCAAGCCGCGCACGATAATGACTGCTTCCCCTTTCGGAAGCACAGTATAGCTGACATCAATGACCGTATCCCCGATCCCCGTTTGGATATTGACATCATTCCACTCATACGATTGTTCTGGGGTCGCTTGCCGGCCAACCCATACATTTTGAAACAGCGGTTGACGGCGCACGATTTCCTCTCCCCCATACGAGTTCTCAGCCATAGGCGGACGGATCACCATCGGATGCCGCTTCGACTGAAACCATTGCCAAAGGGCATAACCCAACAGCGCGACCATGACAAAACGAGCGGCCATCATCGTTAACACATGAACTGCCAACATGATGCAGCCAAGCCAAAACAGCCATTTTCCTTTCCGCCGATGCCTTTTTTTCCTTCCAACATAAATCAAACCGACTGATATACTCAATGAAAACAGCACGCCCGGGCGAAAAAACGAAATTTCAATCGCAAAAAGGAGCAGGGTCACCAACGCAACCCAACTGACATAATCCGTTTTCTTCCGTTGATCGAGCATGCAGGGATCCCACCTGTTGTCTAAAATGAAAAACGTTGTCTCAAAAGATTGTTTTCATGTTCTTCTCATCAAGGCACAACATATTATTGATTGGGCATGTTTCATGCGCATACACAGGTATGAAAGAAGGTGTCCCATTATATTGTTGGGACACCTTCTAGCATATCCGGTTAGTTTCCTTCCTGCAACTGCTTTTCCAGCTGAGCGATGCGCGCATCGATCGTGCTTCGGTAATAATCGGAACGAACTTGCTGCTCAAGGCGGTCAAGGTAGACTTCTGCATCGGCAAACGCCGCCAGCGCCGGGCCGGCGTCCCCGTTGACCACCCGATGGATGCGGTAGTGCGCCCGAGCCGCATTCTCCCGCCCCATCAGCTCCATGCGCCGCATTTGCATGTCTTTCAGCTTGTGTTTCATCTCTTCGTATTTCGCTTCCAAGCCAAACAACTCGCGGCTCGTTTGCTCGAACAGCTGTTTCAAGCGGGCCGCCCGCTCCGCGTATTGCGCCTGCTCGCGCCGCGCGAATTCAGCCAGCTCCATTTCCCCAGCTTGCGCCGCCACCTCCGCCTGCTTGCTTCGCTTTTCCGCCATCTGTTCGGCTTCGCGATGTTCGCGGGCAAACTGCTCTTTCAGCACATATTGGCGCTCGAGCAGCTGTCGCACCCGCTCGACTTCCTGTTCACATTGGCGCAAATAGTGATTGAGAAGCGCGATAGGGTTTTTCTTTTCTTTTTCGTCAAGCCATTCATGGAGATCGGCTTCAATGATCGTTTTCAAGCGTGAGAACACACCCATCATCGATTCGCTCCTTTTCCATTGGTTTCATGAATAATGCTTTTGCAGCTCCGCCCATTGTTTTTCAAAATTGACAAACGGGTCGTCTGCTTCTGGAACGGCGTGCTCATCTCTCGTTCCATTCCATTTTTTATACACAACATACAGCACATACGCCGCGACAAGCGCCACAAGCGCCGGCACATTCGAAGCGCTGGCCACTAACGCCGCACAGCCAATGAGCGCCCACACCACTTTTCCGAATGTCGATGGGGCTTTCAAACATTTCTTGAACGCATAGTACAATACCGCCAGCGTGATCGCCAGCCCGACAAGCGGTCCAAGATGAAACAGCAAAACAAGCGCAGCAATGGCTCCGGCGAGCAGCAGCCCGATTTTTTTTCCCATCCTTTTGCCTCCTTTCGTCTTCCATCGTACCGCAGACAACCTGCTTTCCTTCATGTTCTGTAGATATATTTTGTCTACGACTGGAGGCGTATTTTTGACAACTAAGCTCTAATTCAGCGCAAGCTATAGCATATGATTTGTGTTTCACCGTAAATTCCTAATAAACTCCTTCCTCCCCACCCCGCTCCAACCCGCATTCTTACGTCCCCATTTCTTCCTACTTGAAATAAACTCGTTCGTCCTCCCCCGATTTTTTCGATGTTTTTCTCCGATTTTTTCCGCTTCTTTCCTCCAACTAAGCATGACTTTTTTTGATTTTTGGAAAAAGAAAAAGGGAAGAACGAATGATTCCTCCCGCTTCTTCCCTCTTATTTTCTTCACATGCTTATGCAATTTTCCTTGATATTTCAATGATTTTCCCGCTTTTCCTCTCCCTTTTCTTTTCCCATGTGGAGCGGAACATGATCGATATCTTTTCCAGTAAAATTCATCGAAATTCCAATTTTATTTGGTGTTTACACACTCAGCCGCAACTTCGCCACCGCCTCGACATGCGCCGTGTGCGGAAACATGTCGATCGGCTGAATGTAGTTGACGCGATACGCCTCGGCCAAGACATCGAGGTCGCGGGCAAGGCTGGACGGGTTGCACGAGACGTAAACAACTGTTTTCGGGCGGACGCGGAGAATCGTTTCAAGCAAAGCCCGGTCGCAGCCGACGCGGGGCGGGTCGACGATGATGACGTCCGGCTTCCAGCCTTCTTTCACCCATTTCGGCAGCCAATATTCGGCTTTGCCCACGACATAGTGCGTGTTGGTGAAACCATGCTTTTTGGCGTTGTTTTGTGCGTCTTCGATCGCTTCCGGAATCGTGTCCATACCGCGCACTTCTTTGGCATCGCGAGCAAGCCACAAACCGATCGTGCCGACGCCGCAGTAGGCGTCAACGATCCGCTCCGCTCCGGTGAGGGCGGCCGCTTTTTTCACTTCGTCGTACAATTTCACCGTCTGCAACGGGTTGAGCTGGAAAAAGGCGCGCGCCGACAGTTCAAACGACAAATCGCCGAACGTTTCTTGAATGTATTCGTCGCCGGCGAGCACTTCTGTCTCGTCGCCGAAAATAAGCGACGTTTTTTCGCCGTTGATGTTTTGCACGATCGATTTCACTTCCGGGAGGCGGCGGCGGATTTCCTCGATCAACAGATCTTTGCGCGGAATGTCTTTTGTCGCCGTCACAAGCACAAGCTGAATGTCGCCCGTATGGAAACCGACGCGGACGACGATTGTCCGCACGACGCCCGTTCTCGTTCGCTCGTTGTAAATCGGGATGCGCAAGTCTTGCAAAATCGTTTTGACAATGTTCGTGACGCGCGTCGTTTGCGGATGCTGGATGCGGCATTCGGATAGGTCAACGAGCCGGTGGGAGTCGAGGCCGTACAGCCCGGCGAGCACTCGTCCTTTTTTCACCCCGACTTGGAACTGGCTTTTGTTTCGGTAATGCCACGGGTCATCCATGCCGATCGTCGGGCGGATGTCAAGCTTGTCGACATCGAGGCGCCGGGCATGGCGGCGGAGCGCCTGGATGACAATGTCGCGCTTCGCCTCGAGCTGCGCCTCGTACGCCAAGTGCTGCAGCTGGCAGCCGCCGCATTGCTCATAAAGCGGGCATGGCGGCTTGATGCGGTTTGGCGAGCGCTTGCGAATGCGCTTGATTTTCGCTTCAGCGTAGGTTGGGTGGATGTCCGTCGCCTCAACGATGACTTCTTCACCCGGCAAGGCGCCGGGGACGAAGACGACTTGTTTTTGAAAATAGCCGACCCCTTCGCCGTTAATGCCGATCCGCTGAATGGTCAGGGGAAATTGGTCGCCTTTTTTGATTTTGATGTTCGTTTGTTGCTTTGCCATATCGGTCCCTCTCATTCGATGCTTCGCCATAAATAAAGCGCCGCATAGCTGGCGTACGGCTTCCATCGTTCGCCAAGAGCCGCCATCTCTTTTGTGGTCGGCCGCTTCGGAAGACCGAACCGTTTTTCGACCGCCCGCTGCAAGCCGATATCGGCTGGGGGGAAGACGTTTGGGCGGCCGAGGCCGAAGAGAAGGAAGTTTTGCACCGTCCACGGACCGATGCCGCGCACGGCGGTCAGCCGCTCCATCACGTCGCCGTCTTCCATCTGCCCGAGTTCGTCAAGCCGCAGCTCCCCTTCGGCAATGAGGCGCGACACATCGACGATATATTCGGCTTTCCGCCCGCTCAGCTGCAAGGCGCGCACGTCATTGTACGAGCGGGCGGCAACTTCTTCCGGGCGCGGGTAAAACCAAACGCCGTCCCGTTCCTCGCCGAACGTTTTCACAAACCGTTCCGTCAACCGATAGCCGACTTTCAAATGAAGCTGCTGGTGGATCAAACATTTGATTAAGCAAAAATATAAGTCAAAATCGAGCACAAGAGGCATCCCTTCGTATTCATCAAACAAAGGCGCCAGCTCCGTTTGGCGAAAATGCTCGTGAATCGGCCCGAGGGGCGCCCGCCATTGAAATAGATGCGAAATCCGCTCCATGATCTCGCCTTGCCGCTCGGCATGCGGAGCCGAGACGACAAAGCGAGGATCGCCTTTTGTGCCGATGCTTTCAATCATGACCGGCACCTTTAAACCATCGAGATGAAGCGGCACGGTGATGCGCCGCCGCTTCAAATCAACCGCCAGGAGCGGATCCAACGCAAGCCGTTCAAGCGCGTGGGCGAAATCGTACGGGGCGGGCACGGTGACGGTTTGTTGCCACATCGTTCTCACCTTTCTCATTCGTCCGTGCCCTTATTATAACGAAAAACGCTCCGCCGCACCAACGAGCCGAACAAGGCAACTGCATGCGCTTCGGCTGGCGCGGCAAGGCGGATTTTCGAATGGCGTCCCGCCTGACGATGCTCAATGGATGGGACGGATTACGGACGAAACAGCCACGGATGAAGGCCGGTCTTGTTGGCCATGAGATCATCAAGACTCGCGAACGTGTATCCCTGTTTGCGCAAGTCGTCGATCACTTTCGGCAGCGCTTCGGCATTGTCTTTGGACACGGAATGCAACAGCAAAATCGCCCCCGGATGAATTTGTTTCATAATTTGATCATAGGCATACTGCCAGCCGCGCTGGCGGTCCGTTTGCCAGTCGACGAAAGCGAGCGACCAAAAGACGTGGTAATAGCCAAGGTCGCGGGCGAGAGACAACGTCCGCTCGCTGAAAATGCCGCGCGGCGGGCGGAGATACATCATCCTTTTTTGTCCGGTCATCTCTTTTGTCTTTTCCCTTACCTTTTCCAGCTCTTCCCGCAGCCGTTCATCGCTCACCACCGTCAAATCGGGATGGTGCCATGAATGGTTGCCGATGATATGCCCTTCCGTTGCCATCCGTTTGACTAAATCCGGGGCCGTTTGCAAATAATGTCCAGTGACAAAAAAAGCGGCTGGCACATGTTTTTCCTTTAACACGTCCAAAATTTGCGCCGTATAGCCGTTTTCATACCCGTTGTCAAATGTTAAATAGATCGTTTTTTCGCTCGTGTCGCCTAAATAAAAGGCGTCATATTTGGCGAGCAGCTCATCGAGCTCTTTTCCCGCCGATGGGGGCTTGTGGTTTTCGCTCCGCTTCAATCCCCAATGGATCGGCGCATTGCTTATGGCAAAAGCAGGTGCGGGAAAAAGCACGATCGCTAAAACGAGAGAAATGAGCCATCTCATGCCTAGTTCCTCCTTGGCCGCCATCTTTTCCTCTTTCTTATTGTTTTCACCCCTGACCGCTTTACGCGCGCCATTTTTTGCAAAAAAAAAAGCCCCAAAAACGAGCGCTTTGGGGACCGAGAAGAAAACGGGATCAGCTTGTTTGTCTACCCATAGCCATTTGCTTGAAATGGGGCTCTTTACTTGAACACTGGTTCTTTGAACTGGGACAGCTTTTCAAGCGACGATTTTTCCACATCTTCATGCAAGCTGTTGCCGTGTGAATCCATCGTGACAACAGCGGTGAAGTTTTCGACGCGCAAATGCCACATCGCTTCCGGAATGCCAAACTCCAGCAAATCAACGCCTTCAACCGATTTGATGCAGTCAGCATAATATTGGGCCGCGCCACCGATGGCGTTCAAATACACGCCACCGTGTTCTTTTAACGCTTGCAGCGTTTTCGCGCCCATGCCGCCTTTGCCGATGACGGCGCGAACACCAAATTTTTTCATAATATCGCCTTGATACGGCTCTTCGCGAATGCTCGTCGTCGGGCCGGCGGCTTTGGCGTGCCAGCGGCCTTCTTCATCTTTTAACATGACCGGGCCGCAATGGTAAATGATTTGCCCGTTCAAGTCAACCGGAGCGTCATGGTCCATCAAATATTTATGAATGGCGTCGCGGCCCGTGTAAATGACGCCGCTGATGCGGACGACATCGCCGACGCGGAGCTGGCGCACTTGTTCTTCAGAAAGCGGCGGGACAAGGTCGATGACGCGCGTATTTCCTTGTTCCAGCGCAACGGCCGCGTCTGCTTTTTCGAGTTCTTTGGAAAAATCGACGTCTTCGCCATCTTGGTACAGCCATTCGATGATCTCACCAGTCACTGGGTCGATTTTCACCCCCATGCGCCGGAACGCCCAGCAGTTGTAGGCGACCGAGACGAAGAAGCTCGCCGGGATGCGGTGCATGACGCCGATTTTACAGCCAAGCAGCGTCGATTCGCCGCCAAACCCCATCGTGCCGATGCCGAGTTTGTTGGCGTTTTCCATCATGTATTCTTCCAGTTGGCGCAGCTCTTCAATCGGGTTGACGTCATCAACCGGCCGGAACAGCTGCTCTTTCGCCAACTCATAGCCGGACGAGCGGTCGCCGCCAATGCCGACGCCGATAAAGCCGGCGCTGCACCCTTGCCCTTGCGCTTGATACACCGCGTGCAAAATGCATTTGCGGATGCCATCAAGGTCGCGGCCGGCGCGGCCGAGCCCTTCGAGTTCACACGGCAGGCTGTACTGAATGTTTTTGTTTTCACAGCCGCCGCCTTTTAAAATAAGCCGGACGTCAATGTAATCGTTTTCCCATTGTTCGAATTTAATGACCGGCACGCCTTCCCCTAAATTGTCGCCGCTGTTTTTGCCGGTGAGCGAATCAACCGAGTTCGGGCGCAATTTGCCGTTTTTCGTCGCTTCGGCAATGGCGGCCCGGATCGCTTTTTTCATCTCCATTTGGTTGACGCCAACCGGCACTTTAATTTTAAACGTCGGCAATCCCGTATCTTGACAGATGGGCGACACGTTTTCATCCGCCATTTGAATGTTCTCGACGATCGTATCGAGCGCCATGGCCGCCCGCGTGCCGGCGTTTTCGCGCGCTTTCGCCCGAGCGATCGCTCGACGGACGTCCTTCGGCAGCTTCGTCGACGTCTCGACGATCAAGTCATACATGCTTTGCTGGAATTTTTCCATGTCGGTTCAACGCCCCTTCCTTTTGATCGCCCTATCGGCAGTTGTACAATCTTCTTCTATTATACTGCCTTTTTCTTGGTTATGTAAAAAATCTTTCTTTTCTGTCTCATGATCATCACGCTGGCATCATAGGAATGAGATAGATGACCAGCGGCCAAAACGATTGACAAGCGTTGGAGCGGTTGCTAATAATGAACGTTGGGACTTTGAATGGAAAGAGGAGAAGACCATGCATTCATCCACCATGCCAACAATTACACCGGCGTATGACCCGTGGGAAGCGTACATCGATATTGAAGAATATGGAAAACTAGAGCTGACGAATATTGAGTTTACAACAACGACGCTTTGCAATATGCGTTGCGAGCATTGCGCCGTTGGCTATACATTGACAGCGAAAGACCCAGAGGCGCTGCCGCTTGAGCTGTTGATCCAACGGCTCGAGGAAATTCCGCATTTGCGCTCGCTCAGCATCACCGGCGGCGAACCGATGCTGTCGTTAAAATCCGTCGAACAATACGTCGTTTCCCTTCTCCGCTATGCGCACGAGCGCGGGGTGCGGACGCAGCTCAATTCGAACTTGACGTTGGATTTGTCTCGCTATGAACCAGTCATTCCGTATTTGGACGTGCTTCATATCTCGCACAACTGGGGGACGATCGACGATTTTGTCGACGGCGGCTTTGCCATGATGGAGCGGAAGCCGACGCGCGCGCAACGCGAGAAATACTTCCAGCGCATGCTTGACAATGCAAAAGCGCTGGCAAATGCCGGCGTGATGGTATCGGCGGAAACGATGTTAAACAAACGGACGGTCCGCCACTTGGAAGCGATCCACCGCCAAGTTGTCGAGGAAATGGATTGCCGGCGCCATGAAATCCACCCGATGTATCCGAGCGATTTTGCCAGCGTCCTTGAGACGCTCAGCCTCGATGAATTACGCGAAGCGATTCACCATTTGCTTGACATTCGCGACGAGGACGTCTGGATGTTGTTTGGGACGCTCCCGTTTTACCCGTGCAGCGACAACGAAGACGACCTTCGCCTATTGAAGCGGCTGTATGAAAGCAAAAACGTCACCGTGCGCAACGACCCGGACGGCCGCTCGCGGCTGAATGTCAATATTTTTACCGGCGATGTCATCGTCACCGATTTCGGTGATGAACCGCCGCTTGGCAACATCATTCACGATTCGCTGCCAGACGTGTATGACAAATGGCGGCGCTCAAAGCTTGCTAGGGAGCTTCTTTGCCACTGCCCGTCGGCACGCTGCCTCGGACCGAACGTCCTTGTGAAGCAGACGTATTACCGCGGCGTCGATTTTACGAAACGGTCCGCGCGCATTGGCCGATAAAAAACGTCAAGGAGCTTTTCCTTGACGTTTTATCTTGGCTGTTCACTCACCACATACGACATGTACAGGCGATCCTGCACTGGAATCCACGCCCCAACCCCTCTTGTCGTCACGTTTTTGACGACAATTTTCTTTTTGTTTCCTTTCAGGACAACGTACACTTCGCCGTACGTCACCTTCCCTTTTTCATTCACAGCCGGAGCGTACGCGTACAAATAACCTATTTTTTTCGCCGGCACGTTGTACGGTTGGTCTTTTTTCGTGCCAAGGCCGACAACCGTGCTGAAAGAGAGCGGCAAGTTCGTCTTTTCCATCGCTTTGTTTAACATCATCCGCTTAACCGCGTCTTCATTCGGCACTTTCACCGTCAACCCGCCGCGGACGTATTTTTGCATTTCTTGTTTATAGTACAACTTTTGCGCCGTATCGCCGCCGCGGTTATCAAGGAAATTCGTGTTGACCTTTTGATATTCCCAGTTCGTCGACGTTTCGATCGACTGGTAATTGAGCGGCCATTGGCCTAAATAAATCGTCGCTCGATAGCCAACGGCCCATGGCGTGTCGGTCGCTGAAGATTCATTAAAGAGATGGATCAATTCGGGATTCTCAATTTTCACATTCGCCGATCTTAACAGCTGTTTTGTAAACGAGCTCGGTTCCAAATGCGGCAAATCTTGCGTCGGGTTCGGATACGTATTTTCTTTCGATATATCAATCACCGCACCGGGCGCCGGTTTGCCGGCAGCCGCCAGCGCCGAAAACGCCGCCGCATAAAGAAGAAGCACGCTAACGAACAGCGAAACAGCCCACTTTTTCATCGTCTTCACTCCTTTCTTCCCACGTTATTCACTGTTAGTTTCTTTCAAAATGCGCCGTTTATCCGCGGCGGCGAAAATTTTCCCCGTTTGCCGCCCCACTTCCCGCACCCGCAAAAAAACACCCGGACGGCGAACGCCCGGATGCCATCACTTACAGCAAGTAAAAACCGATGCCCATGATCGTATAAGCAGCGAGCAATGTTGCTCCTTCAAACCAGTTCGTATCACCATCATTTGACAGCACGATCATCAAAAGGACGGAAGCAGCCATCGCCACCAGCTCAGGAAGTGAAAAGACAAGCGGCATTTTTTCCGGAAACAAAAGTGAAACGAGCACAAGCACCGGCGCAACGAACATGGCGATTTGCAATGTCGAGCCGACGGCAATTTCCACCGCGACATTCATTTTGTTTTTGTACGCCATAATAACCGCGGAAGCGTGCTCGGCCGCATTGCCGACGATGGCCACGATGATGATCCCAATAAACAGCTCGCTCCAGCCGAATGACTCGGCGACTGTTTCAAACGTGTGAACGAGCCGTTCCGATAAATAGGCGACCGCAACCGTCGCCAGCGCCAAAATGGCGGTCGCTTTCCCTTTGCCCCATTCGGGTTCTTCATCTTCTTCCACTTCTTCTGATTTATGCTGATATACGCCGCGATGGGTGACAAGCCGGAAATAAAGGGCAGCGGCGTAAAGCAAGATCATGATGATCGAAATGCCAACGCTCAACGCGACTTGTTCGCTGTGATTCATATGCATGGTAAACACTTCTGGAATGACAAAAGCGATGAAGATGGCAAAAGTCAGCAGCCCGGCATTATGACGTGCATCATAAATGTTGAATTCTTGCCGCTTATATTTTAGTCCGCCGACAAAAAACGATAGCCCAGCCACCAAAAGCAAGTTCCCGAGCACCGAACCGGTTAAGGAAGCGAGCACGACGTCAACGAGTCCAGCCTGCAAGGCAAAAATGGAAATGATCAGCTCGACCGCGTTGCCAAACGTCGCGTTCAACAGCCCTCCAATGCGCGGTCCGGCGACGATCGCCAAGCTTTCCGTCGCTCGCCCCATATAGCTGGCGAGCGCAATGATCGTCAAACAGTACAGCACAAACATTAAGACGGTCGGCCAGTGAAGAAACCCACCGATGACTGACACCGGCACACCGATCCATGTCATCCAAGCAAACACCTTGTTCATTTCTCTTCCACCTCTCCTTTTGATTGTTTTCATTGCATTGACCGCCGTTTCTATGTACGATGGATAAGGGCATTCATTCGCCCTGGGAAACATCCGGCCTCGCTTGTTTGATCGGCCGGCGATTTCAACTGAAATGGGGACGCACGATGCGTTTTGCCATCTTAACCGGGATTGTCGCCGTCTCTGGCCTGTCGCAAGGGATGTTGCTGCCGCTTTTGGCGATGCTTCTTGATGAAAACGGCGTCTCTTCGTCCGTTAACGGGGCGCACGCCGCCGCCCTGTATATCGGTGTCTTGGCCATTTCGCCATTTTTGGAACGGCCGCTGAGACGCTATGGCTATCGGCTCCTTATTCTCCTTGGTGGTTTCATTGTAATATGTTCGCTTATTCTTTTTCCACTTTTTCCTTCTCTTTTCTTTTGGATTGTTCTTCGCTTTGCCATCGGCATCGGCGATCATATGCTTCATTTTGCGACACAAACGTGGATTACGGACTTTTCGCTGCCGGCTGAGCGCGGACGGCGATTGTCGCTGTATGGGTGGGCGTTCGGCCTCGGCTTCACCATCGGCCCGCTGTTGGCTGCACTCGCTTCGGCCGAAGAGGCGCTGCCGTTTTATTTAGCTGCTCTCCTTAGCTTCGTCGGTTGGATCGCTGTCTTTTGGCTGCCGAATGAAAAGCCAAAGCCGCTTGAACGTTCTTCATCGACGGCCGGCCGGTTTATCGGCGCCTGGAGACAGGCGTGGCCGGCGCTCCTGCTGCCATTCGCCTACGGCTTTTTGGAAGCGGCCGTTCATTCCATCTTCCCGCTGTACGCCTTGCGTGAGCGGATGAGCGCTGAGCAGATCGCCTTCATCTTGCCATGCTTCTCGCTTGGGGGCATCATCTTTCAGCTTCCGCTTGGAGCGCTCAGCGACCGGTTCGGACGGCGCCGTGTCATCACCGGTGCACTCTTGGCCGGCGCCGGTTGTTTTTTGATTGCCCTCACTGTCGGTGCGTCCACGGTTGGGTTGGCTGCCTGTTTGTTCACCGCTGGCATGTTTACCGGCTCGCTCTTCTCGCTCGGCATCGCCTATATGACCGACCTGTTGTCGAAAGCGCTGCTTCCGGCCGGCAATTTGTTGTGCGGGATGCTGTACAGCCTCGGCAGCATGACAGGCCCGCCGCTTGCTGGCAGCGTGGTTGATCTCTCTGCCCGCGCCTTTTTCCTCGCGGTTAGCGTTGTCCTCCTCGTCCCGGCCATTTGCCTCGTCAGCCGCCGGGAACAGGAAACAGCGGCTTGACCGTTTTTTTATTTTTTTATTTTTTTCAAAAAAATCGTTGACCATTTCGTTCCTTCTGTTATATAATAAAACCAAGATATCAAGTTTCTGTTTTAAAACAGTATAAAGGAGTGGCGATCATGAGCAGAACGGAACGGAAAAATATGATTGAGTTTATCGAAAAAGTGCGGGGATTGTCGCGCGAGGAACTCGCCTATATGACCGATGCAGAAATTGAATACATTTATGAGCGCTATTACCACCATCACGAAGAAATTGTCGAATAAAACACCGTCACCCGATGCGCCTCCACCTGCATGAAAAAGGCGTCCCTTGCCAGGACGCCTTTTTTCAATGATAACCGTTTTGACCATTGGCGCTGCCGCTCGTTTTATGCTTCGGCCGGTTTTTCCCTTTTTGTTTCGTACTCCCGTCTTTTTTCGTATGTTTCGTCATCGTGATCCCCCCTATGTCAAAATCCCCTGCATGGTTACGATATCCCGCCCCGGCACTGTTTATGCATGTTAGCGCAGCCGCCTTCTCCCCTTGTGCTCGCAGTCGAACATGGCGTTAAGTTCCCCGCCTAAAATGAGAATCATGCCGGACAAATAAAACCAAACCATCAGCACAATCATCCCGCCAAGGCTGCCGTACATCGCTGTGTAATTGGCAAAGTTGTTGACATAATAAGCAAAGGCGAGCGATGTCGCAATCCAGCCGGCCGTGGCGAACAAAGCGCCGCGTACGACAGTAACGCAGCGCAGCCGTTTGTTCGGAGCAAAATAGTAAAGAGCCGTAAAGACGACGAACAAGACGAGTACGCTCAGCAACCAACGAAACGTGGTCCAGATCGTCAAAAAAGGCTTCGACAACCCAAGGACGGAAAACAAAAATAGACCGATCATCCGTCCGAATACGGGCAAGACAAGCATGACAACGATCACCGCGATCATACCGAGCGTCAACACAATCGACAGACCGCGCACCACCCAAAACGGCCGGTCTTCTTGCACATCATAAGCGCGGTTGAATGCCCTCATAATCGCACTCATGCCATTAGACGCTGACCAAATAGCTGCGATGATGCTAAACGACAACAATCCTCCGTTTTGCTCATCGATGAGGCGGTGAACATTCGTCTCAATGAGATGAAGCGCCTCTTTCGGGGCGTATTGCCGCACGAGCGCGAGCACATCCTCATGCGGAATCGGCAAATACGCCAATAGCGTCATTAAAAACAGCAAAAACGGAAAGAGCGACAGAAGAAAGTAATACGCCAATTCCGCCGACAAGCGCGGGATTTCATCTTCCGTAAAACGGCGGGCCAACTCACGGATGAACGCCAAATTTACGACCATCGGCCGCCCTCCTTCCCCATTTTTCCCTAGACGGGTGCGCCGCCCTCAAAGTCATTTTGTTTTCTCCACACCAAGTCGACGGTCGCGGATGATCCTCTCAAGCAAATGCTCGCACCCTGAGCGGACAAGGCGATACACTTCGGCAAAATTCCCGGTATAATACGGATCAGGCACATCGTCTTTTTCCCGTTCGGGAACAAAGTCAAGCAACCGGGCGAGCACCGCTTTCGAACGGGAGCCAGCCAATCGGCGCAAATCGTTCAAGTTGGCTGCGTCCATGGCGATGATGTAATCAAATTCTTCCAAGTCACGGTGATTCACTTGCCGGGCGCGGATGCCGGAGTAGTCGATCTTATTTTCAGTCAAAACCCTTCTTGTCCCCACATGCGGCGGCTCACCGACATGCCAGCTGCCTGTTCCCGCCGAATCAACGGCAATCAGACCGTCAAGCCCCCGCTCTTTCACCAAATGACGGAAGACCGCTTCCGCCATCGGCGAGCGACAAATGTTTCCAAGACAAACAAACAGCACTTTAATCATCCAAACAGCCCCCTCTCTCTATGTCCACGGTGCTTTCCACCGTTAGTTTTCCTTCATTTCTTTATCATCTATTGTCCCTAGAAGGACGGGGGGATCGTGGGCATGAATTCACCCCCCTTTCTTTCTTTTGAGATTCCACATAACGTTTGATGGTTTCGCTTGATGCATTTCCTACTGTACTCATGACTATATCAGTTCGATGAATGAACTACAACGCGCTTCATCCCACCCCTAAAGGAGTGGGCTTTCCGCTGGATTTCTGTAACAAAAAACAACTCCAACGGGGGAGCTTGTGCGAATGGGCCACAACTCTTGCGCGCGTTCACGACAACCATTTTGAAGAAAACGCGGTGTTTCACCAACCTTTTAGACTGGCACTATACATGTGCACCTACATTTTACCACATCATCCGTTTTTCATCAGAAAAGCAAGCCATGCAATCTCTCTCCATTCTTTCTGCACCTATGGTACAATACATAGTAACTTGCCATGAAAGGGGTAAACGAATGGATTTATCAAAACGGTCGGCGGAAAACGTCGCCTACATGATCGAACAGTTGAAGCAAAAGTTGAAAGTGCTGAACTTGGATGCCATCAAGCCGTCCCATTTTTCCGAGGAATGGTACGATGAATTGAGAGACATTTACGAGATGGTGATGAAACGCGAGACGTTCAGCCCAAGCGAAATGCAGGCGATTGTCGAAGAGCTCGGAAGCCTGCGCAAAAAATAACGCTCCCATCTGCTGCTAGGCAGGCAATGCAGCTGTTTCGCATAAAAACAATTCCTATCGAAAAACTATGATTGACATTATCGTCAATTGTGCTAAAATTTTAATCAATTAAATGACATGCGTTGCATACGTTGCTCGGGAGTGAGGGAGGAATTGGCTCAATGAACTCCGGCAACCTGCCACCTATAGCAAAGTGCCAATTCCAGCTAAACAAGATCTTTAATAAAATAAAGGGCGCCCTTTCTCCCGCTCTTTCTGATTCATGCAAGGAAAGATTTTTGCCGCTGAATTGCCGTTTGGCCGCTATATATCCGACTAATTACATGAATTTTCTTTGAGTTTGTGAGGAGGAGAAATTGATGCTCACCTACGATCAGTGGGAAACCGCGGAAAAACCGTCTTTTCCGTTCGATAATGAAACAAAAGGGGCGCTTGACGTCCTCGCCTGGGCGTATCGCGAATACGGCGATGAGATCGTATACGCGTGCAGCTTCGGCATAGAGGGGATTGTGCTTATTGATCTCATCTCCCAAGTCAAACCGGACGCCGAAATCGTCTTTTTGGATACCGGCCTGCATTTTCCAGAGACGTACGATACGATCGCGAAAGTGAAAAAAAAATATCCGTCGCTTCGCATCGTGATGAAGCAGCCGCGTTTGACATTGGAAGAACAGAAGGCGCAGTTTGGCGACGAGTTATGGAAACGTGACCCGAACAAATGCTGTGAGCTGCGCAAAGTCATTCCGCTGCGCGAGGTGCTGACCGGGGTGACGGCGTGGATTTCCGGCTTGCGCCGCGAACAATCGCTGACGCGGCGTCATGTCGAGTACATTAACAAAGACGACAAGTTTCGTTCTATTAAAGTTTGTCCGCTCATTCACTGGACGTGGAAAGACGTATGGAATTACGTTTATAAACACCGTCTCCCATACAATGTGCTCCACGACCGCGGCTACCCGAGCATCGGTTGCGCTCCGTGCACCGCTCCGGCTACAGATCCGAACGACTTGCGCTCCGGGCGCTGGGCCGGCCAAGGAAAGACGGAATGCGGGCTCCATCTCGCCTAAGGAGAGAACATTGACATGCTCCTTGCCATTGCTTTGATTGCATCCATTTCATTGGGTCGACTGTCGGGTGACCGAACAACGCCGCTTTCAGACCGATGTATGGGTCTGTGAAGCGGGTGGTTGTTCGGTCTTCCGCCACACCTTGGCGTGACGGAGAAGCCGGGGGCTTGCCCTCGACAGTCGAAAAATGGAGAAGCGACTTTTCCATCAAGGATATGTTAAATGTTTTCGTTGCATCTATAATAACAGCATCTATCAATCTAGGAGGTTATGAACATGAGCTTAAGCATCCCGCATGGCGGCACATTGATCAATCGTTGGAATCCGGACTATCCGCTCGATGGAGCGACCAAAACGATCGAGCTCTCCAAAGCTGAACTGAGCGACTTGGAGCTGATCGGAACGGGCGCTTACAGCCCCCTCACTGGTTTTTTAACGAAAACGGATTACGACGCGGTTGTTGAAACAATGCGTCTTTCTGACGGCACCGTCTGGAGCATTCCGATCACGCTCGCGGTAACAGAAGAAAAAGCGAAAGAGCTCGCCGTCGGCGATAAGGCAAAACTCGTTTATCATGGCGACGTCTACGGCGTCATTGAGATTGCTGACATTTACCGCCCAGACAAAACGAAAGAAGCGAAGCTCGTTTATAAAACGGATGAACTTGCTCACCCAGGCGTGCGCAAACTGTTTGAAAAGCCGGATGTGTATGTCGGCGGGGAGATTACGCTTGTCAAACGGACCGACAAAGGCCAATTCGTCGCGTTTTATTTTGATCCAGTGGAAACGCGGAAAAAGTTTGTTGAGTTTGGCTGGAACACCGTTGTCGGCTTCCAAACGCGCAATCCGGTTCACCGCGCCCATGAATACATTCAAAAATGCGCGCTCGAGATCGTTGATGGCTTGTTTTTAAACCCACTCGTCGGCGAAACGAAAGCGGACGATATTCCGGCTGACATCCGGATGGAAAGCTATCAAGTGCTGCTGGAAAACTATTACCCGAAAGACCGCGTTTTCCTCGGCGTCTTCCAAGCTGCGATGCGCTATGCCGGTCCGCGTGAAGCCATTTTCCACGCGATGGTGCGCAAAAACTTCGGCTGCACGCACTTCATCGTCGGCCGCGACCACGCTGGTGTCGGCAATTATTACGGTACGTATGATGCACAAAAAATCTTCTTGAACTTTACGGCTGAGGAGCTTGGTATTACGCCGCTCTTTTTCGAACATAGCTTTTACTGCACGAAATGCGAAGGGATGGCATCGACAAAAACGTGTCCGCATGACGCAAAATACCATGTCGTCCTTTCCGGCACGAAAGTTCGTGAAATGCTGCGCAACGGCCAAGTGCCGCCGAGCACGTTCAGCCGTCCGGAAGTGGCCGCCGTCTTGATCAAAGGGCTGCAACAACGCGAAACGGTCGCCCCGTCAGCGCGCTAAAGGAGGACCGCGATGAGCACGAACATCGTTTGGCATCACACATCGGTCACAAAAGAAGATCGTCGCAAGCGCAACGGCCATCATAGCGCCATCCTTTGGTTCACCGGGCTGTCCGGCTCCGGCAAATCGACGGTGGCCAACGCCGTCTCCAGACGACTGTTTGAGCTCGGCATTCAGAATTATGTCTTAGACGGCGACAACATCCGGCACGGGCTCAATAAAGATCTCGGCTTTTCCGCCGCCGACCGGACGGAAAACATCCGCCGCATCGGTGAAGTGGCAAAGCTGTTTGTCGACAGCGGCCAGTTTGTGCTGACGGCGTTCATCTCGCCGTTTGCCGAAGACCGGGCGCTCGTCCGCCGCTTAGTCGAAGAAGACGAGTTTATCGAAATTTACGTCAACTGCCCGCTTGAAGAATGTGAAAAGCGCGATCCGAAAGGGCTGTATCAAAAAGCGCGCCGCGGGGAAATCCGTGAATTTACGGGCATCGACTCGCCGTACGAAGCGCCGGAAGCACCGGAACTGACGATCGAAACACACCGTTATTCGGTTGACGAATGTGCCGAGCAAGTGCTCGCCTACCTGCGCGAGCGAGGAATGATCCCGGCCGCGAAAACAGACTGATTCCCCCGTCCTCTGCCAAAAAAGAGCGGGAGGTCATTTGACAAGGCCATTTTCATCTCAAGGCAGACCATTTACAATAAAAGCAACCGAGCATCCATGCCGCTTTCCGGCGGCTGGCTGAATCATGCACGAAGGGGCTGAAACAACGATGGGCAAAGTATATCTTGTCGGCGCCGGCCCCGGCGACCCGGAACTCATTACCGTCAAAGGATTAAAATGCATTCAGCAGGCGGATGTCATTTTGTACGACCGCCTCATCAATGAAGAGTTGCTTTCGTATGCCAAACCGGACGCCGAGCTCATCTTTTGCGGCAAGCTGCCCGGCTGCCATGCGATGCAGCAAGAGACGATCAACTATGCGCTCGTCTGGCACGCCAAAAAAGGAAAAACAGTCGTTCGCTTAAAGGGCGGCGATCCGTTCGTGTTCGGGCGCGGCGGCGAAGAGGCCGAGGCGCTGGCCAAACATGGGATCGAATTTGAGATCGTTCCCGGCATCACCTCCGCCATCGCGGCGGCGGCTTACGCCGGCATCCCTGTCACCCATCGCGCGTTCAGCTCAAGCGTCGCCTTTGTCACCGGGCATCGGCGCCACGGAAGTCGTGACGAGATCAAATGGGAAAGCCTCGCCAAAGGCATCGATACGATTGCCATTTACATGGGGGTTCATCACTTGCCGTACATTTGCAGCCAGCTGATGAAATACGGCAAAGCGCCGGAGACGCCGACAGCGGTCATCGAATGGGGAACGACAACTGCTCAGCGCACCGTCACCGGCACGCTCGCGACGATCGCCGGAATCGCCGCCAAAGAAAACATCCAAAATCCGAGCATGATCATTATCGGAGACGTCGTCCGGCTGCGCGCCAACATTCAATGGTTTGAGCCGTTGCTCGCGTCATCCGCGGCCGCCGGCGCAACATCGTGAGGCGATGGTGATGGAAGCCATTTTATACGTCAGCCACGGCAGCCGCATCGACGCCGCGCGCCATGAAGCAGCTCGCTTCGTCGAACAGTGCCGAGGGGCCATCGATATTCCGATTCAAGAGCTATGTTTTGTCGAACTCGCGGAACCAGACATTGCGACCGGTGTTGACCGCTGCGTCGCCCAAGGGGCGACACGCGTCATCGTCGTTCCGCTTCTCCTTCTTTCTGCAGGCCATGCCAAACACGATATTCCAGCGGCATTGGACATCGCGAGACGGCGCCACCCTTCCGTCGACATCCTCTGCGGCGCTCCGTTCGGCGTCCATGAAGCGATGATCGACATCATAATCGACCGCATCAGCGAACAGTCCGCACCGCTTGACGGCGAATCGATGATCCTTCTTGTCGGCCGCGGCAGCAGCGATCCAGACACGAAGCGCGACATGTCCGCCATCACTGCGCTTTTAAAAGAAAAAGCGAACGTGCCGCACGTGGACGTTTGTTTTCTCGCTGCCATCCGCCCGACGCTTGATGAAGGGCTCGAACGGGCCCATGCATCGGCGTATCGGCGCGTGTTTGTCGTCCCGTACTTATTGTTTACCGGCGTCTTAATGAAAACAATCGAACGGAAGTTGCAGAGATTCTCTGTTTCCGACAAGCAGTGGCATTTATGCTCTTACCTAGGCTGTCATCCGCGGCTTGTGCAGCTCATTCACCAACAAGTATCATCGCTATCATCCGTAAAAAAAGGAGCTTGAACCATCAAGCTCCTTTTTTCATGTACTTTCCGCCTCATCTATTATATGATGGAAGCAGAACAACCGTGATGAAGGAGGACTCATCGGCGTGAAAAGAGTTCATGTCATCGTGGAAGGGCGCGTACAGGGCGTCGGGTTTCGATACCTCGTCCAACACGAAGCGCTAAAACGGCAGCTGACCGGTTGGGTGAAAAACAATGATGACGGAACAGTGGAAATGGAAGTTCAGGGGAATGAAAGCGCCCTTCAACTCTTTTTGGACACCATTGAAGCCGGAACGATGTTTGCCAAAGTCGCCCGCATGCACATCGAGCCGCGCGATATCCGCTCTGATGAAAAACAATTTCGCATTATGTACGGGAGCGGCTTTTGACCACTAGGCTCATCCCCCTCAAGCAGCGCCCTTCCCGTCTTTTTCGGCCATCGAGCCGAGAAGCGCCGGCCCGCTTGCCAACGTCCGAAAGGACAGCGTCTCCCTTGCTTTTCTGATCGCCAAATCAAAAGAGGTTCTGCCTTTCCGCGCTTCTCGCCGCTCGATTACGCCGGCTGCAAATGCGGCGCCGCATAGTGGAAATATGTCTCCAAGATGGCCATGTTCGCCTGCTCATTTTTTCCCCGCGCTTCGCGACAAAGCGGATCGAACATGTCGACAGCGGAGGGCGGGTATTCCCCGCATATGTCCACGCCGAGCACTTTTTTATGGAATAAGAGCAACCGCAGGCAGGCGAGCAGCCGGGATAGCGGAATCACTCCTTGATCCCAGTTTGTGACCGCGTCTTCGCGGCGAAGAGCGTCCTTATCAATGCTGATATAGATGCTTCCGGTCGGGATGGCCTCGATGAGCGCTTTTGGCCATTCATCATGATCGTCAAATGGAAGAACCGTAATGTTTGGAGATAAACGAAGATGGTGCGGAGAAACAGATGGACCAACAATAACGACTTTTTGCAGCCGCGGATGCTTAAGTGCATAGGAGACCCATGAGCCGCACGAAATGACATCATCCCCTCCTTCAGCATCCGTATGGCGGTCAAAAAGCACAAGCGTAAACGGTTCGTTGATTTCTTTAAGCAATAAATACGTGACATAATGGTAGTTGCCGCTGCCGATCAGCACCGCCCCGCACTTCCGCCGCCGCTCAAGCCGCCGCTTAATTTCAGCAAGCGCCGCTTCGCTGCAATACAAATTCGTCTCCGGCACGTCGGCGAGATCGACCCATTCGTGCGGAAACTGAAACAGCCGCTTTTGCAGCCGGTACACGCCGTCAAAATTAAGCATCGTGACACCATTGCCTTGAAACCCCATCGATCATCACCTTTCTTTCGTTGAATCAGCATTCAACGCTTTGTAGGTGCGGATGAGTCCAAGATGTGTCTTTTTTTTATTATACAATAGAAGTCGAAATATTTCCGCTCACACGCCTTGGTCATGTACAATAATAGAAAAACAAACAGCAAGGAGGGAGCCGCTTGCAACCGATCGACACGGCCGCCGTGCAAGAGGCGCTGAATCGTTTTGCTAATCGTGACGTGTATATTCATTTGGAAACGACGAACGGAGCATATGCCTCCCATCATAACGAAGGCTTTTATTCCGTCGGCGCCTACATCCGCAACGCCTGCATCCACTTCACCCGCGGCAAGATCACCGGCCCCGGGCCATACCGCGTCGGACTGAAGCTTGATCTAGGCTGGGTGTACGCAGAAGGGCTGACCCATTGGGAATGGACAGAAAAAGGACAGTTGCTGCTAGCAGGCCATGATGATCAAGGGAAATTGGCCGTGGCTCTCGAACTAAGCAACGAACCGTTTGTGTAAGGAGGGAGTTCCGTTGAACGAACGACATGTGCTCGTTGTTTTTCCCCACCCGGACGATGAAGCGTTCGGCGTGTCGGGAACGATTGCCGAGCATGCGCAAAACGGCACGCCGGTGACGTACGCTTGCTTGACGCTCGGAGAAATGGGGCGCAATATGGGCACGCCTCCGTTTGCCAACCGCGAAACGCTTCCACATATTCGCAGGAAAGAACTGGAGGAAGCATGCCGCATTCTTGGCATTCATGATTTGCGCCTGCTCGGCTATCGCGACAAGACGGTCGAGTTTGAAGATGAAGAAGAGCTGGCTGACCGGATCGCCGCCATCGTGGCGGAAACGAATCCATCGCTTGTCATTACGTTTTACCCCGGCTACAGCGTCCACCCCGATCATGACGCATGCGGAGCCGCTGTCATCCGCGCCTTAAAGCGCTGGCCGAAAGAAGAACGGCCGACCGTCCATTGCGTCGCGTTTGCGAAAAACTGCGAACAAGACATTGGCCAGCCGGATGTCGTGCGCGATGTCAGCTCGGTGATCGATACGAAGCTGGCCGCCATTCGCGCCCACCGTTCGCAAACCGAAGGACTGATGCAGGCGGCATCCAAACGCGGCGATGCGCTTGCTTGGCTCAAAACGGAACGGTTTTGGACGTATCGGTGGGATGATTGATCAACCTAACATGCCTTGGGCAAGGTGTCCATCCCGACCTGGACACCTTGTTCCCGCATTAGTCGAACCCCGCCGAGCCGCTTATCAACTTCAGTTGTATCGCTAAACGGTTAACATTCCTCCCTCGTGCAGAACTAAAAAGGCGGTCTCAGACAAATTCATTTCTGCGGCAACACGCTGCATCCACTCATTCCCAACCGGCTGCGGCAACAAGCAGACGGCCGCCGGGTTGCCGGCAAACGGCCGGTCGGTGAACGCATCGACAATGTACATCGAAATGTTCATTGCTCTTCCCCTCTTGCCCCGTTTCGTTCTTTTTCGTTCACCAATAGCTGAGCCAACTCTTCATCCCATCGGCCGCGTTTCCGGAAGGAATCAGCAGCGAGCGCCTGAAACAGCCGCTTCCGTCCCTCGGCGTCCTCCACTTCGCGCAATACGATGCCGCGGGCCCGCTGCAAAAACTCAAGATACGGCCCGTACTCTTCGCCATACTTCTCCTCAAGCTCGCGGCGAATGCGGCGAGCAACCACCGGACTTGCCCCCCCGGTCGACACGGCAATTGTGAGCGGACCGCGGCGGACAACAGCGGGAACGTGAAAATCACACCGCTCTGGATCATCTACGACATTTACGAGTTGACCGGGTGCTGCTGCTTGCGCCACCGCTTCATTCACCTTGCGATCATTCGTCGCGGCAATCACCAAAAAGGCTCCCGCCAAATCGTCTGGGTCAAACCGCTTTTTCTTCCAAACGATCATCCCCCCCGCGGCCAACGCTTGAAGCTCCGGCTCCGCTTCAGGTGCAATCATCACGATCTCCGCCCCTGCCTCTAACAATCCATGAATTTTCCTTGCCGCCACCTTCCCGCCGCCGACAACGACCGCCCGGCGGCCACGCAAATGAAGAATGACCGGGTATCCCATTGCCTCTTCCTCCCCGCTACGAAATCACTTTGTGCTAAAATGCACGAATTCCCTCGACCAACTTTTTGCGATAGGAACATTTGAACACCGCCGTCCCTTTCCTGTTCGTCCAAGCAGCGAAGGAATCGTGGATCAAACACATGGCCTTCCGCTCGGCGCGACGGGGGCGATGTTGAGATAAAAAAGAAGCCGTGCGTCACACGGCTTTTTTTCATTATATCATCCTATCATCCTTCTTTGACTTCCTGAAGCCATTTTGCTAACCGCTCGTTCTCCTTTTTCATATGATCGAGCCATTGCGGCAACAGTTTGGCCATCTCTTCCTTGTCGTTATTCTCCATCGCCTGTCTTATTTGTTCATGAAGCATATGGAGCCGCTGTTTTTCTTCTTTCGTCATCCAGCGTTTCTTTTTATGCAACTGTTTCAGCTCTTGCTTGAACTGTTCTTTCGTGATTTTTTTGTCAGCAAGCTGGTCGATGAGTCGATCAAGCGCCGCTTCACGCTCTTTTTTCATCTTTTGGCACTTTTCTTTGATGGCCTGTTTCACTTTCTCATCGTTCAACTGCTGACGCAACGCTTTCCGCTCGTCGAGCACTTTTTTCCATTCATCTACCTGTTCAGGCGTATAGGTTTGAACCATCTCCATCCACTTTTGCTCATCCAGCCCGTCGTGCTCCCACATATGGCCGACCGGCCAATGAACATCAACGGCTTCATGATGACCGGCAGCCACCCATGACGGTATCGCCAGCACGAGTGAGGCAAAAAAGGCAATCCACACTTTTCCCACCATGTTCACTCCTCTTCTTTTCCTTTCGCCCACGGCCCACCCACGACTAGACAGCTGGGATCCATCATCGCTTTTGCTCTTCTTCGCACCGCCTCCTTTCTAACCATTTACTCCTCCCCTATTTTCCCCATTTTTTGGCCATTTTTGCATAAAAAATGGGAAGATTGGCTTTTCAGCGAATCTCCCCTTCTTGGCATTCAGCGGAATTTTTCCTCAATGCGCCGCCCGTAGTCGCGCAGCGCCTTCGAATTCGTCTGCCCCCGCTTTTTCATCAATTCGGCCAAACGAAGCTGTTTTTCCGTCCGCTTTTTCTCCAGCTCCCGTTGTTCCTCATCATCCTCGCAGCAGCGAAGCAAGTCCTCGAGCGTCAAAAGCTCTTTGCGCAACTCCGCTTCCTCCCTTACATAGCCGGCGTTTTTCAGCAGCAAATACCCGAGCCGCAGCTCCTCTGGAATGCGGGAAAGGTCTTCAATCTCAAGCGGTTTGCCGAAGCCGGGCAAGCTGTCGAACTCGCCGTTTTTCATCGCCTCGCGAATTTTCTCCTCGGCGATGCGCCAAAATCCGTCCATGTTACGTCAGCTCCTGCGCCTGCCGCCTCACGCGCTGCTCGTTTAAGAACCGGACGAGCTCGTCATACGGAAGCGGCGGGGAAAAATAATAGCCTTGCGCCTCGTCGCACCGTTTTCCTTGCAAATAAGCCGCTTCGGTCTCCGTTTCGACCCCTTCAGCCAGCACCTTTACACCTATATTATGCCCGAGTCGGATGATCGCCGGCAAGATGACATCTTTTTTTCCTTGAATATGCTGGACGAACGAACGGTCGATTTTCAGCCGGTCGATCGGCAAATCGATCAAGTAGCTGAGCGAGCTGTAGCCGGTGCCGAAATCGTCCATGCTGATCGTTACGCCAAGCGCCTTCAGCTTCGATAAACTATCGAGCGCACGCTCAGTATCCATGGTCATCCGCTCCGTAATTTCCAGATCTAAATGGTGCGGCGGCAGCCCGGCGTCGGCGAGCAGACGGGCGAGCTTGTCGACAAATCGGCGACTTTCAAATTCATACGGCGACAAGTTAACAGAAACGGATAAGTTAGGAAAGCGGTCAAGCAGCTGTTTCGTCTGCTCACAGGCGGTGCGGATCACCCATTCGTTGATCGGAATGATCATGCCGGTCTGTTCGGCAACCGGGATAAACAATGACGGCGAAACCATCCCTTTTTCCGGATGGCGCCAGCGAATCAACGCCTCCATGCCGATCACTTGCCGGTCGTGAAGCCGAATTTGCGGCTGATAGTACAATTCAAACTCCCCACTTTCAAGCGCACGCCGCAAGTCGCGCTCCATGGCCATCTTTTCATGAAGCCGGATCGCCATCGGTTCGGTGAAAAAAAGAAAATCGCTTGCCGCTTTTTTTCGCACCTCGTAGCGGGCAATATCGGCCTTGCGGATCAACGTTTTTGCATCCTCCCCATCTTTTGGGTAGACGCTGATGCCGACGTTCACGGTCACATACAATTCCATCCCGTTGACCACAATCGGTTCGTCCGCCGCCTCAATGAGCTGTTTCGCCATTTCTTCAGCCTTTTGATGCGTGCTGTTTGGCACCAATGCGATAAACTCATTCCCGCTCCAACGCCCGATGATCATCCCTTGCTTTTCTTTCCATTTTTGCGCCAAATGGAGCAGCACTTCGTCCCCGACGGCGTAGCCGTAAAAATCGTTGATCGTCTTTATTCCGCTCACTTCCAAAAACATGACTGCCGCTTCATGGCGCTGTTGTTTCGCCGCGGCAAGGCAACGCTCCACCGCTTTATACATCGCCTCTTTGTTTGGCAATCCGGTCAGTTCGTCATGGTTGGCGATATAGCGCATCCGCTCTTCGTTTTGCTTTTGTTCCGTCAAATCGCGGACGGCGGCTACCGTCACTTTTTCCCCTTCGTAATCGTAGCGGCGCCGGACGACTTCTGCTGGAAATACGATGCCGTCTTTTCGGCGCAGCTCGATTTCAAAGCGCTCTGGCTCCTCGTGCAGACGATTCAATTTCATTGATCCGTCAACGACTAACTCCCCGATCGGCAAATGAATCAGCTCGCTTTCTGAATAACCGAGCAGGCGGCACGCTGCTTCATTGACCTCAATGACTTTCCCGTGCGCATAGACGATCAGGCCTTCCGTTGTCATTTCCGCCAATCGCCGAAGCCGATGCTCGTTGGCTGCGAGCGTTTTTTTATAGACAGCCAACGCCTTCCGCTCCATTTGTTGATGCAAAGCAAGCAAATAGACAGCCGCCGTCGCTAAAAACATGGCCACCATCGCCCACATCGCCTTTTGACGCCCGCGTTGCAAATATTGTTCATACGTCTTGGCGTCAAAATCGATGCCGACAACCGCATCCACCGTCCCGTCCGGTTGCCGGACCGGCATAAACGCGCTGATGCTTCTTCCCCATTCATCCGTTGTCGGATGCCGTTCCATCGCAAACCGGCCGTGGAACGCTTCTTCGATTTCCGGAAAATGATGGCGATAAACCTCCCCAGCCGGAACTACTTGTTCCTTTTCGCCGTCGATGCGGCCGTTCCGATTATAGTCCGTCGCTGGCGCTGCCACGAAATATAGTTCACCGCGCTCATTCTTTTTTAATGTATACACGCTCAGCGCGCGGCCGTAGCGCTGCCAACGTTCCAGCACCTCCATCACCATACGATACTCGGGCAGACGTTCCGCATTTTCATCGAGCCGCTCGTGCCCCATGGCGTCCAAATCGCCGGCGATCATGCCAGCGATTTGCTTTGCGGCTTCCTCATATTCGCGATGCGCTTGTTTTTCAGCATAATGGATATAGATCATCCCTGCCCCTAAAAAAAGCAGGGAAACGGTGGCAAACACAACAGTCAGTCTCGGCGCCGCCAGCCATGGGATGCCCCCCCAATGCCGTTTTGCCATCCAATGGCTGTATACATAGACACCGCCGACCGTCAAAAAAAAGCCAAAAATATACAAGATATATTCAAGTTGATTCGACATCATCCATCACCATCATCGATTCTTCGACGCTTTGTTTTCATTATAAGACGACCGTTCTTCGCGCTGCCTCCCTCCACCGTTCCTATTTGTTCGACAGCTTACGACATTCATCTGTCGGTCATAGGACTCGGGTATGGGACACAGTTTCCACGCTTACGGCCATAAAGCTAGAGCGGCCGAAACGAAAATATCTATCTATTGGTATAAGCCTTTAGGACGAGGTGCTATATTTGTAACGGCGCTGTAACATTATTTAATCCAACTGTAAAAAACAAGTCTAGTTTCCTCTGCTATACTCTAGTTGTGAGACGTCGAATCGGAAAAGATTTTGTCGGGGGTTAGGGGAAATGAAAAAGTGGTGTTCTCTCCTGTTCGTATCCATGATCATTCTATTTTCCTCTTTCTTTGTAAGCACTTCCAATTCAGATGCAGCCGCCAACAAAGCACGACTCATCATCGAAGCGAAAAAGCTGGTCGGTACTCCTTACCGATATGGCGGCACGACACCAAAAGGATTTGACTGCTCAGGATTTGTCTACTATACCCATAAAAAAGTTGGCGTCACCTTGCCTCGCACCTCGCGAGAAATGTACAAAAAAGGTACATACGTACATAAGTCCGAATTACAGCCGGGGGATTTAGTGTTTTTTGACACTTCCAAGAGCACAAAAGGCGTCTCCCATGTTGCGATTTACATTGGCAACAACCAAGTCATCCATGCGGTGTCCCGCGGCGTGAAGATCGACAACTTAAACAGCAGCTACTGGAAAACGAAATATGTCGGGGCTAAGCGTCTGTAATGGCTCATCAAGAAAGCTCTCTGTCATATTAAGTCCGCTTAATAGACAGGGAGTTTTTATTATGCAAAAAAAGCGGCCCTCCGCAACCGGAGAGCCCAAGGCTATATTTCATAGGGGATCGGGGGAATACTTGGAAAACGTTACGTTATTATTCATTTCCTCCCTTTTCGTTTTTTATACATGAAAACAAAAATTTTTTATGGTCATCAGCAAACAACAGCCGCTCCCTCTCGTTTCGACAATGCGGACATAAAACCACCACCCTTGTCGAATGTTATAGATGATGATTGGTTGTCCGTTCATCGATTTTTGACAAAGGCAGGTGTTTCCGTTGTTCGCTTCCTCACAGCTGGGCGTCGATTTAGGGACGATGAATGTCAGGCTGTTCAGCCAGACGAAAGGGCTCCTTTTTGACGAGCCGGCAGCAGTCGCCTATAACCGCCAGGCGGACAAGCTGATGGAGGTCGGCCAAAAGGCAAAACAAATGATCGGCAAAACTCCGCCCCATGTTGAAGTGACGTACCCGCTTCGAAACGGCGTGATCGCTGATTTTGACCGCGCCAAGGCGCTGTTGCAGCAAATCTTCAAACAGTCCGGCAAACAGGTCGGCCTCGCTTTCAAAAAACTAGATGTCGTCATGAGCGTCCCGTTCCACGCCAACTCTGTCGAGCGCCGCTCTTTTTACGAAATCACCAAACACTGTGGAGCGAAGCATATTCATTTTATTGAGGAACCTGTCGCAGCCGCCATCGGCGCGGACTTGCCGGTCGGCGAGCCGGTCGCGAATGTTGTCGTCCATATGGGAGCCGGCAAAACGGAAGCGGCGATCATCTCGTTTGGCGGCGTCGTGGCCTGCCGATCGCTTCGCATCGGCGGCAACCGGCTTGACGAAGATATTAGGCAATACGTCCGCCAGCGCTACAATATGTTAATTGGCGAACAGACAGCTGAGCACGTCAAAATCGAAATCGGCAGCGCTCCGGGAACTGTCGTGGAACAGTCAGTAACGATCCATGGCCGCGATTTTGTCACCGGCTTCCTCAAAGCTGTTTCCTTGAACCCAACTGAAGTGCAAACCGCCATCAAAGAATCGCTTTGGCAAATCGCCGAAGCCATTCGCGCTGTTCTTGAAGAGTGTCCGGCTGAACTGAGTGGTGACATTATCGACCGCGGCATTGTGCTCACTGGAGGCGGTGCCTTGCTGCATGGCATCGAGCAATGGCTGAGCACGGAACTGCATGTGCCGGTGCATGTCGCCCCGAACCCAGCTGAAGCGGTCGCCATCGGCACCGGGAGGGCGCTGCGGGCGATGCCGAAGCGGCTCGATGAGGCTTTATAGCTTTTGTTTCCAACTTCTTGGATCAATTGAATAAGCGAAAAGCACAATCGCCCCACAACACCCCAAGGCGACGCTTCCCTCCCCCGCACCGCAGGGAGGTGAAGTGTTTGCCAAACGGGTAGCACTTGTCCATCAGCCGCCACGCTGCCACTATGACAGTTGCCGGATCCGTTCTTCTCTTCGCCCTGCCTGCACTCCTTCAGTTGCTTCAAGCATTAAGTCTACAAGATGAACGGCATGGACACTTTCTGACAGTCCAGCGCGCTCGATGCCAAGCTTCATTTGCAACAGGCAGCCGGGGGTGGCGGTGACAATCGTCGTTGCATTCGTTTGTTTCGCCATTTCCATCTTATAGTCCAAAATTTGCATCAACATCTCCGGCTCGATGAGATTGTAAATCCCGGCTGAACCGCAGCAGCGGTCGGCATCTTTCATTTCACGAAAATCGACCCCTTC
Source organism: Geobacillus kaustophilus (assembly GCF_000948285.1). GTDB lineage: Bacteria > Bacillota > Bacilli > Bacillales > Anoxybacillaceae > Geobacillus > Geobacillus thermoleovorans_A. The sequence continues at coordinate 2,646,172 of NZ_JYBP01000003.1, forward strand.
GATCGCCCGCAGCAGCCGGCGCGGGGCTGCCGCTGTTTTCATCACATTGCACAAATGGCATGAGTCTTGGTAGGTGATCGTTTGCGTCTTGGCCTCATTTGGAATCAATCGTCTCACCCTTCCTGAAATTGTTTGCCTTCGCGCAGAGCGGAAAAGGGGCCGGGCTTGGCGCTTTATTTCCACCCGCACCAAGCCTCGTCCCCCTTTGTGGCCGTTATGGAATCATCCACGACAATACCGTCGATTGCAAGTACACGAGAATGCCAATCAAGATGATTAAGAACACGCTATGTTTGACCGTAAAGCGGAACAAGTCGGATTCTTTGCCGGTCAAACCGACGGCCGCACAGGCGACGGCGATCGATTGCGGCGAAATCATTTTCCCGACAACGCCGCCGGATGAGTTGGCTGCCAGCGCCAGCACCGGATCCATGCCAATCGATGTTGCCGTCACTTTTTGCAGGTTGCCGAACAACAAGTTCGACGACGTGTCGGAACCGGTGATAAACACGCCGAGCCAGCCTAAAATCGGCGAGAAGAACGGGAACAACGGGCCTGTTTTGGCCAATGCCATCCCAAGCGTCGTGCTCATGCCTGACGAGTTGGCGATATAGGCAAAGCCGACAACCGAAGCGATCGTGATGATCGGGAATTTCAATTCGTTAAGCGTTTCCACAAACGTGCGCGCCCACTCTTTCCACGAGATGCCGATGATGAACTTTGTGACGACCGCCGCCAGCAAAATCGCCGTCCCAGCTGCGCCGAGCAGCTCAAGCTTATACACCGCAGCAATCGGCTGGCCGCTTGGGTTCAAAATTTGGTTGTTGAGCCCCGGCACAGGCGGCATAAACGTCAAGTGGACGCCGATAGCGTTGACCAACTTCAACAAGCCGTTTGTCCCTTCATAATGGCCGGTGAGCGCCGCCTTCACTTGCGGGATGCCCCACAGCGAGATCAAAGCCGTCAGCACAAGAAACGGCGACCAAGCGCGGAATACTTCCCCGCCGCGTTGCGTCGCGCGAGCAACTTGACCAGCAGCCGCCACTTCCGACTCCGTCGCAAAGCGGAACGTGCTTTTCGGCTTCCAATATTTCAAAAAGACAGCCAACGCGACGATCGAAACGAGCGAAGACAAAATGTCCGGCAGTTCCGGTCCTAAAAAGTTCGAAGTCAAATATTGCGTCACCGCGAATGAAACACCGGAAACGATAATGGCTGGCAACACTTCCACCGTCTTTTTCCACCCGGCCATAATGAGCACGAGATAGAACGGGATGAACACCGATAAAAACGGCAGCTGCCGCCCGACCATTTTTGAGATTTCCATCGCCGGTACGCCAGTCGGTCCTTCCATCGAGATGATGGGAATCCCGACCGCCCCGAACGCCACCGGCGCTGTGTTGGCGATCAAGCAAATGCCCGCGGCATACAGGGGATTAAACCCCAACCCGGCAAGAAGCGCCGCTGAAATCGCCACCGGCGCGCCAAACCCAGCCGCTCCTTCCAAAAAGGCGCCAAACGAAAAGGCAATCAGCAACGCCTGCAGCCGGCGGTCTTCGGTGAGCGAGACGACCGAGTTGCGAATAATGTCAAAATGGCCTGTTTTCACCGTCAGCTTGTATAAAAAGACAGAGGTGATGATGATCCAGCCGATCGGCAACAATCCGTACACCGCGCCTTGTGTCACTGACATAACCGCTTTTCCAGCCGGCATTCTGTAAGCGATTACAGCCAGCACAACAGCAAGCAATAACGTCGTCAACCCAGCGATGTGCCCTTTCATCCGCTTGACAGCCAGCGCCCAAAAGAAATACAAAATCGGAATGAGTGCAACAATGGCCGATAACGAAAGCTGGTCGGCGATGGGCGTAAAGTCCTGCTTCCACATGCGGTTTTCTCCTCCCCTTTATGCCTGACTTAGCGGCGTTTGCAAATGATCGCCCGCTCATCTTTGCGCTTCACTCTTCCAGTCATCAGATGACCGGATAAGAAACGCCGCCTGTATCACATTATAAAAGCGTTTTCTGCCAAATACAATAGGTATTTTTAATTTTTCAAACTTTCCGTTTATTGATCTCCTTTTTCAAATCAACAAAAAAGCGCTTGTCTCCCCTAGTTGGCTGTATCATAATTAACAGTGCGGGCACATCCATCCCCTAAAACCGGGAATCTACTTTTATTCGAGTGTCGAGGTGGAACCATTGGCGTTTAAACGAATTAAAACGAAAAAAATTTATGAAGAAGTGGCCGAAGCGATTTTTGATATGATCAAAAACGGCGAACTGAAACCCGGTGACAAACTTGATTCCGTCCAGCAGCTCGCTGAGCAATTTCAAGTTGGGCGCGCCGCCATTCGCGAGGCGCTCACTGCCTTGAAAGCAATGGGGTTGATCGAACTGCGGCAAGGCGAAGGGACGTACGTGCGTGAGTTCGATCCGACGATGATGACGTTTCCGTTATCAATGGCTGTCTTAATGAACAAAGAAGATATTTGGCATTTGCTTGAAGTGCGCAAGCTGCTTGAGGCGGGCGCCGCCTCGCTTGCCGCCTCCAAGCGGACAGAGCGCGACCTTGAGGCGATGGCGAAGGCGCTCAAACAAATGAAGGAAGGCATCGGCAGCGGTGAGCTCGGCGAAAAAGCTGATTTAGCCTTTCATATGGCCATCGCTGCGGCGTCGCAAAATCCGATGCTCACAAGCATCATGAACAGCGTTTCCGGCATGATCGTTGAAACAATGCGGGAAACGCGCCGCATTTGGCTGTTTTCCAAACAGACAACGACTGAAAAGCTGCTCGCCGAGCACCAAGCGATCTTCGAAGCCATTCGCGAACAAAATCCAGATGCCGCCCGGGCGCGCATGCTTGAACATTTGACCAATGTCGAAAACGTGTTGCGTCGCTACGTTCGCACTCAGCAGCCAAACTGAGTGCGTTTTTTTGCAAAAAAAGCTACGAATCTGAAAAAAATTGTTTATAATAGACATATAGTCATCAGATGACCCGCTCATCCATCTTGGAAAGCAGGAGGGAAACGGAATGAAAGTGTCATTGTTCGTCACTTGCCTCATCGACCTTTTTTACACAAACGCCGGCAAGGCGACCGTCGAACTGCTCGAACGGCTCGGCTGCGAGATTGATTTTCCGGAGGCGCAAACGTGCTGCGGACAGCCAGCGTATAACAGCGGTTATGTCAAAGAGGCGAAAGAGGCAATGAAACAGATGATGCGCGCGTTCGCCCACGCCGATTACGTTGTCACCCCATCCGGCTCGTGCGCGGCGATGCTGAAAGAGTATCCGCATATTTTCCACGGCGACCCGGAATGGGAAGACGAAGCGAACCGGCTGGCGGCAAAAACGTACGAACTGACGCAATTTCTCGTTGACGTGCTCAAAGTCGAGGATGTCGGCGCCTCGCTCCACGGGCGGGCGACATACCATACATCCTGTCATATGACAAGGCTTCTTGGCGTCAAAGACGCACCGCTCCGCCTATTGGAACATGTCAAAGGGCTCGAGCTCGTTCCGCTGCCTAACGCCCATCAATGCTGCGGGTTTGGCGGCACATTTTCCGTCAAAATGGGGCCGATTTCCGAACAAATGGTTGACGAAAAAATCGCGCATATCGAGGAGACCGAAGCCGATTACTTGATTGGGGCCGACTGCGGCTGTTTGATGAACATCGGCGGACGCATCGAACGGCTCGGCAAGCCGATCCGCGTCATGCATATCGCTGAAGTGTTGAACGCACGCAACTAAAAGGGGGAAGCGAACATGCCGATGAAAATCGAAAACGGGTCGTTTTGGAAACGGGTCGAAGAAAATTTAAACAACGACTTTATGCGCAGGGCGGTCGCCGGCATGCAAGACCGCGGCTATGTGCGGCGGCTTGGCGTCATCGAAGAGCTCGGCCATTGGGAAGAGTGGCGCTCGCTTGCCGAACAAATCCGAAAACATACGCTGGAAAACTTGGACTATTATTTAATGCAGCTCAGTGAAAACGTTGCCAAACGGGGCGGACACGTTTTTTTCGCTCAGACAGCTGAAGAAGCGAACGACTATATCCGCCGCGTCGCTTTGGAAAAGCAAGCGAAAAAAATCGTCAAATCGAAATCGATGGTGACAGAAGAAATCAACTTAAACCGAGTGCTTGAGGCCATCGGCTGCCAAGTGGTCGAAACGGACCTTGGCGAATACATTTTGCAAATCGATGACCATGACCCGCCATCGCATATCGTCGGCCCGGCGCTGCATAAAAACAAAGAGCAAATTCGCGACGTCTTCCGCCGCAAGCTCGGCTATACGAAATCGTCCGATCCAGTTGAGCTTGCGCGCCACGCCCGCCAGATGCTGCGGCGCGACTATTTGACAGCCGACATCGGCATTACCGGCTGCAACTTCGCCATCGCCGAATCGGGCTCGATTACGCTCGTTACGAACGAAGGCAACGCCGACTTGGTGACAGCGCTGCCGAAAACGCAAATTACCGTCATGGGGATGGAACGGATCGTCCCGACGTTTGAGGAGATGGAAGTGCTTGTGAGCATGCTGACGCGCAGCGCCGTCGGACAAAAATTGACAAGCTACATTACGGTCCTCACCGGCCCACGCGACGAAGGCGACGCTGACGGTCCGGAAGAATTCCATCTCGTCATCGTGGACAACGGGCGCTCATCGATTTTAGGCACCGAGTTGCAGCCGGTGCTGCAATGCATCCGCTGCGCCGCCTGTGTCAACGTCTGCCCAGTATATCGCCATATCGGCGGCCATTCGTATGGCTCGATTTACTCCGGCCCGATCGGTGCCGTGTTGTCGCCTCTGTTGGGCGGCTATGACGATTACAAAGAGCTCCCGTACGCATCCTCACTTTGCGCCGCCTGTACGGAAGCGTGCCCGGTGAAAATCCCGCTTCACGAGCTGTTGATTAAACATCGCCAAATCATCGTTGAGCGCGAAGGAAAAGCGCCGGTCGCAGAAAAATTGGCGATGAAGGCGTTTCGTCTCGGAACAGCCTCGCCATCGTTATACCGCTTTGGCACAAAACTCGCTCCAGGCGCCTTCGCTCCGTTCGTTGAGGACGGGCGCATCACGAAAGGCCCCGGCCCGCTCAAAGCGTGGACGGAAAGCCGCGAGTTTCCGGCGCCAAGCAAAGAGCGGTTCCGCGACTGGTTCCGCGACCGCCAAAAAGGAGGAACCCCGTCATGACCCGTGGCACCATTTATAACCGCGATGCGTTTTTAGAGAACATCGCCCAGCGTCTCGGAAGAAGCCCCCGCCTATCCGGGGTTTCCCGACCGCAATGGAGCTATCAGCCGCAATGGACGGTATTTGCCGGGCGCAGCCAAGAGGACCTATTGAAAGTGCTGCAAAAACAATGCGAATTGATCCATACCGATTACATCGAGACGACAAGCGCCGAACTCGCCGGCGCGCTGAAGCGGCAAGTCGCCGCCTATGGAGGCGGCCCGATCATCGTGCCGGATGATCCACGCTTTGCCGAATATGGACTGTCCGCCTTGCTTCGCGACAAATGGCCCGCGGAACAAACGACCGTCCATATTTGGAATCCGATGCTTGGCCGAAAAAACATTGACGCCGCCGAGCAGGCGAACGTCGGCATCGCTTTTAGCGACATCACCCTCGCCGAATCGGGGACGGTCGTATTGATTTCCCGCAATGAACAAGGTCGGGCCATTCACTTTTTGCCGAAAACGTATATCGCCATCGTGCCGAAAAGCACGGTCGTGCCGCGCATGACGCAAGCGGCGGCTTACATTCACGAGCAAATCGAAAAAGGCGCCCTGGTCCCGTCATGCATCAACTTCATCACCGGCCCAAGCAACTCAGCCGACATTGAAATGAACTTGGTCGTCGGCGTCCACGGGCCAATGAAAGCGGCGTACATCATCGTCACCGATCGGTGAACATGAGAAGACGGTGTCCATCATGGCAAGGGCACCGTCTCCTTTTTTCCTCAAAAAAAGCCCTGAAAGCGAATGTTCAGTAAACACTTTTGATCAATATCCCCGGCTGACATCGACCGCATTTTCAAGAGGTTCCCCCGTTTCGATGCAGCGGAGCGTGTCTAACATGCTGCGGGCGGCGTCCTCTGTCGACGTAAGCGCCGCGATATGCGGGGTGATGATGATGTTCGGATGAACCTATAGCGGCGAGTGCGGCGGGAGCGGCTCTTCTTCGAACACATCGAGCACCGCCAGGCGAACGTTGCGGTTTTCGAGCGCGCCGACAAGCGCCGTCTCCTCGACCGTTGCCCGTCCACCTGTCATGGTTTCACTATTCTTTATCAATTCGGTTGGAACGGGCTTAAGGATACTTTGGTGCGATTTTTCACATCTGTAATGACAAGCAAAATCTTACGTCCCTTCTTTTCATAAACGAAGGCTGATCCCCACCTGTCAACTTGAATCCATTGTCTTTTTTCAAGTTCATTAAGATAATAGTCGGCAACTTCCTCTGCAGACGCAGATAAAACGACAAACTCCACCCTATCGTCCACCGAATGAATTTGACTCGCTTTTGGATGCAACGGGATATCTTGATACCCTGGGACAGTCTGTTGCCGACATCCTGAAAATAAAATAGATACAAGGATCAAAACCAACGGGATGCCAATGCGCACTTCATCCCCCTCCGTCCCCATGGAATAAATAATATCCTAGCTCCAGAATCATCCCGATGACGGATAGTTAGTTACTAGGTCACCCATGCGCCATCGCAATCTTTGATTATATAAATGCACCTTGAAAAGTTAACTTTTCGATTACGCGGAACACCCCAAGCGCCGCAACACTTCCTCCGGGCGTTCCTGAATGTAATGAGCAAATCGTTGAACCGCTTGCACGATCTCGTGGCGGTCTTTGTGAAAGGCGTTGGCGATCATCGTATCCTTCAGCCATTTCCACAAACGCTCGATCGGGTTGAGCTGCGGCGAGTAGGGAGGCAGATACAGGAAATGAAAACATTGTCCTTCTTCTCGCAAAAAGTCCTTCACCATTCGAGCGTGATGAATCCGGGCATTGTCCAAGACGAGCGCAATGATCCGGTTGGGATGCCGCTCTTTGAGCAGGCGCAAGAAATCCAAGAACGTCGCAGCGTTGGCGGCTTCTGTTTGGTGAAGCACGATGTCCCCATCGTGGACGTTCACCGCGCCAAATACCGAAACATGGGCATGATGGCCGAATGTCGGCACACGTTTTTGACGACCGACCTCGGACCAAGTGGATCGCAAGACATGATAAGAGCGGATATGCGTTTCATCGATGTACAGAAGAACGGCATCTTCTGTCTCCTTGGTGATCAAGTTTTTTTTATCAAATCCATTTGCTTTTCAAATTGCTTTTGCTCATCCGGATTCCCTTTCGCCAGCGTGTACGTAGGGCGAGTCCATGACAGACCTTGACGGTGCAGGAGTTTTCGCAGCGCTTCACGGGAAAGGCAAACACCAAAGTGCTTTTCGACATAGGATTGCAGGAGTTTGGTGTTCCAGGCCGAAGCGACGTCCCAGCCCAGTTCCGCGGGAGTGGTGGTCAACACAAGCTGTTTGATCTCTTCCTGCTGTTCTTCGGTGAGAAACGGCTCCCGTCCAGGGGCGAAATCCCGATGAAGCAAGAGCTCCAGACCGCCTTCATTGAACAGCGACACATAATGGGAAACGGTTTGTCGGCACACGTTGACCATGGAGGCCGCCTCTTTGCCCAAATAACCTTCCATGACCAAACGAACCGCCATCACCCGTTGGCGAAGAAGCGCGTTTTTGATTTTCCGTTCCTGTTTGCGAAGCGTCCGTGGCGTCCATCCGTGATCATGGGTGATGTTGAGACGTTTCATGAATGATCCCGCTCCTTTTCCATAGGTTTCCTTAGGAACAGGATAACCGGAGTGTGCATCGGTTATACGAAGGTTAACTTTTTAATGAGCATGTATATAGTTAATCCAATAGAAATCTGTCACATGGAGGAAACGTGTCGTTTTGGTCCCCAAATCCCAATAGCGATGATACGTATCATTGGTATGGTAGTTGACATACGGCTGGCCGTTCTTGATCTCAACGACAATCGCGCTGTGATCCAAGATGCCATCACCGTCAAAATCGTAATATATGCTGTCACCTAACTGCAGATCAGTTGCCTTGGCAACGTACGTGCCACGGTGCTCATCCGTCTCGTTATTCCGGCAAAGATGATACGCTTGATCGTGGGCCACGGACCAGCTGTAAGTCCATGCGTCATCCCCGGTCCCTGAAGTTCCTTTGGTATTGTACCACCAAACATACGCGCTTCCACCCAAGCTTGCCGAGCGAAGCCTCCTTCGTAGAACGACTGAGAAACGAAATTAGCGCAGTCATTCGAAAAGGATCGGTACTTTGGGTTACGCCCATTCCACCATCGATTAGCATAGTTGACAGCCCCTTGCCGCGAGTAATAGGTGTAAAAACCCTGAGTTACAACATCGCCTCCAGCGATTGAGGTAGGCAGAGTCTCTGAGCCCGATGCCCCAACCTTCCGCCCGTTTTCCTGTCCTCTTTTAGAATACGTATCTTGGTAGTTCATCCCAACAATCAGCCAATCTCCATCACGTTTGATCAATGTAGCCGAATAAGGAATGTTGGCCTCTTTGGTGATCACAGATTCATTCGATCCCGGAAACACGGACTCATACTCAACAGAAACTAGGGCCCGGACCTTAGCCATTTTACCGTTGATCTCAACACTTTCGAAAACAGGGTGAATCTCCACATTTGAATATCGAAACCCAGCACGAGAAGCGGGTTCCAAGTAATGTCTTCTTACGTAAGCGCGCTCCCGGCTTTCCTCTTGTTCGGAAACGCTCGGATCATAAAACTGTTTCACGTTCACCTGTGGATCAATAATTAACTGCCATCGAGCCTCTAAAGCATGGGCAACCGTCTGTTGCACAGCAGCAAGATCACTGTCGCTTGAAGGGCTTGCCACTAAGCTGGAAGCTCCAGCCGAGCTACCTCCTGAAATGAACAGACTCGTTAGTCCTCCTACGAACACAATCAGTGAAATGACCAATCGTTTCAAGTGTAATGGGTGAAACATAACATTCACTCTCCCCTGCTACACCATTTTCCATCACCATATCAACACCAAGTCAGTTTATGAAAAAGACATCTCGAAGTCATCCTAATTTATCGATCACCCCCTTCTTTCAATGACAACTGTATATTAGTCAGATAAATGACAATGGTCACTTTAAACCTGTTGGAGTTCCTGGTTAAGAAGTTGAGTTCCATGGTCGTTTCGGAGTCGCAAAAGGGATGTAGAAACAAGTTGTGTTGTCAGCAGATCATGGCAATCGATTGATATAAGAAAGTTGAGCTCAAATCGCAATGTAAACTCGAGATTAACTAACGTTCAGCGCTTAGGACGGACAGAATGACCGAAGAAATCGAAACTCTCCAGGTTGTAGGGACAACTATTGCAAACGCAAGTCATTTCCCTTGTTTTTCGTCTTACCTACTTTTCAATCCATGGCTTCTTTAATATTATAACAAATTTGAATTCATCAAATCATACGTATTTTCCGCAATCATTCAGTGTTTCCTTCATCTGAAATTATATCTCCATCCCCCTTTTCTTTTCACCGCCAACATCACGTCGGAACCCCGCCATTTTTTGGCGGAATACCGACACGAGATGGCGGACTTCGAAAAGAAAACGCCCTCACCGATCCGATGAAGGCGTTCGCAACACATGAAGCTCTGGAATGAGCCCTAATTGTTTGGCTTTTTCCACGGCTTCTATTCGTGAAGATACGTGTAGCTTGTTGAAAATACGCGATAGGTGTTTTTCTACACTTCGCTGGCTTATATGATGTTTTTTGGCAATGCCTTTATTACTTACATAAACCGCTGTCGATTTCCATTAATATTTCTTGCTCGAGCTCACTCAGCACAACATGTTCTTCTGCAATTTTGGCCTTTACTTCGCAACGATGCAATAGAAAAAAGGCGTCCCTTTGTGTTTTTGAGACACCCTTTTTCCTTCAATATCGCCGGCTGACATCGACCGCATTGTGAAGCGGTTCGCCGGCTTCGATGCAGCGGAGCGTATCTAAAATGCTGCGGGCGGCGTCCTCTGTCGACGTAAGCGCCGCGATATGCGGGGTGATGATGATGTTCGGATGAACCCATAGCGGCGAGTGCGGCGGGAGCGGCTCTTCTTCGAACACATCGAGCACCGCCAGGCGAACGTTGCGGTTTTCGAGCGCGCCGACAAGCGCCGTCTCCTCGACCGTCGCGCCGCGGCCGACATTAATAAAACCTGCATTATGCAAACAGGAAAAAAACTGCTCATCAAAGAGATGATACGTTTCCTCGGTAAGCGGAAGGGCAGCGATCACCCAATCGGCGCAAGCAAGCGCTTCCCTAGCCTCTCCATGGCGGTAAACAGCCGAAAATGGCGGCGTTTCTCGGCCGCTATGCGATACGCCGATCGGCGAAACGCCGAACAGACGAAGCGTTTCCGCGATGCGCCGGCCGATCTTACCCGTTCCATAAATGACAATCCGCTGTTCGCCAAGCCGTTTCGGGGCGATCGGCTTCCACTGCCGCTGTTCTTGATACCATGCATAGACATCATGGCACTGAGCGTCGCGCAGCAAATAGCTCAAACAATATTCACTGATCTGCTCGCCAAACGAGCCGATCGTCCGCGTCAGCAGCACGTCCTTCTTCCATTCCCGTTTCCACAAAAATGCGTCAACGCCCGCGCCGAGGGAATGCACCCAACGAAGCGACGCAAGCGAAAACGGCCCGGCCGGGCGGAAGCCGACGTACGCATCCGCCCAAGCGAAATCAGCCTCCTTCAATTCTTCTTCAGCGACAAAGCGAAACTCTTTATCGGGCCGCTTGTCCGGAAGAAGGGCGGCAAGCTCGGCATAAAGCCTTCCCGTCACGAGAATGCGTTGGATGTTCATGGCATCACACCGCCTCCAGCCGCTCAAATAAGCGTCCCTTCTTCACGCTCGGCCTTTTTATTCGTGATATAGCCGGCAGACACGACAAAGATCGTCACACCGGCGGCAACGGCATAGACGAACGGACCATGTGACAAGTGAAGCCAATGCAGCACCCCTTCATCCCCCGCCATCATCTTCCCGGCCGTCCACGCCAAAATGCTCGAACCAACGTACGCAATCCAACGATGGTTCTCCATGATGTGGACGATCGCTTTCGAACCGAAAATCATGATCGGGATGCTGATGGCCACTCCAAGCGCAAGCATGCCGAGATGCCCCTCCGCCGCACCAGCGACGGCGACGACATTGTCCAAGCTCATGACCGCATCGGCGATCATAATCGTCATAATCGCCTTCAACAACCGGTCTGCCGATCTTACGTTTGCTTCCTCTTCCCGCTCAACGAGCACTTTATAGGCGATCCATACAAGCAGCAAACCGCCCGCAAAGTGAATAAACGGGATTTGGAGCAAAAAGACGATGACAATCGCAAACAAAATGCGCAGCAGCACCGCCCCCGCCGTTCCCCAAACGATCGCTTTGTTCCGCTGGTCTTTCGGCAGCCGCCGCGTCGCCATCGCAATGACAACCGCATTATCCCCCGACAAAATAATGTCAATCGCAATAATCTTCCATAACGCCAACAGCGCCGCGGCCGAAATCGTCAACAGAAGCCACCCTTTCCCCTTTTTTCTCTCTTTCTCATCTTACCGCAAATCCGCAAGGAGAACAACTTTGAGAGACTGGTGAAAAATGACTGATTTCGCCGAATCCATTCCTTTCAGTTGACAAAGAGGTACTGATTTTACAAGGTTTCTCAGCCTGGGAAAGGGCCGTTTTTCACGACTTTTTCACTACATCATCAACTTTCTCGGACAGATCACAAATGCCCTCGGCCTAACCAGAAAGAAATGAGGCGGAAAACCGATGACACCGATCAAACTTTGCAGAAAAAATGAAGGAAGCAAGCCACATTCGCTGATGGCTGCATCCCCGATCTCCAGCGGAACGAGGCGGCAGATCAAGGTCTATATAACCACCATTTTTTCAAATACCTATCCTTGAACGCTCTCCCACTACGCCCACCATGCTTTGCCCTTCTCTAAGCTTTCGTTTCATCACAGAGGGAGCGATGTTTTGCCCTTTCTCTCAACCAAACTGCCATCGCTTCAATGTCATCGGAAAAGATGCGGTCCGCCACAATAGGGGGAACGATGCGGCGCGCCTCATGGTACCACTGCCTTGTCGCCGGAGCCATCCTCTCAACACCGCGCGCTTCAACAGCCTGCAAAGCGCAAATGAGCTCAATCGCCAGCACTTTTCTTGCGTTTTGCACGATCATGTACGCATGGCGGGCGGCGATCGTTCCCATGCTGACGTGATCTTCTTGGTTGGCCGATGACGGGATCGAATCGACGCTGGCTGGGTGAGCGAGCGTCTTGTTTTCCGATACAAGCGAAGCGGCCACATACTGCATGATCATCGCTCCAGACTGCAAGCCAGGCTTGGGGCTTAAAAACGGCGGCAACCCTTCATTGAGCTGCGGATTGACGAGCCGTTCGATGCGGCGCTCGCTGATGTTGGCCAGTTCCGCCACGGCGATTTTCAACAAATCCATGGCGATCGCCGCCGGCTGGCCATGGAAGTTGCCGCCAGAGAGCACCGCCCCGTCATCAAAAATGAGCGGATTGTCGGTCGCCGCATTCATTTCGATTTCCAACGTTTCTTTTACATAGCGAAGCGCCCTGAGCGACGCCCCGTGCACTTGCGGAATGCAGCGGATGGAGTAGGCGTCTTGCACGCGCCGCTCCCCTTGCCTTGTTGTGAGTTGGCTGCCATCTAGGTAGCGGCGTATCCGTTCCGCCACCTCCGCCTGCTCCTGAAACCCGCGGACTGCGTGGATGCGGGCGTCAAACGCGTCCACAATGCCATAAAGCGCCTCAAGCGTCAGCGCTGCGATCCATTCGCTGTCATAAGCAAGCTGCCCCGCCTCCAAGCAAGCAAGCGCCCCAACGGCCGTCATCGCCTGCGTGCCATTAATGAGCGCCAACCCTTCTTTCGCTTGAAGGGAAAGTGGTGAAATTCCCGCTTGTGAAAGCGCTTGGGCGGCAGGCATGCGCTGCCCTTGATACATCACCTCTCCTTCTCCAACAAGCGCCAGCGCCAAGTGGGCGAGCGGAGCTAAATCGCCGCTCGCGCCGAGGGAGCCTTGCTGCGGCACGATCGGATGGATGCCGGTGTTCAAAAACGTGAGCAGCTGCTCAATGACCGCTGGACGCACGCCGGAATACCCTTTCAACAACGCATTCGCCCGCAAAAGAAGCATCGCCCGCACGACATCTTCGGCAAATGGCTCGCCGACAGCACAGGCGTGCGAGCGGAGAAGATTGATTTGCAGCTGCTCAAGATCGCTTCCGCCAATGCGCACATCGGCGAGTTTGCCAAGGCCCGTATTCACGCCATAGATCGTCCGTCCATTGGAGATCGCTTGCTCCACTGCCGCGCGGCTTTTCTCGACAGCCCTCATGCTTTCCTCCGCAGCCGCCACCCGCTCCCGCTCATAGACAACACGTCTTACCTCATCGATCGTCAATGTATGTCCGGTCAAAACAACCATCATTCCATCCCCTTTCATTTGCTTTTCCAATCAAGCGCCTGGGCAAATAAAAAAGGAGGCAGCCTGCCATATGGCAGCGTTCGCCTCCTCATAACTTATTGCTCTAGGCATTGCTCCTATATATGATTGATTCCGAGCCCAACCGCCTCATGCTCAAGACCTCTCACGGGAGCGCCGATCGTCCCGTACAAGGCGACAGCGACCCATTCCCCCTCGTTCGGCTGCTCATACGGCATACCGCGCACGACAGCGAAACGAAGGCCAGCAGTTCTCAACAAATCTCCCAGCTCTACCTGCCCCCTCGTCACGCCATGCACCGCCTCTAAAATCGCATGGTATAAGGCGTGCATGTCGCGATACAAGCCGCCGTCCACCACCCCATGCCGCTTTGCCGCCGTCTCAATCGCCGCGACGATTTTTTGCGGCTCCATCGCCCCGACCCGCCCTTGACAATAGCGCCATGAAAGCGCCTCAAGCTGGCTCAAGACCGGGCCTTCCTCCCCCTCGTCCAGCATCGCCAGCAGCAATGCCTGCCGGCCGATGCGCGCTTGTCTTGTTTCCATGGCTTCTGTACACCTATTAGTCTTTTTTTCTATTGTATGATGACAATGAGAGCGATGTCAATTATCAATTTCCATTTTTTAGTACATTAAAACATTAACAGGATGAACGATCGCCCTTGATGTTTTTGGATGAAAAATCATGGGAAACATGCGCCTCGCGGTTGAGCCATCGACCACTCCACCTTCTCATCTTAAGGTTTCCATTTTTTTGATTGTATGATATCATATACATATTAAATCGACATTATAAGGGGGATAGGGATGAGAGAACAAGAAGCATGGCGCATGGATGGATTTATCGGCATCGGATGCGTCGCCCTTTTCGTTATGGCTGGTTTTGTCAGCCTTATTCAAGTGCAGCTCTTATTGGCTGTTTTCTGCTTCGTTCTTGCCGCCTTCTTGGCGACTGGCATCACGATCGTTCAGCCGAATCAAGCGAAAGTGATCATTTTTTTCGGCCGCTATTTTGGCACGATTCGCGACAGCGGGCTGTTTTTCACCGTGCCGCTCACCGTTCGCAAGAAAGTATCGCTGCGCGTGCGCAACTTCACGAGCAACAAGCTGAAAGTGAACGACGTTCAAGGCAATCCTATTGAAATCGCCGCTGTCGTCGTCTTTCGCGTCATCGATTCAGCCAAGGCGGTGTTTGACGTTGATGATTACGAACAGTTTGTTGAAATTCAAAGCGAAGCGGCCATCCGCCATGTAGCGACGAAATATCCGTACGACACGTTTGAAGACGACAACGACATTACGCTGCGCGGCAATGCGGATGTCATTTCCGATGTGCTTGCCGCAGAATTGCAAGAACGGCTGCGCATTGCCGGAGTTGACGTGATGGAAGCGCGCCTCACCCACCTGGCCTACTCGCCGGAAATTGCGAGCGCCATGTTGCAGCGTCAACAAGCCGCCGCCATTTTGGCCGCTCGAAAAAAAATCGTCGAAGGCGCTGTCTCGATGGCGCAAATGGCGATTGAACAACTTGACAAAGAAAATGTTTTAGAGTTAGATGATGAACGGAAGGCCGCCATGGTGAACAACTTGATGGTAGCGATCGTTTCCGAGCGCGCCACTCAGCCGGTCATCAATGCCGGGAGTCTATATTAACGGTTGTGGAGTGCGATGACAAAGAAAAAACAATTTCCCCTTCGCATTGACCATGAATTATATGCCGCGCTCGAACAATGGGCGCAAGATGAATTCCGCAGCGTCAACGCCCAGATCGAGTTTTTGCTGCGGGAAGCAGCGAAGCGGGCCGGACGGCTCGGGAAAGGAAAAACGGATCCAAAACAAGGAAGCTAGCCGATGACGGCTGGCTTCTTTTGTTTTTCAGTCATGGGCATTTGTTACAGGAATATAATGATAGCAGAGCTCTTTATTAAAAAGGGGAACGACCCGATGCCTCCGCTTACAGCCATTGCGAAAGTTGATGCATCATCCCCAACGCGCTTTCAACAGCTTAGCCGCCTTTGGCGCAATGCGGAAGGAGGATGAGCATGGAGAGCTACTATGCTGTGCTCGAAGCGATCGCCGGCGCGCCAGGCGATGGTGTGCTGGCCTTCATCATTCAAGTGGAAGGCTCGGCTTATCAAAAAGAAGGAACATGCATGTGGATTGACGCCGATGGCAAAACAATCGGCCTGCTTAGCGGCGGCTGCCTTGAAGAAGCGGTAGCCGTGCACGCCGTCGATATATTGACCCGCCGCCAGGCGGCGGCCGTTTCATTCGACTTGCGCGCCGAAGACGATTCATCTTGGGGGCAAGGCGCCGGATGCAACGGCCTCGTCCGCATTTGGCTCGAGCCGGTCACAAGCGACACAAGGCATGATTGGCTGGCGCTCAAGCGTTGCCTTGACCGCGGTGAACATGTACTGATGGTCCGAAGCGTCGTGCATCCAAACGAACGGCCGTTTTTCCAAAGCGAAACAGGGGAACAATTCGGCGGCTGCTGCCGGACGCCGCGTCCGGAATGGCGCGAATGGCTTCAAGGCACGCCGTTTTACCAAGGGCAAAACGGGTTATACGAAGCGGACGAGGAAACGTTTTACATCCAGCACTTTTGGCCGAAGCCGCGCCTCGTTATTTTCGGCGCCGGGCCGGACGCCCCGCCGCTCGTCTCAGCAGCCAAAACGGCGGGATTTTCCGTTACCGTAAGCGATTGGCGCCCAGCGTTTTGCCACCCATCCCATGTGCCGGACGCTGATGCATGGGTGGTTGGCTTTCCGCATGAAACGGTGCCAGCGCTCCACTTGAATGAACGCGACTTTGTCGTCGTGATGACCCACCAATTTGAACGCGACCGCGAACTCGTCTCGTTGTTGGCCGACAAACCGCTCGCCTATCTTGGCGTGCTCGGGCCGCGGCGGCGCACGGACCGCCTCTTTCCTTCCGGCTCGACGCCTCCATTTGTCCGTTCGCCAGCAGGGCTTTCCATCGGCGCACGCGGCCCGTATGAGATCGCCGTTAGCATCACCGCCGAATTGATCAGCGTCCTTCGCGGACGGTTGACGGGGGCGGAACGATGAACGAGGTTTCCATTGCTGCCATTTATTTAGCAGCCGGGGACAGCCGACGAATGGGAACGGATAAACGCGCTTTGCCTTGGGGGGAAAGCACGCTTGGCGCCGCCGGCCTTAAAGCGGCGCTTCGTTCCCGCCTTGCACCGGTCATCGTCGTCATTCCTCCAGACGATGCGCTCGCGTGGTTTCCGGTCGAGCTTCGGAATCATAAAAAGTGCCGCTTCGTCCGCTGCGCAGTCCATCACCACGGGCAGGCGCATTCGCTTGCCTGCGGCCTGCAAGAAGCGCTCGCTGCTGGGGCCGACGCCGCCGCTGTGCTGCTCGCCGATCAGCCGTTTGTCACGTCTGAAACGATTGATGTGCTTGCCGACCTTTATCGCCGGCACCGTCCTGATTATGTCGCCTTCGCCCGCTTCGGCACGCCGATGCCCCCAGTCATTTTTGGAAAACAAATGTTTCCTTCCCTGCTTTCTCTAAAGGGCGATGCCGGCGGGCGCGCGCTCTTTCGCGATCCCCACTGGTACGGCCTTTTGTATGAAGGCGACGAAACGGCCGGCATCGACATTGACACGAAAGATGATTATAAGCGTGCCGTCATGGATCGAGAAGAAAAGGAGGGACGCCACCCGTGGCCGTCGGTAAAAGCATCATCCGCAAAGAAGCGTGGGATAAAGTGACCGGCCGAGCGAAATATACGAACGATTTCAAAGAACAGGGGATGCTTCATGCCGCTTTGGTGACAAGTCCATACGCCCATGCGCGCATCCTCTCGCTGGATGCACGCCGCGCGATCGCCGCCCACGGCGTCCATGCTGTTGTGACCGGTGAAGGGCTTCCGCTCACCGGTGAAGACATGCGCGATCGTCCGCCGATCGCCGTCGACAAAGTGCGCTACTATGGCGAAGTCGTCGCCGTCGTCGTCGCCGATACGCTCGCGCAAGCCGAACGAGCGGCCCGCCTCGTCCGCGTCGTTTACGAACCGCTTCCAGCCGTCGGTTCACCGAGTGAGGCGTTGAAAGAAGGCGCTCCACTATTGCATGAACATCTCGACCGCTATGAAAAAAACAAAACGACTCATCCTGAGCCAGGGACAAACGTCGCCCACCGGACGAAAATCCGAAAAGGCAACATTGAACAAGGGTTTGCTGAAAGCGACGTCATCGTCGAAACGAGCGTATCGTTCGCCCCTTCCGACCATATCGCGATGGAAACGCGCTGCGCCACGGCGGAAATTTGGCCGGACGGCACGATCCATATTTCCGCCTCCTCACAGTCACCGTTTATGATCAAGAAGTTGCTTCATACGTATTTTGGCGAAGAAACCGGCAAAGTCATCGTCCATACGCCTCTTGTCGGCGGCGCCTACGGCGGCAAGGCGCCCGTCCAGCTTGAACTGCTCGCCTACCTTGCCTCGAAAGCGGTCGGCGGCCGAAAAGTGAGCATATGGAACAGCCGCGAACATGACATGGTCACTTCGCCCGTCCATATCGGTTTGGAGGCAACCGTCAAAATCGGCGCGACAAAAGATGGCTTGTTCAAGGCCATGGAAATCTTATTTCTATTTGACGGCGGGGCTTATTCCGACAAGGCGATCGATGTCAGCCGCGCGGCAGCTGTCGATTGCACCGGCCCGTACCATGTCGAAAACGTTGTTTGTGATTCATTGTGCGTCTATACGAATCGCCCGTACGCGACGCCGTTTCGCAGTTTTGGCCATTGCGAACAGGCATTTGCCGTCGAGCGGGCCATCGATGAATTGGCGCGGACGCTGCAGCTTGACCCATGGGAGGTGCGGCGCAAAAATGCCATTCGCCCGGGGCATACGACCCCAACGCAAGTACGGCTCACAAAAAGCAACGTCGGCAACATGCCGGCCTGCCTCGACCGATTGCGCGAGCTGATGCGTTGGGACGAGTGGCAGCGCGTGGAATTGGACGCCTATACGGTAAGGGCGAAAGGCATCAGCGCCGGCTGGAAAACATCGACGATCGACACAGATGCCAGCTCGGGCGTCATCTTAACGTTCAACTCCGACGGCAGCGTCAACGTCATCTCCGGCGTCGTCGAAATCGGCACCGGCACGAAAACGGTGCTCGCGCAAATCATTGCCGAACGGCTGAAGATGGACGTCGATTGTGTCCATGTCAAAATGGATATCGACACGCAAACGACACCGGAACATTGGAAAACGGTCGCCAGCCGCGGGACGTTTATGGCCGGACGCGCCGCGCTTGCCGCTGCCGATGACGCCATCCGTCAGTTAAAAGACATCGCCGCCTGCGTCTTGCGGGCCTCGCCGGACGATTTGGAAGTTGGTTTCGGGCGCGTCTTTTTGCGCGATGACCCGGCCATCTTTCTTCCGATCAAAGACATCGCCTATGGCTACAAGTTTCCGAACGGCAACGCCATCGGCGGGCAAGTGATCGGGCGCGGCCACTACATTTTGCGCCACTTGACCCCGCTTGGCCCAGAGACCGGCGCCGGCAAGCCGGGCCCGGAATGGGGCGTAGGCGCTGAAGGAGTGGAAATTGAGTTCAACCGCCGCGACTACACGTATCGCATTGTCAAAGCGTATGCGGTCATTGACGCCGGCAAAGTGCTCAACCCAAAGGCAGCGCTTGGCCAGGCGATGGGGGCGATGAGCATGGGGCTAAGCTTTGCCAGCCGTGAAGGGTTTCTTTTTGACAAAGAACAACGCGTCTTAAACCCGCAGCTGCGCACATACCGGCCGATCCGCTTCGGCGAACATCCAGAGTACATCGTTGAGTTTGTCGAAACTCCGCAAATCGATGCCCCATACGGCGCTCGCGGCATCGGCGAACATGGCTTGATCGGCATGCCCGCCGCCTTGGCAAACGCCTTATCGCTCGCTGCCGGCGTGCCGCTCAATGAACTGCCGCTTGTGCCGGAGCTCATTTGGCGGAAACAGAAAGGAGACTCCTATGGTTCCGTTTGACTTTGCCTACTACCGGCCTCAATCGATCGCCGAAGCGACAGCGCTGTTTGCGGCGCTCGAGCAGGACGGAAAACGACCGCTCTACTACGGCGGCGGCACGGAGATCATCACGTTGTCTCGTTTGAACCTTGTCCGAACCGACGCCGTCATTGATATAAAAGCGATCCCTGAGTGCCGGGTGCTTGACGCCAGCGCCGATCCTCTCGTGTTTGGAGCGGCGCTCTCGCTCACCGAGCTTGAGGAAGCAAACCCATTCCCGCTGTTGACAAAGGCGGCGCGAGAAGTGGCCGACCGGACGGCGCGCAACCAAATTACGCTCGGCGGCAACATCTGCGGACAAATTTTTTACCGTGAGACCGCACTGCCGCTATTCGTCGCCGAGGCGGATGCCATCATCGCCGGACCATACGGCATTCGGCAATGCCGCTTCAGCGACTGGTTTCATCAACAGTTGCAGCTCGGCCGCGGTGAATTTGTCGTCCAGTTCAAGGTTGATCGCGCCGCCGCCGCCCTGCCCCACTTTCACCGCAAGCGCCGCAAGCAAGGGGAAGTCGGCTACCCGCTTGTGACGATTGCGGCGCTGAAAAAAGACGGGGCGATTCGCGTTGCCCTAAGCGGCGTCTGTCCGTTCCCGTTCCGCTCTACTGAAGTCGAGGCGCACTTGAACGACCGGAGCCGCCCGGCCGCCGAACGAATTCAAGCAGCGGTTGCCGCTTTTCCGCGCCCGATTTTGCACGATATCGAAGGCTCGGCAGACTACCGACTGTTCGTGGCCGCCCAGCTGCTTGAAGATATGCTTCGTGAGCTCGGAGACGGAGAAACCGTCTAAACAGGAGGTGAACATGCGGACATGGAGGAAACGACAAAGCGGGAGCTTGTGCTGCACGTGAATGGAGAACGAAGATCGATCGTCGCTCGCCAAGCCGAAACGCTGCTGTTTGTTTTGCGCGATCATCTTGGATTGACCGGCGCCAAACCAGGCTGTTTGAACGGCGACTGCGGCGCCTGCACCGTTTTGGTTAATGGCACTCCGATTAAATCATGCATGATGCTCGCTATTGAGACAGTCGGCAAAGAAATCACCACGATCGAAGGGCTTGATGATGCCCCCATTCAACACGCCTTCGTCCGCCACTTTGCTTTTCAGTGCGGCTATTGCACTCCTGGATTCATTATGAACGCCCACGCGCTCATCGAGCGGCATCCGGACGCCGACGAGGCGGCGATTCAAGAATGGCTGGAGTCAAACATTTGCCGCTGCACAAGCTATCAAGAAATTGAAGCGGCGGTCAAAGAAGGGCTCGAATCCCAAAAAGTGGAAACAAAGTTTTGATTTCTCTCTTATCTTTGTTTAACAGTAACACTTCCCGCCCAAGGCCAATGGATGTCCCACTCCTCGCTGGGATATCCTTATGTTGTATCATGCCTCCCATTCTGGTTATTTTCCATTCCAAACACCTATTGACAAAAATATAACGTTCACGTTATGGGTGCAGCCATCGCTCCGGTGCTGTCCGGCGTCATCGGTCATGCTGTTTCCGCGAAGGCACCATTTCTCGTCGCTATGGCACTTGTGTTCGTCGCCTTCCTCTTTCCCGCTTGGCGCAAACGAGAGACGTCGACGGCAAAAATGGCGTAGCTAGAAGAAATCCGCCGCACCGCCGATTTCGCCGCCGACATCGACAAACGCCCGTCTCCGGTTGGAAACGGGCGTTTGTTACATCTTGTTCTTTCTCGAACGGCTTGTTTTCTGTTGCTTTTTTCATCAACAACGCCTTTTTCCCGTTCAGAGCGTCCTTTACGCTTCCTCCTCTCATCATTCTTCTTTTTCATCAACGAACGGTTCGCTTCTCACTGATCATAACGCCGCGTTTTTTCATCTCGTCCATATACACATCCCCCGGAACGATTTGCTCCGGCGGATAGACGCCGCGCTTTGTGATCACCCCGCGGCCGATGAGTTGAGCGACAGCGGAGATTGTGTAGGCCGTCGTACGCGCCATCGCCGTCACCTTATTTTCGCGGTCATTGAACGTGACTGTTTCGTATTCAAGCACCGTTTCCTTTCCATCTTTTCTACCCCCGACGATGACCCGAAGCAACACTACATCATCTTTTCCTTTCAAATCAAGCAGCGGCTTCAGGACGGAAAGCAGCACATCGCGCGGCTTGATTTTGCATCCATTGACCTCAACTTCCACATCGTTGCGCGTCAAGTTCAAATCGACAAGCAGCTTGCATTTTTCCGCATGGCCGCGGTAGCGGATCGTTTTGTACTCGAGCCGCTTTAAATTCGGAAACGAGCGCGAGAGCGTCGACGTCCCGCCTGAGGTGTGAAACGCTTCAAGCGGCCCGAACCGGTCGAAATAAATCGGCTCGACTTCCGAAAGGGACGGCACTTCTTGTTTTTGGCCGTTGCGGATGATCAAGGCCGGATCGGTGTAATGGTCAAGCAGCCCCTCGAGCGAAAACACATGGTTGTACTCCAGCGGCGGTTCGGGGCGGACAGGGATGCCGCCAACATACAGCAAGATGGATTCCACCTCATCGAGTTGACTCGCCCCATAGCCGGATAAAATGTTGATCATCCCGGGTGCGACGCCAAGGTCGGGGATGATCGTCACCCCAGCGGCTTGGGCTTGTTCATGCAGCTCAAGCACCCGATCGGTGATATGGCCGATATGGCCGCCTAAATCGACAGAATGGACGCCAGCTGCAATGGCCGTTTTCGCCACCGTTTCGTTAAACTGGTAAAACAAGGCGTTGACAACCACATCGTGCCCTTTCATGAAAGCCGACAGCTGCCGTTGATCGCTGGCATCCACCCGCACGGCGGCAAGCTTTTCGGAATGAAGCTGCCGCACCGTTTCCTCCGCCTTAGCCAAGTCGACATCCGCCAATGTCACCGCCTCAACGTCTTGGCTTTGCACTAAATCGCGCGCTGCTTCTTTGCCCATCAACCCCGCACCAAGCACGAGCACTTTCATCGTTCTTTCCCCCTCTGTCACTGATTGTTTGCCATACGCTCACATGACAGCCGCTTTTGTCGCATCTTTGCCGCGGCCGCTGCTCCGATTCACGATATAGGTTCCACGTTGATCTTCGCTTCTCTTTTGCCGGCCATATTGCAAGCGACAGCCGGGTTCAATCATCGGTATCGATTTGCGCCCGTTGCAGCTTCCCGCTGAAATCGACATAAATGCTCCGCCATTCGGTGAACACGTCAAGCGCCGCGACGCCGGAGTCGCGATGGCCGTTGCCCGTCCCTTTCGTGCCGCCGAACGGCAAATGAATTTCCGCTCCCGTTGTGCCGGCGTTGACATACACGATGCCGGTGTCCAAATCGCGCATCGCTCGGAATACATTGTTGACATCGCGTGTGAAAATGGCGCTTGACAGTCCATAATCGACGCTGTTGTTGACGGCGATCGCTTCGTCCAAACTGCGGACGGAAATGATCGACACGACCGGGCCGAAAATTTCTTCGCGGGCGATGCGCATATTCGGCGTGACATCGGTGAAAATCGTCGGCGCGTAATAAAAGCCGCGCGCATAGTCGCCCTCCTGCAATATACAGCCGCCCACAAGCAGTTTCGCCCCTTCTTCTACGCCAATGCGCACATAGCGGTCGATTTTTTGCAGCGCCTCTTCATGGATGACGGGTCCGACTTTGACCGTTTCATCCAGCCCGTTGCCGATTTTCAATGTTTTCACGGCTTCAAGCAGACGCCGCTCAAGCTCCTGTTTCACCCGCTCATGGACGATGACCCGGCTGCACGCCGTGCACCGCTGGCCTGATGTACCGAACGCACTCCAGATGATGCCGTCAACCGCCAATGTCAAATCCGCATCATCCATCACAATGACAGCGTTTTTTCCTCCCATTTCAAGCGACACCTTTTTCAACAGCCGTCCGCATTTTTCCGCAATCATCCGCCCGACTTCATTCGATCCAGTAAATGAGATGACCTTGACATCAGGATGTTCGACGAGCGCATTGCCAGCTGTCGGCCCATCACCATGGACCACATGAAACACTCCCGGCGGCAAGCCCGCTTCTTCAAAAATGCGGGCCAACTCCTGCGCCATGATCGGCGTCTCGGGAGCCGGCTTCCACACGACCGCATTGCCGGCAACAATAGCTGGGAACGACTTCCAAGTGGCGATCGCAATCGGGAAATTCCATGGAGTGATGATGCCGACCACTCCAACTGGCACGCGGACGCTCATGGCAAATTTGTCTTTCAGTTCAGACGGCGTCGTATCGCCGAACAACCGCCGTCCCTCTCCGGCCATGTAAAACGCCATATCAATGCCTTCCTGCACTTCGCCCCGCGCTTCCTCAATCACTTTGCCCATTTCCATCGTCAGCAGCCGGGCCAATTGTTCTTTCCGCTCCTTTAGCAACATCCCGACTCTATATAAAACTTCCGCGCGTTTCGGCGCCGGCACGAGCGCCCACTGTTTTTGCGCTTCTTTGGCGGCCTGAACCGCTTCATCGATATCGTTTGGCCCCGACATCGCCACCTCGGCAATCGTTTCCCCCGTCGCCGGATTGATCACCGGCGCAAATTGCCTGGTGCTTGGCTCCTTCCATTCTCCATTGATATAGTTTTGGATTTTCACTGTATACTCCCCCCCATTTTTCCTACAAGATTTATTGAGATAATTTATACATTGAACACCACGTGATCATTATGTCTTCTTCTTGGCCCGCAAATCCTGGATCGTTGCGGCCACCGAAATGTGGTCCGGATCCGTCAACACTTCAATGACCGTTGGCTTCTTGGCCCCAAGCGACAAAAGAAGCGCTTCTGTGAACTGTTGTTCCGTCTGTACTTGGAACCCGCAGCCGTTCAAGCATTCCGCCAACCGGGCAAACGACACGCGGCCTAAATCGGTTCCGATGACCCGCCCCGGAAACTGCAATTCTTGATGCATGCGGATAGTGCCGTACATATGATTGTTAAACACAATGCTGATGATCGGAATATCGTACCGAGCGGCCGTTTCCAACTCCTGCACCGTCATCATAAAGCCGCCATCCCCGGATAAAGAAACGACAGTCCGGTCGGGAAAGGCCAGTTTTGCGCCAATGGCAGCCGGCATGCCATATCCCATCGCTCCTGACGTCGGGCCGATGTACGTGTGCCCATCCCCAAACGGGAAAAAAGCATGAAGCCAACCGGCGAAATTCCCGGCATCGTTCGTAATGACTGCATTTTTCGGCAAATGATGCCCCAAACTCGCCATGACCGCTTCATAGAGATTTCGTTTTTCAAGCGGCAGCACGGCTGTTTGTTCGTATCGTTTCCTCCGTTCGGCCGCCCATTCTTGCCAAGACGGCCGCACCGCGAGATCAAGCAAACGGGACAGCGCTTCCCGACAGTCAGCCCAAACCGCGATATCTGGCTCATACACTTTTCCGAATCCATCGCTGTCGATATCGATGTGAATCAGCGTCTGATTGGGAGAGAACAAACGGTAATCTTGCGTCGTCACTTCCGACAACCTCGTTCCCAACGCCATCACCACATCCGCCTGCTCGGCCGTTTCAATGATCGCTTTGGGCGCTCCTAGACCTAGGTGGCCGACATAGCACGGATGGTTGTGGGGAAATACGTCATGCCGCCGGAATGCCGCCATTACCGGAAGTGCATACTTTTCCGCCCATAAACGCAGCAACTGCTCCGCTCCCGACAATTTGACGCCGCCGCCGGCAATCACGAGCGGCCGTTTGGCGAGCTTCAGAATCTCTTCAATGTTCTGTATATCTTCTTGCCTTGGGGCCGGCTTCGGCACATGAATTTCAGCCATCGCTGCTTCCGTTATCGTTTTGGAAAATACATCTTCCGGAAGTGAAACGACGACGGGGCCGGGCCGCCCTGTTTTCGCGGTGCGAAACGCCCGTTGCACCAACTCCGGCACCCGCTCGGCTTCGCGAATTTCGACCACCCATTTTGCGATCGGACGAAAAAACGCTTCCATATCGACTTCCTGAAATCCTTCACGCCCTAGGAAACGGCTGTTCACTTGCCCCAAAAACACGACCATCGGAGTGGAATCTTGCCTCGCGGTATGGACGCCGATCGTTAAATTCGCCCCGCCAACCGCTCTTGTCGCCAGCACGACGCCGCACTTCCGCGACGCTTTCGCATACCCTTCCGCCATAAAGGAAGCACCCCCTTCATGGCGGGCGGAGATGAACTCGATGGATGGCTCATCATAGATGGCATCAAGCAGGGGCAAATAACTTTCCCCCGGCACACCAAACACATAGCGGATTTGTTCCTGTTTGAAACATTCGACGATGGCCTGAGCCACCGTGATGTGATGCATCGTTCGCTTCATGGCGCCGATTCCTCCCAATCCACTTGCTTCCATCGTTCAACGGCTTGCTGCAGACGCTCCATCGGCGCTGACAGCGATACGCGGACATATCCTTCCCCTGCGGGTCCAAACGCTGTTCCCGGTGTTACGATGACTCCCGCTTCTTCCAGCAGTTTGGCGGCAAATCGTTCGGACGAGTATCCGTCATAGACCGGAATCCACAAGAAAAAGGTCGCTTTCGGCCGCTGCACGTCGATGCCTAGTTCTCGAAGCCTCTCGACCATCATATTCATGCGTTGTTCATAAATGCGGCTATTTTCTCGAATAAACGTCCGTCCGTTCGTCAAAGCCGCCACCGCCGCCTTCTGGATCGGAATAAACTGGCACGTATCTGTGTTGCTTTTGATCACCGAAAGCGCGCGAATCATGTCGCGATTTCCGACCACATATCCGATGCGGCAGCCGGCCATGTTATAGCTTTTGGACAACGAGCCGAATTCCACCGCCACTTCCTTTGCTCCGTCCACCTGCAAAATGCTCGGCGCCCGAAACCCGGCAAACGTCACAAACGAGTAGGCCGCATCATGGGCAATGAACATCTGGTGCTGACGGGCAAGGGAAACGGCTTCGGCAAACACGCTCAAATCGACCGTGGCGGCCGTCGGATTGCTCGGATAATTGAGAAACATGATTTTCGCTTGGTCATAAACGGACGAGGGAAGCGCATCAAACCGAGGCGCGTAGCCATGCTGCGCATCGAGCGGAAGCGATAGGCTCTGGCCGCGGGCAAAATGGACGGCCGTCCGGTAGACGGGATAGCCCGGATCAGGCACTAAGGCGAGCTCGCCGGGATTGAGAACGGCTTGCAACAAATGGACGATTCCTTCTTTCGAGCCGATTAACGCCAACACCTCGGTCTCGGGATCGAGCTTGACGCCATATTCCCGTTCATAAAAACGCGCGACCGCTTCCCGATACTCCCTGCAGCCGCCATATGGCGAATACGTATAGTGTTCTGGTGCATTGAGCGCTTCTTTCAACGCTTCGATGACAAAGGAAGGAGGCGGCAAATCGGGGGCGCCGATCCCTAAATCAATGACATCGACCCCTCGCTGGAGCAGTTCTTCTTTTTTCTTCTGAAATCGGGAGAACAAATATGGCGGCATCGTCTGCACAATATCGGAAAATGTGTTCAATCCCATCCCTCCTCATGGCCCTTCGTTTCAGTTTATGCGCACGCCCACCGCCCTCATGCCCATCTCACGTTCACGAAGCAGCCTATCATACCAATGGCTTTCTCACATCAAGACATCATCAAAATCTTTTTTCTCAAAAAGCGGGCTTTTTCGCTAAGTTGCTAGAAAAACGCGATCAACCTTCTGAAACCCGGCCCTTTCGCCATAAAAAGAAGCGGCCGGCATCATCCATGCTTCGATGACGCAACTGGCCGCTGTCTATGGAAGCGAAACGCCGGCGAAGGCGCCGCGATAGACTGCGCAGTTTTCCCCGCATAATCATTCTATGACTAGAAATTTGCGCCTTATGCCATTATCATAATCAATCCGAAATGATTTGTAAATATATTTTTCAAAAATTATATATTTTTAAAATAGTAATGAACCGCGCCAATTTGCAGGACAAACAAGAGGGGTAACTATTCAGCCACCTCATAAAGTGAGCTGAATATTTTTTGGTTTTCCTGTCTATGATGTGAATATTGATAGACAAGGAGGTGAATCGCATGTTGACGGTACAACAAGCTGTATTGACGGTTGAAAGCTTAATCAGCAAAGTCCAACAACAAAAACAGCTCATTCATCAACTCATTCAAGAAAATGAACATTTGCGTCAAGAAAACAAACAGCTACGCAAAGAAAATGAACAACTGAAGTATCGTGTTCAAGAGCTGGAAGCACGCACGAAAAAAAACAGCTCTAATAGCCATTGCCCCCATCTTCTGACCGTTTTGAGAAAAAGCGTTCCTCCCGCGAGCCGTCTGGCAAAAAGCCTGGCGGACAGGAGGGACATGAGGGAACGACGCTCCGTCAAGTGGAACATCCACATCATCGTGTCGTCCATCGCGTACATACGTGTCAAGGATGCGGGTCTTCTTTGCGTGACGTAAAACCGTTCAAAGTCGATGTCCGTCAAGTGTTTGATCTGCCTCTCGTGACGATGGAAGTGACACAACATGAACGCGAAGTGAAATCATGTCCACATTGCCGATGCGTGCAACAAGCCGAGTTCCCATCACACGTCACCAATCATGTGCAATATGGTCCACGGATCACGGCGCTTGTCGTGTATTTATACAACATACAAATGATTCCATATCAACGTTTACGTGACATGATGGAAGAGCTATATCAACATCCGATCAGCACAGGAACACTTGTCAATATGGTCAAACGAGGTCGCGAAGCACTCGAACCAAACATGGACATCATCGAGGAAGCATTGCTTCAATCGGACATCTTGCATGTCGATGAAACGAGCTTGCGGATCGATGGCAAACAGGCCTGGGTTCATGTCGCCTGTACATCCGCATATACGTACTTAGCTCCTCACGCTTCTCGTGGAAAGAAAGCAACCGATGAAATCGGGATTCTTCCACGATATAAAGGAACGATGATGCATGATGCATTCGGTACATACCCGAGATACACCGAAGCCACACATGCCCTTTGTCATGCCCATCATTTACGTGACTTGAAAGGATTCATCGAACAAGGGCATACATGGGCAAAACGGATGACCACGTTTCTATTAAATGCCAAACAAGTGGTCGAACAACATGGTGGCTTTCTTCCTGAAGAAGAAGCGAAACGTTGGGAGCACGTGTATGATCGCATACTCGAGAAAGCCAACCATCAGTTGGAAGGGATGACACCGTTGCCGAAAAAAGCGCTCTCCTTCGTTCGGCGACTTCAAAAACGAAAGGAAGAAGCGCTGCGCTTTTTGCGTGAAGCCCACGTTCCCTTTGACAACAACCAAGCCGAACGGGATCTTCGCATGGTCAAAGTCAAAGAGAACATCTCGGGTACATTTCGTCAGGAAACGTTCGCGCAGTCGTTTTGCATCGCAAGGAGCATCGTTTCCACACTCACCAAGCACGAAAAAAACGTGTGGGACTCGTTGTGTCTTCTGTTGACAGGCGAAACGATAGATCGTGTTCTTTCCGCTACGTAGGGCATTTTCTATGACAGAAATGCCCTATTTGTGCTGGGCTACTTTACACACTAGCATCGGGGTGAATAGTTACCAAGAGGGGCGATGAACGTTCGCCCCCCTGCTGCTTCGATCAGCACCGAGCGTTTTCCAGCTCATGCTTTTTCCGTTGATCGAACTTCCATTCCTCTCCACCATGCCGAGCATCACAGCACGCTTCTTGTCATTGGTACAGCGACGACCCTTGTCGAATAAATTGTTGCGCTTTTTCTTTCATCCCCTCCTCTTTGATTTTCCGTTGCAGTTCATGTGAAATGTTCATGGAACAAAATTTCGGCCCGCACATCGAACAAAAATGGGCCGTTTTCACCGCCTCAGCCGGCAATGTTTCATCATGGTATTCGCGGGCCCGCTCCGGGTCAAGTGATAAGTTGAACTGGTCGTTCCAGCGAAATTCAAAGCGCGCTTTCGAGAGTGCGTCGTCACGCTGCTGAGCGGCTGGATGCCCTTTTGCCAGATCAGCCGCATGGGCGGCGATTTTATAGGCCACGACTCCGGCGCGTACGTCCTCTTTATTCGGCAACCCTAAATGTTCTTTGGGCGTTACGTAACAAAGCATCGCCGTTCCATAAGCGCCAATGATGGCGGCGCCAATCGCTGACGTAATATGGTCATACCCGGGCGCGATGTCGGTGACAAGCGGCCCTAACGTATAAAACGGAGCCCCGTGGCAAAGCTCCTGTTCCCGCTCGACATTTTCGCGAATTTTATGCATCGGAATGTGCCCCGGCCCCTCGATCATCACTTGCACGTCATGCTTCCAGGCGATTTTCGTCAGCTCGCCGAGCGTTTCGAGCTCGGCAAACTGCGCCTCATCGTTCGCGTCGGCGATGGAGCCGGGGCGCAAACCGTCGCCGAGGGAAATCGCGACATCGTATTGTTTCAAAATCTCGCATATTTCTTCAAAATGCGTATACAAAAAGTTTTCTTCATGGTGGGCCAAACACCATTGGGCGATGATCGAGCCGCCGCGCGATACAATTCCGGTCGTCCGGTTGGCGGTGAGCGGAATGTAATGAAGCCGCACACCGGCGTGGATCGTCATGTAGTCGACGCCTTGTTCCGCCTGCTCAATGAGCGTCTCGCGGTACACGTCCCATGTCAACTTCTCCGGCGCCCCTCCTACTTTCTCAAGCGCCTGGTAAATTGGCACCGTTCCCACCGGAACGGGCGAATTGCGGATGATGTACTCGCGCGTTTTATGAATGTGTTTGCCGGTCGATAAATCCATGACCGTATCGGCGCCCCAGCGCACCGCCCAAAGCAGTTTTTCCACTTCATCTTCAATCGATGAAGAAACAGCCGAGTTGCCGATATTGGCATTAATTTTCACATGGAAACGACGGCCGATGATCATCGGTTCGCTCTCTGGATGGTTAATATTGGCCGGAATAATCGCCCGACCAGCGGCGACTTCTTGACGGACAATCTCCGGATCGATCTGTTCGCGAATAGCGACAAACTCCATTTCCGGCGTGATGATTCCCCGCCTGGCGTAATGCATTTGCGTCACGGTTTTTCCCGGCTTTGCCCGCAATGGGCGGCGCGCGAACGGAAGCGAACACTGGATCGCAACAGAAGACTGCTCCATTTCCTCCACATCACCGCGCTCAATGATCCAGCGGCGGCGAAGGGGAGGCAAGCCTTTTTCCACGTCCGGTTCAAAATCGGGATCCGTATACGGGCCCGTCGTATCGTAGACACGCACCGGTTTGTTTTCCACCATTCCTTGCGGCGTTTTCGTTGGCGACAAAGCAATTTCTCTCATCGGCACGCGCACATCCGGGCGCGACCCTTCGATGTACACTTTGCGGCTTTCCGGAAACGACATAAACGAGCGGATGTTTTCCATGCGTGGCTTCCCCTTTCAACATAAAATTATGAAAGATCAGATCCGAAGCCACACCGTCTGAAGCGGGGCAAACACGAGAATAGGCGATGGCGGCCGATTCAAAATAAAAACAGGTTCCGACACCGGAACCTGATCGAAGGCAAAAGGTCAAATGAACAAGACACGTCCATCTGTTCCCGCTGCCTGCTTCCCTACGCTGGCATGACCCAGATCAGGTTCAAAGGGTCAAAGAACTTCATCGCGTTCTTTTCTCAGCCCGGCTCTCGGACTCCCCTAGCAGATAAGCGTATAACAATGATGACTGACTTTTTTTATTTTATCAGGCAATTGGCAAAGATGCAAACCATTTTATTCCAAACCTTGACTTCCACACGTCGTTTGAAAGCCCCCTCTTTCTCGGAGAAAGCGTCCTTTTCCTCACTCACACAGAAAATTTCTTCAGCATTGCCCGCATCTCGTCCGCCATCTGACCGAGCGATGTCGACGAAGAGGCGATTTCCTCGACGGAAGCCATTTGTTCCTGCGTTGCTGCCGATACGTTGGCCGCACCGGACGCTGACTGTTCGACAATATTGGTCATCTGTTGGAGTGCGTCGCTCACTTGGCGGGCATGCTCCGTCATTTGCTCGATGGCGGACGATACTTGTCCAATTTGTTGGCTCACTTGGCCGACCTCTTCGCGAATATGGGCAAATGATTGGCCGCATGCCGCCGCAACGTTCAATCCTTTCGCCACTTCGGAGATCACCCGTTCGGTAGACGCAACCGCCCGCTTCGTTTCTTCTTGAATGTAACCAATCAGCTCGGAAATTTGTTGCGCTGAGCGCGCTGATTGTTCTGCGAGCTTCCGCACTTCATCTGCGACAACCGCAAACCCTTTCCCTTGCTCACCGGCGCGCGCCGCTTCGATCGCCGCATTGAGCGCCAACAAATTCGTCTGTGATGCAATGCCGGTGATCGCTTCCGTAATCTGTCCAATCTCGTTCGAGCGCTCCCCAAGCCCTTTCACCACTTGGCCGAGCGTTTGCACATGATCGTAAATGAACTGCATTTGCTCCGACATTTGTCCGATTGACTGCTTGCCGTCCTCTGCTTTCGCCGACGTTTTCTCGGCGCGGTGCGCCACATTTTTCGTATGGCAAGCGACGCCGCTCAATGTTTGGGAAATATCATGCACGGACGCGGCGGTGGCGCGGACAGCATCGGCCTGCTCCTCCGCACTTGCTGCAATCGTTTCCATCGTCGCCGCAATTTGCTCTGTCGCTTTCGTCGTCTGTTCGGCGACAGCAGCAAGCTGCTGAGAATATTGCGCTACTTCTTCGGCATGATGTTGGATTTGCCCCATCACACTTTGCCAAGCGTTTGCCATATCGTTTAATGACGCCGCAATCGGTCGCAGCTGCTGTACGCGATCAAGCGGTATGCGCACCGTCAAATCTCCCCCTGTCATCTTGCCTAAATGTTCATTAATAACGGCAATTGGTGCAACAAACCGCCGATAGTTGAGCGTTGCTGAAACGAAACCGAGCATCGCGCCAAACAGCACCGTAGCAACAAGCGTCCACCAAAATGCCGCCCCGCGAATGCCGTTGACCAGGCATGTCGCAAGACCGATCGCCGCTGTGCCAGGAATGACAACGAACATGGTGCGAATGATATAAGCGCTTAACGACAATCCATTCTCCTCCTTTTTTCTATCATCAAAAAACTTTATACTACTGCTATAGCAATTTGACATATTCGTCAACGTGCATTGGTTTTCCTTCTTTAGCACCCAATCGGACATCCTTTATATGACAGGGATTCATCAAAAGTATCAGAAAACGTTATTATATCAAGGTTTTAGCCCCTCTTCGAATCTTCACTTATTAAGTGAAAAGCAAAAAAACGTTATTTTTCCTTCAAATTGCCGACCTCTTAGGCGGAACCTCTATATTCTCCCTCCCATAAATCGAACTATATAGATGTAATTTGAAGCTTTAACATTTGTCGCTTTTGCTGAGCATTTGATCGACTGTCGGGCGAACGAACAACGCGCTTTCAGACCCATGTATGGGTCTGTGAAGCGGGTGGTTGTTCGGTCTTCCGTCACGAAAAGGCGTGACGGAGGCAAGCCTGTGGCTTGCCTTCAACAGTCGAAAAATGGACAAGCCACTTTTCCGTCAAGGATATGTTAACCTTTTTCGTTGCATCTATATAGTCAGTTTTTCTTACTCTCCTCCTAATCTCTTAGACGGAAAGACTATTTTTTTAATTCTTTATTGAAAATGATAATCATTTATATTATGATATTTAACGATATTGATAATCATTATCAAACGGAGGGGTCCCATTGAATTCATCCATCCTCTTTCTCACTGAGGAAGAAGAAACATATCGATATTTGCAAACGGTCGATCCATCGTTGGCTCGTTTGTTTTTGGACACCTTGCCGAACAGCCGTCAACGCATAGCCAACCGACTGCTGCAGGCGCTTATTCGCGAACAGCTCCTCAGCCCAGATCGCGTTGTTTGGGAACAAACCGGCCACAAATTGGAGCTTTCCATCCTACTCTCTATGAAGAAACGAATCACAGCGGCGGTAATGGAACGGTTTTCCTTAGGGCATTTTACCGTTGCGCGCCTTTGGCTGCTTGATCAGAAGGAGCGAAAGCCTCTCTCCTCTCCCTTGGAGCTGCTCGAGCTGCTTCAACGCGAAGGGCTCATCAGTTGTGCACCAAATTGGGACGGATTTTGCGCCGAAATCGCCAACAGCGTGATCAACGACGCGCTTGCCCAAGCCGCGGCCGAGCGGCGTCGCTGTCGATGGCGCGATACATATGGAGCAACGTACTCGTCTTCGCTCGAGTGGGTGCGTGCCCAGCCGCAGCCGTTCAGCCCTCTCACCTTTTACGAACAAACGGTCATTGACGGGCATACACTACACCCGTGCGCCAAAACGCGGCTCGGCTTCAGCGTCCAAGACATGATCGACTATTCGCCGGAATGGGAAGCGAAAGTCGCTCTCCCCTTGCTGGCGGTGCGCCGCAGCCATTGCCGTTTCATTTCCTTTTCCTACGGACGGATGGCAGATTGGGTTTACGAACAAGATAAAACGTTGCAGGCCGTTGTGCAAAAAGCGTTGCGGGCATACGGCCTGTCTGAATGCGAATACGACGTCATCCCTGTCCATCCATGGCAATGGAAACACGTCATCCAACAGCGTTTCCAAAACGAACTGGCCGCAAAAACAATCGTTCCGATCGATGGTGGCGTACTGCCTGCTTATCCGCTCGTTTCCGTGCGGACGTTCATGATCCCCGGCGCTTCCGGCGATCATTTGAAAACTCCGATCAACGTGCAAATGACGAGCGCCATCCGCACTGTATCTCCGGCGGCAGCGGCCAACGGACCACGCTTATCGCTTTGGCTGAACGATGTGCTCGTCAAAGAGCGGCTTGCTCCCCGCTTTCAGGTCGTCAGCGAAACAGCGGGCATCGCTTTCTCGCCGCAAGGTCGGACAGACAACGAGGATGCCGCTCTTGCCAAACAGCTCTCGGCCATCGTCCGAACCAATCCGGAGCGCGATTTGGCGGAAAGGGATATCATGATGCCAGCCGTGACGCTTCTTGCCCCTTCCTTCCTGAGCGGCAAACCGGTGGCAGCTGAGCTCGTTGAGGAATATGCAGCCAATCAGGGGGCAAGCTCCGTGCGCGAGGCGGCTGTATGGTTTTTCCGGCAGTATGCGGAAATGCTCGTTCCGCCGTTGCTCTTGCTTTTATGCAAGTACGGAATCAGCTTGGAAGCTCACTTGCAAAATAGCCTTCCGGTCTTTCGCTCCGGCGCGCCCCAGTCAATGCACGTTCGCGACTTGGGAGGAATCCGCCTTCATTGCGGCCGCTTCGGTCGCCATCGCTATCCGCTTGACGAGCTCGCGCCTTCAAGCATCGTGACAGCAGATCTTAACGAGTTGCGGCATACGTTCACCCATGCCGTCATTCACAACCATCTTGGCGAGCTGATCGCCTGCCTCTCCCGCACGTTCTCTATCGACGAGGCACTCCTTTGGCAGGCCACAGCAGATGTAATGGAGAATGCATTTGCCGCGCTGACCCGTGACAGTGAAACAGAAGAACAGGCAAGGCAAGATCGGGACGCGCTCTTCTCCCCGGTGCTGCCGATGAAAGCACTTGTCGCTATGCGCTTAACCGATGATCTTCGCAACCGATTCATTGAAACAGCTAATCCGCTGGCCAAATGGAAAAGAGAGGAATGGGAACAATGAACACGCGTTTATCCCTCCGGACAGCTGATATCATCCTTTATCCATACGAACAAGAATGCGCCGAGTTCATCCAAAAACGATTTCCTGAATGTCTCTCCGCTTATGTCCGCCATGTCATGCGGGCACGGACGACGATCTTGCAACGAACCGTAGCTGCATTGCTGCGAGAAGACGTATTCGGCTTGTACTCACATTCGTATGACTTACAAGTGATCGGCTCGGTATATATGACGAACTGGCACAGACTGGCGCCAGAATGGGAATCGGTTGTTCACCGGCTGCCAGATGCCAATTTGCAGGAAGGGATCACGTATAAACTGTTTCCGGTCGCGTCCGGCCAATGTTTTCTTATTCCCATCCGCGGCGAATCAGCCTTCCGCCAATGCGACATCGGCGAAGAGGTCGTTTGGATCGGCGAAGGCATCCAAACGGTGCGGGACGCCCTTTCCTTCCTTTCGTTGCTAACGCCGCTCATCAAAGCGGCCGGCGAGGAACAAGCATGGGCGCAGCTGGCGAAAGAATTGGAAAACGGAACCTCCAACTTGGCGTTGGCTTATTGGCATTTTGAAAAGGAATGCCAAACGATGCGGAAGGAAGCGGACAATTTGTTCACCTATATCGAACAACGACAAATCGATCCATCGTTTTGCCCGGCGCTGTTTTTCGAGCAGCTTTGCATTGAAGGGCATCATCTTCATCCAAGCGCCAAAACGAAACTGCCGATGTCCCCTAAAGACGTATTTGCTTACTCGGCTGAGTTTGGCGGTCAACCGCAGCTACGGATCGTCGCCGTCCGACGCCATTTGTGCGATTTCCATTTTGACGGATACAAGGATCCGAACACATTCCTGCTCGATCATTTTCCGTCGTTGCGCGGCCCAGTTGCAGAACGCTTCCAGCAAACCAAAAAGAAACTAGAAGACTATGTGCTCGTGCCTGTCCATCCTTGGCAATACGAACATGTCATTCCTAACGTCTATCGTGAGGAATTGCGCGACGGCCGCCTTTGGCTGATCGAAGGAGCGGTGATCCCAACGCAGGCGACCGCCTCGTTCCGAACCGTTTTGGCGAAAGAAGCGCCGCTGTATATAAAAACTGCCGTCCATAGTCAAATGACCTCGACGGTCAGGTCCATTTCCTCCCAGTCAGCCAACAACGGCGCAACGTACAGCCGGCTGCTTCGCACCATTTTGGAAAGAGAGAGGGACTTGTCCGCTATCTTCCTTCCTGTTTGTGAAATCGGCGGCTGCTCGTTCCGCTCTAAAGATCCAAATAAAGCACGGAACTTATCGGTCATTTATCGGGAAGGGCTGGATCGCTTTGTCGATGAAGGGGAAATCGCCATTGCCGGCACCGCTTTATACGCCTCATCACCATTCAGCGGCCAGCCGATTATCAACGATATTATTGAAGCGTATGCCAAGGGAATCGGCCGTCCATCATCTCAAGAAACGGCGCTTTCCTTTCTTCACGAATACGTCGGCATCGCCGTCCGTGGCTTTCTAACGTTGCTCGTCAAGTACGGCATTGGCCTGGAAGGACACTTGCAAAATACCGTTCCCGTTTTCCGGCAAGGGAAACCGATGAAATTGCTGTTTCGCGACTGGGGAGGCATCCGTTTGTACCGGCCGCGCCTTGAGCGCCAAGGATTCAATATCGATGTCCGTCCCGATTCAATCACGATTACGGATGATTTGCGAGAAGCACAAAACAAAGTGTTTTATACAGTCTTTCAAAATCAGCTTGGCGAAATCATCCGTCATATCAGCCGCCAGTGGGGCATTGCCGAGGAACAATGCTGGATATGCGTCCGCCGCCAATGTGATGAGGTGTTTGCCAAATTGGCCAAAGACCCAAACCTAAAACGAGCAGTACACGAAGACCGCCAGGCCTTATACCGGCCGCACATCGATCATAAGGCACTGGCAAAAATGCGGCTGCAGCCAAAAGCGAAAACGTATTGTTTCGTTTCCGTTCCCAATCCGTTGGCAATGAGTCGATAAGGGGGAGTTGACATGCTTCTGACATCGAAAAAACCATCCCCCTCTTTTGCGCTATTTTGGCGCCCGTTCCGGATTTATTGGAGCGGAACATTGCCGGCGCGCATCGGGGAGTGGACTGATTTCGTCATCCTAAACTGGGCTGTGTTGCAGCTTTCCCGCTCGTCGCTCGACCTAGGCGTTCTCAACGCCTGCCGGCTGTTGCCGATCTTTCTATTCAGTTGGCTCGGCGGCGTGCTCGCCGACCGCCTGTCCCGGCGCCAAGTGCTTGCTGCCTCCTTGCTGGGCATGGCAGGTTTTACTTTGGTGATCGCTTGGTTGCTGCGCGAGCCATCTTCATTAATTTGGCTGTTTGCCGCTGTCTTTGTCCGTTCGATCTTTATGGCCATGGAAACGACCGCGCGCAACGCCTATATCGCAGACCTTGTTCCAAACGAGGCGCTCTCCAGTGCCATTTCGTTGCATACCGCCGCTCTTCACATCGGGAAAATCATCGGCCCGGCAGCGGCTGGATGGGGGCTCTCTTCACTCGGCGGCGTTTCACTGCTTATCGCCTACAGCACGATGCTCGTTATCGCAGCTTTTGCTGTATTGTCATTAGAAGAGAGCCGCCCCCGCCGTCCAGTTGCGCGTCCGGCAGACAGCAGCAAAGGGGAGGCGATCCGTTACATCAAGCGCACCCCGCTCGTTCGGGGGCTGCTTCTTCTTTCAATCATCCCGATGACGTTTGGCTTTGCCTATTCAGCGGTCACCCCTCTTCTTGTTGACGCGTTGGCCAACGGCGATGCCGGGGATTTCGCCGTGTTGCTCTCCGTCTCATCCGCCGGGGCATTGCTCGGCACGATCTGGCTTTCCTTCCGGCCGGTCGAGGCGATCGGCAAATGGCTCATCGTCTCTTTGCTCGCTTTTTCTCTATCGTTGCTTCTATGGATCGTCTTATTTGAACATTCGCTGCTTTGCTTAGCCGCCATGGCACTGGCCGGTTTGACCGGGCAACTATACCGGACGTTATGCCGCCTGGCCATCCAGCTGGTCGTTCCGGATCGATTGCGCGGACGGGTCATGAGCATCGCTTTAATGGACCGCGGCTTCATCCCGCTCGGCACCCTTTTGCTTACGACTCTTGCCGAGTATGTTGGAGCGAAAATCGCTGGCTATACAATGGGATGGCTCTGCCTTCTTTGCGCCCTTGCCTTTTGGCGGCGAAAAGAACTATGGAACATCTCTACAGGAGGACGAATATGGAACGATTGAACACCGTCATTCAAGCCATTATAGAACGCAAGGCAAAACAGCAGGGTCCACTTTGCGCCTATGTATATGACTTAGACAGCCTCCGCGTCCATACAGCCAGCTTGTCCGCCTCCCTTCCTCCTTCCGTCCGGCTCTTTTACGCTGTGAAAGCGAACGCGGATGAACGCATCTTGCAAGCAGTTGAGCCGCATGTCGCCGGCTTTGAAGTCTCCTCAGGCGGCGAGCTGCAAAAAATACGCCGCCTGTTTGCCGATTCTCCAGTCATTTTCGGCGGTCCAGGAAAAACAGATGAGGAGCTGGCCGCGGCGATTGAGGAACGCGTTGCACTCATTCATGTCGAAAGCGTATGGGAATTGCAGCGGCTGAATTGGATCGCCGACAGGAAGCAAACAACCGTGCGTGTACTCCTGCGGGTCAATTTGCGCCAAGCCGCCTCAGGCGCCACATTGCATATGGCGGGAAAACCGACCCAATTTGGCATCGACGAACAACATATCGCCGAAGCGATCCATACGGCATTGACTCTTCCGTCTATTGATCTGCAAGGATTCCATTTTCATTCGATGTCCAATCATACAGATGAACAGGCTCATCTTTCCTTTATTGAAACGTGCCTGTCATTTGTCGCGCAAGCGGAAACGACGTACGGGCGGCGGTTTCCCACAGTAAACGTTGGAGGGGGAATCGGCGTCCATTACAGCGATCCCGATCGACAGTTTGGCTGGCACTGGTTTGCGAAAAAGTTGCATTCGTTGCTATACTGCCAAGCGTCACCACGGACCGTCATTTTCGAGCTCGGCCGCTTTGTCGCCGCCCATAGCGGCTACTACGCGTCCGAAGTGCTCGATCTGAAAAACAATTATGGAACGCATTTTGCGATTCTCCGGGGCGGCACCCACCATCTCCGGCTGCCGGCAGCCTGGAAAATGAACCATCCCTTTCTCGTCATTCCCATTGATGAGTGGCCATATCCCTTTGACCGCCCATCTTTACATAACCAGCAGGTGACGTTAGCTGGCGAATTGTGCACGCCAAACGACATATTGGCTCGGGATGTGCCTTGCGCCCGCCTTCGCGTTGGCGACATCGTATTGTTCCGCTGCGCCGGCGCCTACGGCTGGGACATTTCCCATCATGATTTTTTAAGCCATCCGCATCCGGAATTTATTTACCTCGAATCGTCGATGTAAAAACAGCGGGCCTCCACTCGGAAGCCCGCCTTTTTCCATTGTTTACACCGTCGGTTTTTCCGTTGTCACATACGTCCCAGCGATAAAATCGTGAATCGACCGTTTATCTTCTCTCGCAGCGACCATAATCGCACTAATAATGAGACCGATGCCGAACGTGATAAAGTATACGAGTCCACCAACAAACGAACGCAAAAACATCGTTCCGATGCCGACTTTGCCGCCATTCACTTTCGCAATTCGGATGCCAAGCATCCGCTTGCCGACCGTATACCCGTACCAGACAGCCGGAACGATTAACGCGTAAAGGATGTTCGCCAACGACGTAAACCAGTTCGTTTCCCAACTGCCAGTAATGAGATAGCCGATGATCGAAATCGGAATGCCAACGACAATGGCGTCCAACAAGTTAGCCAGCAGCCGCTTCCAAAATCCAGCCGGATTTGCCACCGCCATATGCCTTCCCTCCTGTTGCCTTTTCTATATTGTATTCGCAATCAACAGCATAATTGTCACCTAAATTGCGGAAAGGAATCTATACTATAGTTTGGTGTTTGCCGCCATCTTGGGTGGCAGGAGTGAATTTGCCCGTCTTTTCACAACACGTAAAAAGGATAGCCCAAAAGGCCATTTTTGCAACCGCCTCCCCTTTGAGGGAGACAAGCTTGACTGCCGTGCCATTTCATACATAAAGAAAAAGCAGCTTGTGAAGCGGATCGATCATCCGAATATAAGCGGCTTTTCGCCTCACTTAGCCAAGCTTGGCCACCACCGCCGAAAAATCGTCCGGAAGCGGCCCTTTTTGCGCAAAATGACGGCGCAGATGGGCCAAAAGCATCCGCTCATTCAATAAAATATGCGGCGCCAGCGCGTCGCGAAGCGCCTCGATCTTTTGCCGAACGGATCCCTCCCCCCCTTCAATCGCCCCGTCGGAATACAACACAAGCGTTGCCCCTGGCTCGTAGCGCAACCGGCCGCTGTCGACAAAAAGGCGCGGAAGCAGCCCGATCGGAGCGCAGCCGCGGTCCAACTCCGCCACCGTTCCGTCCGGTTGGAACAAAAACCCCGGCGGATGGCCGGCTGATGCATATTCAATCATCCGTTCCTTGACATCCACAAGAACATACACGGCGGTGAAATAATACGTCATCCGCCCGTTTTCATGGTACAACTGGCGCATATGGCGGTTCAGCTCGCGAAACACTTCCGTCGGAACGATCCCTTTGCGGATGACGCCGTTTAAGAGCGAGCGGATCGACATGCAAATAAGCGAGGCCGCCGCCCCGTGCCCCATCACATCCATTAAAAAAATGCCGTACCGCTGTTTGTCGATCGGATACCAGGCGTACATATCGCCGCCCAGCTCCCGCGATGGGATGTACGTTCCGGCAATGTGAATTCCTTTGGCCGACAGCGGCTTGCTCAACACGCGCTTTTGCACCTCGCGGGCCAGCCGCAAGTCATCTTTCATCGCTGCGATGTATGAATTCTCGTAAGTTAGACTGGCAAATAAAAACAAGTAAAACGCAATTCCTCCATCATGGCCGGGCACAGCCCGCACCGTCGTCTGCCTGACATAGACCGAACCGTTTTTCCGCCGCCAGCGCATCCACCCCCTCCATTCTCCACTTTCCCCAGTTCCCGCTCGAATCACCTCATAAAGCCAAGCCTCGTAATAACCTGCATAAAGCGTATGCAGCGGCTGACCGACGATTTCTACACCATGGCCAGTGATTTTTGTGAACGCCGGATTGACAAACTGAACGACGAACTGGCCATCGGTTACGAGCATCGCCTGTTCCATCGCTTTATACACTTGTTCAGCGAGCTGCCGTTCATTCTCGTTTCGCTTTGCTTCTGTCAAATCCGCGACAACCCCGCTGACGAGCCTCACTTCCCCGAATTGGCCAAGCACAGGAAACGTCCGTTCAAGCACCCAACGGACGGAGCCATCCCGCTGATTGATGATGCGATACGTTTGGGCGCCCGCATCCGCTCCCGAAAGGAGCGACCATTTTCTTTCCGCCTTGGCGCGGTCATCCGGGTAGGACACTTTTGCCCATATGTCTTGATCGCGGTAAAAGTCGTCCGGAGGCAGGCCGTACAGCTGCTCGCATGATGACGAAATGAACAAGATCCGCCTTTGTTCGGGCGCTGCAAGCCAATACACATAATCGCCCGGCCCAACGAATACATTCATTTTTTCCAAGGCGAGAAGCAACTCCCGCCACGCGAGGTGGTCATAACGTTGAACATATTCCCAAAACCCATCCACCATAGAGCGTCATTCTCCACTGAAATAATCCATGGCTTCCTTCTCTGTGGCAAATAGTTTGATAAACGAAGAAAATTTGACGATATGGAAAATTTCTGCGAGCGACCCTTCCACTCCAGCAATGACCAACTCTTTTTGTCGGGCTCTCGCCTCCATGACGCTGTCAGCGAGGACACCGAGTCCGGCGCTGTTAATGTAGTTGACCCCCTCCATGTTGACAATCAATTGGTCCGCCCGTTTGTCCAGCAACTTTTCCAGCGTTTGACGGAACG
Organism: Geobacillus kaustophilus; assembly: GCF_000948285.1. Taxonomy (GTDB): domain Bacteria; phylum Bacillota; class Bacilli; order Bacillales; family Anoxybacillaceae; genus Geobacillus; species Geobacillus thermoleovorans_A. The sequence goes on from NZ_JYBP01000003.1 coordinate 2,688,493, forward strand.
ATTCGACGTTGTTTAACGTAATATCTTCTGCCCATGTCAACGTGCAAATTGCCCTTTGTCTCATCCTCATCTTGCTTCCTCCAATAGTCAATCTTTTTTTTTGCACTTGCACATGCACAACAAGACGTTGTTTCCCGCTCGCTTCACGTATACATCGTCGACGATATGGGCGATCAGCTGCAGCCCCCTGCCGCGCGGCCCAGTGTTGACGACGTCCGTTTGGGCTACGGAGAAGCATCCCCCTCGCTGCTTGACAATGATCATAAGCTGTCTTGCCTCAATTTTCCAAAATATCCTAAATGGCAGTTTTCTCGTTTTTTGACAATATTCATACGCATTCGTGCACGCTTCCTCTGTCGCTAGCCGAAGAAAAAGGCAATCGCGCGGCAAAAACCCCATTCTCTTCGCCAGTTCATCGGTAATGTCCATCGCTTTTAAAATGTCTGCCGTTTTCATGATCGCCATCGTTCGGATCATGGCCGCAGGCTTCATCGGCATTCCCCTATCCTTGTTATGCTTATGCGCCGGCCAAAGCAGCATGGCAGCTTTTCCACTATTGCACGTTCCAGCGCTTGGGAAAACAGATTCGAAGACTAGTTTTTCCTTGATTGTTCCATCCCTTTCGAAAAATAGTTCTTATTTACTACAATTCATTATAATACAAAATGGGGCTCATTCCAATTTCCTACATCCAAAAAAAAAGACATCATGGCACCCATCGTCCAATGATGTCCCCTTAGCGGCGTTGCCGGCGGTGGTTTAGTTGATACACAAGGGCGATCAACTGCGACCGGTCATTGACGCCAATTTTTTGGAAAATGTTCGTAATATGATTTTTCACGGTATGGATGCTAATGAACAACCGTTCTGAAATTTCGCGGTTGCTGCAACCTTGAATGAGCAGCTCCAATACATCCATCTCCCGGGCTGTCAATTGCTCGGACAGCATGTCGATATTGACCGTCCCATCATTCCCACTGTGAGCCTTGCCGCTAATCATCATCGCACCAATCGCGGCCAGCGCCGTCATATACACTTCCGCCTCTTTCGCTTCCCTTTCTTTCTTTATATGAACGGCGAGAACGCCATAGCGGCCAGCGCCGACGAAAAACGGCACTTCCATCACCGGTTTGCCCTCGACATGAAGCAACGCCGGCACCTCGCTTTTCGCCTTCTCACCGTGACAGCCATAGCGACGGCAGACATCATCCCGATAACGAACGGCCATTTCTACGTCCATCGCCCCTTCGTGGACAACCGCTGTTTGGCCATCGCTAGACCATACTAGGCAGACAAAATCGCCGTAAGCGAGCTCCGCGGCGAATTCGGCCATCATCCGGATGATTTCTTCCTCGTTCTGCACAACACGCATGGCCCGTCCAATTTCCACCAGCATCGACAGGCGCATCAAATGACGGTCCATTTCCATATCGGCCTCTGTACATTTAGCCAGGAGCAGCCAATGTTGAACGAGGGCGGAGCCGACCGAACGAAGCGCCGCCGGCAGTGAAGAGGCCGCCTCGCTGCCGATCATGACCCATCCTTCCATTTTTTTTCTGTAGGTCGCCGGATACGCAATCATCGCTTTCGGGCGGATGCCATGGCGGACAAAAAAGGAAAAGCGTGGATCCAAAGCCGCATCTTGAACGTAAACCGAACGAAGCGGCGGCTCCGAAGACAAAAGCGGCGGAAACAACGCATCGATCATCTTGCCGCGCAGCTTTCCGGCCTTTTCCCCGCTTGCCGCTGCCACCATCCATCCTTGCGGACATTTGGCGATATACAACGCCATATCGACGCGTTCATCGAACTCCCGCAACTCAAAAAGCAGCTTGTCCACGTCCGCTAGGGCGGAGCTGTCCGTGACCACTGCTTCGAGCCGTTTTCCGTATTCACGGCATTGTTGCTTGCGGCGCTCGCCGCTGATTAATTCCCCGCATATGACCGCCATCTTTTCTATATCTTTTAACTTCGCTTCGACCGCCCGCGCCGGCAGCGCCACCGATCGTTCAATGGCTGACACCCACTTTCCACCGTCTACCAGCGGCTGTTCGCAAATGAGCCATTTCGTCTCTTCCTCGATAAACACGCCCGCCCAAATCCAATATTCCGCCTTCTCATCGACAAACACGGGAGCGACGATGCTTTTCATGCCAAAACGCCCGACCGGCACGACCGATGGACGCTGCCATCCGTCAATAACAAGTTCTCGCGGGCAGAAAAACGATGGCGCTTCCCTTTTAGCGGCAAACAAAACGAGCTCCGCCAGCTCGGTCATATTCGATACTTTCGTCACGGGAGCACCGTGATCATCGACGATAAGCATGCTCAACTCCGTCAATGCCGCGTATGCATCTTGAATATATTGCAACGATTCACGGATCACCACGCCTTCAACTCTCCTACAATACATTTTTATCCTTATCTATTATGGACAAACTATTTACAAGAAATCAAGCATGAGCCCCCTAACGGCAAAAACAAACCGGCGTGGAAGCCCTGCGGACGGCCCACGCCGGGAAAGAGCGCTTCACAGCAAACGTCAACAGTTTGGAGAAAAAGCATCACCAATCGATGCGCAATTCGAGGGCGGCGAGGCAATCAGCCAACTGCCGCTTAATCTCCGCCAATGCCGCTTCCGTCTTGGCTTCTGCACGCAACACGAGAATCGGCTGCGTGTTCGACGGCCGCACCAACCCCCAACCGTCCGGGAACTGAATGCGGGCGCCATCGACGTCAACGACTGGATAACGGCCGGCAAACCGGTTTTTCACCGCGGCAATGGCGGCCGGTTTTTTCTCTTCCGGGCAGGCGACGCGCGTCTCCGGCGTCGCAACGTAATGCGGCACATCGGCAAACCACTCAGACAGCGGGCGCTCATCGTGCGACAATAAACGAAGCAGCCGCCCGGCGGCGTACAGTGCATCGTCGTAGCCGTAAAACTCGTCGTTGAAGAATAGATGCCCGGACATTTCGCCGGCAAACGGAATCTCCTGGCGGCGGCGCAACGTCGCTTTGACGTGCGAGTGACCGGTCCGATGGAAGAACGGCTTCCCGCCGAGCCGCTCAATTTCCTCAACGAGCGCCTGCGAGCATTTCACTTCAACCGGCGCGTCGGCTCCCGGGTGACGCTCAAGAATCTCACGCCAGAACAGCACCATCAGCTGGTCGCCCCAGCGGATCGCACCTGTCTCATCCACAACCCCGATCCGGTCGCCGTCGCCGTCAAACGCGATGCCAAGGTCCGCCTTCTCCTTGCGCACCATCTCAATCAAATCCGTTAAGTTTTCGGGCACGACCGGGTCCGGATGATGATTCGGAAACGTCGGATCGGATTCACAGTAAAGCGGGATGACATCGCATCCCCACTCTTTGAGCACTTGTGGCGCAATGATCGATGGGGTGCCGTTGCCGCAGTCGACGACGACCTTCAGCTTGCGCGGACCGAGTTGGATTTTCTCCTTCAACATATTGATATATGCCGGAGCAAGGTCAAGCGTTTCCTCGCGCCCCCGCGCTGTTTCAGGACGCGGCTGTTCCTGGCTGAGCCGCTCCATCGTCCGCCGCAGCACTTGGATGCGCTCGCCATAAATCGTCGTTTTCCCCATGGCGATTTTAAATCCGTTCTCATCCCCTGGGTTATGGCTGGCGGTGATGATCATGCCGCATGGAATGTTCGTGTAGTATAAACTGTAGTAAAACATCGGCGTCGTCGAAAGCCCAATATCGACGACATCGCAGCCGCTATCGAGCAGCCCATCTTTGAGCGCCCGATGCAAGCCAGGCGATGACAGACGATTGTCATGACCGACAACCGCCTTCTTCTCGCCTTCCTTTTGCATCATGTCGGCAAAGGCCCGTCCGAGCCAATACGCGAACGACTCATCGAGCTCCTCGCCGGCTCGTCCGCGGATGTCGTATTCTTTAAACACGTGTGCCGGCCATGCGAACGGTTTCGCTGTTGATGGATTCATCGACAACCACCTCCACCGAAATCGATTGAGCGATTGCTGCTGTTAACAAGTAGGATAATGTTGACTCCGCCCCCCGATTCGGGTTCGGGCCGTTCGGGCCAAGCCCGTCGCAACAACTGCCGTCGCTTGGGTCGGCAAGCGGCGCCTTGCCGTCGTTTTGTCCGTAAAACCAAGCGAGGCAGCGGCGGACGACGCCGCGGTAACGCTCGTCGTCCGTCGCCCAATACGCTTCGCGCGCCGCCAAAGCGAGTTTCATCACATCAAGCGGCTGTTGATCCCAATCGGCGCGGTAGCGGCGGCTGCACCAGCCGCGGTTGCCGACCGGACGGATGACACCTCCCGGTCCGCTCATTTTTTCAATAAGGAAAGCAAGGCTTTTTTCCGCCACTTCCTTCACCTCATCCCGCGGCGCGCGCCGATATGCCGTCCAAAGCGCCCACGGCAGCACCCCGTTGGCGTACGTCAACTCCGGTTCATACCAATGCCAATCGTCGCCAGCATGCTCCCAATACGCCGCAAGCAGCCGCTCTTCAAGCCGTGCGGCCAAAGCTGCCACTTCCTCTTGATCGACGCCAAGCGGGCGTCCTTCTGTCAATAAGACGCCGCAAGCGGCCATCCCCCAGGCGAAGCCGCGCAGCGAACGAAGCTCCCATGCCGCCGGCATGGCCCGCCGCAGCATATCTGCTGCCGCCTCGCGCCGCGCCGGATCACTGAGGCGAACGTATGCCAGCGCCGCCGCCCAAAACGACCGCCCGAAGCAGTCGTCTGACGGCGTTTCCTCTTCTTTTGTCCGGTCGAAGAAAAAGTTGTTATGGAACGTGCCATCATCGTTTTGCGCCCAAAGCAAAAATGCCAAATATCGGTCAAGCAAACGGTAGAGCCGCCTTTTTTCTCCTTTGTCTTCGCACAGCGCCAGCCATTCCAGACACGCCCAAATGGCGCGGGCGTTGTCATCGGTCGAATAACCCTCGCGCCGGCGCGGGATGCGGCCAAGGCTATGCTCAAGCAACCCGGTGTCGTCAGTCATGCGCTCGAGGTGATCGAACTTAATGACTGACGGTGCCAACCGTCTTCACCTCCCCGCGTTTCGCAGCGCACATGCGCGCAAACAAGGCGACATGCTGTTCGCCGACGCGCGGCCAATGGGTGTTTGCCCCGATTTGGCGCACCTTTTCCTCCCATCGCTTCAGCGCCGCCTCGTCGGCCAACAGCTGCCCGAGCCGCTCTTCCCAAGCGGCCGTATCGCCATACGGCAACAACAGCTCTTCACAACCTTGCAACAAGTCGCGCGCATGCTCATACGGCGTCGAAACGACCGGACGGCCGACGCCGACCGCATAGGCGAGCGTGCCGCTTGTGATTTGTTGCATGCCCGGATACGGAGTGACATACAAGTCGCACGCCGTCAAGTAATCAATCAACTCTTCTTCGTCAAAATACCGGTCTTCCATTCGGACATGGCGGTCAAGCCCAAGCCGGTGAATGAGCGCCTGCAACTCCTCGCGGTACGCTTCTCCTTCCCGCTTTTTCACTTCCGGATGCGTCTCGCCGGCAATGACATACAGCGTTTCCGGCACTTTGCAGACGACGCCCGGAAGCGCAGCCAAGACCGACTCAATGCCTTTGCCGCGGCTGAGCAAGCCAAACGTCAGCATCACTTTGCGGCCGCTGAATCCGAGGCGGCTGCGAAGCGAATCGCGATTTTCGCTGCTTGGACTCGGAGCGCCGTGCGGGATGTAGACGATTTTCTCCTCCGGAACACCGAACGCCTGCACTAAGTATGGAATCGCCTGCCGGTTCATGACGATGATCGCATCGCTCGCCGCCGCGATTTTTTCCTGAATCGGCCGGTACGGCAGCGGCGGATCGGCAAACACCGTATGGAATGTCGTCACGAGCGGCTTGTTGAGCGCGGCGATGAAATCAAGAACGTATTCGCCCGCCTCGCCGCCGAAAATGCCGAACTCATGCTGCAATAAAACGACGTCGATGTCGCTTTCATTCACCCGTTTGGCCATCTCGGCATACGCAGCGCGGTTTTGCGCCGGAAGCGGCCAATACGCCGGATTGTCGCGATAGGCGTCATCGCCGTCGCTTTCGTTGTACACAACGATGACGCGGTCGCCATCGGATGGGCCCCGGACGCCGTCAATGCTTTGGTGCAAATGTTCCGTAAACGTCGCCAGCCCGCACCGCCGCGGCGGGTACGTGCTGACGTAGGCAATTCGAATCATGCTTGCACCGCCTCCTTGAATTGATTAATAATCGAATCTTCGAACACTTCTCCCGCCGGCGTCACCGTCCGATAGCCGAAAATGCTGTTTTGCAGCCGGCTGCGGTCGCGAATGACAGAGCGGTCCCAAACGATCGTCTGCGCGCAATGGACGCGGGCGCCAATTTGGCAGCGGTCGCCGATGACCGCATTCGGACCGATGACAGCCTGCGAACCGATTTTCACGTGGTCGCCGATGAGCACAGGCGGCACAAACAAGACGCCAGACCCAATCTCCACGTTTTCGCCAACAAACACACCCGGCTGAATTTCGCGTCCTTTGAGCGGAATCGGAAACTCCCGGCTCAACGCATCCCAATGCACTTGGCGATAGCGGGCCGGCGTCCCCATATCACGCCAGTATCCGTTGCTGACGACGCCATATACACCGACATTCTTCTCGATCAACAGCGGGAATGTTTCGCGTTCAATCGATACTTCCCGCTCAGCCGGGATGTAGCGCATCACGTCCGGCTCGAAAATGTACATACCGGCGTTGATACGATTGGACGGCGCTTCTTCGCGGCGCGGCTTTTCGACAAAGCGCAAAATTTGTCCGCGGTCATTTTGTTCTACCACTCCATAAGACGAAGGATCATCGACTTCCGTCAACACAATCGTCGCCATGCCGCCGTGCTGGCGATGAAAATCAAGCAGAGGAATGAGTTGCGGCAAATGCACGATGTCGGCGTTAAACACGAGAAACCGTTCATCAAGCCAACGCTCGGCGTTTTTGATCGCCCCAGCCGTTCCAAGCGGGAACGGTTCGAGCGCGTATGTAATCTTGACGTTCCAGCGCTTCCCATCTTCGAAATAGCGACGGATCACTTCTGAACAATGATGTGTGGCGATGACAAATTCGTTGACTCCTTGGTCGCGAAGATGAACGATGAGGTGTTCAAGCCATGGCCGGTTCGCAATCGGGGCCATAGGTTTGGGGATGTTTTCGGTCAATGGACGAAGACGCGTACCTAATCCTCCTGCCAGCAACAATGCTTTCATTTCGTCATCCCTCCATATCTTTTTTCACAAAAATAGACACATTCTTGACGGATGAACGAGAAAATGAAAGTAGTTCATAGATTGCTAGCACTCGGCTGTGATGGTTGCTAATAATAATATACATAATATTCCTCCTTCTATGCAAGCGAAATGATTGTCGGATGATGTCGATGAGAAATGTTTGATGCTTGCAAATTTCAAAACTTTCATTTTCTCGTTCTTCTTTTTCTTTGCGGTATAATGAGTATCGTTAATGCTATATATATGTGAGGGAGGAGGAGAATACGCCATGATTTCTTCATCATCTTTCCGTTACCATGTTGGCATTGCCGGCGCCGGCGCATTCGCTGAATTTCTTGCCGGCGCGCTCGCTCCGCTTCCTTCCTTTCACCTCGCCGCTGTCGCCGGGCGGACGGGCGAAAAACGCCAGCGCGTCATCGACGCCTATCGCCGCCTTCAGCCGCAGGCGGGCGACGTGCGCGAATACCGCGAAGCTGAAGAATTGATCGTTGATCCACATGTTGATATCGTCATTCTCACCACCCCGCCGCATTTGCACGCTCCGCTTGCCGAGCGGGCGCTTGAGAAAGGAAAACATGTGCTGCTTGAAAAGCCAGGCGGCCTCACCGCCGAGGCGCTGCGAGCGAACATCCAGCTTGCTGTTCGCCAAAACCGGGCGTTGGCGGTCAATCTCGTTCTTCGCTACCATCCGCTCACGGAAGCAGTCAAACAGCTCATCCATCGCTACCTTCTTGGCGCAGTGGACTACGCAAGCCTTCACAACGCCGCCCACCGCGTCGCGGAAGGCCATTGGTTTTGGAACGAGCGGCGAAGCGGAGGCATTCTCATTGAACACGGCGTCCACTTTTTTGAAGTCGGCCGCGACTGGTTCGGCGAAGCCGTCGAAGCGCACGGGTTCGCGCTTCAGGAAACAGACGGCACACGGCCGCGCGTCGGAGCCACTGTGATCCATGAAGGCAAGGGCCGGCGCATCCCTGTCCAGTATTACCACGGCTTTACGATGGACCCTGCCGCCTCAGAGTCGACGCACTGGGACATTCATACGGCGCGCGGGCGCATCGTGCTTGACGGGTGGATTCCGATGCGGCTGTCCGTCTCCAGCCTCGTCTCTGACGAGGAGGCAGCCTGCATTGACGCCTGGCTTGACGCCATCCCGACAAAGCCGTCGGCTGACGCTATCGAACAACTGCAGCAAGCGGCCGACCGGCTGTTGCCGCCCACGGAACCTTCAGCCGCTCCGCGCCGCCCATACGAGCGCATCGTGGTGCTCTCAGACCGCCACGGCTGGTACGAAGCGATCGCCCAAGCGCGCTTTCTTGACTTTTGCCGCTTAATCGAGCATCCAAACGCGCGCGCGCTCGTCACCGCCGAAGACGCCGCCGCCGATCTCGCCCTAGCCGAAACGTGCACCGTGACGGGTAAAGCAGTCGACCCACTTGACATCCGCTAACATGCTGACACAAAAAGAGCCTGGTGCGGCCACATGGCAAACGGCCGCAACCAGGCTTTCTTCACCTCAATCGGCGATAGATCTCGGTCTCATCAGAACATCAAAAACTCCCTTTTGCGCTCCCCCCTCGACCAACAGCGCCTCAACAGTCGGAATGTCCGCCGGCGCCCACTCAAGCGAGCGCAATGCTTGAAGCGGCACCCACCTAAGCTCGGCATGCTCCCGCGCCCGCGGCTCCCCATCGACTAAGCGGGCTTCATACGTCCGCAAATGCACGATGGCATGTCCATATTCATGGCATACATCCGCCAACAGTTTGCCAACGGAAATCGTGCAGCCAAGCTCCTCGCGAATTTCCCGGACTAAAGCCTCTTCGGGGCTCTCCCCTTCCTCCACCTTGCCGCCCGGAAACTCCCAAACGTTTGGCAGCGACATGTCGGGAGCGCGCAAGGCGCATAGGATGTCCCCGCGTTCATTGCGAATGGCTGCCCCGACGACATAGATGGTTCGTTTCATGACGATCGGCTCCTTGTTACTATCTCCCAACCATTGTAGCAAAAACCTCCCCGTTTTCCAAAATAGTGGAACCCTTTTCGGTGTTATGTTACTCTCAACAGTAGAACCATGAAGGAAAGTGAGGGCAAAACATGATCGGGTTTATCGACCTTGGCATTATGGGCAGCCGCATGGCGGAAAACTTGCTCAATAGCGGCTATTCTCTCATCGTCTACAACCGAACGAAAGACTATATCATTCACAACCGCTTTCCGGCTGAGTTTCCGCTCGAACATATGCACAAAGATTTGCACCTCGTCGCCCAATCGGCGTATGAGCGCGGAATCGCCCTGCCTCTGGCGAACTTGGCCAAAGAGCTGTATGGCCTAGCCAAACCATACGGCTGGGGGCAAGACGATTTTTCGGCCGTTTATCGGCTGTTGTCAGGCCAAAAATGACAGTCAAGGGGCGGAACGGCATCGTTCCCGCCTTTTTAATTAAGAAGGACGGAACCTTTTCACCAGGCGCTCCGTATTCTCAACTGAAATCGATGACAAGGAGGAGAACTTGTTGTTCAAAAAACTGTTAAGTTCTATCGGCATCGGAACAGCCACTGTTGATACGAAATTAGCGAAAGCGCAATACGTCCAAGGCGAAACAGTCGAAGGGATTGTCGACATCCGCGGCGGCAGCGTCGAGCAACACATTGATGAAATTTATTTAGCGTTAGTCACGACCTACATTCGCGAAATCGATGATAAGAAACACGAAGAAAAAGCGGTGCTGGCGCGGTACAAAGTAAGCGGCTCGCTGGCAATTGGGCCGAACGAAACGAAAACGATCCCGTTTCAATTCGCCTTGCCGTACGACGTGCCGGTTACGCTCGGCACCTCGAAAGTGTGGCTGCAGACCGGTCTTGACATTAAAATGGCGCTCAATCCGCAAGACCGTGACTATCTCACCATCGAGCCGCACCCGCTTGTCACGGCGTTTCTCAAGGCAGCCGAGCAATTAGGATTCCGCCTCCGCCACGTCCAATGCGAACAAGCGCCGCGCTATTGGCAGCGGCGGCTGCCGTTTGTCCAAGAATTTGAATTCAAACCGGCAAGCGGAGCATTCAAAGGCCGCCTCGACGAATTGGAAGCCATTTTCTTTGTTTCTGAACGCAGCGTGGACGTTCTTTTAGAAATCGACCGCAAGGCCCGTGGACTTTCCGGGTTGTTCGCAGAGGCGCTCGATATGGACGAGACGTTTGTCCGATTCACATACAGCGCAGGCGACATCCCCACATTGCCGCAATTGCTGGCAGATGCGATCAAGAAGTACAGCTAGACGGAGAAAACGAAAAGGATCGTCCGTCATCCTTTTCCTTCCGTCTTTGGAGTTGGTATGTGGTCATAGAGTGAACATCTATCCCTGTAAATGATTTCTATTTATTTCAAAAAGGATGGCGAAAACAATAAATCCCGTTTCTCCCTATCCAAGAAACGGGATTCCTTCCATCATGCTCCCCGAACAAGCAACGCACAGCACTCGACATGCGCCGTATGCGGGAACAGATCGACCGGCTGGACGGTTTTCAACGTATAGCCGAACGGAACCAATTCCGTAATATCGGCCGCAAACATCTCCGGGTTGCATGAGACATACACAACCCGTTCCGGCCGCGCCCGACCGATTTTTCGCATCACCTTCCCGCCCGCCCCTGAGCGAGGTGGGTCAAGAAGCAACAGCTCCGGCCGCCCGAACTGTTCCAATACCTCATCAATGCCGCGCCGCGCGTCTCGCGCTAAAAAGTACGCATTGTCAATGCCGTTGTCCTTCGCATTTCGCTTCGCCGATTCAATCGATGTCTCGACGATTTCAATGCCGGCCAACGCCTTCACCCGCTTGGCAAACGGCAAGGAAAACGTGCCGACCCCGCAGAAGAGATCAATCATTTTCTCATCCGGCTTCGGCTCTCCCATCTCAAGCGCCAGCTCCACCAATTTTTCCGCCTGCACCGGGTTCGTTTGGAAAAACGTATCAAACCAAAGGCGGTAGCGGAACCCGCACAATTCGTCGTAAATAAAATCGCGCCCGGCCAACACATGGGTTTGTTCCGCCTGGGTGCGGTCCGCCCACGCCCGATTCTCAAGCCAAAGCAGGCTTTTCACTTGCGGGAGCGCTTTGGTGATCCGCTCCGTCAAATCGGCCGCTGCTTCTTTCAGCTCCCCTTCCGGCGCCTCGGTCGCAAAGAGCGCCACCATGACCTCCCCCGTCGCAAACGACTCGCGCACCATTAGGTGGCGAAGCAGCCCCTCATGGGTATCTTTGTGATACCCAGGCAACCGATGATCACGGACCCAGCTCGCCACTTCCATGGCTGCTTCGACGATGTTCTTCCCGGCGATGAGACACGTTTCCAACGAAATGATTTGCCGGAAGTTTCCTTGCTCGTGCAGCCCAAGCAAGCCTTCAGGAGAAAACGTAAACTCCATTTTATTGCGGTAATGCCACGGATGCTCCATGCCGATCGTATCACGGACAACGACGGGATCAAATCCGTGCTCTTTCAAGAGCGTCTTGACATGCTCCGTTTTATGGCGCAGCTGCCCTGCATAGTGCCAGTGCTGCCACACACAGCCGCCGCAGCGGTCAAAATGCGGACACCGCGGCTCCAACCGCTCCGGGTGCGGTTCCATCACTTCTTCTAAGCGGGCGATCGCCCGGCGCCGTTTCGGCTCGTCGATCGCGACCCGCACTTTCTCACCCGGGAGGGTAGAGGGAATGGCGAGTTTGAGCTTCTTTCTCTTTCCGTCCTCTTCATGCCAAACGACGGTTTGTCCAATTCCTTTTTTATCCAACTGATGAACTTCTGCCACAAACGAATGTTTCGTCACGCCACCCAATGGTTTCCCTCCTTTATTTAAATGAATCGGCTGTATTTCATTCTTGAGTGTATTGTGCACTTTGTCGCAACGGACTTATGCTTGGCGGAAACATACGCTTTTCATTATAGCAAGGAATGACTGTCGTTTAAAACTGCAGAACATCATTCGCTTTAGGTGAAAAGCGATTATTTTTGCCAAATCGATAGGGTTCGTCGGAAAAGAATAACCGATTTTACAAAGCTTCTCAACTTGAGAAGATCCTGTTTTGAGCTGCTTTTTCATTGAATCACCGGCCCGTTAGAAGACTGGAGATTGGATGAGGGAGACCGATTGAACAAGGATGCTTCATTCGTCTCTACTTGTTTTTAACACCAAAAGGTGATATATTTATTTATGACACCTATTGGTGTTAAATTAATAACTGGAGGGTTCATGATGCAAGCAAAGCCGACATTGCCGGAAATCCGCAAAACGATCGTATTGAATGCCCCCATTGAAAAAGTATGGAAAGCGGTGGCGACATCCGAAGGCATTGCGGCGTGGTGGATGCCCAATACGTTTGAGCCGATTTTAGGCCACCAGTTTGTTTTGCACGCAGGGCCATTCGGCGATTCGCCATGCAAAGTGACGGAGCTCGATCCACCCAACCGCTTAGGGTTTGACTGGGGAAAAGATTGGCACCTTACGTTTGTATTAAAAGCATTAGAAGATGGAAAAACAGAATTCACCTTGATCCATTCCGGATGGAACGCAGACAAAACAACGGAATTTGGGCAGCCTCACACAGTCGTTCGCCACATTATGGATGACGGGTGGGAGAACATTGTCAACCAAAAACTTCCCGCATACATCGAAGGATAAACGGGCCGTTTCCGTGCCGAAGCACGATGTGTTTCACGCCATCGCCGATCCGACCCGCCGCCAGATGTTGCAGCTTTTGGCCGACAACGAATTGTCGATTGCCGCGATTGCCCAATTCTTTCCGATCAGCCGCACAGCCGTCAACAAACATCTTCATATACTAGCGGAAGCGGGTTTGGTCAGCTGTCGAAAAGCAGGGCGTGAAACGAGGTACAAGCTAGAGCCCGAACCTCTCGCCGAACTAAAAACATGGCTTTCTTTCTTTGAACAGTATTGGGATGAACGGCTTGCAGCTCTCAAGCATTTGGTGGAAGCGGATGAGGAGCCATCATGATGACAAAAATCGCATGTATTCACAGGGGTGCAAAGACGGTTCAAGCGATGATCTACACGCCCCCTATCGCTCTGTAAGGAAGGGGAAGAAAAGAATGGAACCTTTCATCTCTTGCCCGCAATGCACAAATCCAATTACAGTCAAAGATGTCATGCATTTTTCCTCGCCTTGGACGATGAAATGCCCGTATTGCGATGTGAAGCTGAAAGAAACGAGAGTCACCCCGTTTTTGCTGCTAGCCGCCGCATGCATCGTCCCGTTGTTTATTTTCGTGATCGTCCGAATCAAGGCATATGCAGCCGCTTATTGGCCAATCGTCGATCACGTGCCGACAATCATCGTGTTTCTTGTTACACTCTATCCCATTTATTGGCTTTACGAACGTTTGACACTCCACACGGCTAAAGCCGTGGGATTCTCTGGTCGTTAGCGTCCTCATCCATTGTGGACAGAGGAAATCCCCTTTCTTTGCTTATTTGTTTATTTACAATATTTGGTTAATTGTAGCGTTCTTCAAACATTCGTTGCAGGACTTCCTGTGCTTCGGCAAATCCTCTTAACTTTCGCCCTGTCCATTTCTCATTAAAATCTTGGATGGTCAAATACACGACTTTTTCCGCGGCTTCTCAACTGCTCAAACTGTTCATCGGCTTTAGACGTTTCCGAATCTCCTTGATCGTTCGTTCGATGGCATTCGTCGTGTAAATCATACTTCGAATACTGCTTGGATAATCCATAAATGTTAGGAGGACATCCAACTCATTTGCCCAAGATTGAACTTCTCTCGGATACTTGCTGGACCATTTCGACTCAAACTGTTGAAACATCTGTAACGCCATCTCCTTATTCGGTGCGCGATAAATCAGTTTGAGATCCTCTGCCACTTCAAATTGATCTTTTTTCCGAACACGATTAAGAGTATTACGGACTTTATGAACGACACAACGCTGCACATCGGCTTTCGGATAAATCGCCTTAAAGGCTTCCTCCAGCCCCGGTAGTCCATCGAATACGCCTAGAAGCACTTCCTTGACGCCTCTTTTGTAGAGCTGTTGAAGAATCTCCCGCCATCCATAGGCGCTTTCTTGTCCTCCCACGAAGAAATCCAGAATTTCTCGATACCCTTCTTCATTCACTCCTAACACCACATAAATGACTTCTTTCTCTACCGCATCGCGGCGAAGTTTCACGTACAAGCCGTTCAAATATAAGACCGAATAACGTTTGGATAGTGGACGATGGTGCCATTTCTTGATGTCTTCTTTCACGACATCGGTAATACGGCTGATCGTCGCTGGAGAATAAGCATTTCCTAGAATTCGTTCGATAAACTTGCCAATTTCCCGTGTACTCATGCCACTTTGATACATCCTAATGATGGCTTCCTCCAGCCAGCCGGTGTGGCGTTGATAAGGAGCAAACAACTGCGTTTGAAATTCTCCGTTTCGGTCTCTTGGCACTAAAAGCCCTTCAATCCGGCCATATTGTGTATCTAGATTTCGTTGATAGCAGCCGTTTCTCATATTGGATGTGTCCGCCTGTTCGATTTCGAGGAAATGTTTGATTTCTTCCCGCATAATCAGCTCTAATTTTTCCTTCACAAACTGACGAATGACACTTTCCAGTTGATTTGCCCAGTCTACATTCGGTATACTTTTAGACATAGGTAGGGTTCTCCTTTCTCTAAGATTTTTGGTCCAATCAGAGAATACCCTACCTTTTTTCCTTTGTTCTATATAAGTTGCAATAAAGAATTTCCGATCTCCATGTCCCTTCTTTATCACCTGACAAGCTGACAAGGTGACAAGAAGAGCGAACAATGCCATGTAAAACAAAATTGCAACTTATATAGCAAAATGCTTTACACCACGAGTGTTGATTATCCAAAATTATACATACGCCTTCCATAAATTTGGGCATACTCAAACAAAGCAGCGGCCATCCCGGATTTCCAATCGAGAGGAAGCTGCCCAGAGAAAAAACGGCGAACGAACGAAATGAAGGAAAGAGAGACGTTCGTCTGTTTTTTGGTTTGATCATACAGCCATCGCAGCAACACATACGCGATGAACGCCGCAAACAGTTGGTTGTATACCGCATTTTCCGTCGTGCCAAACAAGGTCGGGACATTCAGATATTGCTTCACCCAACGGAAAAAGACCTCAACAGTCCAACGTTGTTGGTACATGTCGGCAATGGTTTCCGCAGACGCATGGAAGAGGTTCGTCACGACCCGAATGTCGCGGCCATTCGCATCTCGAAAGATCACCACCCGGTGACGCTTGGTGGAGCGGCATTGTTTCGTCCCCAACTGGCACGTGAAGTCGGCTTGAACCGATGAGGATGTGCTGGAAAGGCGTTTCAAGCTTTTTTTCTGATGAAGTTCGATGTTGTCCTTCATCCGAATGACAAAGAGCTGATGCTGCTCCACAAATCGATCGAGGCGTTCGATTTTGAAATACGCCCGGTCTTCCACCAGCACTTGTTGAGCGTTCGTCAACTGTTCTCCCACCGGGCCATCATGACGCAGTCCGATGGTTTCCACCACGTCTGCCGGCAACGAGGATTCCGGCGAATACGCGACGTGCAGCTTCACTCCGGCGCGTTCGCCGTGATACGGCGCCCATGGCAGGCGGTTTTTCCCGACCGTGACGGTCGTCGAATCCACCACCCGAAGCGGTTTGGGAAACCGAAGCGAACGGCGGGTTTGGCGGTTGCACTTGGAAATGATCAACGCCAACAAGCGTTTCATGATGTCATAGGGAACTTCTTTCGCTTTCTTGGATACAGTTGAATAATGGAATCGCGGCAATCCATACAGAGGCCCCACATCGGCTCCGTGGCGAAAGCTTTTCCATTGATGCATGGCGGCCAGCAGGAAGAAGTGAATCAACTCGCGCAACGTAAAGGTTCGAGACGAATCACGATACCCAACCGCTTCGGCAATCAGTTGAATCTCTTCATCCGAAACAAGTTTTTGCATCAAATTCGGGAGTGTGGTATGCTTGTTCATAGAGAGCACCTCCTGGGTTTGTTTGTGTCGCTACTCACATTCTACAGGAAAGGTGCTCTTTTTTCTATACCCTTTGGATTTTATTGGATAATCAACACGCCTGGCTTTACACAAAATTTTATACATCGTCACAATTTCTTGGTATCCTCTGTTTTCAAACTTTCCTTTGTTTTAAAATCCATTAAAGTCATTTGTTTGTTTTTGTAAATAAACTCTAGATATTTTAATGCAAATTCCCTCCAACTTGGCATTCCTAGATGAACAGACATTCCTGCTCCAACAAAAATAATAAGCTTACCGTTTTTCAATGCTTTTAAAATGGGATGAGAGCTTGCAAGGGTTTCAAAAACATAATTCTTTATTTTTTTCTCGATCAAATTCCAAGTTCATAAGCAATCACCTAATTATAAATTAATAGCATAGATTGGATATTAATTCCATTTAAAGTTTTTTTATTGACAAGCACGAGTTCGATACTTTATTTATTCGAAATAAGGCACCTTTGAGATGCTTCACCCTCAAAGATGCCTTAACACCGAAGAAAAACAGAATATATTGAAGCATTAGCAACAACCCCAACGGCTAACTATATAAATGCACCTTGAAAAGTTAACTTTTCGATTACGCGGAACACCCCAAGCGCCGCAACACTTCCTCCGGGCGTTCCTGAATGTAATGAGCAAATCGTTGAACCGCTTGCACGATCTCGTGGCGGTCTTTGTGAAAGGCGTTGGCGATCATCGTATCCTTCAGCCATTTCCACAAACGCTCGATCGGGTTGAGCTGCGGCGAGCAGGGCGGCAGATACAGGAAATGAAAACATTGTCCTTCTTCTCGCAAAAAGTCCTTCCCCATTCGAGCGTGATGAATCCGGGCATTGTCCAAGACGAGCGCAATGATCCGGTTGGGATGCCGCTCTTTGAGCAGGCGCAAGAAATCCAAGAACGTCGCAGCGTTGGCGGCTTCTGTTTGGTGAAGCACGATGTCCCCATCGTGGACGTTCACCGCGCCAAATACCGAAACATGGGCATGATGGCCGAATGTCGGCACACGTTTTTGACGGCCGACCTCGGACCAAGTGGATCGCAAGACATGATAAGAGCGGATATGCGTTTCATCGATGTACAGAAGAACGGCATCTTCTGTCTCCTTGGTGATCAAGTTTTTTTTATCAAATCCATTTGCTTTTCAAATTGCTTTTGCTCATCCGGATTCCCTTTCGCCAGCGTGTACGTAGGGCGAGTCCATGACAGACCTTGACGGTGCAGGAGTTTTCGCAGCGCTTCACGGGAAAGGCAAACACCAAAGTGCTTTTCGACATAGGATTGCAGGAGTTTGGTGTTCCAGGCCGAAGCGACGTCCCAGCCCAGTTCCGCGGGAGTGGTGGTCAACACAAGCTGTTTGATCTCTTCCTGCTGTTCTTCGGTGAGAAACGGCTCCCGTCCAGGGGCGAAATCCCGATGAAGCAAGAGCTCCAGACCGCCTTCGTTGAACAGCGACACATAATGGGAAACGGTTTGTCGGCACACGTTGACCATGGAGGCCGCCTCTTTGCCCAAATAACCTTCCATGACCAAACGAACCGCCATCACCCGTTGGCGAAGAAGCGCGTTTTTGATTTTCCGTTCCTGTTTGCGAAGCGTCCGTGGCGTCCATCCGTGATCATGGGTGATGTTGAGACGTTTCATGAATGATCCCGCTCCTTTTCCATAGGTTTCCTTAGGAACAGGATAACCGGAGTGTGCATCGGTTATACGAAGGTTAACTTTTTAATGAGCATGTATATAGATTACCACAAGGAACGCTTTTGCTACGCCCCCACAATATCTTCTGAATTTCTGTTAATCTCATCGATAATACTAATAATCTTCCGCGCGTCATCCATGTTGTCTTGAAAGAGTTCAACAATGCTGCCGACGGTTTTAAACGGTTCTTCCTGCAGCACCCGCTTGTCCATGACTCCATTTTTCACAAAGTAATCGACGATCAATTTGACAAAATGGCTTTGTTGGATGTTCAACCGCTCGCTTGATAAAAATTCGGAAAACGCTTCGTTGGCTGCCTGCGGGTCAAGGCCGACGATTTGGCGGACGAGTTTTGTAATCGGCGTGTCTCCGAATTCCCTTTTATAATCTTCCTGTGTGCCAAGCTCATTCCAAAGAATATGCTCCAACGTTTTTACGTCTTGGACTGTTAGCTTTTTATTATTTCGCAGCTTGTAAATGGCCATCTGGTCGCGGTGTTCGTGCAGATAATGTTCCACCTTTTTCCGATAATTTTTCAGATCATTGACATTAAACATCGGACCGTTTTCTTTGACTTCTAAAACTTGGTCTTTAAAGTTCGTATAGTAAATTTTTTGCGTTTCTTTTTCAAGGAATTTGACTAAGTCACGCAACGCTTCGCGAACGGCTTCCAATTCGAAAATATCGGCTTCGCTCCAAAACTCTTCCGTCTGTACTTTTTCAATAATGTATTTTTGTTCCATCACTTGAGGAATCGAACCGAGTTTCGACAATGCCTCTGCAGTGCGAATCACACTCCGAATCGGCTTTGTGGCATTTTTCGTTTGCAGTTTTGCCAGCTCAATCGTGTACATAAGCAAATCAAAACGTTTCGCCAATTCATCATCGTTTAGCGGAACAATCAGCGGCGAAATATGTTCTTTGATTTCATTGACATCCATCGCTGTTAAGGAGTCCCATTTAGTCCGGCTTTTAAACTTGTGTACGTATTGAATATGTTGGCGTACGCGGAAGTTCTCTTCGTTTAACTTATTGATTTCCGCTAGCACTTCGTCAATCAATTCATTGCGATGGGCAATATACTCTTCTTCTTGATATTGTAAATGCTGCAGTTCTTTAATGATTTCAATTTTGGCGTTAAACAAACGCTCCGTTAAGCTTTCCACCGCTTTTCCTTCGATTCCCTTTGGATTTTCGCGGAAAAACTCGAAGTTGCCGCAATAGTCAAAAATAAGGAAATGCGTTTTATCTTGACCGGCTCCGAATAAGTCTTTGCACAAACGGGTTCCGCGCCCGATCATTTGCCAAAACTTTGATTTGGAGCGTACTTTCTTGAAGAACACAAGGTTGACGACTTCCGGAATATCCACTCCTGTATCGAGCATATCGACCGATACCGCAATCTGCGGCCATTTGTTACGGTCGGAAAAATCATCGATTAATGTTTGGTAGTAGTTCACGCTGTAATCAATGACCCGTGCAAAGCCACCTTTGTACTCAGGGAACAATTGATCAAAGCGCTCCACAATCCGTTCCGCATGGCGATGGTTTTTCGCAAAAATAATCGTTTTGCCGAGTTTGTCTCCGCCTTCTACGCGAATTCCTTTTTCCATTAAATCTCTCAGCACCGTATCAATCGTATCGTCATTAAACAGCCATTCGTTTAACGCCGCACTGTCAATATCCTCGCCTACTTCATCATCAAATGTTTCTTCATATCGTTCTTTTTCTTCATCTGATAAGTCATCGTAACGAATACCCTCTTCGAGAAACTTTAGCGTTGTTTCAATCGTTCGATAATCGACTAAATAGCCGTCTTTCACCGCTTCATCTAATTCATACGCATACGTTGGCACACCGTTTTCTAAATCAAACACTTCATACGTATTGCGGTCAATTTCGTCCTTTGGTGTGGCGGTGAGCCCAAGCAATATCGCGTCAAAATAGTCAAAAATAGCCCGATATTTCTTATAAATACTGCGGTGGGATTCATCGACGATAATTAAATCAAAATGTCCGACCGTAAATAAACGTTTGCCGTCTTTTCGTTTCGCTTCGTCAATCGCGTTCATCATTGTCGGGTACGTCGAAAACACCATGCGGCTTTCCTCTGGATTGTCTTTGTTATCGAGCAAATTGCAAAGCGTCAAGTTCGGCAACAAATGGCTAAAGCTATTTTTCGCTTGCGTTACCAGTGTTTTGCGGTCCGCTAAAAACAAAATATTTTTTACCCAATTGTGACGAGTGAGAACATCGACAATCGAAATCGCTGTCCGGGTTTTGCCGCTCCCCGTCGCCATGACAAGCAATGCTTTGCGCCGTTTTTTCTCGAGCGCGTCACATACGGCTAAAACCGCTTCTTTTTGGTAATAGCGATTCGTTATGTTGTCATTGATTTGCACATTTTTTAGCGGCTTCTTCATCGTCCGACGATCAATAAGCAAGCTTAATTCTTCCTTATTGTAAAAGCCGGAAACTCTCCGCGCCGGATAGTTAAGGTCATCCCAAATATACGTTTCAAACCCGTTTGTGTAAAAAATGATTGGACGTTGACCGTGCATGTTTTCAATGCAGTCGGCGTATAACTTTGCTTGTTGTTTTCCTTTGTTAGGGTCAACGGTCGTACGTTTTGCTTCAATGACCGCAAGCGGCTTGCCGTTATTGCCAAACAAGACGTAATCGACGTAGCCAACCCCTTCTTGATTCGGCATGCCAACGACAGGATATTCAACGACAACGTCCTTTTTAAATTCCCAACCCGCTAACTTTAAGTCTAAATCGATATATTTCTTTCTCGTTTCATATTCATTTAACTCATCGACATGGAAATCGTACTCTTTCGTATTTTCTTCCCTTTTAGCGGTGAGAAGCGCGCGAAGCTTTTCGTTTTCTTTCATCATTTCTTCAAGGCGCTTGTCTTTCGAACTTAACCGTTCGTATAAATCTTTCAATTCTTCCGGACGCTCGCGCTTTTCCTCGCCGATTGGCAGCAACGATTCATCAAAGTCCGTAGCGGTGTATTCGTCAGAATAACAATAATCAATCCAAGACACAAACTGATGAAGATTGTGGAGAGAAAGAATCGCTTCTTCCCTTGTAATCATCGCATTTGTATGAACCGCGACATTTCCCAGTTTGACAATGTAACGCAACAACGGCAACAACTCTTCATCAATAATGGACAAAAAGACGTTGTCATGAATCAAGCTGGAAAGATTATCTTGATACGGAACTTTCAACGCGCTGTCAAAGCTGTACACCCACTTAACGGCAAGCTCCAGCGCACGGCGCGTCAAAATCGCGCACGTCGCCGGACTCACAACCAAACTTTTCTCCGCCTCTACACACGCATTTGCAAAACTCTCATAATGAGGTTTGCCTACTAAAAAGTGAAAGTTGGATAACACCTAATCCCCTCCCCTGACAAACACGATATCCATTTCGTTAACGTGCATTAATCGTTAAATAACTCCCCCCTAAACGCGCGGTGCATGAGGGATTTAAAATTATTTCCTAGTTCTTCTAAACTTTTTTTCATTATCTCCTTTTGAGATTGTATTTTGTGTACTATTTCGGCAAATTGATTTTGAAGCTCGATAGGCGGCAAAACTACTTTATATTTACTAAAAAATTGCTTTGGTACACGTTTCTGACCAGCACTACCAGTCATATTCGCTTCAGCTTGTTTTCGGAAAGATTGTAAACTCGTTAAATAATATAACCATGTACTATTGACGTTTTCTTTTGGTCTTAAAACATGAAATTCTGTTGAGCCAAATCCTATATTATTTATTAAATTGCGGGCTATGGCTCCTTTTCCATTTTCCATACAAGGAGTTATCTTCGCAAAAAGAACATCGCCTTCTCTAAAATAAGTAAAGCCGTCAAAAATCTCTTTTATTAATCTAGTTTCAGAAAGATCAAGCTCCCCATTTTCTGATACATTTGCCATCGGCAAGAATGTAACTGGAAGTTCTTTATCAATATTTTCGATTTCCTTTTTTGAAGGATTCACATCACACAATTCACTTAAAGGTACCTTTTCCCCTTTTAAGTTTCCAAACATCTCCAAAAACACACTTTGCGTTAACTGGTCTAACGCTTCAATTTGAGCTTTTCGTTTGTCAATGAGTTCTTGGGCT
The DNA here is from genome assembly GCF_000948285.1 of Geobacillus kaustophilus. Taxonomy (GTDB): domain Bacteria; phylum Bacillota; class Bacilli; order Bacillales; family Anoxybacillaceae; genus Geobacillus; species Geobacillus thermoleovorans_A. The sequence continues at coordinate 2,710,675 of NZ_JYBP01000003.1, forward strand.
TTGTCTAGTGCAAAAACAATGCGCTTCTGTAAGTCTATACTAGGGATTGGAATTACAACTTCTTTTAAAAATTTAAAATGACGATTATATCCTGTGTCTGGTATATTCACTGTGCGAAGATAATAATAAATGTATTTCGTAAGAACTTCTTCCTCCGAGAATACATTTTTTAGTAGTTTTACACCATCTGCGCCTATAAATATAGGAAAATCAATATACTTTAATATTCTTGTATGATCACCAAATATGATTAATGGAGATTTATCATAGATACCGTCTCCATCATTGGTAAAACCAGCAATATAGTCTTTCCCCTGATCAATAATTGGATAACTTCCTTGTGCAAGGTATTCCTCTTTTTTTATTTTTTTTGCATTCTTAGTTTCATCTCTTAAAACATCGCTAAATTTTAATAACTTCCAATTAGGATTTTTTTGCAAACTTCTTAAAGATTTCTTGTCCTGATATCTACTAAACATAGCATCACTCTATCCCTTTATTAAGTTTTTTAATTCCTCTAATCCATTTATAATTTCTTTTTCCAAGGCTTCCACTTTTTCAAGTATCACACTTGGCGCTTCATACTGTACTTCTTCGTATACTATTTCTTTATATCTATTAATCGAAAGGTCATAATCATTTTCCCGAATTTCTTCCACCGGCACAAAGAACGACTGCTCCGTACGCTTTCGTTCCTTTTCCGCTTCACGGTTATGGAATCGTTCAATGATGTCCGGAATGTCGTTGTCTTCAATCGGGGTGCGCTTGTCGTCCAACGAGTAGCCATCGGCTTTCATGTCGTAAAACCAGACGTGATCGGTTCCGCCGACGCCTGTTTTTGTGAAAATCATAATCGCCGTCGACACGCCCGCGTACGGTTTAAAGACGCCGCTTGGCATGGAAATAACCGCTTCTAACTTATGATTTTCCACAATTTCTTTGCGGATGCCTTTATGCGCTTTCGAGCTGCCGAACAATACCCCATCTGGCACGATGCACGCGCAACGTCCGCCCGTTTTTAAAATGCGTAAGAATAATGCCAAAAATAAAAGTTCGGTTTTCTTTGTCTTTACAACTTTTAACAAATCATTTGAAACTGCATCATAATCTAACGAACCTTTAAAAGGCGGATTGGCAAGGACAAGGGTGTATTTGTCCTTATCTTTGTTTTGTTCCGATAACGAGTCGCGATATTCGATATTCGGATTTTCAATGCCATGGAGCATCATGTTCATCGCGCCAATCCGCAACATCGTGCGGTCCATGTCAAAACCGTAGAACATATGGTTATTAAAATGTTCTTTTAAACTTTGCACTAAAAATAAGTCACTGCGATGTTTGCGCAAATATTCGCCCGCCGCGACTAAAAAACCTGCGGAACCGGCGGCCGGATCGACAATAATATCTTCCGGTGTTGGTTTGACTAACTCTACCATCATCTTGATAATATGACGCGGTGTGCGGAATTGCCCGTTCGTGCCTGCTGTCGCGATTTTGGATAGCAAATATTCATATAAATCCCCTTGTAAATCACGGTCTTTCAGCGGGAGCTTATCAATGCCGTCCACAATTTTGGAAAGCATTTGCGGCGTAGGAATCATAAAAATTGCATCGCTCATATACTTGGCATATGCGGAATTTTTATTGCCATGCAAGCTTTTAATAAAAGGGAATACTTCCTTAGATACGATTTCATACATTTGTGAAGCTTCTAGATTTTTAAACTTGCTCCAACGCAAGTGTTGTTTATCTTCAGGAAAGATTCGTTCAAACTCAATTCCTAATAAAGCAGCCTCTTGTTCTCTTTGAGTTTCTGCTTCATCGAGTCCTTTAATAAATAAAAGGTATGTAAATTGTTCAATGACCGTCAGCGGGTTCGTAATTCCGCCCGTCCAAAACGTTTCCCATATTTTATCGACTTTGTTCTTTAATTCTCCTGTAATCATGCAGTTACCTCCTTATTATTCCCAATATTTAATTATACAATGTTCTGCCACTGTGAAAAACTCCATTATGAACTTCCCCTACTTCATGGAAAGATAGTTGATATAAAAATCCGAGAATCTTTTGTAGATCCTCGGACTCATACTACATATATCTTTTATTTTTTTACGAGCAACGCACAGCACTCCACATGCGCCGTGTGCGGAAACATATCGACAGGCTGGACTTCGATCGTTTCGTAGCCCCCGTCTTCTAGGATGCGCAAGTCGCGGGCGAGTGTCGCCGGATTGCACGAGACGTAGACGACGCGCGGCGGCTTCATGGCGATGATCGTCTCTAAAAGCGAGGCGTCGCACCCTTTGCGCGGCGGGTCGACGACGAGACAGTCGGCGCGGATGCCTTCCTGATACCAGCGCGGGATGACGTCTTCGGCGGCGCCGACTTCAAATGTAACGTTCGTGATGCTGTTGAGTTCGGCGTTGCGTCTCGCATCTTCGATCGCTTCCGGAACGATTTCGACGCCGTAGACGTGTTTCGCTTTTTTCGCTAAAAAAAGCGAGATCGTGCCGATGCCGCAGTAGGCATCGATGACCGTCTCCCCGCCAGTCAGCTCGGCGTACTCAAGCGCTTTGTCGTACAACACTTTCGTCTGCTCAGGGTTGACTTGGTAAAATGAGCGGGCCGAGATGGCGAATTGAATGTCGCCGATGCGATCGGTGATGTACTCGCTTCCCCATAACACACGCGTTTTGGCGCCGAAAATGACGTTCGTCCGTTCGGGATTGATGTTTTGCACGATCGACTTCACATCCGGGATTTCGCGGACGATGTCACGGACGACGTCTTGTTCGTGCGGCAAATGTTCCGTGCGGGTGACGAGGACGACCATCACCTCTCCCGTCGCCGCACCGCAGCGGGCGACAATATGGCGGAGAACGCCCTTATGCGTCGTCTCGTCATACGGCGGAATGCCATAGCGCTCGGCGAGGCGCTTCACCGTCTGGACGACGATGTCGTTTTTCTCCTGCTGGATGAGGCAAGCGTCCATATCGATGATGTCATGGCTCCGCTCTTTGTAAAAACCAGCGACTAGGCCCCCTTCGCGCCCGCCGACAGGCACTTGCGCTTTGTTTCGGTAGCGCCATGGGTTCTTCATCCCGATGACGGGGTGGACGATGACGCCTTCAAGCTTGCCGATGCGGGCGAGCACTTCTTTCACTTGCTTTTCTTTCGCCTTCAGTTGGCCCCCGTAGCTTAAGTGCTGCAGCTGGCAGCCGCCGCATTGGCGATAGACGGGGCACGGGGGCTCGACGCGGTCCGGGCTTGGTGCGTACAGCTCGATGAGGCGTCCGTACCCGTATCCTTTTTTCACTTTGATCACTTTCACGTTCGCCCGCTCGCCGGGAAGCACGTTTTTCACGAACAATGGAAAGCCGTCGACTTTCGCCACCCCGAGCCCGTCATGGGTCAAATCGGTAAATGTTACGTCATAGTAGTCGTTTTTAGCCACCGGTGCTTGCTGCTTCGTCATGTTCGTCTCCTTTCTGCCGAATGGGTTTGTATGGTTAGCGTTCCCTTATTGGCTTAGAGGCATAAGAAAAGAACAGGATCATTTCCCTGTTCTCACTTGTTCCGCCTTGTCTTTCGGCATGATGACTTCCAGATGGCGGTACAAATTGACAAATTCCCCTGGAAGCATGCCGCCAAATTCGCCGTCTAAGTTCAGCTGCATCGGCGAGCGCACTTTCACCCGGTTCGCTTTCGTATAAATAATGTGCGGATCGTTGATATGCTCGCCGCGCGCAGCCAGCGTGACCAGACGGATAAACTCGGCCAAGTTCGTTTTCTTGACAATGATAAAATCAAACAGGCCGTCATTCAATGATGAGTCAGGCGCCAGTTTTTCAAAGCCGCCGACTGAGTTCGTGAGGGAGACCAAAAACATCATGATTTCGCCTTCGAAGATTTTGCCATCGTACTCGATTTGCGCTTCGGTCGCCTTAATGGACGGAAGCATTTCGATTCCTTTTAAGTAATAGGCGAGCTGGCCAAGCATCGTTTTCAGCTTGCTCGGCACTTCGTAGGTGAGCTCCGTCAGGCGGCCGCCGCCGGCGATGTTGATGAAATAGCGCGTTTTGTCTTCGTTCGTCACAGAGCCGATGTCAATCGGGACGGGCTCGCCCGTGGCAATCACCTCGCACGCCCCTTCGATCGAGCGCGGCACGCCGATCGCGCGGGCGAAATCGTTCGTCGTCCCGACGGGGATCACGCCTAATTTCGGCCGATGCGGCTGATCGGCAATGCCGTTGACGACTTCGTTGATCGTTCCGTCGCCGCCCGCGGCAACGACAAGGTCAAACCCCCGCTCCGCCGCCCGCCGAGCTGCATTGGTCGCATCCCCTGGCCCTTCAGTCGCATGGCATGACGTTTCATAGCCCGCTTTTTCCAACCAGACGAGCACATCGGGCAAATGGCGCTTAAACAGCTCGCGCCCCGATGTCGGATTATAAATGATTCGAGCTCGTTTCATCGTCATCAACCTACTTCCCCTTTTTCCATTCCACTCGTTCCCATCATAGCGAAACAATGCTTTATGCGCAACTAGGAAGAGCGCCTCGAGCGCATGCTTGTTATTCAGCAAGGATGTGCAACTTGCGCACCGCGAAGAAAAGCGCCCTTGGTTCGATCAAGAGCGCCGTACACCATGTTCATGACTGGCTCGCATTCTCGTTCTCGGAAACGGCTGGCTTGGTCGTGACGGCCGATGATGCGCTGCTTGCCGTGAGATTCTCAAGCAGCTGCTTCACATCGATGCCCGTCGATGCTTTTAACGTCTCCTGCAAGCTCGCCATTAAGTTCGTCGCATAGCCCGTGACGCGGTTGGCGCCGCCCCCCGCTCCTGAGCCGGTGTCGACGATCGTCAGCTTCTCGATGTTCGCCAGCGGGCTCGCCACCTGCTTCGCGTATTCTGGAAGCATCTTGATGATCATGTCGAGCACAGCTGCTTGGCCGTAGCGCTCGAACGCTTCGGCGATCTTTTGTTTCGCTTCCGCTTCGGCGAGACCTTTCAGGCGGATGATTTCCGCTTCCGCTTCCCCTTTGGCTTTCTCTGCTTCGGCTTTCGCCAACCCATCGAGGCGGATGCGCTCCGCTTCCGCTTTCGCCAGCGTTTCGACGCGGTATTTTTGCGCATCGGCTTCGGCAATTTGCTTCGCCTTTTCCGCCGCCGCTTTTTGTTCGATCGCATAGCGTTCGGCGTCGGCTTTTTTCTTCACCTCGGAGTCGTATTGCCGCTCGCGGCGCAAAATTTCTTTTTCTTCAAGCTCGATTTGTTTTTGCCGCTCGATAATTTTAATTTGCATTTGCTGGGCCATGACTTCCTGCTTCGCCTTCGCTTCTTCCAGATGGTACGCCTGATCGGCGCGCGCTTTGGCGATATCTTGTTCACGGCGGAACTCAGCGAGCTTCAGTTGGTTGATTTTCTCCGCCTCCGCGATTTCCGTCAGCCGCTCCAGTTCCGCTTTGCGCGCTTCTTTATCCGCTTCGGCGCGCTTAATGCGCGTCTCTTTTTCCGCCTCGGCGGTTGCGATATCGGCGTCGCGCTTCACTTGGGCGATGCGAGGCTTCCCGAGCGCATCGAGGTAGCCGTTTTTGTCGCGCACGTCTTTGATCGTGAATGAGACGATGACCAACCCCATTTTCGCCAAGTCTTGCGAAGCGACGCGCTGCACTTCCTGGGAGAATTTATCGCGGTTTTTGTAAATTTCTTCAACCGTCATCGACCCGAGAATGGAGCGGAGATGGCCTTCAAGCACTTCCCGCGCTTCGTTTTCCATATCCTGACGCGTTTTGCCTAAAAACTGCTCGGCCGCAGTCGCGATTTCGCCGATCGAGCTGCCGACTTTAATGATCGCCACCCCGTCGGCCATGACAGGAACCCCTTGTTCCGTATACACTTCCGGCGTTTGCACATCGAGCTTGATCGACAATAAACTAAGCGGCTCGGCCTGTTGGAAAATCGGCACGACAAACGTCCCGCCGCCGCGGACGATTTTGATTTTGTTTCCAGATTCATCGACATGAACGTTTTTGCTTCCTAAGTAGCTCCCGGTGACAATGAGCGCCTCGTCCGGCCCGACGGTGCGGTAGCGGGCGATAAAAATAGCGATGAGTCCGACAAGAAGCAAGACGACGACGCCGATCACCACAAGCCATGGCGCAATAGCCATAATGTGTTTCCCCTTTCATTGTTCAGATGGAAAGATGATATGGATCGTGCTTCGCTACGACCGCGACGCCGTTTTCCATTTGCACGACGATCACGTCTTCTCCCGATGGAATGGGTTCATGGTTTACACTTTTCGCGGGTTTGGCCACCGCGCCGCTTTTGCGGGAAATGAGAATTTCACCAAACCCATCAGGCGGCACCGAGACGATCACTTTGGCAAGCAACCCTTCCAAATCGGCGTCCGTATACCCAAGCGACGCCTCGGCTGAGCGGAGCGGCAAAAAGACGAAAAAGTGCAAAAGCAGCACGATCGCAAGGGCCACCCCAACGCTTAGACCGAAGATCAAGCCCGATGACCAATCCGTATACCATTCAGCCAACAATCCGACGGCGCTGCCGACAATGAAAAACGATAGAATCAGCTGCGGACTGAACAACGGGTGGTCCACTACGTCAAATACGCCCTCTAGCACATCACTAAGGAAAAAATACACAACCGTCAACAACGCACTAACAACAAGCACCGTCCCGTACACGACTTCAGGTGAATGGCCGAACAACATCCCCCTCCCTCCTTTCCCCTCACCTATTCATACGGGCTAGGTGGCCTTCGGTTTCATCATTTTTCCATCATCATCAAAATTCGACAATCTTCCCCCGATTTCCTTTCTTTGAACAAAAACCTCTATGAAAAATGCTTTGGACAGGCAGGATTTTGCGTTGTGTAGGGCGAATAAAGCGATGGGAATCTAAAAATACATAGGGAGGGAGACCATGTCAGAAACGCGCATTGACCATGATCGCCTGTTTAAAGAGTTGTTAAGTACATTTTTTGAAGAATTCGTTCTCCTCTTCTTTCCGCGTGTATACGAGCATGTTGACTTTCACCATCTTTCCTTTTTATCAGAAGAAGTGTTGACCGATGTTACTGCAGGGGAAAAACATCGAGTCGATCTATTGGTCGAGACAAAGCTAAAAGGGGAAGATGGGCTGATCATTGTCCACATCGAACACCAAAGTTACATCCAACCCACTTTTTCAGAGCGAATGTTCATTTATTTCAGCCGCTTATTTCAAAAACACCGCCGCCGTATTCTCCCGATCGCCATCTTCAGCTATGACGCCACTCGCGGTGAACCTTCCTCTTTCACTGTGGAGTTTCCGTTTTTGACCGTTCTCGATTTCCGTTTTTTGACCATAGAATTGCGCAAACTCCCGTGGCGCGAGTACATCCGTCAGGACAACCCGGTCGCCGCCGCTTTGTTAAGCAAAATGGGGTATAATGAAGACGAAAGGATCGAAGTGAAAAAAGAGTTTTTGCGCATGCTCATTCGTCTCGAGCTGGATGAGGCGAAACAGCGGCTGTTGTTCGGCTTTTTCGAAACGTATTTGCGGTTATCGGAGGAAGAAGAAATCCGATTGCGAAATGAGGTGAATACAATGGAGGAGAAGGAGGCCGCCAAAGTCATGGAACTCATCGTTTCATACGAACAAAGAGGCATGGTGAAAGGAATGGAGAAAGGAATGGAAAAAGCAAAGATGGATGTTGCAAAACGAATGTTGGCAAAAGGATATGATGCCGACACGATTCATGAACTGACCGGACTACCGCTTGAAAAGATTGAACAAATGAAGAAGTAATGCGAAGACAAGGGGCTTTCTCCCTGGTATTCCATTCCAGATTATCGTCGCCCGATCTCTCCAAAACTTCCAGAAATCCCCAGGGAGAAAGGCCTGTTTATCGCTGTTCTCATCCATTTTGACTGACATCCCGATCCTCGGAAAGCCCCACCCGTTCAAGCTCCCGCCCAAGCCGGCCCGTAAGCATGAGCCCGTACATGCGGAAATCGGCCCGAAGCGACCAAAGCGGATGGCCGAAGGTGGCGGGTTTGTTTCCTTCGATGAAAAAATGGCTGAACCACGCGAGCGCATAGGCGGCCACTGGTGCGCCGAGCAGCCACCATGCGTTCCTCGTCACGATCGCGATGATGACAAACAAAAACACGAAGCTCGTTCCGACAAAATGCCATCTCCGCGTCGCCCGTTTGCGGTGTTGCGTCAAGTAAAACGGCCAAAATTCTTCATAATCGCGGAACTCCATCTCCCCCTCCCCCTTTCACTTTCGCCGATGCGGCCCGCCGCCCGCGAATGCCTCGAACGAGCAGCACCCAGTACCCGATCATGTACAGAAACAGCACGAGCGACAGCCACGCCCACCATTGCCCTGTGGCGAGGGATTGCTGCCAATAGGCGAACGGATCGACGCCGACCCTAGCGATCGTATGGAAGTTATTGAGAAAAAACAACAGCACTGCGAGCATAGCAACGAGCGAATACCAACGGCGAACCGTTCCTTTCACCAGCATCACCACACCGACAATCAATGTGGCAATGCACATAATGTAGTATAACATGGACATCCATAGCGGCGCACTCGGACCCATTTCAAATCCCCTTCCATCCGTAATGATGGTCATATTCGATGAAAGCAAAAAGAGTTCCTTCCTGTTGGAACGATGTTCCCTTCCTCCGTGAGGGAGCGGTTGCTCAAATTCAACATACATTTGGCTCGTCCCCGCAAAGCTTCCCTTCATAATTAATAGTGTTTTCAAGTTGCTGGGATGGGTGGGTGAAAACAGAAGGACGTAACGCTTAGGACGGCATCTCCTCGATTTTTTGGACCATGCCCCCTCAGTTGTCATTAATTCGCTTTTGTTATGTTTAACACTTGAGCATCAATGCCTAATTCCAGTTCATTAATTTTTTTAAACTCTTGATTATATATATAAACTTTTTTGTGTTGATCAATCACGACTAAATGTTGATTCCAATTTGTGATATTAGTGGGGTTATCCGCCAATTTGACTTTTTCCGCTTCTTGACTTCCTTCTATCTTTAAAACTTCAATAAAGGATTTCCGATCATGAGGCTCATACAAGATAAGGATTTTATTATTCAAGATAGCCATCTCTTTCGTCCCTTGTTTTAATTTCAACTCTTTAGAAATTACACCATTCTTTATATAATAGAGTTTATTTTTATTAGACGGGGCTCCAGCTGCCTCGTCATTTGCCAATCCAATCATCATATCTTTGTAAAACAATATTTGATTTGGCACATGAGGTTGATCCATTTTTAAAACTTTATACAACTTCCAAGTATCGAAATCAAAACGATAAATGTTTGACTGATTATTTTCGCAAAGTGAAGGAAAATAAGCGCTACTTCCAACCTTAATCATTGATTGCACGATTCCGTTGACGGTAAATTCTTTGACGAACTTATTGCTCCTTAAATCATACAGCCCTAGCTTCGTAACGGGGAGTCCTTCGCGATTTGTCAAAGAAAGAGAAGAGTCCATCAATAAATATCCATTGGACGACACAACATTCATAGGACCAAAATCTTTCACCTTTTGGTATTTGGCTTGGCCGTTAGAGAATTCTGTTATCCCTGCAAAATGATGCTCCGGCGAATAAGTAGGAGCTAGCAATTTTTTCGTATGTTTATCGTAAACAGAAGTGTGCATAAACCTTTCATTGTAAATTTCACGCTTCGTCAAATTTCCGTTATTCTCGTCAATTACAACGATTCTATTGGGGGTATTTATCAATAGATCTGGATTATTAACATCAAAAGAAACCTTAACATTGGAGCTCTCGTTTGATTTGAACCACACATATCCTCCTGCCAAAATCGCTATCAACAAAAAAACAAAAAATAGTAATGATATGTAAGTTCTTCTCATAAACAATGCCTCCCTAATGAAATTTTAGGACACAGCCACCAGCTGTGTCCTATTTGCCTTTATTTTCCCCTTCGCTCCTCATAAATAAATGCGCCTGTTCATCGTCGGCTATATTATCCGGCGTTACCCAGTAGCCACCATTACTATCAATATCAATACTCGCCTTTATTTTATAACCAACATAAGGAAGTTTCGTACAATACCATTCATCATAATTTGTTTTAGAACTGCTCCAGTCATATGCTTCACCCATCTGTTGACGTAAATAAGATATGACCTTCTCTCTTTGGTCTGAAGATGCAGCAGGAACCCAATAACCCACCACTTCTTTATAATTTGTTTCCCAAAAACGTTTAGATTCTCTATATACACCTTTATTTGGCATCGCACTTATGAAATTCCCATAATAATCATCATAAGTAGCGCCATGTCGGTAATAGCCATATGGGACGCTCGAGGAAGATCCAGAACTCGGACCATTACCTAAGATAATGTCTCCATCTCCCCAAACATCCCAATTAATATTATGGTTATAAGATGCTGTTGCAACACTAGCTTGTATTGATGTCATTTCACTTGGGGGATAGAGAACCTTTCCTTCTTTCTTTAGCCTTTCAGCATTCATTTCTTCTGTGGAATGTAATTTGATTCTATTCGAAATTTTCAATTCTTCGCTTTTAAGTTGCTTTTCGGCTTGCCTTTTTAGCTGCTCCTTATTAATAGACATTTCTTTTTCAACAGCAGCCTTGTTATTCGTTTCATCTGGTAAAGTCCCTGAAATTGAGTCTGAAGAAGCGTAAGCACTTGTTGTAATAGCCAGTAAAAACCCCAATGATAAGAATTTTGCTTTTTTTAACATTACAACATCCCCTTTGGATTAATAACCCGTATTGCTCGTTAAGCACTAGCGCTCAACTATCCCAAGTGTTGCAAACAAGATACCAGCAAGCACTGCCCCATTCCATGCAATTGAAGTAAGTAGCACCACAAAAGATTAACGAACTCTTTTCAATTCTTCTAACATTATGTTCCGTTCAAGCTACAATCGAAGAAGGTAGGTAACTGCTCAGCCATTACATAGAAAAAGTTTACGAGATCGGGTTTATTTCTGCTCCCCTTGTCTATACTATATAAGTTGAAATTTTGTTTTACATCCAGCTTACTACCTTCCACGTTATATCATATCAGCTCGTATTGAGATAAAAGCGGAAGCGAAAAATCGGAAATTCTTTATTGCAACTTATATAGCACCATCCAAGACAAGGGAGGTGAACACGATGGCAAACGTTGTTTTTGATTTCCAACAAGCGGTCTTTACACTCGAAAGCATGGTGGCCAAAATCGAACACCAAGCACAAACGATTGAAACACTCATCCGAGAAAACGAGCAGCTGCGTCAAGAAAACCAACAACGAAAAACACGTATCGCAGAATTAGAAGCCCGTACGAAAAAAAACAGCACCAATAGCCATTTGCCGCCGTCTTCTGACCGGTTTGCGGCGAAATCTCCTTCTCGCCAACCGTCGCAGAAACAGCCGGGAGGGCAGCCGAGGCACCGAGGAACGACGCTCCGTCAAGTCCCCAATGCTGACCACCAAGTCCTTCACCGCGTGACCCAATGCAAAGGGTGTGGTCACTCTTTAGAACATGTCGCTCCACTTCAGGCAGACATTCGCCAAGTGTTCGATCTCCCTGTGGTTCGAATGGAAGTGACTCAACACGAACGGGAAGTGAAGGGTTGTCCGGAATGCCATCTTGTCCAGCAGGCGGAGTTCGCTTTCTATGCAACCAATCTGAGAGGTGGCATGATTGAACCTCATTTTCTGTTAAATCACCAGCCTTCTAGAGTCAGCATACGCCAACGGAACGCCCGATGTGCAAATGAGACCCAAAGCTGTCATCGAAGAGAGCAAGAAAGATTTTTTTCATAAAATACAATCTCCTCCTTTAATTTAATATATTTACAATTAAAATTTTATTACAAATTAAAAAAAAAAAAAGAGGTCTTTATTACCAACTAAAAAATAGTCATATATTCACAAAAGTCAGGAATCTTGAACACTCTCCTACCTACGCTTGGAGATGGGAGATTCTTGAGAACCCCCGACCCACGGCAGGCTACCCGCCAAGCCATCCCGTTGCGTCCCACGGTTTGGCGGCCTTACAAAGACAGCAAACGAAGCCCTTCATTCAGGATATTCCGAGCGGCGTTATGATCCCGATCATGGCTCGTCCCGCATCGCGGACACACTCATTCGCGGATAGCGTCGATCTGACGGCGCTCACAACAGGAGCACAATTGGCTCGACGGAGAGGTGCTGCCGACACGGATCAACTTTCGTTTTATCCTCCAACATCGTGAACAAGCGCTCCACACAAAAAATCGCCTCTTTCCCACCGATTCGATGGAAAAGAGGCGCTGTCTTCTTACGACTGGCTGCTTTCTCTCGCCTTAAGCGTGACGGACACGGTCATCTCGAATCCGTCGCGGTAGACGGTCATCTTAATGCGGTCGCCAATCGATACCTTCGTGTACAAATATTTGCGCAAGGTGCTGACGCTGTCGATTTTTTGGCCGTTGATGGCCGTAATGACGTCTTTTGATTTCAATCCGGCTTCGGCTGCCGGTGAGAATGGCTCGACCGCCGTGACAGCCGCACCGCTTGTCACGGTGGATGGCAGTTTCAGTTCATCCGTGCGGACGTCATCGGACAAATCCGCGACATCGACCAGTTGGACGCCGAGGTATGGGCGTTTGATTTTCCCGTCTTTCATAAGCTGTTCGACAATCGGTTTGACATTTTCGCTCGGGATGGCAAATCCGAGCCCTTCGACGCCCGTTTCCGCGATTTTCATGCTGTTGATGCCGATCACTTGGCCGGCGCTGTTAATGAGGGCGCCGCCGCTGTTGCCCGGATTGATCGCCGCGTCGGTTTGGATGACGTCAAGTTCCCAGTCCCCCGCTGATGTCGATACAGACATCGTCCGCTTGCCGCTGACGATCCCCTCGGTCACCGTCCGCGACAAATCGAGCCCAAGCGGGTTGCCGATCGCCGCCACTGGCTCGCCGATTTTCACCTTCGACGAGTCGCCGAAGCTCGCCACTTTTGTTACGCCATCGGCCGGGATTTTCAAGACAGCAAGATCCGTGAGCGCATCGGCTCCAACGATGTCGGCGTTCACTTTTTTGCCGTTCGGGAGCGCCACTTCCACTTTGTTCGCATCTTCAATGACATGGTTGTTCGTCACAATGTAGGCGGTGTTGCCATCTTTTTTGAAAATCACGCCTGATCCGGTTCCCGCTTCGGTATCTTGCGCTTGTTCGGAGAAAAAGTCGACTTGCTTCTGAATGTTGACGACCCCGACGACGGCATCGGCCACTTTGTTGATGGCGTCAATCATATTCGTTTTGACGTTCGCCGCCGGCTGCAATGGCAGCGCTTCGTTTTTCGCCGCCGTTTCCGCCGCTTCTGTTGACGTATTTGTTCCTTCCTGCATCCATTTCGGCGCCACATACCACGTCGCCGCGCTGCCGATCACCGCCCCCGCGATGGAAGCGGCAAGCCACGATACGAAGCGGCCGCGGCATTTCGGCTGCGGCGTTGGGGTTGGTTCAAATGGCATCATATTCATTGGGCATCTCCTCCTTTGTCATTGAATGATCCTCTATGCGACAGCTTCGAGCGAATAGCCGCAAAACAGCGAAAAGGCGAGTGAAACACCACTATACCGCCGACATCGATCGGCCTTGCATACAGGGAAGACCAGCCTTGGCGGCGTTGCTTTATCGTGGTCAGCCAATGATTCCGCTGCATATCCCATTCCCTCTTTCCGACATCATGTCCGTTTGCATCATCTCCGGCGCGGCGGGCGTCCATTTTTGTTTTCGCTTGCGACCGCTTGGACGAGCAAAGAGATCGAACTGATCAATCCGATTCAGAGGATGCAAATTCTTCATTTTTCTCATCATCACTGATTGCCTCCCTTTCCTCTTTACCCATCATCATAACCAAGGAAAGTGAAAAAATGGTGAAAACCAGCACACGTCCACGCAATGAAACATGCCGCTTTTTCACCGTTTTTTTACGAATGATTTGGTATGATAAGAAGTAAGGAATATGGAACGGGAGGAGAGACGATGAAGATTTTGCTTGCGGAGGACGACTTTCACCTAGGGGAGCTGATCGTTCATTTATTAAAAAAGAAAGGAATCGACCATATCGACTGGGTGCAGGAAGGAGAAGACGCGTACGATTACGCCTTGGCGGAGTTTTACGATGTCGTCGTGCTCGATTGGATGCTGCCGAACGGCGATGGGGTCGACATTTGCCGCCGCTTGCGGCAAAACGGCTATACGGGGGCGATTTTAATGTTGACAGCGAAAGACGCCGTGAAAGATCGCGTCACGGGGCTTGAAGCCGGGGCGGACGATTACTTGGTCAAACCGTTTGAAATCGATGAGCTCGCAGCCCGTTTAAAAGCGCTCGCCCGCCGCACGTTCGTCCCGCTTCAGGAGGAAACGGTGACCTTCCATGGCTTCACCCTCAACCGGACAAGCCATACACTCCATCGCGGCGATGAGGAAATTTTCCTCACCCCACGCGAGTTTCAGCTTCTCGATCTGCTCGTGCAAAACCAAGGGCAAGTCGTGCCGCGCGAGACGATTTTGGACCGCGTCTGGGGCTGGGATGCGGATGTGTCGATGAAAACCATTGACGCCACCATCAAGCTGTTGCGCAAAAAGTTGAAAGACGATATCATTCAAACCGTTCGAGGAGTGGGATATAAAATTGATAAATAACTGGAACGAATGGCGCCGCTGGCTGCGCCGCTTGGAAAGCGCCGATTTGTTCCGCCGCGCCCATTGGAGGCTGACGGCGCTCTATAGCGGCATTTTCACGTTGTTTCTCGCTTTGTTTATCGCCATCGCCGCCGCGCTGTTTTATTGGATCGCCACATCGGACCAAGAGCGGCGCATCACCCGCCTCGCCGAGCAGGAGGCGGACACGATCGAGCAAGTGTTGTTGAAACAAAGCAATTTCGACTTGTTTGATAATGAAAGCGTCATTCTCTTAAGCGAAGACCAGCTCTTTTTTTACGTCATCGGCCCGAATGGCGACTTGCTGGCGGGGGATGAAGTTCACCCGCGCCTGCGGCCGTATTTTTTGGACGCGTTGTCCCATTTCAAATCAAACGAGCGCTCCCCAATGTACATGAACGTGTCGCTGCCTGAACATATGCCCGGCCTCGCCCGCGAAGCCGCCCGCAACTGGCGGGTGCTCGCTGCCGCCTATCCCCTCATCATCCACGGAGATTTTGCCGGCATGTTGTATATCGGCATGGACGTCACGTCGTTTTTCGGGGTGCTCCATTGGCTATTCATCGTCCTGATTGGCCTTGCCGTCCTGTTTCTTGCCGTGGCGGTGGCGCTCAGCTACTTTATGTCCAAGCGGGCGCTTGTGCCGATTGAAGAAGCGTACGAGCGGCAGCGCCAGTTCGTCGCCGACGCCTCGCACGAGTTGCGCACGCCCTTAAGCGTCGTCTTTTCGTCCGTTGAGGCGCTCACGTTGGAAGAGGACGTCATGAAAAACGAATTTGTCCGCCGCCTGCTTGACCGCCTGCGCGAAGAATTGAAACGGATCACGAAACTGATGAACGACTTGTTGACGCTCGCCCGCGCCGATGCGAAACATGCCGCGTTGGAGCTGACGAAACAGACGTTTGATTTTCGCCCGCACGCCGAGCGCACGTTTCAGCTCGTGTCGGAGCTGGCGGCGAAAAAACAGATCACGATGCATTTTCATGCCCCAGAGCAGGCGATCGTCACCGCCGATCCGGATAAACTGACGCAGCTTTTGTACATTTTGCTCGACAACGCCATCAAATACACCCCGGAGGGCGGAGAGGTGACATTATCGATTCGCACCGAGCCGAAACAGTTTCTTCTCTCGGTGAAAGACACCGGCATCGGCATCCCGCCTGAAGACATCGGCCGCATTTTCGACCGTTTTTACCGCGTCGACAAAGCCCGCTCGCGCCAACAAGGCGGCCACGGCCTCGGGCTGTCCATCGCCAAATGGATCGTGGAGGCCCATGGCGGCACGATCCACGTCAAAAGCCAACTCGGCCGAGGGACGGAGTTTTTGGTCCGCCTGCCCGCCTAGCCATGCCGCGTATCGCCATGGACAGGTCATGCGGCCTGGTTCGTAGCGTTCGCACTCCATTTTCCATAAAAACAAGAAGAAGGTGTCCCAAAAGGATCGGGGCACCTTTTCCTATGCCGGAATTCCGCTCCAATATGCCGCTTTCGTCAGGAGAAACCAACCGGTTTCAAAGACGCCTTTGTTTGCTCACTGTTTCTTTTCTCGTGAAAAGAGCTTTGCCTTGCCTTCGGCCGTTCCATAGACGGAAAGCACCAGTGATCAAAAGATAAATCAATGCATTCAGGACAGCGTTGACATATGGCATCGCCAAATCCCAGACATCGCGGATCTCGATGGGAAACAGGCGGATGATGACGACAGAAGCTGCGACGATCAGGAACGAACCGACGAGAAGGCCGCCGAAGCGCCCATGCGGATTCCAGCGCATTCTCGCCCATCCAACGATCAGCGAACCGATGGCGAACCCGAGAAATGAGCCATAGGCGTAATAGCCGACGTAAAACGTTGGAAACAAAAAGGAAACCAAAAAGACAACCAAAGCACCGCACACATCGAACCCATACGATCGAACCACCGACGCCCCCTCCTCACCATTTTCGTTATGACATCCCCCACCCATCCTTGACAGATGATCTTTCTGGTCCTTTCATTCATGATATTCACAGTACGCTGAAAAAAGATTTCGCTTTTCACCTAATTTTCTCCTTCCCCCTCTACAATACAAACTGTAAGCCAGTCCACTACCGAAAAAAGGAGGTGACAATGTGAAGAAAACACGGACCTTTCTTCTCATTGCGCTCGTTGCGCTTGCCGGATTCAGTGTATTTCATGTCCTCGCGCCGCATGAAGTGATGGCGCACGGGCGTCCAGACGTTCCGTTTGACGGCATGCGCGGCGGCTTTGGCCATCACCGTCCGGAGTTTGGCATGGGGCCGCGCGGAGGCTGGATGATGATGGACATGCTGATGTGGCTCATCCCCCTTTTGCTTGTGGGCGCCGGAGCGGTGTGGCTCGCGGCAAAACGCTCGAAGCGCTGGATTGGTTGGGCGCTTGTCGCCTTAGGAGTTGCCGCCATCTTGCCAAAATGGGTGTTGATTTTGCTGGCGCTGGCCGCGGTGTATGCTTTAGGGCGCCGTCAAGCGCGAAAATCGGCAGCCGCCGAGCCATGGGTTCCAGCACCGTCGTCCATTTCCGCCGATTGGCTTGATGAATGGGAAAAAACGATCCAAAAGGAGGCACAAACAAATGGGCATTTTTCGCCGGATCAAAACGATCATTCTCGCTGAAGTAAACGAACAAATCGACCGCTGGGAAGACCCGGTCGCCATGACGAAACAATACTTGCGCCAGCTCGAGGAGCAGCTCGAACAAGGCCGCCGAGCGCTCGCCCAACAATGGGTCGCCGAGCGGCGTTATGAGACGCTCATCGCCCAAGCCGAGGCGACTGTTGAAAAGCGGAGCCGCCAAGCGAAACTGGCGCTGGAGCGCAATGAAGAATCGGTTGCGAAACTCGCCTTATGCGACAAGCTGCTGTATGAGAAAAAGCTGGAGGCGTACAAACAACAATACGAAGCCATCAAAGCAAAAACGGCGGAAGTCGCCAACCGTCTAAACCAACTGCGTGAGCGGTACGATGAGCTCGCGGCCAAACAGCTGGAGCTCGCTGCCCGCGTCAACGCGGCTCAAGCGTTGAAACAAATCGACACGGCGCTCGCCTCGTTTTCCGCCGATGAAGCGCTGCGTGGCTTTGCCCGCATGGAAGAACGCGTCATCGCCTTAGAAGCCGAAGCGGCCGCCGCTCGGTTCGGAACGAACGCTGTGTTGTCCCCTGTGCCATTGGACGAAGAGGTCGAACGTGAATTCGCGAAGTGGAAAGAAGCCCAAGCGAAAAACGCCTAATCTCCCCCTCCCCCCTTTTGACATAGATGGCCCCCTTGTCCGCCTGGCAAGGGGGATTGGTTTATTCAGACACGATTTATGACACACAGAGCTCGCTTCCCCGCCGTTCAACATCAACACAGGCTGACGCACGGCCTGACAACCGTTTCTCCCATGCATAAGCAAAATGGTTTCCTTTGTTTTTCCATCGTGCTAAAATCATTAGGAGAACGAAATAATACAGGAGATGACCTTCTGTGAACTGGAAACGAAGCGTCCGCATCCTTTGGCTGTGCAATTTCATGGTGTCCGCCGGGATGACGATGGTCATTCCGTTTTTATCATTGCTTTTGTGGGAGATGGGAGTCACCGAACACCACACGTTAAGCATCTGGACTGGCCTTGTCTTTTCTGCGACGTTCTTATCGGCGGCCATCATGGCCCCGGTGTGGGGCGTGTTCGCCGACAAGTACGGCCAGCGCGCCAACCTCATCCGAGCGGGGATCGGCATGGGGCTCATCACCGGCTGCATGGCGTTCGCCCATTCGCCGACGGCGTTGCTTGTTCTTCGTTTTCTTGTCGGCTTTTTCTCCGGGTTCATCACCGTCTCGTTTTCGTACTTGGCGCGCGTCGTACCGAAAAGCCATAGCGGCGAGGCGCTCGGGACGCTGCAGACGGGAAGCATCGCCGGAAACATCATCGGGCCGCTCATCGGCGGCGCCTTATCGGATTGGTTCGGCTTCCGCCCGGTGTTTCTCGTGACCGGGCTTTGCATTTTGGCGACATTGCTGCCTGTCATCTTTTGGCTCGAAAAAGACCCGGTCGCGCGGCAGACGAAAGAGAACCAAGCGAGCTTCAAGGAAGTGTTCGAACACCGGACGCTCGTCTTGTTTGTCGCTACCTTTCTCGTGCAAATCGCCGTTCTTGGCGTCAACTCGATGATGACGATTTTTGTCCAATCGCTCGTCGGCCATTCTAGCAATCTCGCATTTTTATCCGGCCTCGCCTCGTCGATCACTGGCATCGCGACAATGATCGGGACGCCGTATTTAGGCAAGCTCGGCGACCGAATCGGGCAGGAGAAAATGCTGCCGATGCTGCTCGTCCTCTCCGGCCTGCTCGCCTTGCCGCAAGTGTGGACAGATCATATATACGAGCTGTACGTCTGGCGCTTTTTGCAAGGACTTGTCGTCGGCGGCGTATGGCCCGCTATTCAGGCGCTCATCAACGTGCAAAGCCCGCGCCGCATTCAAGGCCGGGTCTTCGGTGTTACGGCCAGCAGCCGCTTCCTCGGCAACCTCGCCGGACCGACCGCCGCCGGCGCGATCGCTGGGCTATGTTCCACCACTTATATTTTCGCTTTATCGGGCTTGCTCCTCGTCGCCACCGGCATCTTGGTCGGATACGCCCACCGCAGCGCCCCCAACACGGCGCGGGGAGAGATGAAAGAAAAACTCGTTGCCTGGATGCACCGCCTCCATAGCCGGCACTAACCACAAAAGGCGCCGACAGAAAAAACGAGACGGCTCGAAAAATCATTCCTTTCGAGCCGTTTCCCTCTCACTGTTCCATCCGCCGAAGCAACGAATACGGAATCGCTTCCCCAACACGCCCGTTCCGTCCGGTCGTCGTCTCCGCCGTCGTCAGTGAATTCCAAATCGCTTCTTCCGTCGCCTCCATCGCCGCCTGAAACAACTCATTCATAAGCGGCGCGTCGTCACGGACAAGCGGCGGAATGGATTGGTGGACAGCATCAGAAAAATGCGCCATCGTATACGCATTGGAAAACGCAATGACAATATCACCGCTCCCGTGATGAACGCGGCTTCCCGTCCGCGCCAACCCAACGGCCGCCCGCTTTGCCAGCCGCTTCAGCTGCCGCGCATCAAGCGGCGCATCCGTCGCGACGATCATCATAATCGACCCAGGCGGCATGTCCCGTTCATTAAACGATGGCGGCACATACGGCACAAACTGCAGCTCCTCGCGCCGCCCAAAGTTGCTCACCACCAGCGCCCCGACCGTATACATCCCGCCCGCGATCCGCGACGAACTGCCGACGCCCCCTTTCCAGCCAAAACACATCATCCCTGTTCCCGCGCCGACCACTCCCTCTTCCATCTCCACCCGCGCATTGGCAATCGCCTGTTTCGCATGCTCTTTCGTCACCGCCAGCGCCCGGGCCGTGTTCAAATAGCTGTCATTGCATTCACCGACGACAATGTTGATCGACCCGGTCGTATCGCCAATCTCCGGCGTTATCGCAAGCATATACTCGAGCGTCCCTTGCCAAACCTCCCCAACGCTGAACGTATTGGTCAACATCACCGGCGATTCGATCACCCCGAGCTCCTCAACTTGCACAAGCCCCGCCGTTTTCCCAAACCCGTTCAGCACAAAGCAAGCCGCTGGCACTTTCTCCAAAAACAAGTTGCCCTCATGCGGCAACACCGCTGTCACCCCGGTGCGGATCACCGTCCGTTCATCGATGTCCTCGCGAATCGTCACATGCCCGACCCGCACCCCGGGCACATCCGTGATTTGATTCCGTTTTCCGGTCGGAAGCGACCCGATTGAAAATCCAAGAGCACGAAGTTTATGACGCATAAATCTCCCCCATCGCTTTTCTCCGCCTTCCCTTCCGGCAGGCTGCATGAACGTGAAACATAGCATTCACCGAAACCACGCTAGTAAGGAAGCAGATGGATTGCTCTTGTGTCAAGTATATCGTATTTTGCTGAGGGAATGCAGCTGCTGTTAGGTTATGTGGCTATACTGGTACTAGAGCAGTTCGTACGATCCAGAGTTTAAAACTCACATTTCGCACCCTAACAGGGTAGAAAGAAAGGATTTTTGATTTCGTTTTTCAGAATCACGTTTCGACCAACACGACGAGCGAGGACAATCCTTTTTTTACCATATATGGTCGTTCCGTATAATGTTACACGTAAATGCTTTCGTCCATTCCCACCCCTTGCAGAATCCTTCGCTGCTCGTAGGTGAGCGGTTTCCCTAAGGCGCGTTGGATTTGCCCATCCGGCAGGATGACGTTCACATATTGAAACAGCTGAAAAATCGCCTGTCCGGTTGGCCGGGTCAGCTTGCGGCCTCCAGCCCCTTTTAACGGGTGTTCCGGTGTGATGAACGGACGCACCCGGCGCTGAAAAACACGGTAAATCGCCAAGGCCAACAGAAACAAATCCCCCAATACGGCGACCCGTTCTGGTTTTTTGACGTAAATCTCACCCGTGAAAAACGGATCTTTCAAAAACGCGAAGTTCATTTCCACCGAGATTTGCCCTTTATACAGCTTCAAGATCTCTTGGGCATCCATAGGTTGACCCTTCCATTCCTTCGGAACGGTCGTGACAAGGACAAACCGGGACGCTTTCCGCCTCGCCTGTTCTCACGCCTCGTGATCGAATTCTATGTCAAGGCGCAGGAGATGCAGCGTCTCCATCTCGGGTTCCGCCCCTTTTTTCGGCCGTCCGCGCCGTTTTTTCGGACGCACGATCTCTTCGACCGCGGCCTCGACCCGATGAAACCGAGAGCGAAGGGAGGCCTTGAGGGATGTCAAGGCTTGTTCCGCGTCTTCCCGGCACGAGAATAGGTGACGCTCCCAACGGATTTGTTCCTCGCGAAGAAGCTCCGCTTCTTTGACCCGTTCTTTTTCGAGCGTTTTTCTTTTGCGCTGGTCGAGCGCGCTCGATTCGACGACGATCAAGCGTACGGGATGGCCTTCATAGGTCGAGGCCGTTTCCCATACCCGATGCGTGGCGCCGTTTCTCTCCGCCAAGGCAAAAGGTTCGCTCCACGGGATGTGAGGCGAATCGGCCTCGGCCCATGCTCGTTTCACGATCCGAAGCGACGAAGGGCCCCTGGTGACCAAAAAGGCGTTGGCGGCTTTCGTCTGCGCCAAGGCGTCTTTCGTCATCGCGGCGGAATCGGCTGCGTCAATCCATTCATCGTCGATCTTGGCTTGTTTGAACTGTTCGTGGATCCGCGACAGCACCTCAGGATTCCACGCCTTATCCGATCGATTGCCGTCGTGCACATCTCCGTAAAACGGGATGCCGTCCTCGTTGCCGACGAGTCCGAAGCCGATCTGTTTTTGCCAATGTTGATGGCGGTTGCAGCCATGCGTGATCTGCAGGGCCTCTGGATTCCCTGCACAAAAACGATCAGACTTTGGATAAAACGTTACCATGGACATGGTCTAAAAGGACTCGAAGAACGGCGCGGGACATCCGAGTCTCCATTCAAGGGAAGACCCCGAAAAAAAGAGTGTAGTTTAGAGGAAGAGAATCGGAGATTGAAAGCAGAGAATGATTATTTAAAAAAGTTACGAGAACGGACAAGGAGGTGAAACCGAAAGAGCGATTCTGGATCATTCAGGAGTTATCCAATACCTATCCGATTGCCTTCCTATTTATTTTCGTGCTCCAGCATTGCGCGAACAAAAGCCTCATACTTGAACTCTTGGGAACCGACGCAGATGGTTTGGTTCTCCTTCTGCAAAATGACGGATTTCCCCTCAAGAGAATCCGGGAGCTGAAAGCGATCGAAGCGCACCTTTCCGCTCCCTTTTTTATTGCCAGTGACAATCAATTCAGCCGCTTCCATTTTCGCGATCCATTTTGACAATTGAGAATCTTCCATATGCTGTTTCCGAAGAGCTAGTTGCAAATCGTTCCATACACTTGTCAAGAGATAATGTAGTGATTCCACTTCTCTCACGAGATAACTTTGCAAGGTGGCTGCATCGTTATTTCCAAAATACCCGTATTCATACAATGTGTCTTGAGAATACGGAATGGGGTCTTCGATCCGAATGACCCGTCTCTCGAGGTCGAACGTCAAAAAAACTGCATACGGCCTTTCTTCCGATTTGATCTTCGTTTTAAGCAATTTCACCTTCGACGCAAGCGGGTCATAATCCGCAGGCACTAACGACCCGAGATACGCCGTCAGCTGCGGCAGATTCACGAACGGACACCTCCTGATTAACGGCTGATGGGGCGGATACAGCCGAATCCGCATGAATTTTTACCACCAAGACCTGCATCAACAGCAGCTTGCAACAGACGAGAATCCCCCTCAAGGATAAATTTCCCGTTGTACGCTTCAATAATGGTGTTTTTGTAAAGCACGATCTGTTTACGGAAATCTCCGATTGAATCAATAGAGACAGGCGCAAACGTGAGATCCGTTCCGTATATCAGCTTGGCTTTCCTCACCAGGTTGTCAGAAATGATTCGTTGAAAATCTTTTTCCCCCGGATGAAAGTATTTCGTCACGAGTGTTGATTATCCAAAATTATACATACGCCTTCCATAAATTTGGGCATACTCAAACAAAGCAGCGGCCATCCCGGATTTCCAATCGAGAGGAAGCTGCCCAGAGAAAAAACGGCGAACGAACGAAATGAAGGAAAGAGAGACGTTCGTCTGTTTTTTGGTTTGATCATACAGCCATCGCAGCAACACATACGCGATGAACGCCGCAAACAGTTGGTTGTATACCGCATTTTCCGTCGTGCCAAACAAGGTCGGGACATTCAGATATTGCTTCACCCAACGGAAAAAGACCTCAACAGTCCAACGTTGTTGGTACATGTCGGCAATGGTTTCCGCAGACGCATGGAAGAGGTTCGTCACGACCCGAATGTCGCGGCCATTCGCATCTCGAAAGATCACCACCCGGTGACGCTTGGTGGAGCGGCATTGTTTCGTCCCCAACTGGCACGTGAAGTCGGCTTGAACCGATGAGGATGTGCTGGAAAGGCGTTTCAAGCTTTTTTTCTGATGAAGTTCGATGTTGTCCTTCATCCGAATGACAAAGAGCTGATGCTGCTCCACAAATCGATCGAGGCGTTCGATTTTGAAATACGCCCGGTCTTCCACCAGCACTTGTTGAGCGTTCGTCAACTGTTCTCCCACCGGGCCATCATGACGCAGTCCGATGGTTTCCACCACGTCTGCCGGCAACGAGGATTCCGGCGAATACGCGACGTGCAGCTTCACTCCGGCGCGTTCGCCGTGATACGGCGCCCATGGCAGGCGGTTTTTCCCGACCGTGACGGTCGTCGAATCCACCACCCGAAGCGGTTTGGGAAACCGAAGCGAACGGCGGGTTTGGCGGTTGCACTTGGAAATGATCAACGCCAACAAGCGTTTCATGATGTCATAGGGAACTTCTTTCGCTTTCTTGGATACAGTTGAATAATGGAATCGCGGCAATCCATACAGAGGCCCCACATCGGCTCCGTGGCGAAAGCTTTTCCATTGATGCATGGCGGCCAGCAGGAAGAAGTGAATCAACTCGCGCAACGTAAAGGTTCGAGACGAATCACGATACCCAACCGCTTCGGCAATCAGTTGAATCTCTTCATCCGAAACAAGTTTTTGCATCAAATTCGGGAGTGTGGTATGCTTGTTCATAGAGAGCACCTCCTGGGTTTGTTTGTGTCGCTACTCACATTCTACAGGAAAGGTGCTCTTTTTTCTATACCCTTTGGATTTTATTGGATAATCAACACGCCTGGTATTTCGTATATCTTCGCCCATCCGACCGCAATAACGTGGAATAAGCGACCACTGGCGAAAGCGTCTCCACTTCAATGACAGATTTCTCAACTTTAAAAATCTCGGTTTGGATGGATGTGACACGCAAAAACTGGCTTCCGATGCGTATTCCTTCCATGAGCAAAACTTGGGTGATTTCCCGTATAAACTGCTCAATCGGTGAGGACAGCATGAGTTTGGCCGTGTTTTGAAAGACTAACATTTTGGATGCAGAGACATAATCATGAGGGCCTATTAAACGCGAGAACGAGAAGAGGGCAAACCGTCTACGATCTACGATATACCCTTGATTGTGAAGAAACTCAGCGAATTCCGGACTAAGGTGGCGATAAATCACCGCTTGCAGGAAATGGTTGTAATTGACTGGAATCTCCCAAGGAGTGTCACTTTGCAACGTAATTGTGATGTGCATGTTTCCTCCTCCGACATTTGCAGGTTTATGTATACGATTATATATGTGCACTTCAAACTATTCATACCTTATTTCATTTTCAAGGATGTGATGGAAAGATATGACGCAAAATCTCCTTTTTCGCTGCCACTATCCTAAAAACGGTTTTAATCCCTCATAGGTTACGATAAAAACGTGAAGGCCTGCCAGCGTTTTCCCCATTCCTGTCGGGTTTCAATCCCTCATAGATACGATAAATGCCCCAAAACCGCGCATAATATCAAGCTTTTTCTTTTCGGGCTATCTTCAGAATATCATATTTTAAAAATTCCGTCAATTTTTGTCCGTAATGGCTGTAGGGATTTGGCGTAAAAAACAATTGTCATCGATCCCCCGGATTTTTGCGCGATTGAGGGTCGACGACAACGTACGGGTTAGACTCGGGTGGCCTGTCCATACTTCCCCAGCTTATTCCTTCATCTTTTTCAATCCGCTCAACTGGCAACCCAGTCAGTTCGTGAAAGATCTTCACATCATGCCCCTTGGCCAACATTCTCTTCGCGATGTCTATTTTTCCTTCGTGCACGATATCCTATATATAGGTTGTAATAAAGAATTTCCGATCTCCATGTCCCGTCTTTATCACCTGACAAGCTGGCACGGTGACAAGAAGAGCGAACAATGCCATGTAAAACAAAATTGCAACTTATATAGACCCCCATGCCGAAAAAATTTCGGCGCCATCGGAAGGATGAAAATACCCTTCTGTCGAATATTTTAATTTTATACATTTTGGAATTTAAGTATTTTCAGGATAAATGCAACGAAAAAGTTTAACATAT
Source organism: Geobacillus kaustophilus (assembly GCF_000948285.1). Lineage (GTDB taxonomy): Bacteria > Bacillota > Bacilli > Bacillales > Anoxybacillaceae > Geobacillus > Geobacillus thermoleovorans_A. The sequence goes on from NZ_JYBP01000003.1 coordinate 2,736,454, forward strand.
CCTTGACGGAAAAGTGGCTTGTCCATTTTTCGACTGTCGAAGGCAAGCCACAGGCTTGCCCCCGTCACGTCTTGGCGTGACGGAAGACCGAACAACCACCCGCTTCACAGACCTATACATGGGTCTGGAAGCGCGTTGTTCGGTCGCCCGACAGTCGAGCAAATGCTCGGTAAAAGCGACAAATGTTAAAGCTTCAAATTGCATCTATAATAAAATGGCTCTGACTCATAGCACTGCACTTTAGAACAATCTTGACGATTCGTCATCCGAATAGGAATTATCTTCCCATTGCCACTGTTTCAATCCCTCATAGGTACGATAAAAACTTGTTCTGCATTCTTCACCTTGCTTTAAGCATTGCCCAAAAGTATAGAAATATGAAAAAAAGGCCTTGAATTTTCCAAATATATTTGTTATTATAGCAATAAGATCATACCACAGCAATGATCTCAGGGTTACTATGATAAGGGCTTTCTGCCTAGGGCAGACTGACCCGCGGCGTTGGGGATCGCCTGTCGCCCGCTTTTGGCGGGCATTCCCCATCCTTGCGCAAAATCAGACCTTGGCGGAAAACGCTAAGGTCTTTTTTACTACATAGCAATATTCATTGGGAGGGGATACAAGTGAGACATAAAATCGGCCTTGATATCGGCATTACCTCTGTCGGTTGGGCAGTCATTAATTTGGACATTCCTCGCATTGAAGATTTAGGAGTCCGCATTTTTGACAGAGCGGAAAACCCGCAAACGGGAGAATCACTAGCTCTCCCGCGGCGCCTCGCCCGCTCGGCTCGACGTCGCTTGCGCCGCCGCAAGCATCGGCTGGAACGCATTCGCCGTCTTCTCATCCGCGAAGGAATTTTAACGAAAGAAGAACTGGACAAGCTGTTTGAGGAGAAACATGAAATAGATGTCTGGCAGTTGCGCGTAGAGGCATTGGATCGAAAATTAAACAATGATGAGTTGGCCCGCGTCCTTCTTCACTTGGCCAAACGGCGCGGTTTTAAATCCAATCGCAAAAGCGAGCGCAACAACAAAGAAAATAGCACCATGCTCAAACACATCGAAGAAAACCGAGCCCTTCTCTCAGGCTACCGAACCGTTGCCGAAATGATCGTAAAAGATCCAAAATTTGCATTTCACAAACGCAATAAAGGAGAAAATTACACGAACACCATCGCCCGTGACGATCTCGAACGGGAAATCAAACTAATTTTCACCAAACAGCGCGAATACGGGAACATCGTTTGCACAGAGACATTCGAAAACGAATATATCATGATTTGGGCATCACAGCGCCCTTTTGCTTCTAAAAATGACATCGAGAAAAAAGTCGGTTTTTGCACATTTGAACCAAAAGAAAAGCGGGCGCCGAAAGCAACGTACACATTCCAATCGTTCGTTGCTTGGGAGCACATCAATAAATTACGGCTCGTCTACCCGACAGGCACACGGGGGCTCACGGATGAGGAACGCCGTCTTTTGTATAAACAAGCGTTCCATAAAAACAAAATCACCTATCATGATATACGGACGTTGCTCCATTTGCCCGATGACACCTATTTTAAAGGCATTGTCTATGACCGGGGCGCACCGTTAAAGCAAAGCGAAACGATCCGCTTCCTTGAACTCGACGCCTATCATCAAATTCGGAAAGCCGTCGATAAAGTTTATGGGAAGGGGAAGTCAAGTTCATTCCTCCCCATCGATTTTGATACATTCGGTTACGCCCTGACGTTGTTTAAAGATGATGCCGACATTCGCAGTTACTTGCGAAACGAATATGAACAAAACGGAAAACGGATGCCAAATTTAGCGAACAAGGTATATGACAACGAGCCAATTGAGGAACTATTGAACTTGTCATTCACAAAATTCGGCCATCTGTCGCTAAAGGCGCTTCGCAACATTCTTCCTTATATGGAACAAGGCGAGGTCTACTCAGTTGCTTGTGAGCGGGCAGGGTACACATTTACGGGGCCAAAGAAAAAACAAAAAACATTATTGCTCCCGAACATTCCGCCGATCGCCAATCCGGTCGTCATGCGCGCATTGACACAGGCGAGGAAAGTGGTGAACGCCATTATCAAAAAGTACGGTTCGCCGGTATCCATTCATATCGAATTAGCCCGCGATTTATCACAAACGTTTGACGAGCGGCGGAAAACCAAAAGAGAACAAGATGAAAACCGGAAGAAAAACGAGACGGCCATTCGCCAGCTGATGGAATATGGCTTGACGATAAATCCAACCGGCCATGACATTGTCAAGTTCAAACTTTGGAGCGAACAAAATGGGAGATGCGCCTACTCGCTTCAACCGATTGAAATTGAACGGCTGCTTGAACCAGGTTATGTAGAAGTGGATCACGTCATCCCGTATAGCCGAAGCTTGGACGACAGTTATACAAATAAAGTGTTGGTATTGACAAAAGAAAACCGCGAAAAAGGCAACCGCATCCCTGCCGAGTATTTAGGAGTAGGCACAGAACGCTGGCAACAGTTCAAGACGTTTGTATTAACGAACAAGCAGTTTTCCAAAAAGAAACGGGATCGGCTGCTCCGGCTCCATTACGATGAAAACGAAGAAGCGGAATGGAAAAACCGAAACTTAAATGACACCCGGTACATTTCACGCTTTTTCGCCAACTTTATTCGTGAGCATCTCAAATTCGCCGAAAGTGATGATAAGCAAAAAGTATATACGGTCAACGGCCGCGTTACCGCCCATTTGCGAAGCCGCTGGGATTTTAACAAAAACCGTGAAGAATCGGATTTGCATCATGCCGTCGATGCCGCGATCGTCGCCTGCACATCGCCAAGCGATATTGCCCGAGTCACCGCCTTTTATCAACGGCGCGAGCAATGTAAAGAATCGGCCAAGAAAGCAGAACCGCACTTTCCGCAACCTTGGCCGCACTTCGCCGATGAACTGCGGGCACGTTTATCAAAAAATCCGAAAGAGAGTATAAAAGCTCTCAATCTTGGAAATTATGATGATCAGAAACTCGAATCGTTGCAGCCGGTTTTTGTATCCCGAATGCCGAAGCGGAGCGTTACAGGGGCGGCTCATCAAGAAACGTTACGGCGATACATCGGCATCGATGAGCGGAGCGGGAAAATCCAAACCGTTGTCAAAACGAAACTGTCCGAAATTAAACTGGATGAGACAGGGCATTTCCCGATGTACGGCAAAGAAAGCGATCCGCCAGCGTCTGCTTGAGCATAACAACGATCCGAAAAAGGCGTTCCAGGAACCTCTGTACAAGCCGAAAAAGAACGGGGAACCCGGGCCCATCATTCGGACAGTGAAAATCATCGACACGAAAAACCAAGTCATCCCGCTAAATGACGGCAAAACCGTCGCCTACAACAGCAACATCGTCCGGGTCGATGTATTCGAGAAAGACGGCAAATACTATTGCGTTCCCGTCTACACAATGGACATCATGAAAGGTGTTTTGCCAAACAAATCCATTGAGCCAAACAAACCGTACTCTGAGTGGAAGGAAATGACGGAAGACTATACGTTCCGATTCAGCTTATATCCGAATGATCTCATCCGCATTGAGCTTCCTCGGGAAAAAACAATCAAAACCGCCGGGGGCGAGGAAATCAAAATCAAGGATCTTTTTGCCTACTATAAAACCATTCATTCGGGAACAGCAGGACTGGAATTAGTCAGCCATGACTGTAGCTTCTCCCTCTCAGGCGTCGGTTCAAGAACCCTCAAACGATTCGATAAATACCAAGTAGATGTACTCGGCAACATCTACAAAGTGAGAGGGGAAAAGAGAGTTGGGTTGGCGTCATCTGCTCATTCGAAAACCGGGGAAACTGTCCGTCCGTTACAATCAACTCGTGATTGAACAAGAAGAAAAAGTTTCTATCCCATTGTATGAGTAAGTTTATGCGATTGCTCGTCTTTTTTGACCTTCCCGTCGTGACCAATCAGGAGAAGCGCGAATACCGGCGATTTCGCACATTCCTGCTAAACGAAGGGTACGATATGTTGCAGTTTTCTGTCTACAGCCGCGTCTGCCATGGACACGAAGCAACGGACAAACACCTAGCAAGGTTAAAACGCAACTTACCCCCTCGAGGATCGATTCGGGCAATGGTCGTAACGGAAAAGCAGTACGCAAAAATGCAGCTGCTTCTTGGGGAGCCGACAGCACAAGAAAAGAAAATCACATCCACCCAGCTGACGCTTTTTTAAAAAAACGGGAATGGTTCCCCTTTTTTGCATAAGCACATTTGCATTTTTTGAAAGCAAAAAAGCCTGCGATCCTTGAGATGGCAGGCTTTTTTGGATACGTATTATACCACAGCGATAATCTCAGGGGAACTATGACGCTTCTTCCATTATCCCCATCCTGCTAAGGAAAGGACTTGTTCGCCCCGTCCTTCTCTATATCCCCCTCCAACCTCCCGATAATCGCCTCTTGATACCCCGCCTTTTTGCGCCGCTTCATCTCTTCTTTCACCGGAAGCAAATCCTCAGCCGAGATCGATGCGAGTTTGGCGAGTCGCTCAGGTGGAAGTTCGACCGCTGGGTTGGCCGCCACGTAATCGTCCAAGGAAAAGCGCCAGAGTGCGACGGCCGAGCCGTACCGTTCAAGCAATCGTTCGGCCATGGCCAATCCTTCCGGGTCAAAATCGCCGGAGTAAAGCAGGCGCGCGCCAGAGACAGCGAGCAAATCCAGCAGTTTCATCGTCGCCAAGTTCATTTGCCCGTTTGTGCTCACAAGCGGGGCGCGGGTGTCAAGCAACGTGGAGAAAACACCAGCGTTTTCCACAATGTACACCGTCCCGCCGCGGGCAGGATAGGCGCGCGCAAGCGGCAGCACTTCCCGCAGCGGCACGTTCAGCGCCGCGTTTGTTTCCGCGGCGGCGGAAAAGACGGGATGGGAACCGTTTTCCGTTTCCGCTAGGATGTTGGCGCACGTGACAAAGTTCAATATATCCTCACGGAGCAGCCCGACTGACTGCAACAATTCATTGACGCTCTCGACCGACGCCACATCCCACTCGCCCGGTACAGTCGCTTGCAAGGCGGCTAACAACAGTTTGCCGGAAAGCGTGGGCAAATCGAACGCATGCGGATCGCCTGCCACTTGCTGGGCAAAGAGCGGGAGGCGCATGTACGAAGAGAGCGGCAGGCGGCGCAGAGCGGCACCGACAAGGCGGACGGCGGCCTCAAGGCCGTTGCGGTCGGTTTCGTACGCCGCTTGGACGAAGCGCTGGCTGCGAACCGCCTCAACCCAATGATGCTCCTTCACAAGGCGCGCGAAAAACCGCTCCCTTTCTTCTTCCGCCGCTTGCCGCTGTTCTCTTTTTGACACGAGCCTCTCGCCGAAATATTGTTCGAGCAGTTCCACAAGCCCAATGCCTGCGAACCGCGTTTGTTCGAGCTGTTTTTCAAAATCAGAGAGGGAGACGCGCGAGACGTCTTTGCCGAAAAAGGCGGCGATCGTCTCCCGCTCTTCATCGGAAAACGCCGCCAACGAAACCGTGCCGCCAACGCGGCCGAGCGACTCGTACTTGCGCTTCATCTCGACCAATAGGCGGTGGAACGCTGGCTCAGAGCGGAAAAAGGCGGATGCTTCCTTGGCTGTGCTCACGTCTCGATCATCTCCCATTCTTCGTCATCGGTGACGAGCTGTTTGACGCGCCCATTCCAACGATAATGAATGACGGTGACAAACGACGCATTGCGCGGGCGGACGAGCTCACAAATGGATAAAGCGGGCACGGTGTCGTAGTCGCCCCAGAGCGCCTGCGAATTCATGATGTAGTTAAAGCCGAGCTGTTCGACAAGGCCGAATAGGTTGCGGATGTTGTTTTCATCGACGCCAGCGAACGCCTCGTCGAGCGAGATGATGTACGGCGCGTCATCGCCCGCTTCCTGGTAAAGTGAATACGCCGCGGCAAAGAGCGGGATGTACATCGCCATCGCCTTTTCCCCGCCGCTGAATTGGTAAAAGCGATGGTTCGTCAGCTCGCGTTTCGGCTCGTTCGCTTTTTCGTAATAAAGGGTGAACGCAAACCATTTTCGATAGTCAAGCACTTCTTTTATGATTTGATGAAGCGTGTTGCCTTGACCGCGCTCCTCAAGCAGTTCGCGGGCACGGGCGATTTTCGAGCGGAAGTGGTTCGTCACCCGCTGCAAATCTTCCTCTTTCAACAACCGCGGATCGATCCGCAACAGGTGGACCAACTCCTTCGTGTCGAGCTCCGCTTCCGTTTCTGCCGTTTTCGGTTTCCATTGAATGGACAACACGAGTCCTGATGACGTATCAAGCCCGCCCATCAGCTTGTTCATATCGCTCACCCACCGCTCGGCGCGCTGGATGCGGCTGCGCAAAATGCGGCCGACCGATTTTAAAATGACGTCCTCATACAGCTCGCGGTCTTGTTCTTTCATATATTCGTGCTGCAAGACGATGTCGCGTTCCACTTCCGCCAACATCGCAAACGGCGTGGCGCGCTGGCCTTTGTAGTCGAGGAAAATGACGTGGCGCTCCTGTTTTTCCCGCCAGTCCGCCGCTTTCATCGCCATTTCGTCGTCTGGTGCGGATGTGATCCATTCGTGATCTCCGTCATCCGGCAGCCGCTCGAGCGTCGCCCGGTATTCGGTCAAGTTGGACGACTCTTGAAAAAAGACGGTGTTCAGTCGGGCGAGAAGCGAGGAGAGCGTCTCTTTCAGCACCGCCCCGTACCGCTGTTTCGCTTCTTTCGCCTGTTCCGGAAGCGAACGCGAGCGGTCTAGTTCCACCAACCCGAGCGCCGCTTCGCGGGCGAACGACTCTTCCCACATGGCGGCAAGCCTGCGGGCGAATGCTTCCCGTTTCTCTCCTTTTTCCAATTCTGCGCGGATGAACGCCAACTGCTGTTCCGTCCGCGCCCGTTCGTTGACAAGCCGCGGAATTTCGCCGCGCAACGCAGCGAGCCGTTCCCGAATGCGGGCGATTTCCGCGCGAATGTCGTCCGCTCCCATTTGCGCAAGCGTCCGTTCCATTTCCGAAATTCGCAAAGCCAGCCGTTCCTCTTCATCGAGCAGCCGATTTCGCTCACCTTTGGCCTCATCGATCTCTTCGATCAGCGTCGCCAGCCGCTCTTGTTGCTGGGTGATCATTGCTTCGATATGGCGCGCCTCGCGATAATGGATTTCCAGCTCGTGCCAGTGGCGGACGTACGATTTCATGGCCAGCCGTGCTTGTTCGCAGCCGTCTAAGGAAAACTCGACGTTCAACCCCGTTGACTGTTCGCGCAGCGTCTGTTTCAATTGTTGCCACTCTCGGGCCAAGCGGGCGGCTTTTTCTTCTTGCCGCTTCCAGTCTCGTTCTTTGCTTTCGGCCTGGAGGCGGGCTTCCTCGCGTTCCTCAAACGCCGTGTGCACATCGCGGTCGGATGGAAACGCGGCAAACCAGTCCGCAAGCGCGGCAATGGCGGCTTCGACTGATTCATGTTCCGTTCGCAAACGGTCGCGCTGGCGCCGCAACGCAGCGATTTCTTCTTCCAGCGCCGCGATTTTCTCCATCCGCCACCGTTCTCTCGCCGTGCGGCCGATAAACATCGCCTGCTCTCTCACTGGCGCGTGCCCACGCAACAGGCCGATCGCATAGCGACCCGCCTCATCGAGCGCCATGCCTCCTTCTTGTTCCGCATCGGTGATGACGATGCTTCGGAGAACGTCATCAATCCGCTCAGCAGACACAGGCGCGTCCGCATCGGGACGCAAATAGTCGGCGAGTGTATGCGCCATATGGACAGGGTTCGGAATGAGCACGCGGTCGCAAACCACATCGACATCGCGGTCCGCGATGAGCGCATCGAGCAGCCCGGCGTGCGAGAGCGCTGATTCGATCCGTTCGCGCACGTTCTCTGGCACATGGTCGACAAATTCAACGGCGGCATAGAACGGGACAAAGGCCACCCCTTGCCGCTTGAGTTCGGCGCGGGCGGCGGCGGTTTGCTCGTCGCGCTCCGGCTCGGGGTCTCGTTCGTCTCGCCAATGGCGAAGTTCGGCTTCACGGTCGACCAGTTCGCGGTCCAGCAGACGGATCTCATGTTCCATCCGCCACTTCTCGTCGTTCTTCTTGCCGATGGCGGCGTAATACGCTTCAGCGAACGGGCGCTTGATGTCATCGATCGAATACCGCTCATAGATGGCCTCACTTGCCGCAGAAACGCCTGAATATCCGCTTCCGAAACCTCGATTTCTTCCCGCTCGAGCCAGGCGAGCACCTGCTGTTCAAAGCGCTCTTTTTCTTGCTCGAGCAGTTCATCCCACTTTCGCTGCTGGTGGCGCCATTCGTCCACTTCCCGCTGCAATTCGCCCGCTTCTTTGCTCGCCTCCTCATAGCGCCCTTTCAAATCGTCATGACGGCGCCAAAGATGGGCCAGCTCCTCGAGCCGCTCGATATGGAGATCCGCTTCCCGCTTCCAAGCGGCGAACAGAAATTCCTGCTGCTTTCAGCGATGGCGGAGAAAATCGTCTTCGTTCACCGCATGGCTGGAGAACGCGCCTTCTTCGGCATCAGCGCGCAGCTGTTCGAGTTCATCCTCAAGAGCGCGTTCGATTTCATCGGCCCGTGCTGCCGCTTCATCGAGGCGGCGTCGGTGCTGCTCGGCGGCAAGCTGTTCGGCTTGTTTCGCCGCTTTCTCGTATTCCACCGCTTTTTCCGCAATCATATATTCATTGTACTGGCGGTACTGGTCGCACAAACGCTTCAACGACCGTTCGTCGCGCTCGAGCTGCTCGAGTTGCTGTTTCGCTTGATCCATGTTTTCGATCGTCTCGGACAAATGGCGAAGTTCATCATCGGTCAACGGAGGCAGCGAGCTTTCCAAAATTTCATAGATGACTGTCGGCTTAAAGTCTTTTGACAGCTTCGGGCTGCGCAGTTGAATGAGCAACTCGATCAATTCTTGAAACGCCCCAAGCGATTCAAAGCGAAACACATGTTTATTGACGAGCTCCATATAGTCTTTTTGCGTCTCGACGACCGTTCCGCCCGCGCCAAGCGTTGCGGCCAGCTCACGTTTCGTCAACGGGATTTTCTCCCCGGTTTTTTCTTTTTTATATAGGGTGATATCATGCCCAATGCGGCGGTTGTCGAAAATGACAAACCCCCAGAAGTCGAGGCTTTTTTGCCGCTTCGCGCGCAAGCCGATGCCGGTTGTGACGTACTGGTCGGATTCTTTTCGCTTATATTCCCAAAACAAATACCCCGTCCGTTCATCGCGGTCCACGACATCTTTTTCTCCAAGCAAGTAGTCTTCCATCCGCCGCGCTCGCGAGCCGAACGGGTCGAGCCGATCGGGCGTCTTTTTGCCGTCCAAAAGCACGGGGATCAAGCTTTGCATCGTCACCGACTTGCCCGCCCCGTTGCTTCCACGAAGCAGCAGCTTCCCGTCAGCAAAATGAAAGTACTGCTCATCGTAATACCAAAAATTAATCAATCCGGCGCGATGGAGCACCCACGGATTGGCCATCATCTTCCCCCTCTTTCACGTCAAAATCATCCGGATACCGCCCGCAAAGCCGCCCGAGGAGCGGATAGAGGACGATCGTTCCTGTGTCGTGTTCCACATCAGCCATGCGCCATTCTTTCAACGCCGAAAGCACCTCGCGGACAAGCTCAGCGGACGATATGTCGCGGTACGTTTTCCCCCACCCAGCCCCATAGCGGCTTCGGCAGTCGACAAGCCAAGCGGAAAACTGATCTGGCGTCAACTGGATGCGGCCGTACTCATCAGGTGAAAACAACTCCAACCGCTCGCGCACCAAAGCGGCAAAATGAAGAATGATCTCCGACGCCCCTTTCTGGTCGGGAAATACGTTGTACGGCGCCTGCCGCTCCGGCAATGTCAGCATCGCGGCGTTTTTATACAGCTCGTAATGAAACGGCGTATGCGCTTCGATATCGTCGCGCAATCGATGGCGGAAGTTGCGCAAGTAGTAAAAATCTTGCTCGTCTCCCTCCGTCCGATACACCGCCGGGGATAAAAACAGCTTTCGATACAGGCGATGGCGCCGATAGTCTTGCGGCGCCGCTTTCCATTCCTCAGCGAGCAATTCGTGGATCGATTCATATTGCAGCAAATCTTTCGGATATGTGCGCATAAAATAACGGGCCAGCACCGGCACTTCGTACATCGCCTCTTCCTCCACATGATGGGCGAACGCCTCAATCTCCCCGTCCATTCGGCGGATGAGCCCGATTTGTTCGGCCGTTTTCAACACACGAATGAGCGCGCGCCGATGCGCGTAGTTCGTCCAATCGACCGGCAAATCTCCCGGATACATGGCGCGGATTTCCTCGCATACGTCAGAAAGCAAAAACTTTTCTTCCACCGCCTTGCCTTCCAAATACGCCATCAAGCAGCAAAACAATGCATAATCAAGCGGCTCTTGAAACGTTTCGATTCCCATCCACGGCTCGGGATCAGCTGGGATTTTCTCCAGTTTGGCGAAATAGCGGTGGACGATGAGCCGATAGCCGAACTTTTCCTCAACGTATCGCTTGAGCACATGTTCACGCCCGCCGATGAGCTAGTACAGCTCCGGCTCTTTGTCACGAACGATCCAAAACTGTTCAAACAGCGCGGCGAGCGCTTCTTTCGCTTTGTCGTCAAACGATGTCTCCACGCTCATTCCCCTCCCGAAATTTGGATGATTTTCTTGAAATAATCGAACGTCCTATTTTTTCTCGCCATCGGTGCGCGTTTTTTGTAAAATAGAGGCGAAAAGGAGGTGAAACGAATGGAGGCGTTGCTAAGAGAAATTTTGCATGAAGTGAAAGCGACGCGCGCGGCGGTCGAGTCGCTCGAGCAGCGAGTTGGCGCCTTGGAGGGGCAAGTGGCCAACCTTAATGAACGAACGGGCGCTCTCGAAGCGCACATGGCCCAGCTCAATGAGCGAACGAGCGCCCTTGAGCACCAAGTCACTCAGCTGAACGAGCGGACAAGCAACCTTGAACACCAAGCCGCCCAATTGAACGAGCGCATGGGCTCTGTCGAACATCAAGTCACCCAATTGAATGAGCGCATGGACTCTGTTGAACGTCAAGTCGCTCAGTTGAACGAGCGCATGGGCTCTGTCGAACATCAAGCCGCCCAATTGAATGAGCGCATGGGCACTGTCGAACATCAAGTCACCCAATTGAATGAGCGCATGGACTCTGTTGAACGTCAAGTCGCTCAGTTGAACGAACAGACAAACACCCTTGAACAACGAATCGACCTGCTTTATGAGCGCACGAACGAAACGAAGGCGATTGCGGAAGCGCTCCGCCACGGGCAAGAAGTGCTGGCCGCAAAATACGAGGCGATGGCCCACGATCTTCACCATATGAAAGGCGACCTCACCCATATCACATCCATCTTGGAAGAAAAAGTGCTGCCTGCCCTCGCCGAACATGAAGCGGGATTGCATGTTTTAAACGCCCGCGTCTTCAAAACGGAAAGCGCCCTTCATCGCCTTGTTCATGCGTAACGCGTTCCCCACAGAGAAATGTTCAACACCTATTCCCTTTTCACTAGGCAGCCGTAGGCTGCCGTTTTTTATGCGAAGCCCACGGAACCATTGGCCTTATCATAAACGTTGAATGACACAACCACGCCTCTCGTCGTTAATGGCGCTCATGGAGAAAGAAAAAACATCTGTTCGAACATCTCGAATTCGGAGTATTCGGGAGGATTCGAAAGCATTCCGGAGCATTTTTCAGCATCGGAAAGGAGAGAGCGTTCATCGCCGTGAGAGAAAGCGACAGGCAACGATATCGACCGATACCAAATTTGCCAGCCGTGCCCAAATTACGGTATCCTTTGTTTGCGACGCTTTTTCATCCCCTCCGCGTCCTTTTGCCGCCTTTTCTTTTTTTCATCCCCCCTTATGACACTAATGGAAAAAGGAGGAAAATGGTGTTGCGAAAATGGTTCATGTCTTTGCTCGCTGTCGGGCTTGTTTTCGGATTGGCAGCCTGCAGCGGAGAAAGTGATGCGAAAGGGAAAATCGTGATTGCCGGAAAGAAGTTTACCGAGCAAGTCATTTTGACGCATTTGCTGGCGGAGTATGTGAAAGCCAACACGGATTTGGATGTTGAGGTGAAAGACAGTTTAGGCGGCGCGTTTATGCTCCAGCAAGCCATCGAAAACGGGGATGTCGACATGTATGTCGAGTACACCGGGACTGGGTATTTGAACATTTTAAAACAGCCGTACGATCCCGCAAAGACGCCCGAACAAATTTACAACGAAACGAAGAAACTATATAAGGAAAAATACAACATCGCTTGGCTCAAACCACTCGGATTTAACAACACGTATGCGTTGGCGATGAGAAGAGACCTCGCCGAAAAGCTCGGGGTGAAAACGTACTCCGATTTGGCGAAACATTCGTCTTCCCTTACGTTTGGGTCAGACGCCGAGTTTTTTGAGCGAAGCGACGGCTATGACGGGCTTGTCGATACGTACGGGTTCCAATTCAAGAAAAAAATGACGATCGACCCGGACTTGCAATACGAAGCGGCGAAAAACGGCGAAATTGACGTCATCACCGCCTACACGACCGACGCCCGGATTAGAAAATACGATTTGGTCGTATTGAAAGATGACAAACAGTACTTCCCGCCGTACCACGCTGTGCCGATTATCCGCCAAGAAGTGTTGGACGCCAACCCGGGGCTTGAGGAGAAACTGAACAAATTGGCCAATATTTTAACCGACGAAAAAATGATGGAATTAAACGGTAAAGTGAACTTGGAAGGAAAACAGCCGCGCGAGGTGGCGATTGACTTCTTGAAGAAGGAAGGACTGATTGACTAGAAAGCGAGGAATGCCTATGATTCGCTTTGAAAACGTGACGAAACAGTATGAAGACGGGTTTGTGGCCTTAAAAAATATCAATCTTGACATCCGCAAGGGGGAGCTTGTTGCCTTGATTGGGCCGAGCGGGTGCGGAAAAACGACGACAATGCGGATGATCAACCGGTTGATCGAGCCGACATCGGGCAAAGTGTATATCGACGGGCAAGACATTTCCGAGCTTGACCCGGTCGAACTGCGGCGCAACATCGGCTATGTCATCCAGCAAATCGGCTTGTTTCCACACATGACGATCGCGGAAAACATCGCGCTCATACCGAAGCTGAAAAAATGGGAAAAACACGCCTATGAAAAACGGGTTGACGAACTGCTCGAGCTCGTCGGCCTCGATCCGGCGACGTTCAAGCACCGCTATCCATCGGAGCTCAGCGGCGGTCAGCAGCAGCGCGTCGGCGTCGTCCGCGCCTTGGCCGCCGAGCCGAATATTATTTTAATGGATGAGCCGTTCAGCGCTCTTGATCCGATCAGCCGCGAGCAGTTGCAAGATGACATCGTCCGCCTGCAAGAAGAGATTCACAAAACGATCGTCTTTGTCACACATGATATGGATGAGGCGATTAAAATCGCTGATCGGATCGCGCTCATGAAAGACGGGGAAATCATCCAGTTCGCCACACCCGACCAAATGCTTCGGCGGCCGGCGAACTCGTTCGTCCGCGAGTTTATCGGCGAAGACCGGCTGCGGATCCGCCAGACGGCCGTGCCGACGGCGGAAGATTTAATGTCGGCGGATGTCGCGACCATCTCCCCGCGGCGCGGCTTGGCCGAGGCGTTCCGTTTGATGAAGGCGAAAAAAGTCGACAGCTTGGTCGTGGTCGATAAAAAGCAGGCCTTTCTCGGCATCGTGACGCTGAAACAAATTGAACAGCGCTATCAAGAAGAGCATTTGTTAGTCGCCGACATCGCCGATTACGATGTGACGACGCTGGCGAAAGAAGCGGACGTCACGAACGTCGCCGCCTTGTTTCAAAACCCGGATGTGCGCATTATCCCGGTGTTGGACGGCGACCAGCTTGTCGGCGGGATTACACGTTCGAGCATGATGCGGGCGCTCGCTGAGTGGACGTTCCAGCAACGCGCGTAAGGAACAGCGGGCAAATAGCGGGTGGAAACACCGTGCCGCCTGACGCTAGAGCATGGCTCGGCCGCGGCTCCTTTCAAAAAGACGGCCCGTCTGCCGACAGGAATCGGCCGTTGGGGAAAATGAACCTTATCCATCTTTCGTCCTCAATCCATGACTAAGCGGCGGCTAAGCGCTGCCGCTTTTTTCCGCCAAGGAGGGATACAATGGAGTTATTACAAACATTCATTGAACGGAAAGAAGACATTTGGATCGCCTTTCAAGAACATGTGCTGCTATCGGCCATCGCCATGGGCATTGCGATCGTCATAGCCGTACCGCTCGGTGTCGCGTTGACGCGGTATCGCAAACTCGCCGAGCCGATCATCGGCGTCGCCGCCATCATTCAAACGATTCCGAGCTTGGCCTTGCTTGGGTTTATGCTTCCCATTTTCGGGATCGGCAAACTGCCGGCGATCATCGCCTTAACGCTGTATGCCTTGCTTCCGATTTTGCGCAATACGTACACCGGCATTCTCGGCGTCGACCCGGCGCTTGTGGACGCTGGACGGGGGATGGGGATGACATCGCGACAAATTTTATGGATGGTCGAGCTTCCACTCTCGCTCCCGGTGATCATGGCCGGCGTGCGCACGGCGACGGTGCTGACAATCGGCGTCGCCGCGTTGGCGACATTCATCGGCGCCGGTGGGCTTGGCGACTTGATCGACCGCGGCTTGCGCATTGCCGACAAAAACTTGATTTTAGCCGGCGCCATCCCCGCTGCGATATTAGCGATTTTGTTTGACTGGCTGCTGCGCAAAGTCGAAAAGAAAGTGACGCCGAAAGGACTGTAAACGATCCGTGAGCGTCGACTCCTAATTCGAAACACATACCGCCTCACAGCCCACAAACACGACCGCGCTTACGCAAAATGTTCTATGATTAAAAACAACTTGAAGAAGGTGTCCCCAAACGATCAGGACATCTTCTTTTCTCTGTGAAAATTACCTTTTAGGTCAGCCCCCTTGGCCGCTGACAAAGCGACCCTCACCGTCTTCCAAAAACAGCGGCTTGTTCGTGATGATTCATCAAAAGAGGCCAGCTTGGGTCAATAGAACGGACGACTGAGACACTCTACGCAACGCTTTTACCTGATCAGAAACGGCGGCCAATGGAATGGGTCCATAACCCAAACGGCTCAGCAACGAGTCGTTCCAAGCAAAACCTTTTTCCAATTTTGTCCACACCCTCTCACGCTTGTGTTCTGAGATCGGATTATTTTGAACGCAGCGTTGTCATACCTGTGATGACCCCTTCGTTCATGGAATACACATGATGGCATAGCGACTCGATATCTACTTTGTGGTGAGACGTCAACAAAATGGTGCAGCCTCTTTCGTTTTCTTCCCTGATAATCTCATACACTTGGTCTACCGATTTTTCATCCAACCCATTCATCGGTTCATCGAGCAGCATCAGCTGCGGCTTCTCCATGATGCACTGTGCAATGGCCAGTCTTTGTCTCATCCCGAGAGAATACGCTTTCACCGGCCTTTTATCATGCGGATCCAACCCCACTCTCTTGATTGCCTCTTTCACCTCGCGCTCGCCGATTTTGTTTTGAATCATGGCTAAAAAATGTAAATTATCGAATCCTGAGTACTGTTCAAGAAAACCGGGTTTTTCCAACAAAACAGCAATATCGCTCGGAAACGATACGTCTTGATGCAACGTCTGGCCAAATACCGTCACTGTGCCGCTGGACGGTTTGACAAGTCCGCTTATGACTCGAAATAACATCGTTTTCCCCGATCCGTTCGGCCCGACGAATCCATAAATCTTTCCTCTCTCCAACTCTAAGTTGATATTGCGCAAAACTTCCCTTGCTTTTATCGTTTTCGAAACATTGGACAAAACGACTGCCTTCATGTCAAAAACCTCCTAAATATAATCCGCGTTCTTCACTCTCTTGATCGTCCAATACCCGAACGCAATGATTGACAAGAGCTCCACGATCAAGGCAGACCACCATATCGAGCTGCTCCGCACGAGATCCACCATGCTGTAGTACAAAGGAACAAAAGGCATCGGCATCTTGACACCCACAAAAAACAAAGCGAGAATGACGGCATTCGCCAAATGGTGAGTGGCATACACGTTCAACAACATCCACAAACCGGCGTGCCAATATAAATTCACGGCGATGCAAACGAACATGAGCACCAGCGAACGGTCAAACGAAAACGCCATATGTGCCACAAACAGGCCGAAGCCGCCGGCGATCAAAAACACCGACAAGACATATCCCAATGTAAACAGAACACCTGCCAGCAACCTAGCCATTGTATACGACGTCGTATCCCTCAACACAATGAACAGTTTATGCTCAAAATATTTATCCCGTTTTTTCCAAACGATTTGGAGCAACACCATATAGCCGAAACAAATCATCAACCAATACATCCAATTGGAGAACGTCACCGCTCCAAATAAGCGGGCGAACAACTCCGATAGACGTTGAGAAGAAAATGCCTCTGACCGACTGGACATCATAGTGCCCAACAGTGGAAACAGGAGGCAGGTGATGAAAATTCTTTTGATATCGATTTTGATCAGGGTAAACTCCAAATCCATCGGTTTCATAAAAGATCATCCTGAACATAGTAGTTTTTTTGGCTTGACGAAAGACAAATGATATAGACCAACACCAGCATCATCATAATGAGAAGCAAGATTGTCCAAACGGGAGCCGTCCGTTCGCTTATGTAAAACAAATAAGGGAGCATGTGCACAGTGAACATATCCAATACAGCCAGTATGATGACGGCAGCGAAGGCGAAAAAGCGATTCCATCCAAAGTCAATGAACGCTATAAACAACAATCCGTATATAGCGGTGATAAAAAAATACATAACAAGAAAGTAAGGAAACGAGCTTTTATCTCCGCTATGCGGCACGTACAAAAAAGCCGCATGGACGTTTTGTATATTGGGATAGATGATGTATTTCGCAAACGTTGTACATAATCCGCCTACTGCGGCAACCCAGAGAGACACGCCCCCTGCCAGAACGATGACCAACAACGCCTTATGCAGCCCGATTTCCCTTCGCGTGCGGTATCTTCTTAGGACTACCCACGCATTAGTTTGAAGCGCGGAGCCTAAAAGAAACAAAAACGCAGGCAGATGAAAAAATTCATATCGATAGAGCAAGATAAAATCTTTAAGACTGTGCCACTTCCCAACCGTCACCATTCCTAACGGAAAGATGCCCGCCACCATCAACAAAGCCATAACACCCAAAATAATCTTGAGAACGGCTCGTTGTAACATCAAATCTTGCCAGACGAAAAAAACGTTCTGTCTAGAGAACATCTTCACTTTTCTTCACTCCATATGAAAATACCCCTACCGCAATCAACAATTGGAGGACAAACACGATGACGATTTTCCAATAGGACAATCCTTCCACTGGCTGTGAAGGAATTAAGAAATTAAACGGATCCCAGCCAAGTTGGCTGGTGATAGTCAGCGCCGCCCAACAAACCATATAAATGATTTGCGGCATCAAAGTAATCAAATATCGATTTTTCAATAAAAAAGAAAATCCCAAACCAAGACAAACGTAGCCGCCGGCAAACAACCCGCCCATGACATAATACGCAAGAACATACCAATAAGGGGAGATTTCCAATAAAGGAGAAAACAGGTGTTTCTTTTCCCCTTCAAATGAATTGTCTGGCAACGGCAACGTGCCATTGACCAATTGCCGGTAGGCCTGTGAAAAACTCGAATAATCCCAATGGTTCGTCAAAAGATTCACCAGCACAACTCCCAGCACGAGAGGAAGGAGGAACAGGAGGAAAGCACTAATGTAAGCAAACAGAAATTTCCTTCTGTAATAAACGTTTCTTCCCATCCGCGTCAATTGATAATGAACATTTCCGCTCTTTCGCTCACGATAAATCGAATCTACCAATGGAATCGACAACAATAGTGGAAAAAGAAAGTAATATAGAGATGAAAGTACATTAAAGCGGTAGCCTCCTAGACCAACCCATTCAAGGTGGGGGGAAGTCAAGGCGAAAACATTTGGGTCGTGATGATAAATTCGTTGAAGCAACTGCACGTTTTCACGATAATCTTTCACCCCCAACACAACGGCGCCAATGACGAGCAACAACAGGCAAGCCGCGCTAATATAAAGGTTCCTATTTTTCAAAAGTTTGAGCAATTCCGCATACATCATATCATCCCCTAATTCTTCTGTTAAGGTCCGTCTTCTTCGTGATAATGGAAGAAGACGAACCCGATGAAGCAAACCGCTTTCTTATCCAAGTTGACCGAACATATCTATAACTCAATCAATTGTCGGGATAAAATTTGCCTGCGATGTCAACCGTAACGTAAGTGAAGGATGCATTTTCCGCCACTAATGAAACTTTTTTACCAACAGCGCTTTGATCGACCGTGAAATAACGCGTGTCATTGTCGGTCACATCCTTTGCCGTTGGCGACACTTTTGTCGAACCTTGCTGAATCCACATATTGGCTTTATATTCGGCGCCAACAACCGAATTTTCCACTTTGCTTTTACTGTTCGTCGCTTTATTGGCGCTTGCTAATTCCGTATCGCCTTGAAAGCGAGGGAGAACCCCAGCATACGTAACATAAGATGCGGCGCTGACTCCCCCTACCACAATGAATGAGATAAAAGCAAGCAAAGTAGTAACCATTTTAAGTTTTTCCTTCACGATTCGATCCCCTCCCCCCTAATCATTTTTTGAAAACGCAGGACCGGTCCTATGAGATATTATAACGCTTAAAAAAAAAAAGCAATAATTTAACAAAATTAACACCAGATGTCTCTATATCAAAAATTTAGAACATGAGATTTTATCCATGCTTATATATACATGCTCATTAAAAAGTTAACCTTCGTATAACCGATGCACACTCCGGTTATCCTGTTCCTAAGGAAACCTATGGAAAAGGAGCGGGATCATTCATGAAACGTCTCAACATCACCCATGATCACGGATGGACGCCACGGACGCTTCGCAAACAGGAACGGAAAATCAAAAACGCGCTTCTTCGCCAACGGGTGATGGCGGTTCGTTTGGTCATGGAAGGTTATTTGGGCAAAGAGGCGGCCTCCATGGTCAACGTGTGCCGACAAACCGTTTCCCATTATGTGTCGCTGTTCAACGAAGGCGGTCTGGAGCTCTTGCTTCATCGGGATTTCGCCCCTGGACGGGAGCCGTTTCTCACCGAAGAACAGCAGGAAGAGATCAAACAGCTTGTGTTGACCACCACTCCCGCGGAACTGGGCTGGGACGTCGCTTCGGCCTGGAACACCAAACTCCTGCAATCCTATGTCGAAAAGCACTTTGGTGTTTGCCTTTCCCGTGAAGCGCTGCGAAAACTCCTGCACCGTCAAGGTCTGTCATGGACTCGCCCTACGTACACGCTGGCGAAAGGGAATCCGGATGAGCAAAAGCAATTTGAAAAGCAAATGGATTTGATAAAAAAAACTTGATCACCAAGGAGACAGAAGATGCCGTTCTTCTGTACATCGATGAAACGCATATCCGCTCTTATCATGTCTTGCGATCCACTTGGTCCGAGGTCGGCCGTCAAAAACGTGTGCCGACATTCGGCCATCATGCCCATGTTTCGGTATTTGGCGCGGTGAACGTCCACGATGGGGACATCGTGCTTCACCAAACAGAAGCCGCCAACGCTGCGACGTTCTTGGATTTCTTGCGCCTGCTCAAAGAGCGGCATCCCAACCGGATCATTGCGCTCGTCTTGGACAATGCCCGGATTCATCACGCTCGAATGGGGAAGGACTTTTTGCGAGAAGAAGGACAATGTTTTCATTTCCTGTATCTGCCGCCCTGCTCGCCGCAGCTCAACCCGATCGAGCGTTTGTGGAAATGGCTGAAGGATACGATGATCGCCAACGCCTTTCACAAAGACCGCCACGAGATCGTGCAAGCGGTTCAACGATTTGCTCATTACATTCAGGAACGCCCGGAGGAAGTGTTGCGGCGCTTGGGGTGTTCCGCGTAATCGAAAAGTTAACTTTTCAAGGTGCATTTATATAGAAAATCAGTGAACCGTGATGCTAATATACATGCTCATTGGATAGCTCCTTAATATAAAATTCAACCGTCGCTCCGCCTTTTTCATTATTGTATGCCCAAATTTCACCTTCATAATGATTCACAATTCTTTTGGTAATATACAATCCTAATCCAACATGATTTTTATACTGCTTATCCTGGTAAAAAGGCTGGAACAACAAAGACGTATCGTTTTCTTTAAACTCCGTTCCTGTATCTGAACAGCGAAAATATATAGATGCAATTTAAAGCTTTAACATTTATAGCTTTTACCGGTCATTGGATCGACTGTCGGGTGACCGAACAACGCCCCGCTGCACAGACCCATGCATGGGTCTGTGCAGCGGGGCGTTGTTCGGTCTTCCGTCACGCCTTAGCGTGACGGAGGCAAGCCACAGGCTTGCCTTCGACAGTCAAAAATGGACAAGCCGCTTTTCCGTCAAGGATATGTTAAACGCTTTCGTTGCATCTATATATATCCGCTTCGCTACTTCTACTTCACCCCCACCGTCTGGCTTTGGCGAATGGCTTGGCGCAAGTCGTCCAAAATGTCGTCGATCGCTTCCGTGCCGACCGACAGGCGCACAAGGCCCGAGGTGACGCCGGCGGACAGCTGTTCATCCGGGCTCAGCTGCTCGTGCGTCGTGCTGGCCGGGTGGATGATGAGCGATTTCGAATCGCCGATGTTGGCCAAATGGGAGAACAGCTTGACCGAGTCGATCAGTTTTTTGCCGGCTTCAACGCCGCCTTTGATTTCAAACGTGACGATCGCCCCTTGCCCATTCGGCAAATACTTTTTCGCCAGTTCATGCGACGGATGGCTCGGAAGGCCTGGATAGCTGACCGATTCGACCGCCTCTTCCTCTTCTAAAAACTTGGCGACGGCGAGGGCGTTTTCACTATGGCGCTGCATCCGCAAATGGAGCGTCTCCAGCCCTTGCAAAAGCAAAAACGCATTAAACGGCGACAGCGCTGCTCCTAAATCGCGCAACAGCTGGATGCGCGCTTTCGTGATGTACGCCGCTTCACCGACGGCATCCACATACACCAAACCGTGGTAGCTCGGGTCCGGTTCGGTGAACTCCGGGAACTTGCCGCTCCCTTTCCAGTCAAACTTGCCGCTGTCAACAATAACGCCGCCGATCGAATTGCCGTGCCCGCCGATGAACTTCGTCGCCGAGTGGACGACGATATCGGCGCCAAACTCAATGGGCCGCAATAAGTATGGGCTCGCTACCGTGTTGTCGACAATGAGCGGAATGGCGTGGCGATGGGCGATGTCGGCCACCGCTTCAATGTCCAAGACATCGTTTTTCGGGTTGCCGATCGTTTCGGCGAACAAGGCTTTCGTTTTGTCGGTGATCGCCCGCTCAAAGTTTTCCGGATCGGACGAATCGACAAACTTCACCGTAATGCCGAACTTGCGCATCGTATGGGCGAACAAGTTGTACGTGCCGCCGTAAATGGACGACGATGAGACGATTTCATCGCCCGCCGAGGTGATGTTGATGATCGAATAAAACACTGCCGCCTGCCCTGATGAGAGCCCGAGCGCCCCGATCCCGCCTTCGAGTGCGGCGATCCGCTTTTCGAGCACATCGTTCGTCGGGTTCATAATGCGGGTGTAAATGTATCCTTCCTCTTTCAAGCCAAATAAATTGGCTGCATGCTCACTGTCGCGAAACACATATGAACTCGTTTGGTAAATCGGCACCGCCCGTGAGCCCGTCTCCGCATCCGGTTTTTGCCCGGCGTGGACGGCGAGCGTCTCCGGACGGAAAGTGCGTTCTTCACTCATCGTTTTTATCCCCCTCTTTTTTGTTTCTTCCTCTCCCGCTCATCCTGGCGTCTATATCCAACTAATTCAGTTGGTTTTATATAAAAATCTACCATTTCCGCTGTGGGCTGTCAATTGTATTTTTCAAAAAATCTAAAAAATCTCCTTATAGGAGAAGCCCGCTGATTGGCGGGCTTTTCTTGTCATTTAGCGCTTCTTGATTTCTTCCACGAGCAGCTTGTTGACAAGCGGCGGGTTTGCTTGGCCTTTCGTCGCCTTCATCACTTGCCCGACGAGGAAGCCGAGCGCACGGTCTTTGCCGTTTTTATAGTCTTCGACCGACTGCGGGTTGGCGTCCAGCACTTCGAGTACAATTTTGCGCAGCGCTCCTTCGTCGGAAATTTGCACGAGCCCTTTTTCTTTGACGATTTTCTCCGGGTCGCCGCCGTGTTCGACGAGTTCTTTAAACACTTTTTTCGCGATTTTCGACGAAATTGTACCGTTTTGGATCAGTTTGATCATCCCAGCCAAGCTTTCCGGCGTCAAGGCAATGTCATGGAGCTCTTTTTGCTCGGCGTTTAAGTACCCGGATACTTCGACCATGAGCCAGTTTGACGCCAGTTTCGGATCGGCGCCGTTCGCAACGGTCGCTTCGAAGAAGTCCGCCATTTCTTTGGTCAATGTCAACACTTTGGCATCGTATTCCGGCAAGCCGAGCTCTTTGACATACCGCTTCCGGCGGGCGTCCGGCAGCTCCGGAATCGAGGCGCGGACGCGCGCTTTCCATTCGTCGTCAATGTAAAGCATAACTAAGTCGGGCTCTGGGAAGTAGCGGTAATCTTCTGATCCTTCTTTAACGCGCATCAGCACCGTCGTTTTTGTCGCTTCGTCAAAGCGCCGCGTTTCTTGGCGGATGACGCCGCCCGAAAGCAAAATTTTCTCCTGCCGCTTCGCTTCGTACTCGAGCCCCATGCGGACGAAGTTGAACGAGTTTAAGTTTTTCAACTCCGTTTTCGTGCCGAACTTGTCCGACCCGATCGGGCGAAGCGAAATGTTCGCGTCGCAGCGGAGCGACCCTTCCTCCATTTTGCAGTCGGAGACGCCCGTGTACTGGATGATCGCTTTTAATTTTTCCAAGTAGGCGTATGCCTCTTCCGGCGAACGGATGTCGGGTTCCGAGACGATCTCGATGAGCGGCGTCCCTTGGCGGTTAAAGTCGACAAGTGAATAGCCGTCGCCTGTGTGGGTCAATTTGCCGGCGTCCTCTTCTAAGTGAATCCGGGTGATGCCGATTTTTTTCTTTTTCCCGTTCACTTCAATTTCAATCCAGCCGTTTTTGCCGAGCGGCTGATCGTATTGCGAAATTTGGTACGCTTTCGGGTTATCCGGATAAAAGTAGTTTTTGCGGTCAAATTTCGTTTCGGTCGCGATTTCGCAGTTTAACGCCATCGCGGCTTTCATCGCAAATTCGACCGCCTGGCGGTTCAAGACCGGCAGCACGCCCGGATACCCTAAGTCGATGACGTTCGTTTGCGTGTTCGGGGGCGCGCCGAACGCGTTCGGGCTGCTTGAGAAAATTTTCGATTTCGTTTTCAGCTCGACGTGCACCTCAAGTCCGATGACCGTTTCAAAGTTCATCACCTAACCCCCTTACAACACCGGTTTTTGCTTATGGTAGTCCGTCGCCTGCTCAAACGCATGGGCGACGCGGTAGACGGTGCTTTCATCGAAGTGCTTGCCAATGATTTGCAAACCGACTGGCAAGCCGTCGACAAAGCCGCACGGCACGGAAATGGCCGGCACGCCTGCCAAGTTGACCGGAATCGTCAAAATGTCGTTCATGTACATCTTCAGCGGATCGTTTGTTTTCTCGCCGATTTTAAACGCCGGCGTCGGCGTTGTCGGACCGATGATGACATCATATTGTTCAAAGACGTTTTCGAAGTCTCGCTTGATTAACGTCCGCACTTTTTGTGCTTTTTTGTAGTACGCATCGTAATAGCCCGAGCTTAACGCGAACGTCCCGAGCATAATGCGGCGCTTGACCTCCGCTCCAAACCCTTCGCTTCGTGTCAGTTTATACATATCGATCAAGTTTTTCGCGTTGTCCGTCCGGTAGCCGTAGCGCACGCCGTCAAAGCGAGCGAGGTTCGCCGATGCTTCCGACGAAGCAAGCAAATAGTACGTCGCGAGCGCATATTTCGAATGCGGCAGGGACGCTTCTTCCCACGTCGCACCGAGCTTCTCAAGTACGTTGAGCGCCTCCAACACCGACTGGCGCACGCCTTCTTCGACGCCTTCGCCTACATATTCTTTCGGCACGGCAATTTTTAAACCTTTAATATCTCCTGTCAGCGCCTCGACATAGTTCGGCACCGGAATGTTCGCCGACGTCGAGTCCATCGGGTCGACGCCAGCGATCGCTTGCAATAAATAGGCGTTGTCTTCGACCGTGCGCGTAATCGGGCCGATTTGGTCGAGCGACGACGCAAACGCGACGAGGCCAAAGCGCGAGACGCGGCCGTATGTGGGCTTCAGTCCGACGACACCGCAAAACGCCGCCGGCTGGCGGATCGACCCACCCGTATCCGAGCCTAACGAAAACGGCACTTCACCGGCTGCCACCGCCGCCGCTGAACCGCCGCTCGAGCCGCCCGGAACGCGCTCTAAGTCCCACGGATTGCGCGTCAGTTGAAAACCAGAGTTTTCCGTCGACGAGCCCATGGCGAACTCGTCCATGTTCAGCTTCCCGACCGTGATCGTCCCTGCGGCGTGCAACCGCTCCATGACGGTGGCGTCGTAGATCGGGTCAAAGTTGTATAAAATTTTGCTTGCGCATGTCGTGCGCAGTCCTTTGGTGACGATGTTGTCTTTAATGCCGATCGGCAAGCCGAACAGCGGGTTCGTTTCTTCGCCCTTGGCGAGCTGGTCATCCAACTCTTTCGCTTTCGCCCGCGCCTGTTCTTCATTTAACGTTAAAAACGCTTGCACTTTCTCTTCCACTTCGCCGATGCGGCGGAACGATTCGTCGACTAAATCGGAAATCGATACTTCCTTTTTCTGTAGCAACGTATGTAATTCCGACACCGTATGATCAAAAAGCGGCATAAATCCCCCTCCTTTACTCTAAAATGGCCGGCACGCGGAACTGGCCGTCTTGCTGGTCCGGTGCGTTTTTCAACACTTCCTCGCGCGGCAGCCCCGGTTCGGGAACATCCTCGCGCATGACGTTTCTCATATCGAGCACGTGTGAAGTCGGCGGAACGTTCTCCGTATCCAATTCATTCAACTGCTCGGCAAACGTAATGATCGCATCGAGCTGTTTCGTAAACATCTCCGCCTCTTCATCCGTAATCGCCAACCGCGCCAAATCGGCGACATGTTTCACTTGTTCAATCGAAATTCGCGACATTTTGTTCACCTCCGCATGGTCGACCTTCCACAATACTATGATGATACCAAACGTTAAGGAAATAAAGCAACATTCCAGCCAACATTTGCTTTGTTGCTCATTGACAATCCCGAACATATGTACTATAATAACCATAACTTGAAAAAGGGGGAATAATGACGATGAGTGAAGCCTTGCTCGCCCAAGTGCTCGACCGCTTGAACGCGATGGACGGGACACTGCAAAAGCTCGTGGAAGGCCAAGAGCGGCTCGAGCGGGAACAAATCGCCATTCGCCAGGAACAGCAAGAAATCCGGAAAGAGCAACAAGAAATCCGGAAAGAGCAACAGGAGATTCGAAAAGAACAACAAGAGATTCGCAAAGAGCAGCAAGAAATCCGTTTGGAACAACAGCGTCTGCGCCAAGAACAAGATTCGCTTCGCGCCGGACAAAAGGAATTGAACGGCATCGTGACCGCCCTTCTTCATCGTCAAGACGAAACAGACGCGAAGCTGGAAGCTCTCGCCGCTGACGTCCACCATCTTCATCAGGAGTTCGCTTCATTGAAGCAAGCGGTGGAACACCTCGAACAAAAAATGGACTCCCGCTACGAGCAATTGGCCGCCCAGATCGAAGACATCAAACTGGACTTGAATTTCATCGCCCACCGCACCGTCGATAACGAACGAATCATTTACAAGCTCAAAGAAATGCTGTTTCGTTAATCGATTCTCAATACGGAAGGAGCCCGCCGCCATGAATGTTGCGTTTGACCATCTCGTCCATTTGACCGAGCGGCCGGAACAGGCGAAAGCTGCGTTTGAACAGTTGGGGTTTACATCCATCCATGGCGGCCGCCATCCGTCATGGGGAACGTATAATGCTTTGTGTTATTTCGACCATTTGCGCTACATCGAATGGATCGGCATTGCCGATGAGCAGACGGCAAAAACGTGCGGAAATCCGCTCATCGCCCAGCTTGTCGCCGACCGCGAAGACGGAAACGGCTTTTCCCAGTTCGCCTTTCGAACGAACGATATCGAAACGTTGGCCGCACAGCTCAAAAACAAAGGGTTCACCCCGATCGGGCCGCTCCCTGGCAGCCGCCAGCGCTATGATGGCAAACGATTGACGTGGACCATGCTGTTTATAGAAGACGACATAGACGGGGCGTTCCGTTACCCGTTTTTTATCCAGTGGGGCGATGACGATGACGTGCGGATGAATGAGCTGGCACCGCTGATTCGACACCCGGTTGGGTCTCTTTTTTTGTCGTCCATCAGCGTCTATACGCTCGACCTTCGCCGCACCATCGACGTGTATCGGCGGCTGTTTGGCCTTCCTGCCCCCCGCTTTGGGCGCGATGAGGCAGGTGCGTACGCTGAACTAGCCGTCGGCGGCATTACCCTTCATTTTTATGAAGCCCACCGCCAGCCGTCGACGCGTCCGTTTTTGTGCCGGCTTGTGGGTATACAGGAGCAGCACCGCATTGAAATCGATGGCGGGACGTATATCGTTTCCAGATCGTGACGGACATTCCTGTTCTCACATACTCCCCTTTGCCGCTGAATAAGATGGAATAACCGTATTATCTTCATCATCGCAAGACGCAAACGGCAAAGGGGGAATTCAACCATGTCCCACCCGTATGTTTCTCCAAAACTTTCGATGGAAACGATGGTCTCGATCATTCGAAACGGCTTAAAGAAAGCATCGGCGCCGAAAAACATCGTCATCATCGGCGCCGGCATGGCGGGGCTTGTCGCGGCGTCATTGCTGAAGCAAGCCGAACATCGCATCACCATCCTTGAAGCGTCCGAGCGGGTCGGCGGCCGAATCTACACGCTCCGCTCCAACTTTCGCGACGACCAGTATCTTGAAGCCGGCGCCATGCGCATCCCGCACACCCATCAGTTGACATTGGAATATATCAAAAAATTCAACTTGCCGCTCCACCCGTTTATCAACAGCACTCCGCGCGACATTCTTTATTTTCGCGGCGTGAAAGCGCGTCTTGGCGAATATGAGCAGCATCCCGACCTCTTTGGCTTTCCGGTCGCCGCGCATGAACGGGGCAAAACTGCTTCCCAATTATTGCAGATGGCCATTCGTCCGGTTATTCAATTCATTGAACAACATCCGGAACACCATTGGCCGATTGTCATTGAACAACTGGATCGCTACTCGCTGGACGCCTATTTGCGCTACAACCCGTTCGGCCTACAGTTGTCTGTGGGAGCCATCGATATGATCAAAGCCGTTCTTTCGCTCGGAGGATTGCCAGAACTGTCGTTTCTGGAAATGTTGCGTGAACTCATGGTGCTGTTTACTCCGAACATTCGTTTTTATGAGATTGTGGGAGGAAACGACCGACTTCCGAAAGCCTTTTTGCCGCAACTGAAGGATGACATCCTTTTCAGCCACAAAGTGCAAAAAATCGTCCAGCACGAAAATGGCGTCACCGTCCACGCCACGCACACAAAAATTCTTCAACCGTTTCAAATCACCGCCGATCACGTGATCGTCACCATCCCGTTTTCGATTTTGCAGTTTGTCGACATCGAACCGCGCCATTCCTTTTCCGAAAACAAATGGAAAGCCATTCGCGAGCTTCATTACGCCGGTTCAACGAAAACCGGCATCCAGTTTAAAACACGGTTTTGGGAAAAGGAAGGCATGTTCGGGGGCAAAACCGTTTCCGATCTGCCAATTACGTATACACAATATCCAAGCCAAGGCATTGGCACGACGGGGCCAGGCGTCGTACTGGCAAGCTATACGTGGGAAGATGACACGATCCCATGGGACGGCTTAAGCGATGAAGAACGTCTTGAATATACGTTGAAAAATTTAGCCGTCCTCCATGGGGAACAAGTGTACCGTGAATTTGAAACGGGAACGAGCCATAGCTGGGTGCGCTATCCGTATTCCGGCGGCGCCTTTACGATGATGAAGCCGAATCAAGTGACGGAGCTGTCGCCGTACATTGCGACTCCCGAGGGACGGATGCATTTTGCCGGGGAACACGCTTCCACCCACCACGGATGGATTCAAGGCGCCATTGAATCCGGCATCCGCGCCGCGTATGAAGTGAACAATTTGCCAGCTTAGCCGGTTCAATCTCTCTCACACGCTCTAGAGCAGCGATGATGGCGGAACGTCTTCATCCGCTCATACAACGTCAAAATATCCTCGGCGCTAACGATGAGATCAAGATCTTCCGGCGCGGCAAATCCGTTTTCGACGGTATGCCGAAGCAAGTCAAGGAGCGGGTCGAAAAACCCGTCCACATTGAGCAGGCCGATCGGCTTTTGATGGAGGCCGACGCGCGACCACGAGAGCACTTCAAACAGCTCTTCGTACGTTCCATAGCCCCCGGGCATGGCGATAAACCCGTCGGCCGCCTCGTACATTTTCGCCTTGCGCGTATGCATCGTATCGACGACCAACAGTTTGGTCAACCGATCATGCGCCACTTCCCGGTCCTTCAAAAATTGCGGAATGATCCCAACTACGCGCCCTTGATGGCCTAGCGCCGCCTCAGCAACCTCTCCCATCAAGCCCCGTGTCCCGCCGCCGTAAATGAGCGTAATGCCGCTTCGGGCGAAAAACGTTCCGAGCTCTTGGGCTGCTTCTTTATATTTCTGGCTTTGTCCATAACTTGATCCGCAAAACACACAGATGGCTTTCATGATCGTGACACACCTTTACTTGTGCAGTTTGAAAACAGACAGGATAATCCGGCATTTCGAACAAAGGCGGCCATAGCCACCCACGTCTCTAGGTTATCATTTTACCAATCTGCCTCCCATCCGACAAATCACGGTTTCAAGTTGCTCGCCCCATGTTTGTCCGCGCTGATGAGAGACAGATGGGAACCCTGCTTCCATCCCCATTTAGCCCTTTCCTCTAAAAAGAGGGGCTCAACCGTGTTGCGCTATGCGGCCTTTTGGCCTGCTTTTCCATATCGAAACAAGTGCGTCAACGAAAAACATCCCCTCCGGCTCGTCCAGAGAGGATGCGACGCGTTGTCATTGATAAATATGCACAAACGGCTCGTCTGCTTTCGCCTGGCGCACGATGAGGCTTTCCGGCTGGCCGGCCGAGGCGATGTAGACATTGACGGTGATGTAGTCCGGGAATTTTTCCATCACCAAACCGGTCACGTATTGGGTAAAGCCGATCACTTCCGCTTTGCCGTAAAACGGCATCGTAATGTTGATCGTTAACTTCTGAAGCTGGTCGTTGACGTACAACCCTCTGCCGACGATGCCGGTGTAGTTCGGGAAAAAGTCTTCAACGTCTGATTTAAAATTGTTGAATTTGAGCCAGTCATCACGATGGTTCTCTTCCGCCTCATCGGACGGGAATAAATAATATTCCTCGTTCACCGCCTCCCAATCATCGATGGTGCTGTCTCCCCCATCGACATGGGTGACGGCAAAAAAGTGGCCTGGAACGACAGATGAACGGGGCGCTTGTTTGTACAGGGCGATCGTGATCGGCACGCTGCCGAGCCCTTTCATGCTCCGCAGTCGCTTCAGCACCTCAGCGGCGATCCGCTTTCCTTCCCGTTCGATGACATCGTCTTTGATTTTGACCTCGCGCGGATAGCCTTGTTCGGTCGAGTAATAGTGGACGGAGTTTAACGCCAGGCCGATAGCGATGCCGCCGAGCTTCACTTTGTCGTTGTCGACTTTGACCAAATAATCATGTTCCAAAATGCTCGCCAAATAAATCGGGCTTTGTTTGTTTTTTTGTTCATTTGTTCCTGTGTCGCTGATCGGTGGGTTTAAGCCGAGATTGTCTTCCGGCTTCATTTTCTCTTCCTTCAGCTGGCGAGTCGTCTTCTTGCGAGCGAGCCATTTTCCGACTGTCTCGCTGTCTAAATATTGCCCCTCTTGGAACAAGTACTCATCTGACGGAAACTGCTCGGTGGCGAGGCGCATAAGCCCCGTCTCAAATTCGTCGACATCAAGGCGCGTATTTAAATCGTTGACGACCTCCCCACGGGCCCCGGACGGTTTAAAGGGCAATACGACGCGGTAGTACGAGTCGGAAATGTTGTATTTCGGAATGACCGCTTCTTGCTCTTTATCGCCCTTATTTTGGACTACTTGACCTTGATCAAACTTCGGCGCACAAGCAGACAACAAACAGATGGAGGCGAGCCCGATGGCAGCCAACCGCTTTCGGGCCCGGTTCGTCCAACGACGGGCAACTAAGCTACGAAGTGATAGAATCTGTTTCATCGTTCCTCCCTGCTGATCTCTTGCAAAAATCGTGATTCGTCCCAAATCTCAATGCCAAGCTGCTGGGCTTTATCGAGCTTCGATCCGGCATCCTCTCCGGCGATGACAAGATCGGTGCTGCGGCTGACGCTGCCGGTGACGCGCCCGCCGAGCCGTTCAATTTGTTCTTTCGCTTCGTTGCGCGACATGGACATAAGTTTTCCGGTCAAGACGACCGTTTTGCCAGCGAAGGCGGAGTCAGCGGGCGCCTCAGCCGCCCGCTTCGGCCCTTTGTATGCCATGTTGACGCCGTAAAGCCGCAGCTCATTCAACAGCTCGGCCGCTTCCGGCTGGGCAAAGAAGGCGGTGATCGAGTCGGCCATTTTTTCCCCGATTTCCGGCACGGCCATTAATTCCTCTTTCGTCGCTTTCTCCAGCCGCTCCATCGTTTCAAAATGCTCGGCCAAAAGCTGGGCGGCTTTCGCCCCGACGTAGCGGATGCCAAGGCCAAACAACAGCCGCTCAAGCGAATTTTGCTTCGACGCTTCAATGGCGGCAAGCAAGTTGGCTGCTGACTTTTCGCCCATCCGTTCCAAACCGATGAGCTGTTCTTTCGTCAGCCGGTACAAATCGGCGACATCGTGGACGAGGCCGGCGT
Organism: Geobacillus kaustophilus; assembly: GCF_000948285.1. Lineage (GTDB taxonomy): Bacteria > Bacillota > Bacilli > Bacillales > Anoxybacillaceae > Geobacillus > Geobacillus thermoleovorans_A. Next base: position 2,767,593 of record NZ_JYBP01000003.1, read on the forward strand.
TAAACAGTTGGGTGACCACTTTTTCGCCCAACCCTTCAATGTTCATCGCTGCTCTTGAGGCAAAATGGATGAGCCGTTCGCGCAGCTGGGCCGGGCATTTCGGATTCAGGCAGCGAAGCGCCACTTCTCCATCCAGGCGGACGAGTTCGCTTTGGCATTCCGGGCAGTGCGTCGGCATCGCAAACGGCGTTTCGTCCCCGTTGCGCCGGTCGACGACGACGCCGACGACTTCCGGGATGATGTCGCCCGCTTTTTTGATAATGACCGCATCGCCGATGCGAATGTCTTTCTCGCGGATAAAGTCTTCGTTGTGAAGGGTGGCGCGCTGCACGGTCGTGCCGGCGACGCGGACCGGCTCGAGAATCGCCGTCGGAGTGACGACGCCGGTGCGCCCGACGTTGACCTCAATGCCGATGAGCGTCGTCACCACTTCTTCAGCCGGGAATTTGTAGGCGATCGCCCAGCGCGGACTTTTTGCCGTGACGCCAAGCTGCCGCTGTTGGACAAACGAATCGACTTTAATGACAATGCCGTCGATCTCGTACGGCAGCTGCGGCCGTTTTTCGTGCCATTCGTTGATGAAGGCGATCACCTCATCGATGTTCGCGCAGCGCCGCCGCTCTGAATTCACTTTAAACCCGAGCGCCTGTAAGTAGTTGAGCGCCTCGCTGTGCGACTCAATGCCAAGTTCTTCGGCATTGGCCAAGCCGTAGACGAACAAATCGAGCTGGCGCGATGCCGCCACTTTCGGATCGAGCTGGCGAAGCGAGCCGGCCGCGGCGTTGCGCGGATTGGCAAACAGCTCTTCGCCCCGGGCTTTTCGCTCCTCATTCAAGCGCAAAAACGATGCTTTCGGCATGAACGCTTCGCCGCGCGCCTCCAGCGACACCGGCTCTTTCAGGCGAAGCGGCAGCGAGCGGATCGTTTTTAAATTTTCCGTAATGTCCTCGCCGGTCGTTCCGTCGCCGCGCGTCGCTCCTTGAACGAAATAGCCGTCTTCATAGCGGACAGAGACGGCGAGTCCGTCAATTTTCAATTCGCACACGTACGCCGCTTGGCCGACTTCTTGGCGAACGCGGCGGTCAAAATCGCGCAAATCCCCTTCGTCAAACGCGTTCGAGAGACTCATCATCGGCACGCGGTGCGTCACTTTGCGAAACGCCTCAAGCGGCGGGCCGCCGATGCGCTGGGTCGGCGAGTCGCTCGTTTTCAATTCCGGATATTGTTCCTCGATAGCGATGAGCTCTTGCATGAGCCGGTCATACTCGGCGTCCGGGACGGACGGCCGGTCGAGCACGTAATATTCGTAGCCATAGCGGTTCAATAGTTCGCGCAGCTCGGCCGCGCGCCGTTCGGCTTGTTGGCGGTCCATACGTTCACCCGTTCTCCTTTCCTATGCTTTCTCAATCGGCGCAAATTTAGCGAGCAGACGTTTAATGCCGATCGGGCTCGGGAAGGCGATATCGAGTTCTTGGTCGTCGCCTTCGCCGCGAACGCTGACGACAGTGCCCACTCCCCATTTCCGGTGGTTCGCCCGGTCGCCGACTTTCCACGCCCCGACAGCGCTGCCTGCCCGCAAGCGAACGGGCGCTAGGCGGGAAACAGGCGGTTTTCCGCGCGAGACCGTCTCCAGCAAATGCGCTGGAATCTCATCTAAAAAGCGCGACGGCGGGTTCATTTGGATGTTGCCAAACAGCGTCCGCATTTGTGCGTTCGTTAGCACGAGCTCTTCCTCAGCACGGGTGATGCCGACATACGCCAGCCGCCGCTCTTCTTCCATTTCATCATCATCTTCAAGTGAACGAATGTGCGGAAAAATGCCTTCTTCCATGCCAATCAAAAACACAACCGGAAACTCAAGCCCTTTGGCGGCGTGCAGCGTCATTAAGACGACGGCATCGTTCTTGTCCGCCTGATCCGCCCCATTCAGCTCGTCCAAATCGGAAATGAGCGCCAAGTCGGTTAAAAAGGCGACGAGCGATTTATCATCGCTTACGTTTTCAAAATGCTTCGTCACCGACAAAAACTCGTCCAAGTTCTCAAGCCGGCTTTGCGCTTCGATCGTCCGCTCCGCCTTGAGCATCTCACGGTAGCCCGATTTGTCGAGCACCTCTTCCACAAGTTCCGTCACCGAAACGTATTCTTGCAGCTGTGTCCATTGCTCAAGCTGTCCGCGGAACGCCGCAAGCGCCCCGGCCGTCTTCGCGCTGAACCCGATCATCTCCAGCTCGCCGAGCGCTTCAAACAAGGACAGCTCATGCTCGGCCGCATAGCGGACAAGTTTGTCGATCGTAGAGGCACCGATGCCGCGCTTTGGCACGTTGATGATGCGAAGCAAGCTCAAATCGTCATCGGGGTTGGCGATGACGCGCAAGTAAGCGAGAATGTCTTTAATTTCTTTCCGGTCATAGAACTTTAAGCCGCCGACGATTTGGTACGGAATGTTCGCTTTTAAAAACATTTCCTCGATGACGCGCGACTGGGCGTTCGTCCGGTAAAGCACGGCAAAATCGCGGTAGCGGCGCTCCCCGCGCTCAACCGCCTCTTGAATGCGGCGGGCGACAAACTGGGCTTCGTCCGCTTCGTTCATCGCTTCATAATAGACGATCGGCTTCCCTTCCGGGTTTTCCGTCCACAACCGCTTTGGCTTTCGATTGACGTTATGTGCAATGATTTCATTTGCCGCCTGCAAAATACGTTTCGTCGAGCGGTAGTTTTGTTCAAGCAAAATGACTTTCGCGTTCGGGTAGTCGCGCTCAAACGACAATATGTTGCGAATGTCCGCCCCGCGCCACCGGTAAATCGACTGGTCGGCATCGCCGACGGCGCAAATATTTTGGAACCGCTCCGCGAGCTTTTTCACCAGCGTATATTGAGCGCGGTTCGTATCTTGGTACTCATCGATATGGATGTACTGGAACTTATACTGGTAATATTGAAGCACATCCGGCACGCGGTCAAACAAGTGGATCGTCGTCATGATCAAATCGTCGAAATCGAGCGAATGATTGCGGAGAAGGCGCTGTTGATACTCTTGATACACGTCGCCGACGATCTTTTCGTAGTACGTCGATGCCCGCTTCGCGAATTGCTCCGGCGCGATCAAATCGTTTTTCGCCGCGCTGATCGTCGCTAAAATCGTCCGCGGCTCAAATTTTTTTGGATCGATATTTTTTTCTTTCAAAATCGTTTTGATGACCGAAAGCTGATCCGTCGGGTCGAGGATGGAAAAATTGCGGTTAATGCCGATGCGGTCAATATCGCGGCGCAACATGCGGACGCACATCGAGTGGAAGGTTGAAATCCACACCCCTTCCGCCGCTCCGCCTAAGAGCGCCTGCACCCGCTCTTTCATCTCGCGCGCCGCTTTGTTCGTAAACGTAATGGCCAAAATATTCCACGGCGCCACCTGTTTTTCCGCCATCAAATAAGCGATCCGGTGCGTCAGCACGCGCGTTTTTCCGCTCCCCGCCCCCGCCATAATAAGCAAAGGGCCTTCCGTCGTCTTCACGGCTTCTTGCTGCTCTTTGTTTAAATGCGAAAGCAGCTTTTCTGACAAAAAGTTCATCGTCTCCACCACCAATAAAACATATGTTCTATTTTACACCATCTCTGCTCCGTTGACCAGCTGTCTGCTTCACCGCCGCCACCGTCGCCAACGCCTGTTCGAACGCATCATAAATCGCGTTGCCGACGACGACTGTATCAGCATAGCGCGCCATATCCGCCGCCTGCTCGGGCGTTGTGATGCCGCCGCCATAAAACAGCTGCACACGACCGAGCGCTTGTTTCACTTTTTCCACGAGAGCCGGATCGCCGTACGCCCCGCTATACTCCAGGTAAAAAATCGGCAGCTTGTACAAATGCTCGGCTAAACGGGCATATGCTACAACATCGTCAACACCGAGCTCCGTGTCGGCTTCCGTCAACTTGGCGGCTTTGCATTCCGGATTTAAAATGCAGTAACCTTCTGCGACAATCTCGTCCCAGTTCATGATATCGCCGTATTGTTTCACGGCCTCGTGATGGCGGCTGACGATCCACTCCGCCTGCCGGCTGTTTAACACGATCGGAATGAAATACACGTCAAATCCCGGCGTCAACGCTTCGACGTCTGTGACTTCGAGCGCGCATGGCACGGAAAAACGGCGGATGCGAGCCAATAAATCAAGCACGTTGTCGATCGTCACCCCGTCGGTCCCGCCGACGATGACGGCATCCGTTCCCGATTCGCAAAGGCGCTCAAGACGCTCGTCATCAATCGGTTTATTCGGGTCGAGTTTAAACACATGGCGCCAAGCGCGAATCTCCTCCATAGCGGTAACCCTCCACTCATTTCTCCATTGTTCCATTATAACAAATCCGCAAAAAGAAAAGGAGTTCCTTTGCAAATGGAAGGAATCTCCTTACCGCGTCAGTCTGTGACCGCTTCGTTGGCTTCTTTCTCTTCTTGCTGTTGCTCCTCTTTAATGCGATCGAGCGCCATGGCGTAAGCGTCATTGCCGTAGTTGAGGCAGCGCTTGACTCGCGAAATCGTCGCCGTGCTCGCCCCAGTTTCCGTTTCGATTTTATGGTACGTATATCCTTCGCGCAGCATGCGGGCGACCTCGAGCCGCTGGGCGAGCGCCTGGATTTCATTCACGGTGCATAAATCATCGAAAAAACGGTAACACTCTTCTAAATCGCGCAGCGACAAAATCGCTTTAAACAGTTGATCCAACTCTCTGCCGCGCAGTTTGTCAATTTGCATAGCTGTTTCCTCCTTGCTTTTGACGCAAAAAATGTGGTAGTCGGCAGCCGTCTTCCAACTGCCGGCCGATGTGTCGATCCACGGCTCCTCCTGCCTTGCAGCGGACAAAGCAGGCGGTTCGCTATTTCCATTGAACGATCTCCAATTCTGGCACGATATTGATCCACGTTTTTCCCGGCACGAATCCGATCGGAGCCCCGTTATGGTACGGCAGCAGCCGGCCGTCGACATTTTTCCATTCGATCGGCTGCATAACGCCGCCCTGAAGCAGGTACCCCTTGCCGCCGGAAGCAAGGTCGATGTCGCGCCGCCCATGGCTGTCGATCACTTGATGGCGGGCGGCGATGATCATGACGTTTTGCACAACAACTGGCTTACGGGTATCGTAATCGATCGTTTGCTCGCCGCCGCTGTACCGGTAATACCCTTTTTGTTCAGGAACATATTTGTATTCGACCTGGGCATAAGCTCGGTGCGAATAGGCGATGCGCACTGTCTCCACTTTCTCGCCGCTCGGTTCATCGGCGCGAAACGATAGCGGCGCGACTTCATCCGTCCAGGCATATCCGTTTTGTTCCGCCCCTTTTTCAATGTTGGCAAACGTAATGTACGAGTTGTGCGGCGCCTTGCGGAACGGGACGCGCTGAAACAGCGTGCCGTCGTAAAACAATCCGTTCAAATAGTCGATTCCGCCCCCCTCAAGCCGCGCTTTCGCCTCCGGACTCCAGCCGTGGCATACATACAGGGCATGGTAGCCTTCGCTCAAATCGATATAGTAATCGCGCGCGCTTCGCACCGGTCCGACCCGCTCCGGCAATTCGCTTTGGTACAACGCCAAAAAACGGGTGATATCGCCCTCGGCGAGCACCTCATACACGATGTCCGCCGCACGGAGCCCTGATTGCGGCCGCGCCTTCGGATGATTGTTGATCATCACGCCGACGACCCGTTGATGGATGTCCCCTTTCGCCGGCAATCCGGTCAACGGAGACGTTTGTGTCTCCTCCGCCGGACGCTCAGACGACGGCTCCTGTGCATGATTCGATTTGGCCGGCCCGGCCTGTTTCGGCTCGCTTTTGGCCGTGCAGCCGCCTAACAACAATGCCGCGCAGCTGATGAAAAACAGCCAACGTTTCAATGGACACACAACCTTTTTCTTTTTTATTTTACCGCATTATTGAAGGAAAGAGTACCGTTTTGTGCATCACATCATAAATCCCGCGTTGCGTGACGCGCACATACGGCAGATGGGTGGACTGCAAAAAAAGCAGCGAATACACCGGGTCTTCGAAACGATACCCGCGCTCGCGCAACAAACGGACGAACGTTTTTTCTTCGTTCATCAGTTCGTTCATCTCCACGGGGGACATCATGCCTCCCAAAGGAAGCGGAAGTTCAAACAAAATCTCCCCCTCCTCGGCAAGGACAATGCCGCCGCCGATCTCATTCATCCGCTGGAAGGCGAGCAGCATATCTTCCTTATGTTTGCCGATCAAAATCAAATCCCCGGTGTTTGAGTAGGAACTCGCCAACCCACCAAGCGCTGATGCAAACCCTTTCAACATCGTATTGACACGCCAGCGGCCGTTTCGGTCAAACAAAGCCAAAAAGCATTCATCATGGTCATGACTTAAACGATCGCGCGACGTATCGATCGATACGGAATACGGCTTTAAAATGACGGCGTTTTCCATGCGCAACCCCATCGGCATCGAAAATTGCAAATCATCCCAGTCAAGCTCCCATGACAACGACAGAGGCCGAATGCCAAAACGATCCCATTCCGGCTCCGGCCAAAGAGACGGTGCTTCTCCATCGCGCTTCACCCATTCTCCCTTGGCCAGCACTTGCACCGGCATCGGGTCATGAGCCGAGCGCAAAAAGTTGATATGAGCGATGCGGCCGGTGGTGATGCTGCCGTGAAGATGCTCGATGCCGTAGTGACGGGCGGCGTTGATCGTCGCCATCGCATAAGCATCGATCACCGGCACGCCGTGCTCCATCGCGATGCGGATGAGCCGGTCAATCACTCCGTCTTCATAAAATGATGGCGGCGATCCGTCCGTTGTCAACAAACATTTGTCATAATGCCGAACGTCAAGCGCTTTCATTTCCTCAAGCAGCACCGGCAAATCCGGGCGGATCGATGAATGGCGGAGCGTAACGGTATAGCCGTGAGAAAGGCGCATATACACTTCCTTTCCCGTCATCGCCTCATGATCGCCATCCGCACCAAAGAGCGCCATTTTGACAAGCGTTTTTTCCGACGCACCGGGAAAATGCCCTTCAATTTTGCGGCGGCGCCGGTGCGCTTCTTGCATCCAATACAAAATGATGTCGTCGCCGCTCGCCACTTTTGGCCATGAGGTCAACTCACCGCCTTGAAGCACCACCTCTTGGTCAAGCCAGCGCTTGATCCGAGCATTGGACACTTGCTCCTCTTCGCGTTCAAGCTCCGTTTGCCCATCAAACCGGCACCACCAATACATCGATGTTGGAAGCGCATTCATTCCTTGCAAAAATAAAAACGCCTCTTCATCATCAAGCTGCAAAAGCAAAAACAAGTTGTCATTGAGGAGCGTTGTTGTCCCGTGCGCCGCTGCATAACGGGCAAATGAATGGGGATTATATAATTGAAACGGATGAACATGCGGCTCGATGTAGCCAGGAACGAGCACATACCCACGGCAGTCGACGATCTCGCATACCTCGTCGACACGATCGGGGAACCGCTCGCCGGCATACACGATGCGATCGCCATGTATCCATATATTTCCCTTTACCCATTCACGAAAATACGAATGCAAATACGTCGCGTTTACTAATACTTTCGTCGGCGATTGTTTGCCATCGATGATGGCTGCTTGTTCCCGCAGCTCACTGCCTTTCCATCGGTAACGTTGTTCGCCCATAGCCATCCCGTCCCTTGTTTCCTAATCGTTCCATACAACCATTTTAACGCACAAAAGCGACTTTCACAATAAAAAATATAAGGAGGGGGCAGACCGATGACGAATATCGGCATTGTGAACGCATTCATTCGCATCACGGTTGGCCTGACTGTCATCGCCTGGGCCACCGCCCGCCTCGCACGGCGGCCATGGTGCACATCCTATTTGTGGGCCGCTTTGCTTGGGGCGATGAAAGTCGGAGAAGGGATCACCCGTTTTTGTCCGATGACCGCCCTGTTTGACAATATGCAGCGCCGGCAGCTGCTTGAAGAGGAAAAGGAAGCAGTCGTTAATCCGACATGAGGGAGGACATCCGCCCGACGTTGCGCACCGCTTTTACCGATGTCTTCCATTCCACCGTCATTCGGTAAAATTTTTCACATCGTGAGCGATACGTGCTGCTGCGTATCGAAGCGGCCAATGAAGAGTGCCAACTGTCAATGAAAGAGAAGAAAGCAAAATGATCCGCGGTTTGGCATTGTGGACTAGCCAAACATCATCAAAAAAGGTGTCCCGCCGTGCGGGGACACCTTCCACTGCAAAGGAGTGAACCACCATGCTGCTTGAGTATATGACCGATATGTCGTTTGTGTTGGCCGCGTTAATCGGCGGCATTATCGCCCTTTCGTACGTGTATATGCGGCGGAGGCGCGTTCGATAGCGCGCCGGCCGATGTCGCGCCGGTAAAATAAGCCGTCGCAGTCGATCGCCGCCAACTGCTCGTACGCTTTTTCCTTCGCCTTGGCGAGCGTCTCCCCTTTGGCCGCCAACAGAAGAACGCGCCCGCCATTCGTATACCATGCGCCGCCTTCCCGTTTCGTGCCAGCATGGAACAACAACGCATCAGGGGAGATTCGGTCCAACCCGCGGATTTCGTCCCCGCGCTCGTAAGCCCCGGGATAGCCTTTAGCCGCCAGCACGACACCGAGCACCGCCTCATCCGTCCACTCGAGCGCCAGCTCTTTTCCTTCCATCACTGCCAAGATCGCCTCAATCAAATCAGTTTTCAAGCGCGGCAACACCACTTGCGCCTCAGGATCGCCGAAGCGGGCGTTAAATTCGATCACTTTCGGCCCATTTGCCGTGGCCATCAATCCAGCGTACAGCACGCCAAGAAACGGTCGTCCTTCCGCCGCCAAGGCTTTCGCCGCCGGCTGCAAAATCGTCTCCAGCGCCGCTTCCACCGTCTCCACTGGGATTTGCGGCACCGGTGAGTACGCTCCCATGCCGCCGGTGTTCGGCCCTTCGTCTCCGTCATGCGCCCGCTTATGGTCTTGGGCGATGGCGAGCGGATAGACTTTCTCGCCGTTGACAAACGCCATAAACGAAAATTCTTCTCCTTCCAAGTACTCCTCAATGACGACTTGGCTCCCGGCCGCGCCAAATTGGCCGTCGACAAGCGCCGCTTTCGCCGCGGCAAGCGCTTCTTCCACCGTTTGGGCGACAGTGACGCCTTTGCCAGCGGCCAACCCGTCCGCTTTTATGACGATCGGCGCGCCTTTTTGTTCGATGTAGGCTTTCGCCTCTTCATACGACGTAAAGGTCGCATGTTCCGCCGTTGGGATGCTGTATTTCTTCATTAGTTCTTTGGCGAACGCCTTGCTTCCTTCAATGAGCGCCGCGGCTTGGCTCGGGCCGAAAACGCGAAGCCCCTCCGCCACAAAGCGATCCACGATGCCGGCAGCAAGCGGCGCTTCCGGCCCGACGATCGTCAAATCGATCGCCTGTTGTTTCGCAAACTGCACCAATGCCTCCATGTCGAGCTCATCGATATCGACCAACTCCGCCACGTCCGCCATGCCCGGGTTGCCTGGCGCCGCATACAGCTTGCCAACAAGCGGGCTTTGCGCCGCTTTCCAAGCGATGGCGTGCTCGCGCCCGCCTCGTCCGATGACCAGTACATTCATCGTCTCCCTCTCCTTTGCCACGCTTAATGTTTAAAGTGGCGCACGCCGGTGAAGACCATGGCTATGCCGTATTCATCCGCCTTGCGGATCGAATCGGCGTCACGAATCGAACCGCCCGGCTGAATGATGGCCGTAATGCCGGCTTTCGCCGCCGCCTCGACCGTATCGTCCATCGGGAAGAACGCATCGGACGCCAACACAGCGCCCGCCGCCTGCTCCCCGGCTTGTTCAATGGCGATCTTTGCCGCTCCGACCCGGTTCATTTGCCCGGCTCCAACGCCAACGGTCATGCCGTTTTTCGCCAGCACGATGGCGTTCGATTTGACGTGTTTCACCACTTTCCAAGCGAAGCGAAGCTGCTCGCGCTCGGCCTCAGTCGGCTCGCGCATCGTGACGACGTTCCACTCAGCGTCTTCGAGCGTGTACGTATCGGCGTCTTGAACGAGCAAGCCGCCGTTGACGGACACAAGCGTTTTTTCTTTGACGCTCGGCGCGGTGAAGTCAAGCGTCAACAGACGGATGTTTTTCTTTTTCGACAAAATGGCAAGCGCCTCATCGCTGAATGACGGGGCGATGACGATTTCCAAAAAGATATCGTGCATCCGTTCGGCTGTTTCTTTGTCCACTTCACGGTTAACCGCAATAATGCCGCCGAAAATAGACACCGGGTCAGCCTCGTACGCTTTCGTAAACGCCTCAAGCAACGTCGCGCCGATGCCGACGCCGCACGGGTTCATATGTTTGATCGCCGCCACAGCCGGCTCTTGAAATTCGCGAATCAAGTTGATCGCCGCGTTGGCGTCGTTAATGTTGTTGTACGACAGCTCTTTGCCGTGCAGCTGCGCCGCTTTGGCAATCGAGAACGCCGCGCCGAGCGGTTTGGCGTAAAACGCCGCCGATTGATGCGGATTTTCGCCATAGCGCAACGATTGTTTTTTCGTATACGTAACGGTGAGCGTTTCCGGATAGTCCTCCCCGGTGAGGTTGGTCAAATACTCGGCAATCATCGCATCATACGCCGCCGTATGGCGGAACGCTTTCGCCGCAAGCTTTTGCCGCGTCTTTGCTTGGATCGAACCGGTGGTTTTCAGCTCTTCGATCACCATCGGATAGTCGGCCGGATCGACGACAATCGCAACGTCAGCGTAGTTTTTCGCCGCCGCCCGCACCATCGTCGGGCCGCCGATATCGATGTTTTCAATCGCCTCCGCCAGCGTCACGTCCGGTTTGGCAATCGTTTGTTGGAACGGGTACAAGTTGACGACAACCAAATCGATCGGGTGAATGCCATGCTGTGCGAGCGCTGCTTGATGGCGCTCGTCGCTGCGCACCGCCAAAATGCCGCCATGGATGGCCGGATGCAGCGTTTTGACGCGCCCGTCCAAAATTTCCGGAAAGCCGGTCACATTGGAAATCGAAATGACCGGAACGCCGGCTTCTTCAAGCTCCCGTTTCGTCCCGCCGGTCGAAATGATTTCAACGCCAAGTTCGGACAGCTGTTTCGCAAACGGAATGATGCCTTCTTTATTGGACACGCTGATCAATGCTCGTTTCACTGCCATCATTCTCGATCCTTTCTTCTTGTTGTTCCGTTTCCGTCAGCAACATGCGCAACACCACCGGGTACAGCTCATGTTCGACTTGATGGATGCGCTCCTCCAGCGCCTCGATCGGCTCTCCCGGCACGACCGGAACGGCGCGCTGGGCAATGACTGGCCCGGTATCCATCCCCTCATCGACGTAATGAACGGTGACGCCCGTTTCACGGACGCCAGCCCGATACGCCTGGCCGATCGCATCTTTTCCCGGAAACGCCGGCAACAGCGACGGATGGATGTTGACGATTTTTCCCTCATAAGCCGAAAGCAACGTCGGCCCGATCAACCGCATATAACCGGCGAGCGCAATCCAGTCGATGCGGCGCTCCTTCAGCTCGCGCAAAATCTCGCCTTCAAACGCCGCTTTCGACGGGTAATCTTTCGGCGAAAACACAAAGGTCGGCACGTTTTCTCGTGCCGCTCGTTCGATCACTTTCGCCTCCGGGCGGTCGCAAACAAGGAGAGCGATCTCCGCCGGCAAATCACCGCGCTTCGCCGCGTCGACGATCGCTTGAAAGTTCGTTCCGCTGCCTGAAGCGAACACCGCAAGCCGCTTCATCCTTCGCTCCCTCCAGCACACGACACGCCCGCCCCTTCGATGACTTCGCCGATGATGTACGCCGGCTCGCCCCGTTCCGAGAGCCACTCGACAAGCGGCGCCGCCGTTTCCGGGCTGACAGCGAGCACAAGGCCGATGCCCATATTAAAGACGGAAAACATCTCTTCTTCCGCAAGGTGGCCCTTTTCACGCAAAAAGTCAAAAATCGGCAGCACCGGCCATGAGCCGAGCCAAATGCGCGCACCAAGCCCATCCGGCAGCATGCGCGGAATGTTTTCGATAAATCCGCCGCCGGTAATATGCGCCATCCCTTTGATCGTAAACCGCTCGCGCACGGAGTGCAACAGTTTCGCATAAATGCGCGTCGGCTTCAATAACTCCTCGCCGAGCGGAACATCAAGCGGCTCGTAAATCTTATCAAGCGACAATTTCGCCTGTTCAAACACGATGCGGCGCACAAGCGAATAGCCGTTGCTGTGCAGGCCGCTTGATGGCAACCCGACAAGCGCATCGCCCGCTTGAATCGTCTCTCCGGTCACAAGCTGCTCTTTTTCGGCAATGCCGACGGCAAACCCAGCTAAATCATACTCATTTTCATCATACATTCCCGGCATTTCCGCCGTCTCCCCACCGATCAGAGCGCAGCCGGCCTCGACGCAGCCGTCAGCCACCCCTTTGACAATGGCGGCGATTTTCTCCGGCACCGCCTTGCCGCAAGCGATATAATCAAGGAAAAAGAGCGGATCCGCCCCTTGCACCGTGATGTCGTTGACGCACATCGCCACGCAGTCGATGCCGATCGTATCATGCCGGTCCAGCAAAAACGCGAGTTTCAGCTTCGTCCCAACGCCATCCGTGCCGGAGATGAGCACCGGCTGGCGGTAGTTGAGCGCCGATAGATCAAACAGGCCGCCAAACCCGCCAAGTCCGCCCAGCACTTCGGGACGCATCGTTTTTTGCACGTGCTCTTTCATGAGGGCGACAGCCCGATAACCGGCCTCGATGTCAACCCCTGCTTGTTTGTATGCCTTTGCCACGTCAGCTTCCTCCTTTTCGTCACCCATCGCGCTCTAGAAGGTTGGTGATTGAATGAGAAATGGCAACATCACCGAACTTAAGGACTCGCTATGTCGATTTCACCATCATTCTAGGCGACGCTCTCGCCGGGCGACGCTTCTTTCCTAGAAATGCGCTCACCGTCCTGGCCGGCGGCAGCCGCCCACTTTCAGCGCATCGTTCATTTCGCTGTCAGGCAAGGACGAGCCGCTTGGTCGAGGCGGGTCGGGTACCGGCCGGTGAAGCACGCCAAACATTGTCCGCGCTGCGGCGAGACGTCCGGGCGCCCGATAGCCTCAAGCATCCCTTCCTGGCTGATAAAGGCAAGGGAGTCAGCGCCAATCAAGCGCCGAATCTCTTCAACAGTGTGATTCGCCGCGATCAATTCTTCCTTTGACGAGGTATCAATGCCGTAAAAGCAAGGATGGGTGATCGGCGGCGCGCTGATGCGCACGTGCACCTCAACCGCGCCTGCTTCGCGGAGCATCGTGACGATGCGCCGGCTCGTCGTCCCGCGCACGATCGAATCATCGACCATTACGACCCGCTTGCCGTCGACAACCCCGCGCACCGGCGACAGCTTCATTTTCACCCCTTGTTCGCGCAACGCCTGCGACGGCTGGATGAATGTCCGGCCGACATAGCGGTTTTTAATGAGCCCTAATTCGTACGGAATGCCGCTCGCTTCCGCATAGCCAATGGCGACGGAAATGCTCGAGTCGGGAACGCCGGTGACGATGTCGGCCTCCGCCGGCGCCTCGAGCGCTAGGCGTTTCCCCAGGTTTTTTCGAGCGGTATGGACGTTGATGCCATCGACATGGCTGTCCGGGCGAGCGAAATAAATATATTCCATGCTGCAAATGGACCGAGGTTGCTCGGGAGCGAACCGTTCCGAGCGCACCCCTTCGCCGCTGATGATGAGCAGTTCCCCAGGCGCCACTTCCCGCTCGTACGTGGCGCCGATGACATCAAACGCGCACGTTTCCGAGGCGACGACATACGCTGAACCGAGCCGGCCGAGCGACAGCGGCCGAAACCCGTGCGGATCAAGCGCCGCATAGAGCGCCTTTTCCGTCAACAACAAAAACGCAAACGCTCCTTCGATTTGACGAAGCGCCTCTTTCATTTGCCCGACAAACGTCGGCGCTTGACTGCGGCGGATGAGATGGGCGAACACTTCCGTGTCCGATGTCGTCTGAAAAATGCTTCCTTGCTCTTCAAGCGCGAGCTTCAACTCAACGGCGTTCGTCAAATTGCCGTTATGGGCTAACGCCATCGCGCCGGTTTGCGAGCGGAACAAGAGCGGCTGAACGTTTTCATAGCCGCCCCCGCCCGCCGTTGAATAGCGGACATGGCCGATGGCCGCCGCCCCTTTGAGCGCATCGAGCGTGCCACTTTGAAACACATCGGTCACCAACCCCAGCCCTTTATGTCCGGATAAGCTCCCGTTATGCGCGACAACGATGCCGGCCCCTTCCTGCCCACGGTGCTGCAGGCTGTGCAGTCCGTAATACGTGAGCCGGGCGGCGTCTTCATGCCCCCAAATGCCGAAAATGCCGCACTCCTCGTTCAATCCTTTGATTTCAGCAAGCATGGAATAGCCCCTTTCCAGACGTTCCGCATCTTGGCAACGGAAAGGTGAATGAGCGTCTCACCGTGCTCCCCGTTCACCACCAATGCGCCGTCGTCTGTCACTTCGCCGATTTGTTTCGCTTCAACCAGTTGCTCAAACGCCTCTTTTTGCTCTTTTTTCACCGAGACAACAAAGCGTGATTGCGTTTCGCTGAACAGTTCACTGACGAGGTTACCGCCGATTGTCACCTTGGCGCCAAGCCCCGAAGCACCCATGACACACTCAGCAAGCGCAACGGCTAATCCTCCTTCGGCAATATCATGCGCTGACGCCACCACCCCCGCGCGGATCGCCGCAAGCAGCTGGCGCTGGCGGCTTGCTTCCACCTCTAAGTCGATCTCCGGTGCTTTTCCGAAAATGCGGCCTTCCAGCCATTTTTGCAGCTCGCTGCCGCCAAACTCCGGCTTCGCCTCGCCGATCACGTAAATGAGGTCGCCCGCTTGCTTAAACGACTGAGTCGTAATATGGGAAAGATCGTCAATGAGGCCGACCATGCCGACGACCGGCGTCGGATACACCGCCTCGCCGTTCGTTTCATTATACAGCGAGACGTTGCCGCTCACGACCGGCGTCTCGAGCGCCCGGCACGCTTCGCTCATTCCGTCGACCGCTTTTTCGAGTTGCCAGAAGATCTCCGGCTTTTCCGGGCTGCCAAAGTTGAGGCAGTCAGTAATGGCGAGCGGCTTCGCTCCGGAGCAGACGACATTGCGCGCCGCCTCGGCGACCGCGATTTTCCCGCCCGTTTCCGGATCCAAATACAAGTAGCGCGAGTTGCAATCCGTCGTCAGCGCAAGCGCCTTGTTCGTGCTGCGGATGCGCACGACCGCCGCGTCCGACCCCGGAGCGACGACCGTGTTCGTCCGAACCATGTAGTCGTACTGGTCGTACACCCACTCTTTGCTCGCAATCGTCGGCTGGGCGAGCAGCCCGAGCAATGTTTGATTGTAGTCTTCGATGTGCGGAATATACGGCGGCATCGCTTGAAACTCGCGGTAATAGGCAGGCTCTTTCGACGGTTTATGATACACCGGCGCGTCTTTCGCCAAGGCGTCCACCGGAATTTCCGCCGCCACCTCGCCGCGGAAGTACAAGCGAAGCATTTTGTCAGCGGTCACTTTGCCGATCGCTTTCGCTTCGAGACCGTATTTGGCAAAAATCGCGGCGATTTCGTCTTCACAACCTTGCTTGACGACAAGCAGCATCCGTTCCTGCGATTCGGACAGCATCATTTCGTACGGCGTCATGCCTGCCTCACGCTGCGGGACGAGATCCAAATTCATTTCGATACCAAATCCGCCTTTGCTCGCCATCTCGGCGGATGAACTTGTGAGTCCTGCCGCCCCCATATCTTGAATGCCGACTAACGCATCGGACTTGACCGCCTCAAGACACGCTTCCAGCAGCAATTTCTCCATAAACGGGTCGCCGACTTGCACGGCCGGACGCTTTGCTTCCGACTGTTCGCTCAACTCTTCCGAAGCAAACGTCGCCCCGTGGATGCCGTCGCGCCCTGTTTTCGCCCCGACGTACATGACCGTGTTGCCGACCCCGGTCGCCACGCCGCGCTGAATATCCTCATGGCGAATGATCCCGACGCACATGGCGTTGACCAATGGGTTGCCTTCATACGCCGGATCGAACTGCACCTCGCCGCCGACGGTCGGGATGCCGACGCAGTTGCCATACCCGGCAATGCCGGCGACGACATGCTCGAACAAATATTTGACGCGCGGCGACGTCAATTCGCCAAATCGAAGCGAGTTAAGCAGCGCGATCGGCCGCGCCCCCATCGAAAAGACGTCGCGGATGATGCCGCCGACCCCGGTCGCCGCTCCTTGGTACGGCTCGATCGCTGACGGGTGATTATGGCTTTCGATTTTAAACGCCACCGCCAGCCCGTCGCCGATATCGACAATGCCCGCGCCCTCGCCGGGCCCTTGCAGCACGTGCGGGCCATCCGTTGGGAATTTTTTTAACACCGGCTTCGAGTTTTTGTAGCTGCAATGCTCCGACCACATGACGGCAAAAATGCCGGTTTCCGTGTAGTTCGGCAGTCTCCCTAAAATCGCTTCAATGCGCGCAAACTCTTCATCTGTTAATCCCATCTCACGGTACAACTTTTGTTCTTTGATCATCGCCGCGCTCGGCTCAAGCAGTAACGACATGCGTCTCCCTCCAATAGTTGACGATCGATCGGAATAGTTTCAATCCGTCCGCGCTGCCGAGCAAGGCGTCGACCGCCCGCTCCGGATGCGGCATCATGCCGAGCACATTGCCCCGTTCATTGACGATGCCGGCAATATCGGCCAAGCTGCCGTTCGGATTTTCTCCATGGTAACGGAACACGATTTGCCGGTTCTCGACAAGGCGCTCGAGCGTCTGTTCATCGCAATAATAATTCCCTTCACCATGGGCGATCGGGATCGTAATGACTTCGCCTTTTTCGTAGGCAGACGTAAACATTGTCTCATTGTTTTCCACCGTCAGCCGCACTGGACGGCAGATGAATTTCAGCCCTTGGTTGCGGCGCATCGCCCCAGGAAGCAAGCCGGCTTCGAGCAAAATTTGAAACCCGTTGCACACCCCAAGCACTGGTTTCCCCGCTTCGGCAGCTTGCTTCACGGCAGCCATCACCTTGGAGAAACGGGCAATGGCTCCGGAACGCAAGTAATCGCCGTATGAAAACCCGCCTGGAAGCAAAATGGCGTCAAATCTGTCTAGATTGTCCTCATCATGCCAAACGTATTCGACCTCTTCGCCAAGTTCATCGGCGATCGCATGATACATATCGACATCGCAATTCGACCCCGGAAACACAACGACGGCAAACTTCATCGGGCGACGGCCTCCTCGATTTCATAGCGGTAATCTTCAATCACCGGGTTGGCAAGCAGTTTTTCGCACATTTCACGGACGAGCTCGTTGATGTCGCGGCCGCTCTCTTCAATAACGAGCTCCATAAACTTCCCGATTCGTACATCTTTCACTTCCGTATACGATAAGCTGTGCAGCGCCCCTTTTACAGTGGTCCCTTGCGGATCCAACACACTCTTGCGCAACGTGACATACACTTTTACTTTGTACATGCCGATTCTCCCCCTAACCGTTGTAAAATGACTTCGTACGCATCCGTCAAACTGCCCAAGTCGCGGCGGAACACGTCTTTGTCGAGCTTTTCGTTCGTCTTTGCGTCCCATAACCGGCACGTGTCCGGTGAAATCTCATCCGCCAAGAGGATGGCTCCGTCCGCCGTACGGCCGAACTCAAGCTTAAAATCAATTAATCTCACGTTCCGCTCGGCAAAATGGAGGCGCAACACGTCATTCACCGCAAGCGCGGCCTGCTTCAGCGCGGCGACTTCCTCGCGGCCAGCAAGTTTTAAAATGAAGATATGATCTTCCAACAGCAACGGGTCGCCAAGGTCGTCGTTTTTGTAATAAAACTCAACAAGCGGCGCCTCAAGCGATGTCCCTTCCTCTAGACCGATCCGCTTGGCTAAACTTCCCGCCACCACATTGCGGACAACGACTTCAAGCGGGATGATCGTCACGCGCCGAACCAATTGTTCCGTTGGCGACAGCTTTTCAATAAAATGATTGGCAATGCCTGCTTCGCGCAGCTTCAAAAACAACAGGCTGGAAATCTCGTTATTGAGCCGCCCTTTGCCGGCGATCGTCGCCTTTTTTTCGCCGTTAAACGCCGTTGCGCTGTCTTTGTACTCGACCCAAAGCACATCTGGCTCGTCAGTCGCATAAATTTTTTTCGCTTTCCCTTCATATAACAGCTGTTGTTTCGTCGGCACGATCAACGCCTCCATTTATCCAGAAGATTGAAAATCTTTTGTATAGCCGGCCGGCTTCGACCAGCCGGCAGCCGCTCACTCCAACCCTAAGCGGGCAAAAATCGTATCGACATGTTTCAAATGATGGCGATAATCAAAGCAATCATCGAGCTCCTCTTTCGTCAGCCGGCTCATGATCCGCTCATCTGCTTCAAGAAGCGAGCGGAACGGCACTTGTCTCTCCCACGCTTCCATCGCTTTCGGCTGCACCAAATCGTACGCCTCCTCGCGCGTCATCCCCTTGTCGATCAAGGCGAGCAAGACGCGCTGCGAATAAATGAGCCCGAACGTGCGCTCCATATTTTTTTTCATGTTTTCCGGGTACACAAGCAAATGTTTCACGATAGTAGCGAATCGGTTCAACATATAGTTCAACGCAATCGTCGCATCCGGCAAAATGATGCGTTCCGCCGACGAATGGGAAATGTCGCGTTCATGCCAAAGCGGCACGTTTTCGTACGCCGTCACCATATAGCCGCGAATGACGCGCGCCATGCCGGTCATGTTTTCCGAACCGATCGGATTGCGCTTATGCGGCATCGCTGATGAGCCTTTTTGTCCTTTGGCGAAAAACTCTTCGACTTCGCGCACTTCGCTTTTTTGCAAGCCGCGAATCTCGACGGCGAATTTTTCAATCGATGTCGCAATTAAGGCCAGCGTCGCCATATAGTAGGCATGGCGGTCGCGCTGCAGCGTCTGCGTCGAAATCGGCGCCGGCGTCAAGCCGAGCTTTTCACACACATACTGCTCCACAAACGGATCCACGTTGGCGTACGTGCCGACTGCGCCGGAAATTTTCCCTACTTCCACCATCTTGGCTGCTTGTTCAAACCGCTCCAAATTCCGCACCATCTCCGCATACCAAAGCGCCAGCTTCAGCCCGAACGTCGTCGGTTCGGCATGAACGCCGTGCGTGCGCCCCATCATGACCGTGTATTTATGTTCGCGCGCTTTCTCTTTCAGCACTTGAATGAAGTTTTCCAAATCGCGCCGCAAAATCGCGTTCGCCTGTTTCAACAGGTAACCTAACGCCGTATCGACGACATCGGTCGAGGTGAGACCATAATGCACCCATTTCCGTTCTTCCCCAAGCGTCTCAGAAACGGCGCGGGTGAAGGCGACGACATCATGGCGCGTTTCTTCTTCAATTTCTTTAATGCGGTTGACGTCAAACGACGCGTTTTCACGCAGGCGGCGGACATCTTCTTTTGGGATGACGCCAAGCTCAGCCCACGCCTCGCACGCGAGCAATTCCACCTCAAGCCATGCCTTAAAGCGGTTTTCCTCGGTCCAAATCGCTCCCATTTCCGGTCTTGTGTAACGTTCAATCATCCTCGTTCCAGCCTCCGATCATGCCAAATTTGCCACGATTCGATTCGCGCCAGCGCCCCCTCGACATCGTCTGCCAGCACCGTCACATGCCCCATTTTCCGCTTCGGCTTCGCTTCGTGTTTGCCGTACAGATGGACGTAAACCGCCCCGTCGAACGAACCGATATGCCGAATGACCGGCTCGACGTGCTCGCCTAAAATATTGACCATCACCGCCGGCTTCAACAATTCGGTCGATCCGAGCGGCCAGTTGCAGACGGCGCGGATGTGCTGGGCAAACTGCGACGTCGCGCATGCATTGATTGTATAATGTCCGGAGTTGTGCGGTCTAGGGGCCAGCTCATTAATATAAATATCCCCGTCCGCAGTCAAAAACATTTCCACCGCCAGCGTCCCAACGAGCGAAAACGATGCGGCCAACACTTCCGCGTAGCGAATGGCCCGCTCTTGCACGCTTTCCGGAATTCGGGCCGGAACGATCGTTTGATGCAAAATATTCTCGATATGAATATTTTCCGCCACTGGAAAAACAGCCGTCTCACCATCGAGGTTGCGGGCGACAATGACCGACATTTCCTTCACAAACGGCACCCAGCCTTCCAAAATGCATGGGCCAAGCCGAAGCAAATCAGCCGCTTTGGCTAGATCGCTTTCGCCGCGCAGCACATATTGCCCTTTGCCGTCGTAGCCGCCGCGCCGCGTTTTCAAGACGCACGGGAACCCGATCGTCTGAACGGCCTGTTCAAGCTCCTCCGCTCCATTCACTTCGACATAGGGCGCCACCGGCAAGCCGGCATCAACGATCGCCGCTTTCTCCAGCGCCCGGTCTTGCGTTACAGCAAGCAGCCGGCTTCCTTGCGGGACATAGGCGTTTGCCTCAAGCCATTCAAGCGCCCGCGCATCGATGTTTTCAAATTCATACGTGATGACATCGCTCACGCGCGAAAGTTCCGCCATAGCGTCCAAATCATGATACGCCGCCGTCATTTCGATATCAGCCACTTGCCCGCACGGGGAATCAGGCGTTGGATCGAGCACGGCAATGCGAAAGCCCATCTCACGCGCCGCCAAAGCCATCATCCGCCCGAGCTGCCCGCCGCCGATGATGCCGATCGTCTGCCCAGGAACGATCCGCCGCTTAGTCAAGTTGATCACTGCTTTCTACGATTTGTTTTCGAATGGCTTCCCGCCGCGCTTTGAGCGCCTCCATATAGCGCGGCTCAAGCAACCCAAGAATCGATGCGGCGAGCAGTCCAGCGTTGGTCGCCCCCGCCTTGCCGATCGCCACCGTCGCTACCGGCACCCCGCCTGGCATTTGCACAATCGACAATAACGAGTCAAGTCCATTCAATGCTTTTGACTGCACCGGCACCCCAATCACCGGCAGCGTCGTTTTCGCCGCGATCATTCCCGGCAAGTGAGCCGCCCCCCCAGCTCCGGCAATGATCACCCGAATGCCCCGCTCCTCCGCCGTTTCCGCATACCGAAACATCTCATCCGGCGTCCGGTGCGCCGATACGACTTTTTTCTCAAACGGAACGCCCAATTCCTCCAAAATGGCGCAAGCATGTTTCATCGTTTCCCAATCCGAATGGCTTCCCATGATCACCCCAACGAGCGGGCTCATACCGTTTCACTCCTTTTGCTAGCACAACAAAACCCAGAACATGCATTCCCGTCCGTAAACGAGGGAAAGCATCGTTCTGGGCTTTGACAGTTGCTGATCGAAAAAAAGCCAAAACCGATCCTTTCCCTCATAGTCCAATAATTTACGGTTATTGGGTAGAAACTTTTGGGCCATATTCCCAAAATTATATGAGGGATCTTCTCATACACTATGAAGTTACCTTTATAGTAGCAGGTTTTTTTTCGGCATGTCAAGGAAAAAAATCGAACATTTAGTATTTCATCAATGTAAATGTTCGTGTTTTTTGAATCACCAAACGAAGAAGGCGGCATATGATGAATAAGCGGAGGAGGAGAGACACGATGGCCAAAGAAAACCCGTTTACGCCGTTTTCCGATTGGACAAAACATTGGCAGCAATTTTTCCAAAATGATTTTTGGGGAAGCATCCAGCCGTTGCTGCCGTCATCGAACAAGCCATCATCCGGTATGAACATCTACAAAAAAGACAACGAACTGCTCGTTGTCATCAGCCTCCCAGGGCTCGAAAAAATCGAAGATGCAGAAGTGTATGTATCATACAAAACGTTGGAAGTGAAAGCAACCATTAATCTAAACTTCAAGGGGTTTGAGCTAGTGGAAGAAGGCATTTTCCAAGGCCCATTCCAAAAAACAATCCCACTGCCGTTCGCCGTCAAAGAGGACCGCATCGAAGCAACATACCATAACGGCCTGTTGTTCATCCATCTGCATCGACTTATCCCTGACGAGCCGAAAAAGAAAATTGTCATCAAAAAAAGTGAATAATCTCCCCACGAGTGCAAAAAAGGAGATACCTGCCTTTCCGAAAAAATAAAAAAAGAGGGTGTCCCATGCCGTACAGGACACCCTTACGCGAATTTCCGTTTCCTATCGCTTTTATGAAAAAGGGGGTCTAGGAAACGATGATCACGCTTTACATTTTGGGGGAGAGGATTAAAAATGGCGTCATTCAAAATGACTCATTGGAAATAGGCAAAAAAATGAGAGAACTATGCAGCTCCCTCATTTTTGCCTGCCTAGCAGCGACCTACTCTTGCAGGGGCGCTGGCCCCAACTACCATCGGCGCTGGAGGGCTTAACTTCCGTGTTCGGGATGGGAACGGGTGTTTCCCCTCCGCCATAGCCACTAGGCAAGCATTTTGATTTTGACATCATTTATTATACTTAAAAAATAAACAATGTCAAGAAGGAAATTCATTCCTTCAAAACTAGATAACCGTCGGAAGAAGCCGCTCATAGGTCAAGCCCTCGATCGATTAGTATCCGTCAGCTCCACGTGTCGCCACGCTTCCACCTCGGACCTATCGACCTCGTCATCTTCGAGGGATCTTACCCGCTTTGCGCGGTGGGAAATCTCATCTTGAGGGGGGCTTCACGCTTAGATGCTTTCAGCGCTTATCCCGTCCGCACATAGCTACCCAGCGGTGCCCCTGGCGGGACAACTGGTACACCAGCGGTGCGTCCATCCCGGTCCTCTCGTACTAAGGACAGCTCCTCTCAAATTTCCTCCGCCCGCGACGGATAGGGACCGAACTGTCTCACGACGTTCTGAACCCAGCTCGCGTACCGCTTTAATGGGCGAACAGCCCAACCCTTGGGACCGACTACAGCCCCAGGATGCGATGAGCCGACATCGAGGTGCCAAACCTCCCCGTCGATGTGGACTCTTGGGGGAGATCAGCCTGTTATCCCCGGGGTAGCTTTTATCCGTTGAGCGATGGCCCTTCCATGCGGAACCACCGGATCACTAAGCCCGACTTTCGTCCCTGCTCGACCTGTCCGTCTCGCAGTCAAGCTCCCTTGTGCCTTTGCACTCTCCGAATGATTTCCAACCATTCTGAGGGAACCTTTGGGCGCCTCCCGTTACCTTTTGGGAGGCGACCGCCCCAGTCAAACTGCCCGCCTGACACTGTCTCCCACCCCGCTAAGGGGTGCGGGTTAGAATTTCAATACCGCCAGGGTGGTATCCCACCGCCGCCTCCACCGAAGCTGGCGCTCCGGCTTCCCAGGCTCCCACCTATCCTGTACAAGCGATACCAAAATTCCATATCAGGCTGCAGTAAAGCTCCACGGGGTCTTTCCGTCCTGTCGCGGGTAACCTGCATCTTCACAGGTAGTATAATTTCACCGGGTCTCTCGTTGAGACAGCGCCCAAGTCGTTACACCTTTCGTGCGGGTCGGAACTTACCCGACAAGGAATTTCGCTACCTTAGGACCGTTATAGTTACGGCCGCCGTTTACTGGGGCTTCGGTTCGCACCTTCGCTTCCGCTAAGCGCTCCCCTTAACCTTCCAGCACCGGGCAGGTGTCAGCCCCTATACGTCGCCTTTCGGCTTCGCAGAGACCTGTGTTTTTGATAAACAGTCGCTTGGGCCTTTTCACTGCGGCTCTTCCAGGCTCTTCACCCGAAAGAGCACCCCTTCTCCCGAAGTTACGGGGTCATTTTGCCGAGTTCCTTAACGAGAGTTCTCCCGCGCGCCTTAGGATTCTCTCCTCGCCTACCTGTGTCGGTTTGCGGTACGGGCACCTCTTCCCTCGCTAGAGGCTTTTCTTGGCAGTGTGGAATCAGGGACTTCCGGAATGCTCCGTCGCCGTCACCGCTTGGCCTTGCGATCCGCGGATTTGCCTGCGGATCAGCCTCACGGCTTGGACAGGCTCTTCCAGCCGCCTGCTCGCCCTATCCTCCTGCGTCCCCCCATCGCTCAAACGGGAAGAAGGTGGTACAGGAATCTCCACCTGTTGTCCATCACCTACGCCTTTCGGCCTCGGCTTAGGTCCCGACTAACCCTGAGCGGACGAACCTTCCTCAGGAACCCTTAGGCTTTCGGCGCAGAGGATTCTCACCTCTGTTTTCGCTACTCATACCGGCATTCTCACTTCTAAGCGCTCCACCAGTCCTTCCGGTCTGGCTTCTCTGCCCTTAGAACGCTCCCCTACCGATGACCAACGGTCATCCCGCAGCTTCGGCGGCACGTTTAGCCCCGGTACATTTTCGGCGCAGAGCCACTCGACCAGTGAGCTATTACGCACTCTTTCAATGGTGGCTGCTTCTAAGCCAACATCCTGGTTGTCTTGGCAACTCCACATCCTTTTCCACTGAACGTGCACTTCGGGGCCTTAGCTGGCGGTCTGGGCTGTTCCCCTCTCGACCACGGATCTTATCACTCGCAGTCTGACTCCCGGGCATAAGTCGTTGGCATTCGGAGTTTGACTGGGTTCGGTAACCCGGTTGGGGCCCCTAGCCCAATCAGTGCTCTACCTCCAACACTCTTAAACCCGAGGCTAGCCCTAAAGCTATTTCGGGGAGAACCAGCTATCTCCAAGTTCGATTGGCATTTCACCCCTACCCACACCTCATCCCCGCACTTTTCAACGTGCGTGGGTTCGGGCCTCCAGCCGGTGTTACCCGGCCTTCACCCTGGACATGGGTAGATCACCTGGTTTCGGGTCGACGACGACGTACTTGACGCCCTCTTCAGACTCGCTTTCGCTGCGGCTCCGCCTCTTCGGCTTAACCTCGCACGCCATCGTCACTCGCCGGTTCATTCTACAAAAGGCACGCCATCACCCATCAACGGGCTCTGACTACTTGTAGGCACACGGTTTCAGGTTCTCTTTCACTCCCCTCCCGGGGTGCTTTTCACCTTTCCCTCACGGTACTGGTGCACTATCGGTCACTAGGGAGTATTTAGCCTTGGGAGATGGTCCTCCCTGCTTCCGACGGGATTCCCCGTGTCCCGCCGTACTCAGGATCCGCTCGGGAGGGAACGAAGTTTCGACTACAGGGCTCTCACCTTCTCCGGCCGGCCGTTCCAGACCGGTTCGTCTACCCCGTTCCTTTCTCACTCCCATCGTGAGCGGTCCTACAACCCCAAGAGGACATGCCTCTTGGTTTGGGCTGTTCCCGTTTCGCTCGCCGCTACTCAGGGAATCGCATTTGCTTTCTTCTCCTCCGGGTACTAAGATGTTTCAGTTCCCCGGGTGTGCCCTCCATGCCCTATGGATTCAGGCATGGATACTGCCCCATTACGGACAGTGGGTTCCCCCATTCGGACATCTCCGGATCTACGCTTGCTTACAGCTCCCCGAAGCGTTTCGGCGTTTGCCCCGTCCTTCATCGGCTCCTAGTGCCAAGGCATCCACCGTGCGCCCTTTCCAGCTTAACCTAAAGCGTCTCGGCTTCTTCCTGTCTAGCTTCGGCTCGCCGCCGCTCGGGGTCAAATAACCTTCGCCTTCGGGATTAGAAATCCCTGCAGACGAAGAACATTTGCCCGTCGCGGCGAAACGCTCGCCTCCGCTTTTCCGGTTATCTAGTTTTCAAGGAACGAAGTAGCTCCTTTGAATTCGCTTCTTCGCTGGTTTGCGTCGAGGAATTCGGCTTCTCCGAATCCGCTTGTAGACGCAGACGCCAAACATTTGAGAGAACATGACTCGTTCCCTCAAAACTGAACAAAACTCCGCGCCCACTATATTCACGTTTATCATCCTTAGAAAGGAGGTGATCCAGCCGCACCTTCCGGTACGGCTACCTTGTTACGACTTCACCCCAATCACTTGCCCCACCTTCGGCGGCTGGCTCCCGAAACGGGTTGCCTCACCGACTTCGGGTGTTGCAAGCTCTCGTGGTGTGACGGGCGGTGTGTACAAGGCCCGGGAACGTATTCACCGCGGCATGCTGATCCGCGATTAC
This sequence comes from Geobacillus kaustophilus, assembly GCF_000948285.1. Taxonomy (GTDB): domain Bacteria; phylum Bacillota; class Bacilli; order Bacillales; family Anoxybacillaceae; genus Geobacillus; species Geobacillus thermoleovorans_A. Next base: position 2,793,577 of record NZ_JYBP01000003.1, read on the forward strand.
TAGCGATTCCGGCTTCATGCAGGCGAGTTGCAGCCTGCAATCCGAACTGAGAGCGGCTTTTTGGGATTCGCTCCCCCTCGCGGGTTCGCAGCCCTTTGTACCGCCCATTGTAGCACGTGTGTAGCCCAGGTCATAAGGGGCATGATGATTTGACGTCATCCCCACCTTCCTCCGACTTGTCGCCGGCAGTCCCTCTAGAGTGCCCAACCGAATGCTGGCAACTAGAGGCGAGGGTTGCGCTCGTTGCGGGACTTAACCCAACATCTCACGACACGAGCTGACGACAACCATGCACCACCTGTCACCCTGTCCCCCCGAAGGGGGAACGCCCAATCTCTTGGGTTGTCAGGGGATGTCAAGACCTGGTAAGGTTCTTCGCGTTGCTTCGAATTAAACCACATGCTCCACCGCTTGTGCGGGCCCCCGTCAATTCCTTTGAGTTTCAGCCTTGCGGCCGTACTCCCCAGGCGGAGTGCTTATCGCGTTAGCTGCAGCACTAAAGGGTGTGACCCCTCTAACACTTAGCACTCATCGTTTACGGCGTGGACTACCAGGGTATCTAATCCTGTTTGCTCCCCACGCTTTCGCGCCTCAGCGTCAGTTGCAGGCCAGAGAGCCGCCTTCGCCACTGGTGTTCCTCCACATCTCTACGCATTTCACCGCTACACGTGGAATTCCGCTCCCCTCTCCTGCACTCAAGTCCCCCAGTTTCCAATGACCCTCCACGGTTGAGCCGTGGGCTTTCACATCAGACTTAAGGGACCGCCTGCGCGCGCTTTACGCCCAATAATTCCGGACAACGCTCGCCCCCTACGTATTACCGCGGCTGCTGGCACGTAGTTAGCCGGGGCTTCCTCGTGAGGTACCGTCACCGCGCCGCCCTCTTCGAACGGCGCTCCTTCGTCCCTCACAACAGAGCTTTACGACCCGAAGGCCTTCTTCGCTCACGCGGCGTCGCTCCGTCAGGCTTTCGCCCATTGCGGAAGATTCCCTACTGCTGCCTCCCGTAGGAGTCTGGGCCGTGTCTCAGTCCCAGTGTGGCCGGTCACCCTCTCAGGCCGGCTACGCATCGTCGCCTTGGTGAGCCGTTACCTCACCAACTAGCTAATGCGCCGCGGGCCCATCCGCAAGTGGCAGCTTGCGCCGCCTTTCAACCCAAGACCATGCGGTCTTCGGTGTTATCCGGTATTAGCTCCGGTTTCCCGGAGTTATCCCGGTCTTGCGGGCAGGTTGCCCACGTGTTACTCACCCGTCCGCCGCTGACCCAACCAGAGCAAGCTCCGATCCGGTCCGCTCGACTTGCATGTATTAGGCACGCCGCCAGCGTTCGTCCTGAGCCAGGATCAAACTCTCCAAAGAAAGTTGATTGGCTTATTTCCAAGCTTCAGCGCCGACACCGCAACGTGTCAGTCGCCTTCGCTTTTCGTTGTGGACGCTTTGTTTTGTTCAGTTTTCAAGGAACATTTGTTTTGTTCTTTAAAAGCGACTCTTATAATATATCACTTTGAATTTAACCTGTCAATATGTTTTTTTAATTTTTTTCACCGCATCAAAGCGGCTTTATTAATATAACATCATCGTTAATTAAATGTCAATCATTTATCATAGGTATTTTTATCCATCCAATACCTTTTCCTGCACTCTACATTCGCCGCAATCCACATATACCACCAAACAAACAACATATGTGTTTTATCCTTTATTATAATTGGTTCATCACCAAATTTTGTGATTTAGTGACAAAAAAGAGAAAGCACTGACGAGATCCTGGCAATAATGTTAGCGGTGAAATAAACATTAAGGAGGTCTCGTAAGTGCTTTCTATACCACTAGGATTGCCAGAATTTAAAGTGATTAAACAAGAACTTCTTTCCTATGGTTATGCGATTCATGTAGAGAAAACAGAGACACAGGAACGTTGCCCTCATTGTGGGTTTGCCACTTCCTCTGTCCACGACAGACGGACAAGAAAAGTACGGGATTTGGCGATTTTCCATCAACCGGTGTACTTGTTCATAAAGGTAAAGCGCTATCGGTGCTGGAATTGTTCTCAAGTGTTTTCCACCTCTTTGGAATCGATTCCACCCAATCAACACTACACCAATCGATTTTGTGAGTACTTGTATGAACTTTGCGAAGGCTCCACCATTCAAGAGGTTAGCCGAAAGCACCGCATCCCATATACAACATTGGAACGCATTTATTACTCCATCGCATCGAAAAAAGCAAAAGAGCGTCAAACAGCGATAGAAGCATCTTCTCAAGAAGGAATGGTGCTTAGTTTAGATGAAATCGCTGTAAAAAAGGGACATCAGTATGAAACTGTATTGATGGATGCCAGAGCCGGATCGGTCATGGGAATGCATGCCGATCGCCAATGTGACTCCGCCATCAACTTGTTGAGCCAAAATATCCTGTCGAAAGAAATGGTCCAAACGGTGATTCTTGACATGTGGGAACCTTATCATAAGGCGGTTCGCGCCCTGTTTCCATCTGCTTCGATTGTCATCGATAAGTACCATGTGGTTCAAAAAGTGACACAAGCCTTGGATCAAGCAAGAAAGGAATTTTCTCCATTGAAAAAGGCTCGATATCTTCTCTTGAAAGGCTGTGAAAAGCTTCGTAAGGACCAACGGCTTCGATTAGACGATATCTTGGAGGAGTATCCGGCACTTTCCATTGCTTATTATCTGAAAGAGTTGTTTCGGGATTTTTACCGAACCGATGGATATCATGAAGCAAAGGAACGCTTGGAAGAATGGATTAAGTTAGCCAAACAGAGCCCTTTTGCTTCTTTTCAGAAAGCAGCCAACACGCTTGAAAGGTGGAAGGAGCCTATTCTTTCCTACTTTTTGTGCCCATATACGAATGCCCGAATTGAGGGGACGAATCACAAGATCAAAAACATCAAACGCCGGGCATATGGCTATCGAAATCTAGAACGGTTTCGTTTGCGTGTATTTCTGGAGTGTACAGGGAACACTACAGGCAGTCAGGCTGCTTAAGCGCTCCCTTCTTCCGCTATCGGTATGATAGTTGGTAGAATGGAACCCGTCAAGGAAAGCACTTGACTGTTTCCATTCTACCAACTTCGTGGTCTGTATGCGGAAGAAGGATCCTGACTGATGAACCTATTTCATCCAGCTAACATGTCTCTAGGATTGAGTAGAAATCACAGAAAATGGTGAAGACCCTTATAATTAACGGCAACGCCTTCATTTCTAACTTGATTGGGTAAACTTTCGAAGGGTAAGTCTTTCAGTTTCTAGTGTTGGTAAGTCATTATATATATCCTCAATTTTCATCTTCGCACTTCCCCCAAGAGTCTTTTTACTTGTAGTATTCTGCCTTTTTATAGAATCTTCCTTCCATCGTGTCGCAAAAATTAAAACATAATGTTATATAAACAAAAAGAAGGATGTCACAACAGATCATTCTGTGACATCCTCTAATTCGCTTAACGTTTCCACTCTCTCGCCAGCATTCCGTAAACAACGTGGTCAACGAAATGATCGTAAAGCCATTCTGCCTCGCGGATCGTCCCTTCGTTCGTAAAACCTAATCGTTCCGGAATGGCCCTGCTTCGTTTATTTTCCACTGCACAGCGGATTTCGACCCGATGCAAATGCTGTTCATGGAATAAATAATCAATACACGCTTTACACGCCTTTGTCATCAATCCTAACCCTTGAAACTGCTCTCCGAGCCAGTAACCGATGCTCGTTTTTCGATTGGCGCGATCGATATGATGAACCCCGATCACACCGGCCAGCTGTCCTTTATGCCAAATCCCGGCCTCAAAGCCGTTTCCGGCGGCAAACTTCTGCAATCCTTGAAAGATAAACGCCTTCGAATCCGCTGCCGTTTTTGTCGAATCCACCCAAGGAAGCCATTGACGCAAATGCGGACGGCATGAATCAATCAACACAAAAAGCGATTCCGCATCTTCCATTGTGAGCAACTTTAGCCATGAATGTTCCTCTAAGCGATGGATAAACATCGTTCATTCCCCTTTCATCATTTTTTCCATTATAGCACATCACCTTCAACACTCTGTCGTCCCCGATACGCTCTTGGCAAACAAAAAAGACTGTTCCCAAGACCGACAAACCCGCCTTAGGAACAGTCCTCTATTCCTCTCTATTCCCGCAAAAAGACGAAGTAACAGATAAAGACGACAAACAGCACATACAACAGCGGATGCACATCTTTACCGCGGCCTTTTAAAATCATCGTGATCGGGTAGAAGATGAAGCCGACGGCAATCCCAGTGGCGATGCTGTAGGAAAGCGGCATCGTGATGAGCGTGAAAAACGCCGGTACAGCGACTTCGAACTTCTTCCAGTCAATTTCACCGATCGACGAGGCCATTAATACCCCGACGATGATGAGCGCTGGCGCGGTGACCGGTGCGGTAATGACGCTTAACAGCGGCGAGAAGAACAACGCCAGCAAGAACAAAATCCCTGTCACGACCGCGGAAAATCCGGAGCGCCCCCCAGCGGCGACGCCGGCCGACGATTCGATATACGACGTCGTGGTCGATGTTCCAAACACCGCCCCAACCATGACCGCCGTTGCGTCAACGAGCAACGCTTTGCCGGCGCGCGGCAGCTTATTGTTTTTCAACAACCCGGCTTGGTTGGCGACAGCCAAGAGCGTCCCGGTCGCATCGAAAAAGTCGACAATAAAGAACGTTAAGACAACACCGAGCATTTTCCACGAGAAAATGTCCGGCAAATGTTTGATCGCGACGCCGAACGTCGGCGAAATGTCCGGAATCGCACCGACAATTTGATGCGGGACTTTGATCAAACCGAAAATCATGCCGACAATCGCGGTAATGACCATGCCGTAAAAGACGCCGCCGTTTACTTTTCTTACCATCAAAACAACAGTAATAAACAATCCAAAAATGGCCAACAGTGTATTGCCGTCTTTCAACGAACTTAATCCGACCAGCGTTGCTTTGTTATCGACAATAATTCCAGCGTTTTGCAAGCCGATGAACGTGATGAACAGCCCAATTCCGGCGCTGACTGCATATTTCAGTTCAACCGGGATGGCATCGATAATTTTTTCACGAATGCCGGTGAGCGATAAAATCGTAAAAATGATGCCGGAAACAAACACTCCTGCCAGCGCTGTTTGCCACGGAATACCCATGTGCAGCACAACCGTAAAGGCGAAAAAGGCGTTCAGCCCCATCCCCGGCGCCAAGGCGATTGGATAGCGGGCCAACACTCCCATCAAAATCGATCCGTACGCCGCTGCCAAAGCCGTGGCGACAAACACGGCGCCTTGGTCAATGCGCAGTTCATCAGGAAAATCTTTCACAGCCCCTAACGACAAGGTAAATGGGTTGACGAACAAAATGTACGCCATCGACAAAAACGTCGTCAGCCCGGCGATAATCTCCGTCCGATAGTTCGTGCCGAGCTCATCAAACTGGAAGTACTTTCTCACGTCTGCCCCCTCCTATACATAAAATAAAAAACGCTTCTAGCAGCTACCAGAAGCGTTGACTAGGAAGGAATGACGAACACAGAGAGGACAAATAAGCACTCTCCTATCCCGCATCCCTCGTAGTCAAGCTATTTACGGTAGCTTGGTAGAAACTCCCGGGCCATATTCCCGGGATTATACGACGGAATTCGACAATATTCATGATTCCACGGCTATTGTATCAGCCTGAAGATGACCTGTCAAGAAAAAAGACGAACATTTCTTTGGAAATGTTCGTCTTTTGTTCGTTTTTATTCCCACTCGATCGTTGCCGGCGGTTTGCTCGTAATATCGTAAACGACGCGGTTGACGTGCGGCACCTCATTGACGATGCGCGTTGAAATCCGCTCGAGCACATCCCACGGGATGCGCGCCCAATCGGCGGTCATCCCGTCGATCGAGGTCACCGCGCGGATGGCAACCGTATAATCGTACGTGCGGGCATCTCCCATCACCCCAACGCTGCGAATGTCGGGAAGGACGGTAAAGTATTGCCAAATTTCACGGTCCAACCCAGCCTTTTTCACTTCTTCGCGCAAAATGGCGTCTGATTCGCGAACGATTTCCAATTTTTCTTCCGTCACTTCTCCAAGAACACGGATGCCAAGCCCTGGCCCCGGGAACGGCTGACGCCAGACGATTTCGTCTGGGATTCCCAGCTGCGTGCCGAGTGCACGCACTTCGTCTTTAAACAGTGTATTGAGCGGTTCGATCAGTTCGAATTTCATATCTTCCGGCAAACCGCCGACATTATGATGCGATTTGATCGTTTGCGCCGTCGCTGTGCCGCTTTCGATAATGTCGGTATAGAGCGTGCCTTGCACTAAAAATTCGATGCCTTCAAGCTTGGCCGCCTCGTCGTCAAATACGTAAATAAACTCGTTGCCGATGATTTTCCGCTTTTGTTCCGGGTCCGTAACCCCTTTGAGTTTCGCCAAAAAGCGGTCTTTCGCATCAATTTTGATGACATTCATTTGGAACTGCTCACGGAACGTCTTCATGACGCTTTCGGCTTCACCTTTGCGCAAAAGGCCATGATCGACGAAAATACAAGTAAGTTGATCGCCAATGGCGCGGTGCACCAAAACGGCAGCGACCGACGAATCGACTCCGCCGCTTAAGGCGCACAGCACTTTTTTTCCGCCCACTTGTTCGCGAATGCGGCGCACCTGCTCATCAATAAAGTTTTCCATCGTCCAGTCGCCCCGGCAGCCGCATACCTCAAAGACAAATTTCTTCAATAGATCATTGCCGTATACCGAGTGGCGCACTTCTGGATGGAATTGCACTCCATACCATTTTCGCCGTTCGTCGCTCATCGCCGCAATCGGGCACGAAGGACTCGTCGCATCGACAGCGAAACCAGCCGGCGGAGCGGTCACCAAATCGCCGTGGCTCATCCAAACGACTTGCTCGTCCGGCAAACCATGAAAAAGCAAAGAATCGTTTTTCACTTGGATGAGCGCTTTGCCGTATTCACGGTGCGTCGCTTTTTCCACCTTACCTCCTAAATGGTGCGCCATGAGCTGCATCCCGTAGCAAATCCCTAAAATCGGCAGCCCCAGCTCAAAAATCGCTGGGTCGCATGTAAACGCTTGTTCATCATACACACTGTTTGGACCGCCCGAGAAAATGATTCCTTTGGCGTTCAGCGCACGGATTTCCTCAGCACGGATCGTGTGCGGATGCAGTTCGCTGTAGACGCCAAACTCTCGGATGCGGCGGGTAATCAGCTGGTTATATTGACTGCCAAAGTCCAAGACGACGATCATTTCTTGGTTCATGTTTTCCACCCCGTCAAAAAAATAACGCTGCCATTGCCCAAAACATGGATGAAGGCAGAATAGCAGCGTCTTCTGCCTTCATAGTCGGGCCGTTTACGGCGGCCCGGTAGAGACGCGCAAGCCATATTCTTGCGCTTATATGAAGGGCTTTCGTCTATCCGTATGCAAATTTGAATTCATTCTATCAACTTGCTGGCATACGGTCAAGAGATCGTCCTTTTTATTAAATTTTCCCACAATTCAACCGCTTCACGGACATTGGCTTCCTCGATTCCATTTCCGTATACGGCGCGTTCATATAGTTTCGTCAACCGATTCATTTCATCTGTTTCAAACAAATGATCCACTTCAGCGGCGTATTGACGCAGCGTTTCATGCGGCCGACGCTTCAGTCCATAATCTTGCAAATGGCGAAGAAGCGCCCCGTACGCCAAAATGAGCCAAGCGGCCCCATCGAGTTTCCGGCGGCGGAACCGAAACAGCGTAAAGCGCGGCCACCATTTCCGCCTTGTCGCATAGGCCGCTCCGCCCAACACGACCAACACGACCAGCGTGGTCAACCCCATTTTCCACGACCAAACATCCGCCAGCTTCTTCCACCAATGCTCCCCCTGTGCCGTCGAAGGTTGCTCAAGTAATTGATCGAGCGGCACTCGCGGCGCTTCTTGTTCTTCCGGCTGCGGCGCTTGTTTCTCTTCGTTCGAAGCAGGAAGCGAAAACGCATACGGGTTGACAAACCCTCGCGTTGGCTCAAACGGCACCCAGCCGATGCCTTCAAAATACACTTCGACCCATGAATGGGCGTCGTTGTTGCGCACTTCATAAACCGATTGCCCGCCTTGTTCCCCAACCAACCGTCCGGATGTGTACCCTTTCACCCAGCGCGCGGGAATGCCGAGTGAGCGCACGAGCACTACCATTGAGGTGGAAAAGTTATCGCAATATCCTCGTTTCGTTTCAAACAAAAATTGATCGACGTAATCTTGGTTGACTCCCGGAACGGCAACGTCCGTCGTTTCGTACGTGTATCCGTTCAGCTGGAAGTATTGCTCGATGGCTTTCACTTTATCGTATATCGTTTTTTCTCCATCCGTAATTTGTTTGGCCAAATCGCGCACCCGCTGCGGAAGCGTCTCGGGCAGCTGCGTATAACGTTTCAAAAAGGGCGGGTCTTGGACAGGAGGCGCGGCGCGCAATGCCGCAATCGGAAAGTCCGGCTCCAAGTACGTCAACGTGTACCGGCGGATGGGGAGCGCATTGGCCTCCTCGTCGGTCGTGTAAATTTTTTCCGTCGCCAGATGCATGCGGTAAACGATCGGTTCAGACGTTTGCACCTGCCGCAAACCAAGCGGATAGATGAGATGAAACGCCTGATCTTGGCGATTGATTTCCGCCGTCTGCTCGACCGTCTTGACTTTATCGCTCCACCATTCATGCTCGATCGTCTCCCCGTTTTCAAACGAACGGACTTGCTCGCTCGGAAATTCCCCCCATCCTTTGCCCGTGTAAATGTCTTTCGTTTCGACGCGCCAATAATGGCGCCCTTTGTCTTTAGCGATGAACACCACCGTATCGTCGGCAATAAACGGTCCGCCGAGACGCGAATCGTTTTGCCCGTAGCCGATTTTTTTCACACCGGGGGCAGGCTGGTCATCGCTCGTCTCTTCCGGGCCGGCGGCATAGCTGTGAAGAAACGCCACCGGATCCGGCCATTGCGGCGGCAGCTTCGGACCAGCATATCCAGCCGCAAGAGCAACGGCGGGAATGAATAGAGCGGCCGCCCGCCACTTTCCGATGTGAAAAGACGGCGCTTTTGCCTGCAGCTCTTCGCCCTGGAGCCAAACGAAGGCAAAAAAGCCGAGCGCAACAAGACGAAGGATCGCCCCGTTGCCGCTATATGGCAGAAACGTATCAAGCACAGCGATATACCCAACTGTCAACGCATATGGGACAAACCACCGATTCCGCCGTACAATAAGCCAATGCAACAGGAACGAAACAGCCCATAACAACAGAAAAAAGACAAAGGTGCGCAGCGCATCGCTCGGCATCGAAGATCGATCGCCCAACAGCCAGACGAGGCTGTCCCGCCAAAGATCTTGAGGCAAAGCGATGATCGAATCGAACGGAAACAGCCGAAAGAGCGCCCAACATATATAAACGATTTTCCCCAACGCGGAAAGCCATACAGGAAGGCGGAACAAATACAGTACGAAACAAAGGGCAACAAATGACGCAAACACCCCGATATGCGCGGTATCGGTGACATCTTCCAACGGCCAAAGCCACTCGGTGAGCAGCCAAGCGGCTAGAACGTTAGGCAGCACGGTGGATAACAAGTTTGCCCCTAACGGCCTCATCCATCTCCTCCTCCTTGCCGGACGATGTGCAACGCCTGCGGATCAATGCGTGATACGTACACCCCGCTGCGGCGAAGCCCGTCAGCCCAATTCCTCTGTTCGTCTCCCCATTCGCCGCTGACGACGTACAGCACAATATGGCGTTTAGATGCCATCGCGCGTAGCTGCTCTACAAGCGGCATAGACAATATAGATGTGACAACAATGCACCCGGCAGCCGTTCTCCAGTTCGTTTCCTCGGCGAGAACACGAGCGAGCAGCTCCTCGCCGCCGGCATTCACTTCCGCCAACCGGAGAAGAATCGACTGCCACTGTCCGTCATGGCGGCGCGGCGCTAAGAAAGAACGCTCTTTTCCAGCAACGAGCAGCCCGACCGGCACCCCTTCATCCATCAACGTCTTCGATACGGAAGCCGCTAACGTGACAAGCTCCTCAAACCATGGAGATGCAGCGCCGTCGAGCACAACGATCCAATCGTCATTGCGCTGTTCATCAAACTCTTTGGTCATCAGTTCCTGTCTGCGCGCTGACGCCTTCCAATGCACCCACGACATTTTGTCCCCAGTCACGTATTCACGGACGCCGGCTGCCACGGCCATATCGCGGCGGTAGGCAAGCGGTCGCGCAGCTTTTCCTTGGGCAAACCATTCGCGAACGATCTCCGTCGTCCACTCGAGATAACGAGGATAAACAATGACGGTGCACGGGGAAGGAAACGATTCCGCCTTGTTCACCCAGCCGAATACATCGCTTGCTTCTAAGCGCACCGATTCTAATTGATGCCGGCCGCGCGGCAAGGAAAGCGACCACGTACAAGAAAGGCGGCGCCGAAACGGCCAAGCGAGCATCGCGCCTCCTTGCCGCGGTTCTTCCCCAGAAACAACGAGCGCGGCGAGCGGAATCGGCCACGGCAACTCGATGCGTGTCGTCACCGGAATCGATTCACCCGCATGGTAGCGCCGCGCCGGCACCGTCCGGCTCACCACAGCGCGCCGAAGCGGATACATTGCGACCACGAGCGCATACAAACCGAACGGCAAAAAGCTGTAAAACAAAAACCAGCTGACAAATCCACCTTGAAACATGGCGTACGAAAACAAAACAGCCGCCAAAAGCAACAGGCGAAGAAAAGCGGGCCATCGTCGGCCATTCCATTTTCCTCTCATACTCATCGCCGTCCTGGCACCGGCACCGGCGTGCGGGCAATGAGCTGTCCGATAATGGTTTCCGCATCAAACTTGTCCCATTTCGCCTCCGGCCGGACGAGCAGGCGGTGGGCGAGCACATAGGGGGCGAGCTGCTGCACATCATCAGGGATGACAAAATCGCGGCCATGGATGAACGCGTACGCCTGCGCCGCTTTCATCAATGCGACTGATCCGCGCGGGCTGACGCCTAAATAGACCGCTTCATGCTGACGGCTTTGCTGGATAAGATCGACGATATACCGCTTCACCGTATCGCTCACATGCACATCCGCCGCTTTCCGCTGCAACGAACGCAGCTCCTCAACGGTCATGACTGGGGCGATGTCTTCAAGGGGAGAGGAGTGTTCCAAGCGGGAAAGCATATCAACTTCTTCCTCGGCGGAAGGATAGCCCATTCTCAGCTTCAGTAAAAACCGATCCAACTGTGCCTCAGGGAGAGGGTAGGTTCCTTCATATTCAATCGGGTTTTGCGTCGCCATCACAAAAAACGGCTGCGGCAGCGCCCGCGTGACACCATCCACCGTCACACTTCCTTCTCCCATCGCCTCAAGCAGCGCCGACTGCGTTTTCGGCGATGTCCGGTTAATCTCATCAGCCAACACAATATGGGCGATAATCGGGCCGGGCTTGTACTCAAACTGCCGTTCTTTTGGGTTATAGACGGAAACGCCGATCACATCGCTCGGCAGCAAATCCGGCGTAAATTGAATCCGTTTCAGCTCGGTGCTGAACGATTTCGCCAGCGCGCGCACGAGCATCGTTTTGCCGACGCCGGGCACATCTTCAAGCAGCACATGGCCCTTGGCCAACAGCGCCGTCAAACTGAGCACAATGACATTGCGTTTTCCGACAATGACTTGTTCAATATTGCGGACGACTTGTTCCAGCGGGGGAAGCAACGGTTCGTTGATCGTCATGACATCAAACTCCTTTTATGGTGATCAATAGGATTTTTAGGGGTAGGCACTATCTATATAGATGCAATTTGAAGTTTTACCATTTCCAGCTTTTATCGACTGTCGGGCGACCGAACAACGCCGCCTCCAGATCCATATATAGGCCTGTGAAGCAGGTGGTCGTTCGCTCTTCCGTCACGCTTTGGCGCGACGGGGCAAGCCTGTGGCTTGCCTTCGACAGTCGAAAATGGTCAAACCGCTTTTCCGTCAAGGATATGTTAAACTTCTTCGTTGCATCTATATAGTTTATACTATTAATATAATATCGAATATACACAACTTTTGGAATGGATTTGCAACAAAGGGGGAAGGAGAAAAAGGGAGAAATCAAAAATGAAAATGCCCATCCCACGGAAGCGGGATGAGCGCTTTTCCCTTAAATCATCTTCTCCGGCCTTACCCATTCCTCGTACTGCTCGGCGGTGACATATCCAGTTTTCAACGCCGCTTCTTTCAGCGTCAACCCTTCACGGTGGGCGAGCTTGGCGATTTCCGCCGCCCGGTCATAGCCGATATGCGGGCTCAACGCCGTCACGAGCATGAGCGACCGCTCCACGTATTCTTTCATCTTCGCTTCATTCACTTCCATCCCTTGGGCGCACCGTTCATCAAACGAGCGGATGGCATCGCCGAGCAGTTGCACCGACTGAATGGCGTTATAGGCGATGACCGGCTTGAACACGTTCAACTGAAAGTTACCTTGGCTCGCCGCAAAGCCAATCGTGGCGTCATTGCCGAACACTTGCACCGCAACCATCGTCATCGCTTCGCTTTGCGTCGGATTCACTTTGCCCGGCATGATCGAGCTGCCCGGCTCATTGGCCGGAATCACGATTTCCCCAAGCCCGGAGCGCGGCCCACTCGCCAGCCAGCGCACATCGTTGGCGATTTTCATCAAATCGGCTGCCAGCGCTTTCAATGCTCCGTGGACGTAAACGATCTCGTCATGGCTGGTCAGCGCGTGGAATTTGTTTGCCGCTGAGCGGAACGGGTAGCCGGTTTGCGCTTGCAGCTGTTTGGCGACTTGTTCGCCAAACGCCGGCGGCGCATTGACTCCGGTGCCGACCGCCGTGCCGCCGATTGCCAAATCAAGCAGCTTCTCACTCGCCTCCATGATCATCGCCTTGCTTTTGTCAAGCATCGCCCGCCAGCCGGAAATCTCTTGTCCAAATGTGAGCGGCGTCGCATCTTGCAAGTGGGTGCGCCCGATTTTGATCGTCTTCCCATATTGGCGTTCTTTGGTCGCGAATGTCCCGATCAAGCCATCAAGCGCTGGCAGGAGGTGCGTTTGGATTTTCGTGTATATAGCGATATGCATCACAGTTGGGAATGTGTCGTTCGAGCTTTGCGACATGTTCACATCATCGTTGGGGTGAATGCGCCCTTCCCCCTCATCCAGCAGCTCGCTCGCCCGTCTCGCTACGACTTCATTGACGTTCATGTTCGTCTGCGTCCCGCTTCCCGTCTGCCAGACGACGAGCGGAAAATGGTCATCCCATTGGCCTGCCAAAATTTCCTCGCACGCGGCCACAATCGCCCGCTGCTTCGCTTCGCTCAACTTCCCGGTTTGATAGTTGACGATGGCCGCCGCCTTTTTCAGCTCAGCATACGCATAAATCAATTCCAAGGGCATTTTTTCCGTACCGATCCGGAAGTTTTTCCGGCTTCGCTCCGTCTGCGCCCCCCAGTATTTATCGGCCGGCACCCGCACCTCCCCAAGCGAATCGCGTTCAATCCGTTCATTCATCGCGTTGTCCTCCTTTGTTTAGACGTCTCCATTATGTTTTTATTCCCTTTTCCGTGCGGATAAACGCAACAAATCTGCAGAAAAGACGCCTAAACTAAAAAAGGGGGAATTGCCTATGTGAAAACGACGGAATTTGGTTCTTCTCCTGCTTCTATTATTCTCCAAATGTTCATTCGAACCGCCAAAACTGGCATTGACCATCAACAGCGAAACGGTCGACTACCGGCTCGGAACGTATTCATGGTCAACAGGCCATTGCGGAGTGGTTGCTGATGCTGCGGCCCCGCCGCTGCTCGTCAAAAAAAATCAAGCCCCATCCTGCCGCCCCTAGGGCAAAACTTCACGTTCAATTTGACTACTGCCCAGCGGCAAAAAGAAAAAGAACACCGGGATCGCTCCCAGTGTTCTTTGTTTCGCTAGGCGGATTACATCATGCCGCCCATATCCGGCATGTTGTTGTTGCCTTTGTTTTCTTCCGGTTTGTCGGCAACGACCGCTTCTGTCGTCAAGACCATTGCGGCGACAGATGCAGCGTTTTGCAACGCCGAACGAGTGACTTTCGTCGGGTCAACGATGCCAGCTTCGATCATGTCGACCCATTCACCCGTTGCCGCATTGAAACCGATGCCCGGTTTTTCGTTTTTCAGGCGCTCAACGATGATCGAGCCTTCCAGACCAGCGTTTTGCGCGATTTGACGAACCGGTTCTTCGATCGCGCGCAATACGATTTTCACGCCGGTTGCTTCATCGCCTTCCGCTTCGATGGCAGCAACTTTGTTGTAAACGTTCATCAATGCCGTACCACCGCCGGCGACAATGCCTTCTTCAACAGCCGCACGAGTCGAGTTGAGCGCGTCTTCAATGCGCAGTTTGCGTTCTTTCAATTCCGTTTCTGTCGCTGCGCCGACTTTGATGACTGCTACGCCGCCAGCCAATTTCGCCAAGCGTTCTTGCAGTTTTTCGCGATCGAATTCGGACGTCGTTTCTTCAAGCTGCGCACGGATTTGGTTGATGCGCGCTTTGATGCGATCCGAATCGCCAGCGCCTTCGACGATCGTCGTCGTTTCTTTCGTAACGACTACTTTCGACGCACGGCCGAGCGAAGCGATCGTTGTCGATTTCAATTCACGGCCAAGCTCTTCCGAGATCACCTCGCCGCCTGTTAAAATCGCGATGTCTTCGAGCATCGCTTTGCGGCGATCACCGAAGCCAGGCGCTTTGACGGCAACTGCATTGAACGTGCCGCGCAGTTTGTTGACAACAAGCGTCGCCAGTGCTTCGCCTTCAACATCTTCAGCAATGATCAAGAGCGGACGGCCTTGTTGCACTACTTGCTCAAGAACAGGCAACAGCTCTTGGATGCTCGATACTTTTTTGTCCGTAATCAAAATGTACGGATTTTCCAGAACGGCTTCCATTTTTTCCGTATCCGTAATCATGTACGGCGAAACGTAACCGCGGTCGAATTGCATCCCTTCGACAACGTCGAGTTCCGTCGTGAAGCCTTTCGATTCTTCAAGCGTGATGACGCCGTCATTGCCGACGCGTTCCATCGCTTCAGCGATCAATTGACCGACTTCTTCGTCAGCAGCCGAAATCGCAGCCACTTGGGCGATCGACTCTTTCCCTTTGATCGGTTTGGAGATGGCTTTTAATTCTTCAACAGCAACCGCAACCGCTTTTTCAATCCCGCGGCGGATGCCCATCGGGTTGGCACCAGCAGCCACGTTTTTCAAGCCTTCACGGATCATCGCTTGAGCCAATACCGTAGCGGTTGTTGTACCGTCCCCAGCGATGTCGTTCGTTTTGCTGGCGACTTCAGCGACAAGTTTCGCGCCCATGTTTTCAAACGGATCTTCGAGTTCGATTTCTTTCGCGATTGTTACCCCGTCATTCGTGATGAGCGGCGAACCGAATTTTTTCTCCAATACGACGTTGCGGCCTTTCGGACCTAATGTGACTTTCACTGCGTCTGCAAGTTTGTCCACCCCGCGCAACATCGCACGGCGCGCTTCTTCGCTGAACTTGATTTGTTTTGCCATACCCCGTTACCTCCTTATGAAATTGTTGGACTGCGTGCCACAAGTTAAGTATCCGATTAAGTACCTAGTATGTTTTCGGAATGTTTATGTGATGAACGCATATATTAGCGGATGACAGCCAAAATATCGCTTTCGCGCAAAATTAAGTATTCTTTGCCGTCGTATTTTACTTCTGTGCCCGCATATTTCGAGAAGATGATGCGGTCGCCAACTTCGACTTCCGGCGCAATGCGTTGGCCGTTATCGAGCACGCGGCCTGCACCGACAGCAACAACGCGGCCTTCTTGCGGTTTTTCTTTCGCCGTATCCGGCAACACGATGCCGCTAGCCGTTTTTTCTTCTGTTTCCACGACTTCAATGACAATACGATCGCCTAATGGCTTCAACACGGGGAACAACCTCCTTAACGATAGTTTTCACCGTTCTTATTAGCACTCATCACTATTGAGTGCTAACACACTTATAATATTAATGAACTTCTTTCAGTTTTGCAAGTAGGAAATGCAAAAAAATAACTGTTTTTCTCTCCTAAAGAAGAAAGAGCAAAAGGAGCCGGCTGTTTTGCCTCTACTCCCCATCCGCGCGGAACTCGTTTTCATTATTTCACATTCCTCGGACTGATAAACGGCTCCGGTTCATTTTTTTTACAGCGGTGAGGTGGGATGCGAGGACGCAGTTTTCTTACTATTTTCGCCATACATGTGCTACAATACGAATATAATTTTGAAATAAAAGGGGTAGAGGGTTTGAAACGCAACCACTGGTACGTAATCATCACGTATATCGTCATGCAGCTGTCCGCCTTTGTCGGCGTTCCGCTTCTTCGCGCCCTCGGCGTCGGCCAAGGTGCGGAAAGCCGTGTCGAAGCCGCCAAGCTGGCTTCCGGGTATTGGGCGGTCATCAGCTTTCTGCTTGCGTTTGTCGTGATCCTATGGCTGCTCCGCGGCGACCGCGACGAACGAACGATGCGGCGGCTGCCGCTTGCTTCCTCGTGGATGTGGGCGATCTCCGGCGTTTTTATGGCGCTCGCGGCCCAAAGCATCGCCGCCAACATCGAATGGCGGCTGCTCGGCATCAAACCAGGGTCGGAAAATACAAGGCAAATCATCGATATCATCCGCCTAACGCCGCTGCTTATCGTCGTCACCTCCGTCATCGGCCCGATTTTGGAAGAGCTCATCTTCCGGAAAATCATTTTCGGCTCGTTGTATGAAAAATACAACTTTTGGCCTGCGGCGCTTGTCAGTTCGCTTCTGTTTTCCATTGTCCATATGGAGCCGGAACATTTGCTTCTGTACACATCCATGGGGATGGTATTCGCGTTTTTATACGCAAAAACCGGACGCATTTTCGTATCGATTTTCGCCCATGTCGCCATGAATACGTTCGTCGTCGCTGTGCAGACGCTGTTGGCCGACGAGATTGAGAAAATGATGCGCCAGGCTGAACTGCCGCTGGCCGTTTGGAGGGTTTGGCTATGATGCGAAACCCTCGGCTGTTTTCGCTTCTGTATTTCGTCTTAGGCTCAATGTTTACGTATTTGGCCATCGAAAGCGCCCACGAAACGATTTGGAACGTTTCTACCATCGCTTTAGCGGCGCTCGCCGCTTTTGATTTCGGCACCGCCCTTCGCCTTCTTTTCGCCCCGAAACGCTGATCCCCCTCCCTTCATCCGAACGGGAGGGGGATTTAACATGACCGATTTGTTGAGCGCAATGAGTAGAAAGTGGAAGCCAAAAAGCAAGAGGCAACCTCAAAAAGCCCGTTCTTTGCTCTTCCGGAACAGCCCCTTCGTTTGGCCCGGCCTTGCTCGCTTTCCTCTCAATGTTTTTCATCCCGCCTCACTCATTGCCTTCCTGCTCGGCTGCTCGCTGCGCTTTTCGATAGCCGATGCGCGCCACCCAAATGCTTCCTTCATACAAAATGGTCAGCGGAATCATAACGATCACTTGCGACAGCACATCCGGCGGCGTAATGACCGCTGCCAAAATAAGCAACGCCAAGTACGCATACTTGCGAATGCGCACGAGAAGCTCTGGGGTAATGAGCCCTAAGCGGGTGAAAAACAACACGACGATCGGCAGCTGAAACACGATGCCAAACGGCAGCACGAGCTGAAGCAAAAACTGAAAATATTCATTAATGCCGATCATTTGTTGAACCCCTAGTTGGTCAGCCAGCTGGTTCATAAATCGAACGACAAACGGAAACAAGATGAAATAAGCGAAGCTGACGCCTGCTAAAAAAAGAACGATTGACGCCGGGATATAGCTTAACGTCACTTTCCGCTCTTTTTCATACAGGCCGGGGCTGACAAATGCCCAAATTTGGTATAACAGCACCGGTGCCGACAGCACGGCCGCGATGACGAAAGCAAACTGAAAATACACTTTAATCGGATCGGTGAGGCGGAAGGCGTTCATGGTCAACTGCTTCGCCTCGGCCGTGTGCTGCAAATACAAAATGACGTCATCGACAAAAAAGAAACTGGCGACAAGCGCAGCAGCAAAAAAGACGAGCACGATGATGAGCCGCTTCCGCAGTTCGTTCAGATGCTCATACACCGACATTTCTTTGTCATTCATCGTTTCCCCATCCTGCCTTGTCATCGGTCGGTTTTCGTTTCTTCATCATCAGCGAGCCCTTTTGTGGCGTCTTTAAACTCGCGAAGCGACTGGCCGAACGACCGCCCCAACTCTGGCAGCTTTTTCGTGCCAAACAGCAGCAAAACAACAAGAACGAGCAACAAATATTTCACGTATGTTTCTCTCCTTTTTCCGATGAATTCGGATAGTTTTTCAAAAAATAGACGAGCGACTGCAGCTCAATGGCCAAGTCGATATGATGGACGCGAATATGATTGGGCACGTTCAACCGGGCAGGAGTAAAGTTTAAAATGCCTTTAATTCCTTGCGCGACAAGGCGGTCGGTCAGCGCTTGAGCCGCGGCGGCCGGCACGGTTAAAATGGCGACTGGGATGTTTTCGTGAAGCCGCTCCTCCAGTTCATCGAGATGATAGACCGGCACCCCGCCGACTGTCGTCCCGACTTTCCGCTCATCGACATCAAAGGCCATCACGATTTTCGTATTGTTGTTTTTCGAAAAATTATAGTTTAAAAAGGCGGTGCCTAAATTGCCGACGCCAAACAAGGCGACTTCGGTCACCTCATCCTCTTCAAGCGTCCGGCGGAAAAACGACAACAAATAATTGACATTATACCCGTATCCCTTTTTACCAAGCGCGCCAAAATAGGAAAAATCACGGCGGATTGTCGCCGGATCAACTTTCACCGCTTCGCTCAGCTCAGCGGAGGAGACACGCTGTTTGCCAGAAGCGTGCAAGTTTTTCAAAAACCGATAGTAAAGCGGCAGCCGTTTGGCGGTTGCCTGCGGAATTTTCGGTTGTTCATTGCCCATAGTCTCATCCCCTAGCTAATCGGTTTTCCGTCGGTAATGGCCAGACTTCCCGCCCGTTTTTTCGACCAGATACGTCGGACCAATGACCATTCCTTTATCCAGCGCCTTGCACATATCATACACCGTCAACGCACAGACCGAGGCGGCCGTCAGCGCTTCCATTTCCACTCCTGTGCTCCCTTTTGTTTTCACCGTTGCAGTGATGACGAGCTTATGCGCTTCTCCATCGTTTTCCCAAGCAAAAGCAATGTCCACACCCTTTAACATAAGCGGGTGACACATTGGAATAAGGTCAGCTGTCTTCTTCGCCGCCATCACCCCCGCTACTTGAGCGACGGCGAGCACATCCCCTTTCTCGATCGCATTGTTCGTCATTTTTTCGTAAATTTCCCGGCTGACAGTCACGCTCGTTTGCGCCACAGCCACTCGCACGGTATCTTCTTTGTGCGTAATATCAACCATTTTCGCGCGCCCTTGTTCATTGAAATGAGTGAACGATGACAATACAATCTCCTCCATTTATACACTATACACGATTTTTCATCATTCGTCTTTGACCGTTTTCGCGACTTACGTTAAACTATTCGCGAGGTGAAATGACATGATCATTTTGCAAGTGCACGGGCTCACGAAATATTTCGGCGCTGACCTTATTTTATCGAATATAAAACTAGAAATACAGTCCCGCGATCGAATTGCCCTTGTCGGCCGCAACGGAGCGGGAAAGTCGACATTGTTGAAAATCATCGCCGGTGAACTCTCTTTCGACAGCGGCAAAATCATCAAACCAAACCATATCAAAATCGGCTATTTGGCGCAAAACAGCGGGCTCGACTCGCCGCGTTCCATTTGGGACGAAATGCTTGAGGTATTCACCCCGCTTCTAGGACTCGAAAAACAGCTCGCCGAACTCAGCATGCAACTCGGCGATCCGGATGTGCTCGCCGATCCGGCCCGCTATGAAAAAACACTCAAAACGTATGACGAACTGCAAGAACAATATAAAGACCAAGGCGGCTACCAATACGAAGCCGACATCCGATCTGTTTTGCACGGGCTGCAGTTTTCCTCATATGATTATAAAACAACGCCGGTCTCGTCGTTAAGCGGCGGACAGCGGACGCGTCTCGCCCTTGGGAAATTGCTGTTGTCCAAGCCGGATTTATTGATTTTGGACGAGCCGACGAACCATTTGGATCTTGAGACGCTCGCCTGGCTGGAGCAGTACTTGCAAGCCTATCCCGGTGCCGTCCTGGTTGTTTCCCACGACCGCTACTTTTTAGACAAAATCGTCACCGACGTATACGAACTGTCGAATGCCACGCTCAAACACTATGCTGGCAACTACAGCCGCTATTTGGAGTTGCGGGCCGAGCAATACGAACAAGAGTTAAGACGGTACGAGAAACAACAGGAAGAAATCGCCCGACTCCAAGACTTCATCCAGCGCAACATCGCCCGTGCCTCGACGGCCAAACGGGCGCAAAGCCGGCGAAAGCAACTGGAAAAAATAGAACGGCTCGAACAGCCTGTCGGCGATGAAAAATCAGCCTCCTTTTCGTTCTCGATCGATCGGCCGAGCGGCCATGAAGTGCTGATTGCCGAAAACGTAGCCGTTGGCTATCACGGCGGCGCACCTGTCATCCGCCAAGTGAGCTTCCGCATCACACGCGGCGAAAGCGTCGCCCTAGTCGGGCCGAACGGCATCGGCAAATCGACATTGCTGAAGGCGATCGCCCAAAAGCTCCCGATCCAAGCGGGAGAGCTCCGATACGGCGCCAACGTGAAAATCGGCTATTATGACCAAGATCAAGCCGAGTTGACATCGAACAAGCGAGTGCTTGACGAACTGTGGGACGCTTATCCCGACAAGACGGAAAAAGAAATCCGCACGGTGCTTGGAAATTTTTTATTTTCCGGCGACGACGTCTTAAAACCCGTCTCTGCCTTAAGCGGCGGAGAAAAGGCGCGCCTTTCGCTCGCCAAATTGATGCTGCAAAAGGCGAACGTCCTCCTTTTGGACGAACCGACAAACCATTTGGACCTTGACAGCAAAGAAGTGCTCGAGCAAGCGCTCATCGACTACCCGGGAACGATTTTGTTCGTTTCCCACGACCGCTATTTCATCAACCGAATCGTAACGAAGGTGTTTGAGCTTTCCAGCGACGGCCTAACCGAATACTTAGGCGACTATGATTACTACATCACCAAAAAAGAAGAAATGCACGAACTGGCTCTCCTGAACGCCCGCCCGACAGAAACGGCAAGTGATTCGGCCAAAACGGCGTACGAGCAAGAAAAAGAGGAAAAAAAACGGCGGCGCCAACGCCAACGCCGCTTGGATGAAATCGAAGCCGAGATTGCAGCGCTTGAAGCGCAAATCGCTGAGATCGAGCAGCAACTTTGTGATCCATCCGTTTACGGCGACTATGAAACGATGCAACGATTGACGCAAGAAAACGAAAAGCGGAAGCAGCGAGTCGAAACGTTATTGGCCGAATGGGAACAGCTTTATACTTCACTATAACCGACAACCCGCCTCTAGTTTCGGCGGGTTGTTCTTTACTTAGTCACATTATCCACAAAAAAATCCACAATCCCCCCCATGGAATATAAGTTATTCACCAACTTTTCCACATTATCCACAAAAAAACATCTTCTTTTGCACAAAAATCGCTGTGTATTGCTTTTCTTATGTTGATAGTGTTTTACCGCTTTTTCCACATTGTCCACAGATTTGTGGATAAAAATATACACAAACTTTTTCACACTAAAACAAAAAGGACGGACCGTTTGTCTGCCGCAAACGGATCGCCCTTCGGTGTCTCTCTCGTTTCAGCCCAACCCCAACTGCCTGGAAGGCTGGTGATTTAATGAAAGAACATCTCCAAACCAAGTTCTTCTCAAGTTGATAAGCCTTATAAAATCAGCGCTTCCCATCCAACGAACTTTATCAGTTCGGCAAAAATAACCGAGCTTTTCACCAGTTCACTGGAAGGCCGGTGATTTAATGAAAAATCGACCCAAAATGAGTTTTTCTCAAGCTGAGAAGCCTTTTGAAATCAGCTCTTCTCTCGCGACGAATAACACCGATTGAGCGAAAATCATTGTTTTTCACACCAGCCTTCTAGACAAGCGGTAAGCTTGGATTGGCGTTGAGCGCCAAATCAGCCCGCTTTCCTTGTTGATATAACACTGTTCCCGCAGCGGCAATCATCGCCGCATTATCAGTGCATAACGATAATGGCGGGATGACAAGCTCTACATTGGGGAGCTCTTTCATTTTATTCTGCAGTGCGTCCCGTAACCCACGGTTGGCCGCCACCCCGCCGGCGAGCAACACTTGCCGCACGCGGTATTCCTTTGCCGCCTGCACGGTTTTCGCCACTAGCACATCGACGACGCTGGCCTGAAAGCTCGCAGCCATCTGCCTCGGATCGATCTCCTCGCCGCGCTGCTTCGCGTTGTGGAGCGCATTGAGCACAGCTGACTTCAAGCCGCTGAAGCTAAAATCATACGAACCTTCCTCAAGCCATGCTCGCGGCAAATCAATCACTGGCTCACCCTCATGGGCCAGCCGATCGATGTGCGGTCCTCCTGGGTATGGAAGGCCTAAAGCCCGAGCCACCTTGTCATACGCCTCACCGGCAGCGTCATCGCGCGTTTCACCGATCACCGCAAAACTCCCATGCTCCTTCATGTACACTAGTTCCGTATGACCGCCGGAAACGACGAGCGCCAACAGCGGGAACTTCATTTCAGCCACTAATTGATTGGCGTAAATATGACCAGCGATATGATGCACCCCAATAAGCGGCAGTCCATAGGCAAACGCCAACGCTTTCGCCGCATTCACCCCTACAAGAAGCGCCCCGACAAGCCCCGGCCCAGCCGTCACCGCCACTGCATCAAGGCCCGCAAACGATACGCCGGCCTGCTGCATCGCTTCCTCAATGACGAGCGTAATTTGCTCTACATGATGGCGAGAAGCAATCTCCGGCACGACGCCGCCAAACCGCCGATGGCTTTCCATTTGCGACGCCACTACATTCGATAAAATCTCTCTTCCGTTTTTCACGACTGCCGCCGCCGTTTCATCACAACTCGTTTCAATGCCTAATACATATACGTCTTCATTCATCTCAGCTTCACCCACATGACTAACGCATCTTCAAAGTTATCCGGATAATACCGTTTGCGAATGCCTCCGTTGCGGAACCCAAGCTTTCGGTACAGCGACTGGGCGACGTGATTGGACACGCGCACCTCAAGCGTCATCGTCACCGCCCCGTGCTGCCTGGCCATGTCCATCAGGCGCCGCATGAGCGCTTCACCAAGCTTTTGCCCGCGAAACTGCGGCAACACGGCTACATTCGTCACATGCGCCTCATCGATGACAAGCCACATCCCGCCATACCCGATGATCCGCCCGTTGTGCACCATGACAATATATTTGGCATAGCGGTTGTACATGAGCTCGTTGTAAAACGATTCACGGCTCCAAGGTGAAGTAAACGATGCCCGCTCGACTTGCACGACTTCATCAATGTCATGAATGGTCATTGGCCGAAATTGAACATTGATCCCCATCGTTCTGTTCCCCTTTTTGTTTCGCAAGCCATTTCGCCTCCGCCTCGGCAAGGCGGAGGTAGTTCGGCACAAACACATGGGCGTTCTCGCGCTCTTTTTGTTTGCCTAGCATCACCAACTCGCTCGGACGCGGCAACGCCAAAGACGGCGGGGCCACGTGAACCCGTTCGCCTAAATGACTTCGAAACAAATCACGATATAGCGGTGCATCCGCACCAATGAACAATACATCCTCTTCCCGCTCGCTCAACCGACGCGCCCACTCATCCGCCGCCACAATCCGGTCCTCCTCAAGGCAACGGAGCGCACCGCCTTCGTAGCGATAAAGCCCGGTGTAAATTTGTCCGCGCCGTGCGTCAAACAGCGGAACGATCACCCCAGGAAAATAACGGCCATTGGCGGCGAGCACCTCAAGGCTCGACACCCCGGCGATCGGAATACCGAGCGACCAGGCAAGCGTTTTCGCAATCGTCACGCCGATCCGCACCCCGGTATACGACCCCGGCCCTTTCGCTACAACGATTAAATCGAGATCTTTTGGAGCAACGTCACATCGTCGAAGCAACCACTCAATGGCTGGCATCGCCCGAGACGAATGATCTTTTTTAACGTTGGTGATGAATTCCCCTTTCACGACATCTCCATCCACCAAAGCAATGCCAAGCGGCATATTCGATGTATCAATTCCTAATACTTTCATAACGCAAAAATCTCCTTGCACAACTGTTCATAACGCTCTCCCGACGGCTCAAAGCAAAGCAACCGCTCATCGCCGCCTCGATGAAACAAGGAAACGGTCAGCCGTTCCTCAGGCAACTGGCCGGCGATCAAATGCGCCCATTCAATAACCGTAACACCATCGCCAGCAAAATATTCGTAAAATCCAAGATCTTCCCATTCATCTTCAAGTCGATATACGTCCATATGATAAAGCGGAAGCCGTCCATCATATTGCTTAATAATCGTAAACGTTGGGCTATTGACCGTTTGCGTAATGTCCAGCCCTTCAGCAAGACCTTTCGTAAACGTCGTCTTTCCCGCCCCGAGATCACCTTCTAACGCGATGACCATTCCTGGCTCAAGATGTTCCCCCAACCGACGGGCCACCGACTTCGTTTCTTCCGGAGAATGCACCAAAAGTTCAACTTTCCCCATTTTATTCCACCTTATCCCACTTTATCATCTTCGCTCTTGCTTTTGAAATTGTATCATATCCGAACATCTTGCCGCCACTTTCAAAACCAAAAATAGACATAAGGAAAAAGGCAAAACAAAAAGGACGACCCCGCGCAGCCTTTTGGCTCGCTGGCAGATCGCCCTGTTGCGCAATCGCCCCTAAAAAAGAAAAAGGGAATGAGGCGTGCATGACTCCCTGGTGAATAAATAGCCTAGCAGCGACCTACTCTTGCAGGGGCGCTGGCCCCAACTACCATCGGCGCTGGAGGGCTTAACTTCCGTGTTCGGGATGGGAACGGGTGTTTCCCCTCCGCCATAGCCACTAGGCAATGATCATCAACTTATGGACAATCCTTCTTATATCCATCCTGTTGAATTTGTCAACAGGATGTTCATTCCTTCAAAACTAGACAACCGTCGGAAGAAGCCGCTCATAGGTCAAGCCCTCGATCGATTAGTATCCGTCAGCTCCACGTGTCGCCACGCTTCCACCTCGGACCTATCCACCTCGTCATCTTCGAGGGATCTTACCCGCTTCACGCGGTGGGAAATCTCATCTTGAGGGGGGCTTCACGCTTAGATGCTTTCAGCGCTTATCCCGTCCGCACATAGCTACCCAGCGGTGCCCCTGGCGGGACAACTGGTACACCAGCGGTGCGTCCATCCCGGTCCTCTCGTACTAAGGACAGCTCCTCTCAAATTTCCTCCGCCCGCGACGGATAGGGACCGAACTGTCTCACGACGTTCTGAACCCAGCTCGCGTACCGCTTTAATGGGCGAACAGCCCAACCCTTGGGACCGACTACAGCCCCAGGATGCGATGAGCCGACATCGAGGTGCCAAACCTCCCCGTCGATGTGGACTCTTGGGGGAGATCAGCCTGTTATCCCCGGGGTAGCTTTTATCCGTTGAGCGATGGCCCTTCCATGCGGAACCACCGGATCACTAAGCCCGACTTTCGTCCCTGCTCGACCTGTCCGTCTCGCAGTCAAGCTCCCTTGTGCCTTTGCACTCTCCGAATGATTTCCAACCATTCTGAGGGAACCTTTGGGCGCCTCCGTTACCTTTTGGGAGGCGACCGCCCCAGTCAAACTGCCCGCCTGACACTGTCTCCCACCCCGCTAAGGGGTGCGGGTTAGAATTTCAATACCGCCAGGGTGGTATCCCACCGCCGCCTCCACCGAAGCTGGCGCTCCGGCTTCCCAGGCTCCCACCTATCCTGTACAAGCGATACCAAAATTCCATACCAGGCTGCAGTAAAGCTCCACGGGGTCTTTCCGTCCTGTCGCGGGTAACCTGCATCTTCACAGGTAGTATAATTTCACCGGGTCTCTCGTTGAGACAGCGCCCAAGTCGTTACACCTTTCGTGCGGGTCGGAACTTACCCGACAAGGAATTTCGCTACCTTAGGACCGTTATAGTTACGGCCGCCGTTTACTGGGGCTTCGGTTCGCACCTTCGCTTCCGCTAAGCGCTCCCCTTAACCTTCCAGCACCGGGCAGGTGTCAGCCCCTATACGTCGCCTTTCGGCTTCGCAGAGACCTGTGTTTTTGATAAACAGTCGCTTGGGCCTTTTCACTGCGGCTCCTCCAGGCTCTTCACCCGAAAGAGCACCCCTTCTCCCGAAGTTACGGGGTCATTTTGCCGAGTTCCTTAACGAGAGTTCTCCCGCGCGCCTTAGGATTCTCTCCTCGCCTACCTGTGTCGGTTTGCGGTACGGGCACCTCTTCCCTCGCTAGAGGCTTTTCTTGGCAGTGTGGAATCAGGGACTTCCGGAATGCTCCGTCGCCGTCACCGCTTGGCCTTGCGATCCGCGGATTTGCCTGCGGATCAGCCTCACGGCTTGGACAGGCTCTTCCAGCCGCCTGCTCGCCCTATCCTCCTGCGTCCCCCCATCGCTCAAACGGGAAGAAGGTGGTACAGGAATCTCCACCTGTTGTCCATCACCTACGCCTTTCGGCCTCGGCTTAGGTCCCGACTAACCCTGAGCGGACGAACCTTCCTCAGGAACCCTTAGGCTTTCGGCGCAGAGGATTCTCACCTCTGTTTTCGCTACTCATACCGGCATTCTCACTTCTAAGCGCTCCACCAGTCCTTCCGGTCTGGCTTCTCTGCCCTTAGAACGCTCCCCTACCGATGACCAACGGTCATCCCGCAGCTTCGGCGGCACGTTTAGCCCCGGTACATTTTCGGCGCAGAGCCACTCGACCAGTGAGCTATTACGCACTCTTTCAATGGTGGCTGCTTCTAAGCCAACATCCTGGTTGTCTTGGCAACTCCACATCCTTTTCCACTGAACGTGCACTTCGGGGCCTTAGCTGGCGGTCTGGGCTGTTCCCCTCTCGACCACGGATCTTATCACTCGCAGTCTGACTCCCGGGCATAAGTCGTTGGCATTCGGAGTTTGACTGGGTTCGGTAACCCGGTTTGGGCCCCTAGCCCAATCAGTGCTCTACCTCCAAGACTCTTAAACCCGAGGCTAGCCCTAAAGCTATTTCGGGGAGAACCAGCTATCTCCAAGTTCGATTGGCATTTCACCCCTACCCACACCTCATCCCCGCACTTTTCAACGTGCGTGGGTTCGGGCCTCCAGCCGGTGTTACCCGGCCTTCACCCTGGACATGGGTAGATCACCTGGTTTCGGGTCGACGACGACGTACTTGACGCCCTCTTCAGACTCGCTTTCGCTGCGGCTCCGCCTCTTCGGCTTAACCTCGCACGCCATCGTCACTCGCCGGTTCATTCTACAAAAGGCACGCCATCACCCATCAACGGGCTCTGACTACTTGTAGGCACACGGTTTCAGGTTCTCTTTCACTCCCCTCCCGGGGTGCTTTTCACCTTTCCCTCACGGTACTGGTGCACTATCGGTCACTAGGGAGTATTTAGCCTTGGGAGATGGTCCTCCCTGCTTCCGACGGGATTCCCCGTGTCCCGCCGTACTCAGGATCCGCTCGGGAGGGAACGAAGTTTCGACTACAGGGCTCTCACCTTCTCCGGCCGGCCGTTCCAGACCGGTTCGTCTACCCCGTTCCTTTCTCACTCCCATTGTGAGCGGTCCTACAACCCCAAAAGGACATGCCTCTTGGTTTGGGCTGTTCCCGTTTCGCTCGCCGCTACTCAGGGAATCGCATTTGCTTTCTTCTCCTCCGGGTACTAAGATGTTTCAGTTCCCCGGGTGTGCCCTCCATGCCCTATGGATTCAGGCATGGATACTGCCCCATTACGGACAGTGGGTTCCCCCATTCGGACATCTCCGGATCTACGCTTGCTTACAGCTCCCCGAAGCGTTTCGGCGTTTGCCCCGTCCTTCATCGGCTCCTAGTGCCAAGGCATCCACCGTGCGCCCTTTCCAGCTTAACCTAAAGCGTCTCGGCTTCTTCCTGTCTAGCTTCGGCTCGCCGCCGCTCGGGGTCAAATAACCTTCGCCTTCGGGATTAGAAATCCCTGTAGACGAAGAACATTTGCCCGTCGCGGCGAAACGCTCGCCTCCGCTTTTCCGGTTATCTAGTTTTCAAGGAACGAAGTAGCTCCTTTGAATTCGCTTCTTCGCTGGTTTGCGTCGAGGAATTCGGCTTCTCCGAATCCACTTGTAGACGCAGACGCAAACGAGACTGCTTCTTGAATTTGCTTCTCTGCAGTCTTGTGCCGAGGAACCCCACTTCTCTGAACCTGCTCGCAGACGCAGGCACAGGCGCAAAGCAACTACGTTGAAACAGCTTCTTTGCAGTCTTGCGTCGAGGAATTCGGCTTCTCCGAATCCGCTTGTAGACGCAGACGCCAAACATTTGAGAGAACATGACTCGTTCCCTCAAAACTGAACGAAACGAAAGCGCGTTGTGCGTTGAATAACGACCCGTGTCTAGCTCCAGCGCCTGGCTCTCTTCTGCCAAATAACCTTCCCCCTCGGGGTGCAAGCACCCCTCTCGGTGAAGAACATTTGGCTTCGAGAGCCGATCGCGGCGCTTCCGCTTTTCGTCCTTAGAAAGGAGGTGATCCAGCCGCACCTTCCGGTACGGCTACCTTGTTACGACTTCACCCCAATCACTTGCCCCACCTTCGGCGGCTGGCTCCCGAAACGGGTTGCCTCACCGACTTCGGGTGTTGCAAGCTCTCGTGGTGTGACGGGCGGTGTGTACAAGGCCCGGGAACGTATTCACCGCGGCATGCTGATCCGCGATTACTAGCGATTCCGGCTTCATGCAGGCGAGTTGCAGCCTGCAATCCGAACTGAGAGCGGCTTTTTGGGATTCGCTCCCCCTCGCGGGTTCGCAGCCCTTTGTACCGCCCATTGTAGCACGTGTGTAGCCCAGGTCATAAGGGGCATGATGATTTGACGTCATCCCCACCTTCCTCCGACTTGTCGCCGGCAGTCCCTCTAGAGTGCCCAACCGAATGCTGGCAACTAGAGGCGAGGGTTGCGCTCGTTGCGGGACTTAACCCAACATCTCACGACACGAGCTGACGACAACCATGCACCACCTGTCACCCTGTCCCCCCCGAAGGGGGAACGCCCAATCTCTTGGGTTGTCAGGGGATGTCAAGACCTGGTAAGGTTCTTCGCGTTGCTTCGAATTAAACCACATGCTCCACCGCTTGTGCGGGCCCCCGTCAATTCCTTTGAGTTTCAGCCTTGCGGCCGTACTCCCCAGGCGGAGTGCTTATCGCGTTAGCTGCAGCACTAAAGGGTGTGACCCCTCTAACACTTAGCACTCATCGTTTACGGCGTGGACTACCAGGGTATCTAATCCTGTTTGCTCCCCACGCTTTCGCGCCTCAGCGTCAGTTGCAGGCCAGAGAGCCGCCTTCGCCACTGGTGTTCCTCCACATCTCTACGCATTTCACCGCTACACGTGGAATTCCGCTCCCCTCTCCTGCACTCAAGTCCCCCAGTTTCCAATGACCCTCCACGGTTGAGCCGTGGGCTTTCACATCAGACTTAAGGAACCGCCTGCGCGCGCTTTACGCCCAATAATTCCGGACAACGCTCGCCCCCTACGTATTACCGCGGCTGCTGGCACGTAGTTAGCCGGGGCTTCCTCGTGAGGTACCGTCACCGCGCCGCCCTCTTCGAACGGCGCTCCTTCGTCCCTCACAACAGAGCTTTACGACCCGAAGGCCTTCTTCGCTCACGCGGCGTCGCTCCGTCAGGCTTTCGCCCATTGCGGAAGATTCCCTACTGCTGCCTCCCGTAGGAGTCTGGGCCGTGTCTCAGTCCCAGTGTGGCCGGTCACCCTCTCAGGCCGGCTACGCATCGTCGCCTTGGTGAGCCGTTACCTCACCAACTAGCTAATGCGCCGCGGGCCCATCCGCAAGTGGCAGCTTGCGCCGCCTTTCAACCCAAGACCATGCGGTCTTCGGTGTTATCCGGTATTAGCTCCGGTTTCCCGGAGTTATCCCGGTCTTGCGGGCAGGTTGCCCACGTGTTACTCACCCGTCCGCCGCTGACCGAACAAGAGCAAGCTCCCATTCGGTCCGCTCGACTTGCATGTATTAGGCACGCCGCCAGCGTTCGTCCTGAGCCAGGATCAAACTCTCCAAAGAAAGTTGATTGGCTAATTTCACGCCACAGACGCCAAAAGCACCGTGGCATTCGCGCTTCGTTTCGTTCAGTTTTCAAGGAACGAAATAATTCTATGGACTCTTCATGGAGCGGGTGATGGGAATCGAACCCACGACATCAGCTTGGAAGGCTGAGGTTTTACCACTAAACTACACCCGCATAATATTTAGTAACAAAATCGGGAAGACAGGATTTGAACCTGCGACCCCATGGTCCCAAACCATGTGCTCTACCAAGCTGAGCTACTTCCCGATGATGGCGCGCTCTCGAGAGGATTCGAACCCCTAACCTTCTGATCCGTAGTCAGATGCTCTATCCAATTGAGCTACGAGCGCAATACATTATTGCACCAAAGAGACGGATTTCATTTTAGCAACTCACTGTGTTGCTGTCAATAGTTTATCTAAAAAATGCGGTCGAGAGGACTTGAACCTCCACGGGGTCGCCCCCACTAGGCCCTCAACCTAGCGCGTCTGCCATTCCGCCACGACCGCATATTGACTAATCAGTGCGGGTGGAGGGACTTGAACCCCCACGCCGTGAGGCGCCAGATCCTAAGTCTGGTGCGTCTGCCAATTCCGCCACACCCGCTAATATGGTGAGCCATGGAGGACTCGAACCTCCGACCCTCTGATTAAAAGTCAGATGCTCTACCTACTGAGCTAATGGCTCATAGTTTAAGTATACACTCACAACCTACGACGTCCCTTCCTCTGCCAGCCCCTTCAAGGAAGTCGTATGCATCGGGACAAATCGAAGCGAACTCGAAGATATATCGCTCGTTACTGAGCTAATGGCTCACGAGTTCAATAACACTCTAAGCGATGATTCGCTCTACCTGCCTCCTCTACTAGAGAGTTCAAAGAAGCTATGTGCGTCGAGCCAACTCGAAGCATATTCGACGATGCATTACTCGTTACTGAGCTAATGCCCCATGTATGTAACACATAAAAAATGGCTGGGCCAGCTGGATTCGAACCAGCGCATCACGGAGTCAAAGTCCGTTGCCTTACCGCTTGGCTATGGCCCAGCGATTTAGTGCAATGGCGGTCCCGACGGGACTCGAACCCGCGATCTCCTGCGTGACAGGCAGGCGTGTTAACCACTACACTACGGGACCGCAACCCGCGGGGAATCCCCCCGCTGTCAGTGACCCGTACGGGATTCGAACCCGTGTTACCGCCGTGAAAGGGCGGTGTCTTAACCACTTGACCAACGGGCCACGTATAAATCGAAAGTGGCGGAGAAGGCGGGATTTGAACCCGCGCGCCGTAAAGCCACGACCTAACGGTTTAGCAAACCGTCCCCTTCAGCCACTTGGGTACTTCTCCAGAAATGGCTCCGCAAGTAGGATTCGAACCTACGACCTACCGGTTAACAGCCGGTTGCTCTACCGCTGAGCTATTGCGGAATGATGAAAAAATATACGCCACGTACATCTTCCTAGTGTACTCGCCGCCTCTTCCTCTACTAGCTAACTCAAAGAAGCAAAATGCGTCGAGGCAACTCGTAGCGAATCCGAAGATGCGAAGCTCGTCGCTGAGCTGTTGCGGAATGATGTTTGACAATCGACATTGTTTATTATATTGAGCAACTTGTCGTTTGTCAATACGTTTTCCCGCAACTTGCTCTGCAGTTTTCCGCCGTTTAGCGACGGCTTTTATAATTTAGCACACGATCATCTTGATTGTCAACCTTTTTTTGCGGTTCATCACCAAATTTTGTGATTTAGTGACAAAAAAGAGAAAGCACTGACGAGATCCTGGCAATAATGTTAGCGGTGAAATAAACATTAAGGAGGTCTCGTAAGTGCTTTCTATACCACTAGGATTGCCAGAATTTAAAGTGATTAAACAAGAACTTCTTTCCTATGGTTATGCGATTCATGTAGAGAAAACAGAGACACAGGAACGTTGCCCTCATTGTGGGTTTGCCACTTCCTCTGTCCACGACAGACGGACAAGAAAAGTACGGGATTTGGCGATTTTCCATCAACCGGTGTACTTGTTCATAAAGGTAAAGCGCTATCGGTGCTGGAATTGTTCTCAAGTGTTTTCCGCCTCTTTGGAATCGATTCCACCCAATCAACACTACACCAATCGATTTTGTGAGTACTTGTATGAACTTTGCGAAGGCTCCACCATTCAAGAGGTTAGCCGAAAGCACCGCATCCCATATACAACATTGGAACGCATTTATTACTCCATCGCATCGAAAAAAGCAAAAGAGCGTCAAACAGCGATAGAAGCATCTTCTCAAGAAGGAATGGTGCTTAGTTTAGATGAAATCGCTGTAAAAAAGGGACAACAGTATGAAACTGTATTGATGGATGCCAGAGCCGGATCGGTCATGGGAATGCATGCCGATCGCCAATGTGACTCCGCCATCAACTTGTTGAGCCAAAATATCCTGTCGAAAGAAATGGTCCAAACGGTGATTCTTGACATGTGGGAACCTTATCATAAGGCGGTTCGCGCCCTGTTTCCATCTGCTTCGATTGTCATCGATAAGTACCATGTGGTTCAAAAAGTGACACAAGCCTTGGATCAAGCAAGAAAGGAATTTTCTCCATTGAAAAAGGCTCGATATCTTCTCTTGAAAGGCTGTGAAAAGCTTCGTAAGGACCAACGGCTTCGATTAGACGATATCTTGGAGGAGTATCCGGCACTTTCCATTGCTTATTATCTGAAAGAGTTGTTTCGGGATTTTTACCGAACCGATGGATATCATGAAGCAAAGGAACGCTTGGAAGAATGGATTCAGTTAGCCAAACAGAGCCCTTTTGCTTCTTTTCAGAAAGCAGCCAACACGCTTGAAAGGTGGAAGGAGCCTATTCTTTCCTACTTTTTGTGCCCATATACGAATGCCCGAATTGAGGGGACGAATCACAAGATCAAAAACATCAAACGCCGGGCATATGGCTATCGAAATCTAGAACGGTTTCGTTTGCGTGTATTTCTGGAGTGTACAGGGAACACTACAGGCAGTCAGGCTGCTTAAGCGCTCCCTTCTTCCGCTATCGGTATGATAGTTGGTAGAATGGAACCCGTCAAGGAAAGCACTTGACTGTTTCCATTCTACCAACTTCGTGGTCTGTATGCGGAAGAAGGATCCTGACTGATGAACCTATTTCATCCAGCTAACATGTCTCTAGGATTGAGTAGAAATCACAGAAAATGGTGAAGACCCCAATAAACAAACGAAACTCCCTCCTTTCAAGTTCAAGGCAAAACTGGCAAAGGTCAAAGAATATAGAGGCTTCTCACCAGAGGCTATTGAACACTGGAAACTCCGAGTCTGTCTTGATGGAGAGCTCGCTAACAGAGTTGTCATGCCAATAGAGGACATTGAAAAGCGACTCGTTGGAGTCACTGGACGGAGACTCAAAGATGATATGCCAAACAAATGGATGCACCGTCCAAGAAACTTGCATACTGGTTGGATACTCACTGGCTTAGGTCGCAACCTCGAGGAGGTAAGAGCCAAAAATGAGGTCATAGTCGTCGAGGGAGTTTTCGATTGCGTCCGAGCATGGGATTGCGGTCTCAAGCATGTTTGTACCCCTATTGGAACCTTCTTCACAGAAGAACACGAGCAAGAACTCTATAAGGCTGGAGTGACTCAACTCGTGATTGGACTTGATAATGACCCAGCAGGAAGAAATGGAACAAGAAAAATGATTGAGCGACTCAAATACAAGTTTGACATTACAGTGTTAAATCTCCCCGAGGGGAAAGACCCTTGCGACTGTACTTGCGAGGAGCTCCTCGAGGCTTACAATACAAGGCTTCTAGTCCACGAGTGGTATGACAAATATGGCAAAGAAAAAGAGCGATTGTAGGAGGTTGATGTAGCATGATGAAAATTACTCGTGAGAACTTACAAAAACCACTGAGCGAGGAGGACAGCTTCTCGCTTAAAATTATTGCTGACCGTTACCTCTTGAAAGACCCAGAAAAGACTCCTACTCGTGATGACGTTGTAGTTGTTGAGTTCCAAGTTGTTGGCGAAAATGGCAATATTAAGGTGGTCAAAGAGGTCGCTATTGTTGACGATTACGACCCAGAGACGGAAAAAGTCACTGTCACACTATTCACAGGTGGAGAAGACCGAGGAAAACAATTCACTCTTGACCGTCGAGCAGTTGACGTTTTACTCGAAAAGAGCGTTACTGACCTCAAAAAACGAGTTGCAAAAGCCCTCTCTGGAGGAGAAAAATGGCTCGAGAAAGAAATAGAGCGCCTCGCCATGGAACAAATTCTCTTTGGTGGTCGCATTCTCGCTGGAGCTGGAACTGACGAGGAGCTAACATATTTCAACTGTTATGTTGCCCCTCCAATTCATGACTCTCGTGGCGGTATTGCAAAACACAGAGAGATTGTCATGGAGATTATGTCTCGAGGTGGTGGAGTCGGTACAAACGGCTCGACTCTAAGACCAGCTAAAACAAAAGTCCACAAAGTACGAGGTCGGAGCTCTGGCGCAGTTTCTTGGTTAAATGACTTGAGCCAGTTGACTCACCTAGTGGAACAAGGTGGAACCAGACGCGGCGCGCAGATGATTATGCTGGCAGACTGGCACCCAGACATAATTGAGTTTATTACAGCAAAAGTTCAAAAACCTCTCGAGTGTGAGATTGAGATAAATGGCGAAAAACAACTCATTAAGTTTGGTGAATATGGCAACCAACGACTCACAGGAGCTAACATTTCCGTCCTTATGTCTGACAAATTCATACAAGCATACAAAAATGACGAAGAATGGGAGCTTGTTTTCCCAGATGTGGCAAACTACACTCCAGAGCAAATGAAAATATACGACGAAAAATGGCATTTGATTGGAGACCCTTGGAAGTTTCAAGCTCAAACAGGTCTCCCTCTGAGAGTTCATGCTCGAGTTAGAGCAAAAGACCTTATGAAGCTCATTTCTCTCTGTCAGCGTGAAAGCGCTGAGCCGGGGGTTGTATTTATTGACAGATACAATTACATGTCTAACTCGTGGTATTACAACCCAATTATTGCAACTAACCCTTGTGGAGAGCAAGGTTTGCCAGCATGGGGAGTTTGCAACCTCGGTCATATTAACCTCGCAAAACATGTCAAATGGAATGAGAAGAAAAAACGCTTTGAAGCTGACCTCAAAGCAATTGAGTATACTGTAAAGATACTCACTCGAGCTCTTGACAACGTGATTGAAGCAACTCCTTACTTCTTTGAAGAAAACGAAAAGAACCAAAAAGCAGAGCGTCGTTTAGGACTTGGAACAATGGGTATTGACGAGCTTCTCAAGCTCGAGGGGCTAGACTATGGAACTGAGGAAGGACGCAAACGAGCTGAGGAAATTTTTGAGCTCATTACTGTCACAGCATACAAAACTTCCATTGAGCTCGCTAAAGAAAAAGGAACTTTCCCAGCTTTCGACGCTGAAAAGTATTTGCAGTCTGGCTTTATGAAGTTTATGGCTGAGAAGCACCCAGAGGTCATTGAAGGCATTAAAAAATATGGTATTCGCAACGTTACACTCATAACACAAGCTCCAACTGGCACAACTGGGACACTTGCTCAGACTTCTACTGGAATTGAGCCTTTCTATGCAAGAGAGTTCTGGCGCAACTCTCGTATTGGCTTAACAGTCCAAAAAGCTCCAGTCATTAAACGACTCGAGGAGAAAGGCTTAGACACTTCTAAACTCAAATTCGCTCAAGACTATACTCCAAAACAACACCTCGATTTCCAAGCAGTTGCTCAGCGCTGGTGTGATTCCTCGATTAGCAAAACGATTAACGCCCCTCGTGAGACGACTGTCGAAGATGTTTCAGACCTCATTGAGTACGCTTATGATATTGGCTTGAAGGGCTTCACTGTCTATGTAGACGGCTCTCGTGACCAACAAGTGCTCGGAACAGACAAAACAAACGAAGCCAAAGAAGAACACAAAGAGTTTGAGCGTGGCAGTGTCTTAGAAGGTCGCACTCATAGAATTGACACTTCTTATGGTCGTTTGTATGTGACTTTCAACAGAGACCAAGAAGGTAAACTCCGAGAAGTCTTCTTCAACATTGGCAAAGCTGGCTCTGATACGCTGGCAACTCTTGAGGGATATGGTCGTTTACTCTCCCTCATGTTGCAACATAGCGACATAACTGAGGAGCAAATAATTAAACAGCTCCGAGGCATTGTTGGCTCTAACCCTTATGGCTTTGGAGCAAACCGAGTCAGCTCTATTCCAGACGCTATTGCCCTCGCCTTCCAGCGTGAGCTTGAAATGCACAAACCTCAAGAAGCTCAACAAGTCAAAGTACAAGGCAAAGACCTTTGCGTTTGTGGAGCTCCAATGGTTTACGAGGAAGGTTGCTATAAATGCTATGCTTGCGGTTATTCTAAATGCAACTAAATAAGGGGAGTTATTTTAGCTCCCCTTTAATTTTTTTTATCAAAAACCCTTGACAATCATTTTAGTCAGTATTATTATGGTATTACCAAGGTATTAAAAAACTAATGAAAAGGGGTTGATTTCATGAGCTTGCAAGCTGTTAAAATGGAAGTTTCCCAACACATTGAGGAAATGACTATGCAAGGTATTCCTCGAGACGAGATTCGTCAACGTGTTGCTGATGGAGTGGCTCACTCGCTAGAGTTGTCACTTGAAATGGTTAGACCTTTAATGGACAACGTTTTTGACCTTGTTCAATATGTCAAACTAGCTCAAGACATTGTTGGAGCAGTCAATGAGGTCTTACTCTCCAGAGATTACTCACCTATTGTTATTCACGAGTTAAACAACCGAGCTGTTATTGCTCTTGAGGATTATTTCAAAGAAGATATTGAGGATATTATTGAAATGTTTGCTTCGCTTAATTAGACCCATAGTTATTACTGGGGTCATACTGAGACCCCACCTCCCCATTTTTCCTCTCTAAACAACCCTCAGAAAGGAGACTGATACCATGAGCAAGCACAACGTTGTCATTTCCCCAGAGGAATTTGCAAAACGACTCAGCGAGGCTGACGTTTTCAGTTTCTCCTATAAAAACCCTTTCGTGTTGGCTTGTCTGTACTATGTTGAAGGCATGTCAACTGTTGAAATGGCTGAGCTGCTTGGTTGCGAGCAACGCACAATTAGACGGTATATGAACTATTACGGTCTCAAGCGATTTACTAAAGATTACGCATTCCTCGTGAAGCAATACGGTATTCAAGGAGCCCTCTCCATGAGAAAGCCTACCTTCTACCCTCTTGGCAGACACAACGACTGAGAAAGGAGCTGGTAAGGTTGGCTATAAAAATTGACTTCAACCACATACACAGCCACTCATGTTTCTCCAAACGAGACGCTCACTCTCGCATTGACCTCATGGTACAACGAGCCAAGGAGAACGGACAGCGAGCCATAGCACTCACTGACCATGGAGTCCTCCATGGTATTCCAGAGCTTTTCCGAGAAGCTCAAAAGCATGGAATTAAGCCAATAGCTGGCATGGAGGGCTACCTCGCTCCAGAAGGTCGCCAAAAGCCCTCCAAACACTACCACCAGATTATTATAGCAAAGAACGAGCAAGGCTGGAAAAACCTCATGAAGCTCTCCTCCGAGGCTTTTATGACTGGATTTTACAACAAGCCACGTATTGACATGGAGCTCCTAATGAAACACAAACAAGGCTTAATTCTTACGAGCTCGTGTCTTGCTGGCTGGATTCCTCAACTCATTCTCCAAGGAGAGCTCCGAGAAGCCAGACAAGTTGCAGAGAAATTCCAAGCCATTTTCGGAGAAGACTTCTACCTCGAGATACAGCCGAACACTATACCAGCTCAGGAGATTGTCAATAAAGAGCTCATTAAAATGAGCAAGGAGCTTGGCATTGAGTTGGTTGCAACATGTGACGCTCACTATGTTGACAAGTCAGACGCTAAAGCTCACCAAGCCATGTTATGTCTTGGACGTGGCAAAAGAATGCTCACAGAGGACACTCCAAAGTATGACGGAGAGCCAACGTACTACTTGCAACATGGCAAAGAGGTCTACATTAACCTCAAAAAGCAAGGCATTGAGCCAGAGGTCATTATTCAAGCTATGAACAATACTGGCAAGATTGTAGACAAGGTAAACTTTGAGCTCAAGAAAGAAAGAGACCTTCTCCCAGAGTTTCCTCTCCCAGAGGGTACTGACAAAGACAAACTCCTTGGCGAGATGGTTAAAGAAGGTCTCAAGCGCAAAGTCAAGCCAGTCACAAAGCAATACGTTGAGCGATTGCAATACGAGCTCAAGGTTATTCGTGAAAAAGGCTACCAAGATTATTTCCTCATTGTCTCAGACGCTATAAAATTTGCCAAGAGTCGAGGTATTGAGGTCGGAAAAGGTCGAGGCTCTGGAGCTGGCTCGCTAGTGGCTTACTTGTTGGATATTACCGAGGTTGACCCTATTAAACATGGCTTATTCTTTGAGCGCTTCCTTGACGTGACTCGTCAGAAAATGCCAGACATAGACACTGATATTGAGGATACAAGACGCTACGAGGTGATTGACTACCTCAAACAGAAATATGGCAAGGAGCGAGTTGCTCAGATTGCTAACTATGGACGAATGACCGCAAAGCAAGCATTCAAAAACGCTCTTATGGTCTATGATGTACCTTTCGCCAAAGCTCAAGAGATTACCAACATGATTGACGACCACGCTAAAACCATTGAGGAAGCCTACCAGCTTAACCCTCAACTTAAAGCGCTGAAAAACAAGAAAGTCAAGCGCAACGATGGCAAAATGGTTGAGCTGAAAGAAGTCTTTGAGGTCGCTGAAAAGTTTGAATTTGTCGTTGATAAACTAGGTAAACACGCTGGAGGAGTTTTGATAACTCCGACAGACATAACAGACTACTTCCCTATTTTCGGAACAGATGACGAGCGCATTGTTCAATGGGATAAAGACGACATTGAGCAACTCGGAGGGGTAAAATTCGACTTCCTTGGCTTAAAAACACTCACTATGGTCGGCTTGGCGGTCAAGTCTATTGAGCGTGAATATGGCATTAAGATTGACACTAACGAGATAGTACGCAACCCCAATGACCCTAAAGTGTATGAACTCATAGCGAGTGGGAAAACGCAAAACCTTTTCCAGCTCAACTCGAGTGGTATGCAACAACTCTGTAAAGCTGTCAAACCTACAAAGTTTGAGCACATTGTGGCGATTAACGCCCTCTATCGTCCACCAGCGTTGGCAAGTGGTGACACTTGGAGATATGCTCGCATTAAGAATGGCGAGGAGGAAGAATACTACTCCCACCCAGAGGAGAAAGCCATTACTGGCGAGACTTATGGAATTATTACCTACCAAGAGCATGTTATGCAGTTAGTTCACCACTTTGCTGGCTGGGATTATGGATATGGAGACAAACTCCGCAAGATGACCCCAGAGCAACTCGAGGAGTTGCGCCCTAAGTTTCTCGCTGACTCTAAGGCTCGTGGATATGACGAAAAGAGCATGAATGAAATATGGGATAGAATTGTCCGTTACATGGGTTATGGCTTCAATAAGAGCCATGGAGTTGCTTACTCAATGCTTACCTACCTCACTGGCTGGCTTGAGGTACACTACCCAGAGCACTGGATGGCGGCTATTATGAGCGTGAAAATGGGAGAACAAGAAAAGGTCGCTCAGATTTTTGGAGAGATTAAGCAAGCTGGCTTTGATGTGCAACCTCCAGATGTGAACAAGTCCGAGAAGTTATTCACAGCTCATGGTGGAAAAATTGTCTTTCCTCTCGGAACGATTAACGGAGTTGGCGACAAAGCAGTTGACGAGCTTTTGAGCAAACGACCTTTCAACTCCCTCGAGGAAGTCATGGAAAAGTGTGACTTGAGGGTTGTCAACAAACGAGCTATGAAACCTCTCATTTTCGCTGGAGCATTTGACAGCCTTTACCCAGAGCTCACTCGCAAGGATATTTATGTAAAGTACCTCGAACTCAAGGGAGAGAAAAAGTCAGAGATTGAGAAAGCCAAACAAATGGAATGGAACGACACTATAAAAGCCGAGCTTGAGAAGGAGCTCATAGGAATTTACCTCACATCTCACCCACTAGAAAAGTTTAACTTCCGCAAGTGGGAGGAATGGTCAGACGGAGCTAAAAACGTCCTCATTGGAGGCAAAATTACGAAGGTCAAAACCTTCCTCGATAAGAACCAAAACCGCATGGCATTCCTCTCAGTGGAAACTCTGGAGGGCATTCGTGAGGTGGTTGTATTCGCCAGCACCTTCAAGAAATACAAAGACCTTTGTAAAGAAGGCTTGTTTGTGATGATTGAAGGGCGAAAAGATGGTGACAAGCTACTCGCAAATAAACTCAAGGAGTTGATTGTATGAAGTACGCTTTGCCATATATAAGCTACACTCAGATAAACACCTACCTCAATTGTCCCCACGAATTTTGGCTAACTTACTATTCTGGAGACTTCACTCCTATCTCCAATAAATACACCGAGCTAGGCTCCCTCCTTCATGAGATTTTTGAGGAACAAGGGCGACAACTGATAGAAGGAAAGTCAATGCCAGAGAAAGAAGCCATACGGATATTTAACAAGAAATACTTTCAAATAGACAAGAAGTATTTCAGCGACAAAGAGGACTGGCTGAAAATGTATAAAAAAGGAGCAGAAGCTATAAAGAACTACTTTGAAGCATACCGCAACTCCCCTCCTATCTTTGTAGAGCGCCAATTTTTTGGCGAGATAGCCGAGGGACTTCCTCCTGCCAAGTCCTTCATTGACCGTATTGACGGAGACCCCAATGACCCCTCAAGCTGGATTATAACCGACTACAAAACTGGAGCAAGCCCTAAGTCAAAGGAATACCTTAAAAACGACATTCAGCTTGGATTTTACGCCTCTCAAGTGTTTGCTGAGTTTGGAGCCTACCCAAAAGCCCTCCAATTCTTCCACCCAGTCCCTAACAAGTTTCAAACAGCCATACACATTGGAGACGGAATTTATAGATTCACAAACCAACGTGAGCCAGTCGTCGAGTTTTCCGTCTCAGATACGATTATGACCATTCGTGAGGTTGTCAAAAAGATTACTGAGGAGCAAGACTTTCACAAAGTCCCAGACTCTTTCCGTTGCAAACTATGCAGTCATTACCAAAGTGGAGCTTGCAAGCCTTTTGACAGCTCTCAACTCGGCTGGCTTAATGTATGACCACAGTAAAAGTGAGGTGATACCGTTGAGCAAAAACAAGAACTACAAACGAGGGAGAGAGCTTGAGTACCGTATAAAAAAAGAGCTGACTAACGCTGGCTTTTTCGGAGCTACTCGCTCGGCTGGCTCTCATGGGGTCTTTGACGTTGTAGCGGTCGCTCCTCTCTCATATGTCCTCTTTGTTCAAGCTAAACGAACCAAGGAAAAATTGAACCCCGAGACAGCTTACAAAGAAGACCTAGAGAAATGCAGGGAGCTCGCCAAGGTACTTCCCCGAGAGACTCAGTTGGAACTTTGGGTATGGACTGACCACAAAGGGTGGACTGATAAGTTAGTGATTAAGCAAGCTGGAGAACTATACAACAAAGGGGTTGACGCAAGATGACTTTACCATTGAACCGCATACAACTTTTGCAGAGACGAGCTTGGAAAGGTGTTTTCAAGCAAGAGCATGACAACAATAGAGACCTCGCTCTCATTAACGCTTACTTGAATGGCAACGAGGAGGCAGGAATGCAACTGGCAGAAAGCTACCTCGATGTTTTCTCCCACATTTTACACAACCCTACTAAGCCACCTCACCGAGGAAGGATGGTCAAGGGCAAGCTAAACCTCAACTACCAAGACTATGAAGACATGTTTCAAGAGCTACTTTACCAGTTTTTTAAACTCATAGAGGAGTTTGACCCTTCATATGGCAAACCCTTTGAGCATTTCATTCGAGCCACCCTCCACCAGCGTTTTTACAACCGTTACTTTGCAGACCTCCTAGAAGATAAAAGCAAAGTCATTGACTCCCCTTTCGACAAAACCCTCTTAAATTCCTACGAGCAAAACATATTCCTCGAAGAAGAAAACAACACCTCAGCCAAGCACATTAGACTCTACCAAGCCTTTAATAAACTAACAAAGGTACAGCGTCAGATACTTACCCTCTCAGTGTTAAAAGGATACAGCCACAGGGAGATTGCTAAAGAACTAGGTTGCAGTGTGAACTTTGTGAAGGTCAATAAGCACAGAGCCCTCGAGAAGCTAAGAAACTTATTAGGAGGAGAATAGCATGGTCAATTGCTGGGGTTGTCGGTTTGCTCTGGAAGCTCGAGGAAATAAAGTCCGTTGCCTCAAGGCTGAGGAGCTGTTTGGAGGCAAACGCTGGGTAAATACCCTCGAGGAGGCTCGTTGTGGTATGTATGAGCCTTTCGTTGGAGACAACTCCAGAGCCCCAGATAAAGAACAAAAGAAAAAG
This sequence comes from Geobacillus kaustophilus, assembly GCF_000948285.1. Classification (GTDB taxonomy): domain Bacteria; phylum Bacillota; class Bacilli; order Bacillales; family Anoxybacillaceae; genus Geobacillus; species Geobacillus thermoleovorans_A. The sequence continues at coordinate 2,836,360 of NZ_JYBP01000003.1, forward strand.
GTAAAAGCCACGTGTCCAGTGTGCAAGGGACACAGACTTATTGAGGTTGTCTTTCTTGATGACAAAGTATATATGACCTGTTACAAGTGCAAAGGAAGGGGGAAAATTGATTTACCATGATGAACTTTATTCAAATTATTGTCCTTGCGATTTGTATATATAACCTTCCAGAGGTGTTTAAAGACTTTTTGAGAACTCTAAAGGGGGTAAAACGATAATGGGAATTGTTTTGGTTATTTTTACTCTACTTTCTTTGTGGTATGTCGGTCTTACGCTTATTGGAGGTTTGATATTCCTCAAGGAGGGAAAAATGGAAGCGAGTGAGCTTCCAGCCCTTGTGGCATTTTGCTACTTGTTCATTTTGCTCTCTGTATTACTTCTCAGAGGATTTGTTCAAATTTATTCTTGACACCTTGGTATTACCATAGTAATATATAGGTAAGACCTACTCCAGAGTGGCTGGTTATGACGTGAGCTCTGACTAGTCACTCTCAGACATCATTATAACATTAAGGAGGTTGATAACTTATGATGGAATGTCCTTGCCCTCGTTGTAATGGAAAACTCCACGAAGAACCTCAAACACTCCCCTATCATATGGTGAATGCAGTCGAAAGTGTAAAAGAAAAGCTGAGTGTTGCGGAGCGTGTCGCTATGATTGCTGACGAGTTACAAGGCAGAGGTGGCTTTGGCAGATATGTCAGCGAGCTCAACAGCATTTACGAAGTCATTGACGACATTGTCAACATGATTATAGACCTACAAAACAAAGCCACTGAACTTGGAGATGACGTGTTAGCCATTGAGCTTGGCAAGATTAGTAAAAAACTTTTCTAGGAGGTTGTTATATGGATAGATTGGACATTCAAAAGTTTAACTTTGTTGAGTTTCTCGGTCGTTACAACCCTAACCCAGAGGAAACTCACACACTTTTCTCTCTCCTCGAGGAGCTTCCAGACATTATTGACGAAGGTGTCTGGATTGCTGGAGGAGCGATAAGAAAACCATACTAGGAGAAGCCTTAAACACTGACATTGACTTTTTCTTTCGCTCTCGAGAGGTATTTGAGTGGTTTAAAAACGAGCTGGTTGCTTTGGGAGCTACACTGGAAGGAAAAACAGACCACCAAGAGACTTACGAATATTACAGCCCTAACCTTGACGAAACTTTCAAGTTACAACTCATAACGATTGACTTTTATGAAAATGTCATTGAGTTGCTTGACAGCTTTGACTTCACTATTTGCCAGTTTGCATATGACGGAGTTGACTTATATTGCGGTAAATACTCTCTATGGGACTTGTCGAGAAAGCGTCTAGCCATTCACAAAATAACCTACGCCATTCCTTCCTTGAGACGGATTATAAAATACTCAAAACAAGGTTTCTATGCTTGCTCTGGCTTCCTCACTGAGTTTCTCAATGAAGTAGTCAACAACCCAGAAACCATAGACGAAGAAATACTCTACATTGACTGAGGAGGGCGATAAAATGGCTAACATTAACGGAAAACAAGTCGAGACTCCAATTATTAAAGTGCTTGATAAAGGATATGTTCGCTTAGAGGCTATTACTGGACGTGACCTCACAACAGTAAACTCAGCTCGTGTGTCTTATGACAAAAAGAGCTATGAGTTTTCTGAGCGAGATAAAAAACTCATTCGCTTCCTTGCAAAACATGGTCATACTTCTCCTTTCCGTCACGCTTTTGTGACCTTTGAAATATATGCTCCTCTAATGGTTGCTCGCCAGTGGTGGAAATACATTGTAGGAAGTGACCACTCTGGTGATGACTTCTTTAGAGACCCATTTACAGCTTGGAACGAAAGCTCGAGACGTTATGTAACTGAAATTCCACAGTTTTATATAGTTCAACCTCATGAATGGAGAAGTGCCCCAGAGAACAAAAAGCAAGGCTCTGGCGAGCCAGTAGACATTAAGCTAGGTCAACAGCTAACAAAGCAATTAATTAACTATGTCAAACTGGGTGAGGACTTATACGAGCAAGCATTACACAATGGGGTTTGCGCTGAGCAAGCTCGTTTATTCCTTGCGGCTTATGGTCTCTATGTTCGCTGGTATTGGTCAGCGTCACTCCAAGGGGTTGCTCATATGCTTAACCAACGACTAGCTCATGACGCTCAAAAAGAGTTTCAAATGTATGCTCGAGCTGTTTATGACCTTGTTATTGAACACTTCCCAGTTTCCATTAACGAGTTGGTGAAAATGGCTGACAAAGCTGAAAAGGAGGGCGAACAATGAAGAATAAAAAAGCTCGCTACAACAACCAACCTCGAAAAATGGTACACACAAACTGGCTCGGCGTGAAAATTCCAGAGAAACGGAAAGGAGAGGGTAAGGTTGCTAAGTTTAGACGAGTTTTTTAAACCCCTTCCTAATATTGCCCTCACAGCTAAAATGAGAGCTGGAAAAGACGAGGTTTACAAAATTATTGAGTCGATGGGCTTTGACGTTGAGCGAGTCGCTTTTGGCGACTTCATGAAGAAACACTTTTTCGAGACCTTTCCAAACATACCAAGAGAGCCAAAGCCAATAGGACTCCTCCAAAAATACGGTCAAAACATGAGAGCTATTTACGAGAATGTCTGGGTTGACAAAGCTATGGGATACATGGAAAGACGCTCCGAGGAACTCTCTCGAGCTGGCTTGAGAGTCCCTACTTTCATTGTAACAGACGTGAGACAACCTAACGAGTATGAAGCTGTTAGAAATGCTGGCTTTGTTGTTGTCCGTATTGAGGCTCCCGAGGAGCTCAGAGTCCAGAGAATGCTCGCTCTGGGAGAGACCGTCTCGCAGGAAATTCTCAACGCTGAGACAGAGCAACACATTGACACTTTCAAGGTTGACTATGTGATTCACAATGATGGCTCTTTAGATGACCTCAAGCGAGAAGTTGTCTCTCTGATTTACAAAATTCAAGAAAAGGGGTTGAGAAAATGATGAACCTTGTTGCCATTGACTTTGAAACGACTGGGTTGAACCCTCGTGAGGACTACCCTATTGAGGTGGGTATTTATAAATATGATGGAGACACAGGAGCAGAAAAAGTTTACTCATTACAAATTAAGCTACCTCAAGGAGTTAGCCTCCCTCCTTTCATTACAGAGCTAACAGGACTCACAGAGGAGGAGCTCAACTCAAAAGGTATGAGCCTCGAGGAGGTAAAAGCCATTCTCGATGACATTCTTGACCCAGAAATTGACGTTGTTGTAGCTCACAACGCAAATTTTGACCTTGGTTTCCTCTGGTACCACTTCAATATTGCCCCTAAGTATTTCTTCTGTACTCGCACTATTGAGTTTCTTACAAACCCTCACCTCGGTTGTTCTCTCAAAAACACTTACGCTCGTTATTATGGCGAGCAGGAACAAACACACAGAGCTCTTGATGATGTAATGATGACTTTAAAAGTGCTCAAAGCTCAAACCGAACGCCATGGGCTGGAAGCTATGATGTTCTTCCTCAATAAGATTGTGCAAACTCCAGAGCGAAACTTGGTCTTTGTCCCAGAGAACGCAACCGTCTTAGACTTTACTCAAAAGTTTGCTCTCAAGGAGGAAAAACAATGAGAATGAGCTTTGACGAGTATTTCTTGAGAATGGCTCTCCTTGCTTCTGAGAGAGCCACTTGTCAACGTCTTAAAGTCGGAGCTGTCATTGTTAAAAACAAAAACGTCCTAGCAACTGGTTACAATGGCTCAGCCAGTGGGGAAGTGCATTGTATTGACGAAGGCTGTCTCATGAGGGACGGTCATTGTATTAGAACAATTCACGCTGAGCAAAACGCCATTCTTCAATGTGCTAAGCATGGAGTCAATGTAAATGGAGCCAGTATATATGTTACTCATTTTCCTTGTTTGCATTGTACGAAAAGCCTTGTGACCGTTGGCATTCGTGAGATTGTCTACCTCAACGATTACAGAAACGATGAATATGCTCTCTACCTCATTGAACGGTCTGGAATAAAACTAAGAAAGGTGACGATATAATGGACAGCGTACAATATAGAAAAGCTATTGAGAGAACTATGAACCCTTCCCTTTCCGAGAAAGAAAAGCTCGCTATGCTGGCTATGGGTATAACTGGAGAAGCTGGCGAGATTGTTGATACACTCAAAAGGGTTATTTTCCATGGACACGAGCTCGACAGAGACGAGCTTATAAAAGAGCTTGGAGATTTAGAATGGTACTTGCAACATTTGAAAAAACATTATAATATTTCAGATGAAATAGTATATATTTCCAACATAATGAAGCTCAATAAGCGTTACCCAAACGGATTCAGCGAGAAAGATAGCATAAATAGAAAGGTATAAATGAAAAGGGAGGACTCAAAAGTGAAAAAGATTGAAAAGCTAAAATTAAAAGCTCAAGAACACCTCGACGATGACGAGGAAGTAATTGCCACTGTCATGGGAGTTTATGAGAGCACAACTCTTGGAGAAAAAGCAATAAGAAATGGCATATTCTTGGCAACAAACAAGCGTATTGTGTTTTATGCAAAGCGTACTTTTGGTTATGACCTCGAGACCTTCCCTTACTCAAATATTAGCTCCATAGAAGTCTCTAAAAAATTCCTTGGACATACAATTACCTTCTATGCTTCTGGAAACAAGGTCTCCATGAAGTGGATTCAACAAGGAGATATTGACACATTTTTAAAATATACAAGAAATGCTATTCAAAAAGTTGTTTAAGCGTGAGCTGGCTCGTATGAGTCAGCTTTTTTATTTTTCTCAAAAGTGAGCGCAGTGCAGGAGTGAGCTACTTTTGGAGTTTAACTTTTTGGTGGATTTCTTGCACAGAGCTACTTGACAAATTCCACTGAGCGCAGTACAGTAAATAGTGTGAAAATTTACTGATATGCGCTCAATAGGGGTCAAACCCTTGAGGCTCTATGGGGCATTAGCTCAGTTGGGAGAGCGTCGTGCTGGCAGCGCGAAGGCCACCGGTTCGAGCCCGGTATGCTCCATTCGCAAAACCCTTGCGCAGCAAGGGTTTTCTTTCAAACAAAGTCGGATGCATATCACAAGTGTTGATTTATCCACTATGCATCAATTTGACTGTGCGCAAGCCTTCCTGCCTTTTCCCTCGAACAAGGACGCCGGTTCTCCAGCTCATCAACACTTCCAATAAACTCCCACATTTTGTTAGTATGATTGGAAAGGATGGAACAATCATGAGTGAGCAGTTGCTCAAACAAATTTTGAATCAGTTTCATCAGCTTAAAGAAAAGCTCGTTCAAGGACTTGACCACCTCAACCAACAGCTCGGCCGCGAGACTCATCAGCTTAACGAAAAGTTTGACCAGCTCAACCAGCGACTTGACCATGAGATCCACCAGCTCAACGGAAAATTTGACCACCTCAACCAACGGCTCGACCGCGAGATTCATCAGCTTAACGAGAGGTTGGATCAAGTGGAAAACAACATGGCGACAAAAGAAGATGTGGCTGACCTTCCTCTCATCAAGCGGGCTGTTCTGGACGCCTCCGATTCCATCAAACGGTTAGAGGAAATTCAAGAAAACCAGCAGCGCATTATCGATTTGCTGTCCGCCCGCTCCATTCAACACGAAGCTGAACTGAAACGGATCAAGTAGGCCCCGCTTCTCGTCCAGCCCGGCTTAGATGTTCATGCCATCCTCACGGAGATGCTCCGTCTGGATGGTCTTTGTATTTTTTCAACCTCTCCTCAAGCTCTCGACGCGCTTGCTCGATGTCAAAATCGTCGTCTTCCGGCTGGCTGTAATCCATCTTCAGCCAATCTGGCACGATCTCGGTGCGGATCGGTTTGCGCATCGTTCTGCCGCCATCGGATGAAGACAGAGATGATCGCTGCTTTAGCCGCTGTTCCCGAAACGCCAACCGTGCGGCGCGCACTTGGTCCACGGTGCGATACCCTTTTTCCGTCCAGCCGCGCAAAATCGTTTCGACGTACACCCACCGCTTTGCGCCGTTTTACACCGCGATTTTCAATGCTTCCAAGACCAGCTCTTCGGACGTCTCGTCCACCCACACGTTGATCTTTTCCCACAAATAATCGCCGATCACCCCAAATCCGTTCTCCTCATAGAAGCGAACGATCTCCTTGTATGTGCGCACGCGCGCGTCTTCTTCGTCTTCTTTTTTCATCTCTGACGTCATCTCTGAAGTATTCTCTGGTATGGATGTGGTCAAATTGAGCGGCTCGACTGGCCAGTTTGAACAGCTGGACTGCTCATTTTGAACAGATGGATCGGCGATGCCGCCCGTCGTCTGCTCATGTTGAACCGTCGAAACCCCATCTTGAACCATCAAAGCGCCATCTTGAAGCATCGAAACGTCATCTTGAACGATCGTCTGTTCATCTTGCCCGACCAGCGTTTCTTGCGTCCATTCAGCCAGTTTGTCATAGTTGATCCGATACCATTTCGTTTTGTCGATCTTAGAACGGTTGAAATTCGCCGCGACGATGATCCCCATTTTTTCCATTTTAAGAATGATCCGGCGAATCGTGCTTTCCGACCAGAACGGAAATTGTTGCTGCCAGTCTGCATACGTGTTGTACACCCACTTATAGCCGTCATGGATGTTTTCACTTTTCTCGAGCCAGTAATGCAGCTGCTGCACGACGATGCTTTCGTTCAACCCGATCGCCATAGCCAGTTTGGGCAAAACGATCAGCAGTTGATCATCCAAAAGCAAGGCGGCCATGCCATCCTCTCTCCCTCCTCCAACATCCTCTATCGAGGAAATAGTTCCTCATCGTTTCACTTTTTTGATAAACTTTATCGTGAACGAAAGCAAACGGCCTAAGAACGCGATAACCGCCATGTAGACTTCATTTCGCATGGAAAAACAGCAAAAATCGGCATAAAATGCGCGACGATGCGTTGAAAACCATCATCGCGGCTGCTTCGTTCTTGTTTGAGAGGGACGGTGTGCGAGGACGAAACGCTTTTTCGAGTGGAGGGATCGTTTTTGACACGAATGGTCATGCTCTTGTTTTGTTTGCTGTTGATGTTCCCAATTTCCGCTTTTGCCCACCCTGGCGAGCTTGATGAGTTGGGCGGGCACTTTCGGAACGGCGACTGCGTGTATTTGCTCCATGAGCCGACTGCGCTGGCGAAGCAGGCGAAAACGAAACAAGAGCTTGTCCGGCTTATTCAGCAATACAACGGCAATGAGAAGTGCAAGCGCAATCTCACCCCAGACCGAATTGACCTGGACGGCCATACGCTGGGGAAGAAGGAAGATCGTTCTACGTTGCGCCTTGGCCGCACCTACCCGGCTGAGCTTGTCGAGTGCATCGACGGCGATACGGCGAAATTCCGCGTAAACGGGCACGTGTATACGACGCGATTTTTGTTTATCGATACGCCGGAGAGCACGATCCAAGTCGAACCGTATGGGAAAGAAGCGAGCCGGTTTACGTGTTCCCGCCTCCATCAAGGGAACATTACGCTTGAGACCGACGGAGACACGTTGTTTGATAAATATCAACGGCTGCTCGCCTGGGTGTGGGTCGGCAAGCGCCTGCTGCAAGAAGACCTCGCCAAAGCCGGGCTTGTTGAGGACTTTTACGATTATGGCACATACAAATACGAAGCACGCGTCCGCAAGGCGTACGAGGAGGCGAAACGAACCGGAGCGGGCATGTACGGCAGGCACGCCGCTGGAGAGAGGGAGGGGGCAGGGACGGAAATGCGGCCGCAGACTGGGGAAAAGACGGCCAAGACCGATCACCCGCCGGCTTTGGAGAACAAAACGCCGCCCGAACGATCCGGCCGTTCGGTTCTTTATACGCTGCTTGGCTTAGCGGCGGCCGCCGCGCTCTATTGGCTCATCCGCCAATTGAAATGATCAACGGCCGGTGATGGAACGAATATCGGGCTTTGCAACAATGTTTTTCAAATTGAGAAACCTTGCAGCGCCACAGTTTCATCCCTTGCGATTTCTCGCAAATCGAGCGAATCAGCCTTCTGGCGAAAAGAAAAAGCCTGTCCCCATCAGGCAGGCCTTTTCTTCAACGCTTTCACCTCGTTTTCTTTCTCCCTCATTGCCTCGGCAGCAGCTCTTCAATGCCATCCGCGCCGCTTTCCATCCGCGCCGGCGCCGAATCGAGCCGCCGAAATCCGTACTTCTCGAGGCGCATGATTTGTTCATCGGTCAAGTCGGCGTATGCGACAACGGACGGCGTGCCGGACGATTTGTAAATCAAATTGCCGGTCACCGGGCATTGAAACGCGTCAGCGACAAATCCTTCCCCGTCTTGGATCGTAAACAGCCGAATCGGCATGACGTTCATATCCTTCCCTCTTTCCGTTCATCCTCATTACTTATGACTTCCCCGCCTCCCCCCATTCTATACAAGCCGTTTGCCGACAATGACCAAATCGCGTTCTACGCCGTCCAATTCCGCCACGCGCGGGAAATAGCCCCACCGTTCAAATCCGAAGCGGGAGAAAAGCCGCAAACTCGGTTCGTTATGGGCAAAAATAAAGCCGAGCAGCGTCTTGATCCCAAGCGACGGCGCTTGATCGACCGCCCGCTCGAGCAGCTTCGTCCCAAGCCCCCGGCCGCGGTGCGTTTCCGCGATATAAATGCTCACCTCCGCCGTATGGCGGTACGCCGGGCGGCCGTAAAACGACTGAAAGCTGAGCCAAGCGCAAACCGCGCCGTCGTCCTCGACGACCCAAAGCGGGCGATGGTGCGGATTATGGGCCTCAAACCACGCCCGCCGGCTTTCGACCGACACCGGCTCCAAGTCCGCCGTCACCATCCGGCTTGGGATCGTTTCATTATAAATGCGGACGATGTGCGGCAAATCTGCCGCGGCCGCATCGCGGATCAAAAACGATTCCATTGTGCATCCCCCCACCTTTATTCGTTTCTATAAGCAGGAAAAGCGGGAGTATAATCATAACGTATGTACAGACAAAGGAAGGGGAAAAGACATGAAACGCCAGCTTGTCGTGTATCTTGTGCCGCTCGCCGCGTTTCTCGGCCCGTTTACGCAAACGATTTACACTCCTATTTTACCAGAAGTGCGAGAGGCGTTTGCGGCTTCTTCGTTTCTCATCTTTCAATGCTACATGGGAATAGCGTTCGGTCCGATGGCCGGCAGCATGCTGTTTGCCGCCGGCGGCTACCGTCTCGCCTATGCGGTCGATGACTTGCTTTTTCTCGCCTGCTCCTTGTTATTGGCTGTGCGCATCGCCCAGGCGTACAAGCAATCCCCTTCCGCCTGACGGGAAGGGGGCATCGCCTAAAAAAGAAGGCGTCCCCCAAGGATCAGGACACCTTTTCGAATTATCGGATATACGCATAAAATCACTGCCGGGACACGTTTTTGTTATGTTGAACGGAAACCCGCCTTTTGCGACAGCCTCTTTTATCTTCCATTCTGCGCAGACCGCGGTCCAAACATCAGTGGGGGTTCACCGTTGGGACGACGGGCCCGCCTGCCAAAAACCAGTGAATGCACCGGTGTTCGCAGGCATCTCCACCTTCAAATTCCGTTATGGATTCGTTTCATCCCGCTCTTCCGTCAATTCCGAAACCGGCACATCCCGGCGCTCACCAGTCCGCCCGTCGCGCAAATGGACGGTCGCCGTCTGCTTTTCCTCATCATACCCGTCAATCCATACCGACACGCCGTTGTAATACACCGGAATATCGGCAGGGGAAGAAACGATTTGTTTGACACGGTTCATATCCATGACCACTGTCCCCTTTCTGTGATGTTCCGTTTCCTAGTATGGAAAAAAACAGGAATGTTTATGCAAAAACGGCTCACACTAAAAAAGACAAAAGCAAAAGAGAGGTGGACGATGAAAACAAGGAACGTGCTGTTATCATATTGGCGCTGGCCGCCCGTGCTTCGTCTGTTTGTCTCGGCGAGCGCGTTGATCATGCTGTTTGGCGCGCTCATGCGCTTCATTGAACCCGAGACGTTCCGCACGGTGTTCGACGGCGTGTGGTGGGCGATTGTGACGTCGGCGACAATCGGCTACGGCGACATCGCCCCGAAAACGGTCGCTGGAAAACTCGTTGCCATTGGGCTCATCGTCCTTGGCACCGGCATCCTCACCGCTTATTTCGCTTCCGTCTCCGCCGCGGCTGCCGCCCGGGAAACCGCCTTTACAAGCGGACAGCTCCGGTATACAGAACGCGGCCATGCGGTGATCGTCGGCTGGAACGAGCGGGCGCGTGAGGTGCTGCTCCGTCTCGCGCGGCACGACGCCTCCATGCGCTTCGTTCTCATCGACGCCACCGTTCCGTCCCACCCGCTTCTGAACGCGCCGGTTCATTTCATTAAAGGAACGGCAAGCGACGATGCGGTGCTCGAGAAGGCCAATATTCAAGAAGCGCGTTTTTTGCTCATCACCGCTGATCCGCATAAAGCGGAAGCGGAAGCCGATAAAGATACAATTGTGACGCTGCTTGCCGCCAAAAGCCTCAACCCGTCGGTGTATGCCATCGTGGAAATCCTAACGGGCCGAAACGTCCAGAACGCCTTCCGCGCCGGGGCGGATGAGGTGATTCAGACAAACTTGCTGGCGAGTTTCGCCATGGCCGCCAGCCTTCGCTCGCCGGGCGCCGCCAGCGTGTGGGAGACGGCGCTTTACCGCCTGGATGGACAGACGTTCTGCCTTCTTGAGCCAGACGAACAGCAAATCGGCCAGCCATTCACCGCCGTTCAACAGCAGCTGCTCAAGCAAAACGTGACGCTGCTTGGCGTCATCCACGGAGATCACGGAGCGATTTCCGTTGCACCGGACCGCCCGATTCAACAAAGCGACCGCCTGTTCGTGCTTGCCCCTTAATCGAGCAGGCGGCGCTCCAGTTCTTGGACAAGCGCCTTTCCGACGGAAATGTATCGCTCGGGTACGGTCGCATCCGGGTCTTGCGGCTCGGCAAACTGATTGAATGAGGCGCTGATGTTGCCGACATCGGCGAAATCGTCGATGCCCCGTTGGTATTTATGCGCAAGCAAAAACGGCCGCCCAAGCTCCACCGTCGTTCCGTGCGAATCAAGCTGCCCGTCGACCGCCCGAAACGGCACGCGCAAAAACTGGTAGCCCACGTCATCGGCGATTTTGTAGTCGAAATAGCCGTGATCGTAGTCCCACCCGCCGCCGATCGTGTACCCGAGCGGCTTCAGCTGCTCTTCCAAATGATAAAGCTGGAACTGTTTTCCTTCTAATCGGGATGGAATTTCAATCATGGACAATCCCTCCTTTCTTTTTATCGTTTCCTGTTTAGCGGCAATTATGACGAGATGGAAAACAAAGCGGTCAAGAAAACATTGACGATCCCCAAATGGTTAAATGATGCGGCAGAGTCAGAAGGAATTAACTTTTCACAGCTTCTGCAAAAGGCCTGCCAAGAACGCCTGGGAATGGTGAAAAAGGGTGAACGAGACGCAAAACGTTAAGACGAAAAAGCCTCTTCCTCCGCAAAGGTGGAAGAGGCTTTCTTTTCCTTGTTATTTCAACCGTTTCTCCAGCTCTTCTTTCAACTGTTCGTACCCCGGTTTGCCCAACAGCGCAAACATGTTTTTCTTGTATGCTTCCACTCCCGGCTGGTCAAATGGATTCACCCCAAGCAAGTAGCCGCTCATGGCGCATGCTTTTTCAAAGAAGTAGACGAGGCAGCCGAACGTATATTCATCGAGCTTCGGCAACGTGATGACCAAGTTCGGCACGCCGCCGTCCGTATGGGCGAGCAGCGTCCCTTCGAACGCTTTCGTGTTGACGAAATCAACCGTTTTTCCGGCCAAATAGTTCAGTCCGTCAAGGTCGTTTTCTTCGGCTTCAATGATCAGCTCATGGCGCGGTTCTTCCAGCTTCAACACCGTTTCAAACAAATCGCGGCGCCCTTCTTGAATGTATTGGCCGAGCGAATGCAAATCGGTCGAGAAATCGGCGGAAGCCGGGTAAATGCCTTTTTGATCCTTTCCTTCGCTTTCGCCGAACAGCTGCTTCCACCATTCGGCGAAATAGTGCAGCGCCGGTTCATAGTTGACGAGCAGCTCGATCGTTTTCCCTTTGTTGTACAAAATGTTGCGGATGGCGGCATATTGGTAAGCGGCGTTTTCCTCAAGCTCCGAGGAGCTGAAATCGTCGCGCGCTTTGGCCGCTCCTTCCATCATGGCGTCAATATTCGCGCCGCTTGCGGCAATCGGCAGCAGCCCGACCGCCGTCAGCACCGAGTAGCGGCCGCCGATGTCATCCGGAATGACAAACGTCTCGTACCCTTCCTCATCGGCGAGCGTCCGAAGCGCGCCGCGCTTGCTGTCGGTCGTCGCGTAAATGCGGCGGCGCGCTTTCTCTTTGCCGTATTTCTGCTCAAGCAGCTTGCGGAAAATGCGGAAGGCGATCGCCGGCTCGGTCGTCGTCCCCGATTTGGAAATGACGTTGATCGAGAAGTCTTTCCCTTCCAAGAAATCGATGACGTCTTTCATATACGTCGAGCTGATGTTGTTGCCGACAAACACGATTTGCGGCGTTTTCCGCTTTTCTTTCGGCAAGGCGTTGTAAAACGAATGGTGCAGCATCTCGATCGCCGCCCGCGCGCCGAGGTATGAGCCGCCGATGCCAATGACCAGAAGGACGTCTGAGTCCGATTGGATTTTTTTCGCCGCCTCCTTGATGCGCGCGAATTCTTCTTTGTCATAGTCGACCGGCCAGTCAAGCCAGCCTAAAAAGTCGCTCCCCACGCCGGTTTTTTCATGAAGCGAATGGTGCGCGACTTTCACCGCATCGCGCAAGTATGTAAGTTCATGTTCGCCAAAAAAGGCGAGCGCTTTGGAATAGTCAAAACGAATGTGGGTCATCGATGTCCGCCTCCCCTTCAAGAATCATTGCCTTCTTTCACTTTAGCGGAATAAACAAGGGAAATCAAGCAACCCACTTTTTTGGAAACGAATTCATTTTTCGCCATGTTCGCTGCGCCAATTTCCTTGAGCGGCGCCCAGCGGGATGGTGATGCAGTGAAAAAAACAGCTTATCCCAACCGTTTTTCAAGTAGAGAAACCTTGCCAAATCGTCCCTCTTTTCTGATGAGCCCCCCGCCGATTTGCGCACAAAACTCGTTTTTCACCGGCCCACTAGGGGGCTCGTGATGGAATCAAAAGGCTGCTCGCCTTAAGAAACGTGATCAACGTTGTGCTTTTTCCTCATTCGAGAACCATGGGTTCGGGAGGGACGGCTGTTTTTCGCGCCCTCCTAACTTTCCGCCATCCTGTGGGATCAGAAGCGCCCCAAGCAAACCAAGAAAATTAGGAAAAGCGCCGGCTCAAGCAGATTCAGCCGCCAAGCCGGCGCCATCATCAATTCATCAGTGGAACCACCGCATCTCCCCCGTTAAAGGGAAGCGCGCAAAATGGCGAGCACATCATCACGGTTCAATGTTTTGAAACGGCCGAACTCGCCAAACGCCATCGCTTTATCGGCCATCAGCTCCAAGTTTTCCTCGCCGATGCCATAGTCCGCAAGCCGCGACGGCGCCCCGAGGCTCGACCAGAAGGCGCGCAGCCGCTCAATGCCTTCAAGCGCCACATCGCGCTCCGACTTGCCCGCCGGATCGACATCGAACACGCGCACCGCCAATTGTGCGAAACGGCTGACATTTTCATCGAGCACATGCTTCATCCAGTTTGGGAACAAAATCGCCAAGCCGCCCGCATGCGGAATATCGTACACAGCTGAAACGGCGTGCTCAATATTGTGCGTCGCCCAATCGCCGCGGACGCCCATTTGCAAAAAGCCGTTTAAGGCGATCGTGCCTGAGTACATGATCGTCTCGCGCAGCTCGTAGTTTTCTAAATCGTTGATCAGTTTGGGCGCCGTTTCGATCACGGTTTTCAACACCGCTTCGCACATCCGGTCTTGCAATGGCGTGTTCGGCGTATGGTGGAAATATTGCTCAAACACATGGGACATCATATCAACGATGCCATACACCGTCTGATCTTTCGGGACGGTCATCGTATACGTCGGATCCAAAATCGAAAATTGCGGGAACGTAAACGGGCTGCCCCACCCGTATTTTTCTTTCGTCTCCCAGTTTGTAATCACCGAGCCGGAATTCATCTCCGAGCCGGTCGCCGCCAGCGTCAAGACGGTGCCAAACGGCAGGGCGCCGGTGACCGGCGCTTTTTTCGTGATAAACTCCCACGGATCGCCGTCAAATTTCGCCCCAGCGGCGATCGCTTTCGTGCAGTCGATGACGCTGCCGCCGCCAACCGCCAGCAAAAACTCGACGCCTTCCCGCTTGCAAATGTCCACCCCTTTTCTTACGGTCGAGACGCGCGGGTTCGGTTCGACGCCTGGCAGTTCGATGACCTCGGCGCCAATATCCCCCAAAATCTTCATCACTTCGTCATACAGCCCGTTTCGTTTGATGCTGCCGCCACCATACACGAGCAGCACTTTCTTGCCGCAGCGCGGCACTTCTTCTTTGAGCCGTTCGAGCTGCCCTTTTCCGAAAATCAGTTTCGTCGGGTTGCGGAAGATAAACTCTTGCATATGGATGCCCTCCTTTTTCCTGAATGGATTATGGCAGCGCCTGCTGCCGTTTGTAAAACCAACTGCTTTGGGAGCAAACGATGCATATTTTTCATGACTGCGATTCATCCTATAAGTTGAAAAGAAACTTTCCAAAGGAGGCAAACAAGATGGGAGCATTGCAGCGCATTGCGCTATTGTTGACCATTATCGGCGCCATTAACTGGGGACTAATCGGCTTTTTCCAATTTGACTTAGTCGCCGCCATTTTCGGCGGCCAAGACTCCGTTTGGTCGCGCATCATCTACAGCTTGGTCGGCATCGCCGGCTTGATCAACTTGGCGCTGCTGTTCAAACCGGCAGAAGAGCTTGGGCGCACTGAACCGAAAACATCGCGCACATGACAAAAAATGCATCCGGAACACTCACCGCCTGGCGGTGGGTGTTTGATTTTGGCGGCACTTCCCGGTCAAAAGCGCCATGCCCCTTCACCGCCTGGGGGCACGGTTCTTATGGTTTCGGCCCATTTTCTTTCTTGGACTGCTCAATCCATTCGCGCAGTTTTTCCTTCAACGGGCGAAACCCCGACTTGAGCGGCATTTTCATGCGCATATGGCGTTTTTCCTTCTCCCCGGCGGGTTCGAGCGCCTTTAGGGACAGGCTCGCCCTCCTCGCCTTTTGATCGACATGAAGCACCTTGACCGTCACTTCATCCCCGACATGGACGTAATCGCGCACATCTTTCACAAATTGATGGGAAATTTCCGAAATATGGATCAGCCCTTGCATGCCGTCCTCAAGCTGGACGAACGCGCCATACGGCTGAATGCCCGTCACCTTCCCTTTCACGATCGCTCCTCGTTTGATCGTTGACAAGCGAAACACTCCTACTTGATGAATTTCGTCTATGTTTTTGTATTATAACATAGACCGACAGCAAACCCAAAAAAAGATGCCCCGCCGACGGCGGAACATCCCCAATTACAGGCGCGCCAAAAACCGTTTCATTCGCTTAATGGCTTCTTGCAGCTGTTCAAGCGATGAGGCGTATGAACAGCGGATATAGCCTTCCCCGCTTTGGCCGAAGACGTTGCCGGGGACGACCGCCACTTTTTCTTCGATGAGCAGCCGCTCAGCAAACTGCTCCGATGTCAAACCGGTCGGCTTGATGGATGGGAAGGCGTAAAACGCTCCGCCCGGCAAATGGCACGGCAATCCAATTTCATTGAGCGAGGCAACAAAATAGTTGCGCCGCCGCCGGTAGCTGTTGCGCATCTCGACGACATCGCGCTCCCCGTTGCGAAGCGCCTCAAGCGCCCCGTATTGCGCCATCGTCGGCGCGCACATCATGGCATACTGATGGATTTTCAACATCGCCTGCAAAATCTCGTCAGGCGCTGCCGCAAACCCGAGCCGCCATCCGGTCATCGCAAACCCTTTCGAAAAACCGGAAATCAAAATCGCCCGCTCGCGCATGCCAGAAACAGCGGCCATGCTCGTATACTCTCCTTCATACGTCAGCTCGGCATAAATTTCATCGGCAACAACGAGCAAGTCGTACGCCTCAGCCAGACGGGCGATCGCTTCAAGCTCCGCCGGGCTGAGCACCGTTCCGGTTGGATTGTTCGGTGAACAAATGATGACCGCCTTCGTCCGCTCGGTGATCGCCCGCTCAAGGTGCACCGGATTGAGCTGAAACTTGTCTTCGCCAGACGTGTGAACGGCCACCGGCTTCCCGCCTGCGAGCACGACAAGCGGCTCGTAGGCGACAAAACTTGGTTCGACGATGATCACTTCATCGCCCGGGTTGATGATCGCCCTAAGCGCCAAGTCGATGGCCTGGCTCGCCCCAACCGTCACGAAAATTTCCGTTTCCGGACAGTAGTCGACATGAAACTTGCGGCGCAAGTAGGCGGCGATTTCTTGGCGGAGCTCCAAGAGCCCGGCGTTGGCCGTATACGACGTATAGCCTTGCTCGAGCGACAAAATGCTCGCTTCGCGAATGCTCCAGGACGTGACAAAATCCGGCTCGCCGACGCCGAGCGAAATGACGCCGTCCATGCTGGAAGCAAGGTCAAAAAAGCGGCGGATGCCGGATGGCTTCAAGCCCGCAACCGTCTTGGACACATACGTTTTTCTCGTTTGCGGCTTCATGGCGACACCACGATGCGGCGATCTTGATCTCCTTGGTCAAAGACGATGCCGTCATGTTTGTATTTTTTCAAAATGAAATGAGTGGTCGTCGAAATGACGGAATCGAGCGTCGACAGCTTTTCGGAAACAAATTGAGCGATTTCCGCCATCGAACGCCCTTCAATGACGACCGACAAATCATAAGCGCCGGACATTAAATAGACCGATTTCACTTCGGGGAACCGGTAAATGCGTTCCGCCACCTCGTCAAAGCCGACGCCGCGCTTCGGAGTCACCTTGACGTCGATCATCGCCGTCACCCCTTCGCGGCCGTCCGCCTTCCGCCAGTCAATGAGCGCCGTATATTGGACGATCACTTTCGCCTCTTCCAGCTTTTTGACGAGCGCTTCCGTTTCCTCGACCGGCAAATCGACCATCTTCGCCAGCACATCGATCGGCGTTCGCGCATCTTTTTCCAATATTTCGATAATTTCCAGCTCTTTTTCGCTCAATTTCACCCAACATCCCTCCATTTCATCGGTCGGTTTCGCCAAACCGGCCGCCTGTCGTCATCACGGGAGCGGACAGGACGCCGCTTGCTTTAATTCAAGCAGCCGGCGGGCGAGTTTTAGGCAGTGGGGAAAAGGAATCGGCTCGTCAAAGGCGAATTCATATATGGACTGAATGCGGGCGGCCAACAGGCGGGCGTTTTCCGTCTCATACACCGCCTGGAGCACGCTGGCCGCCTCGACGTCGTAGGCGTCTTTTCCAAGGCCAAACGGATCCCAAGCGCCGATCGTCTCAAGAAGAAGCCGATTCAACTGTTGTCCGTCCATGCCGCCGCCATCCACCTTCTTTCTTGATGCTATGATATAACCAATTATAAGCCATCGATTCGAAAAAAAGAAGGGAGAAGATGCAACCATGTTTCCGTTTGACTCAAACAGCCCCGCCAGCAATGGAGCAGACTGGCGAGAAGATGAAGCCGCATTTCCATTTGATCGCGTCATCAACCGCCGAGGGACGCTCTCAGTGAAATGGGATGATGTCCATCGGGTGTTCGGCTGCGAAGACGTATGGCCGATGTGGATCGCCGATATGGATTTTCCCGCGCCCAAAGAAGTGCAAGAAGCGCTGCAGATCCGAATCGAACACGGCGTGTTCGGCTACACCGTCATTCCCGATTCACTCAAAGAAGCGGTGTGCCAATGGCTCAAACGCCGTCATGACTTTGCGATCGACCCGTCTTGGCTCGTGTTTGCCCACGGCGTTGTGCCGGCGGTCGCCGCCGCCATCGAAGCGTTTTCCAAACCGGGGGACCGCGTCATCGTCTTTTCCCCGGTCTACCGGCCGCTGTTTGATCTCGTCCGCCGCCATGACCGCACGCTCATATTCAGCCCGCTTCGCTTGACGGAAAACAACTACGCCATCGATTGGGACGACTTGGAGGGGAAGCTGCCCGGCGCTAGGCTTCTCATCCTTTGCCATCCGCACAACCCAGGGGGCAAATCATGGACAAAAGAAGAGCTCGAACGGATTGGGGAACTTTGTTTGAAACACGGCGTCTTCATCCTTTCCGACGAAATTCACGCCGATTTAACGTTTCCGCCAGCCAAACACACGCCGTTCGCCTCTCTTCATCCGGAGCTGGCCGCGCAAAGCGCGACGTTCCGCGCGCCAACGAAAACGTTCAACCTCGCCGGCTTGCAGGCGGCGGAAGTCATCATTCCCGATGAATCGCGGCGCCGGGCGTTCCGCCGCGTTCAGCAGCGGCACGGCTTTTTTACATTGAATACGTTCGCCATCATCGGAGCGGAAGCGGCCTATCGCCATGGCGGGCCGTGGCTTGACGCCTTGCTCGATTACTTGCGGCAAAACATCGACATGACGGCTGCCTATTTGGCGGACAAGCTGCCGCAGCTTCGCCCCGTCCGTCCGCAAGCGACGTATCTCGTCTGGATCGATTGCCGCGGCCTTGGCCTTTCCGAGGCGGAGCTGAAGAAACGTCTTTTGGAAAAAGGAAAACTCGCCGTCGAGTTCGGCAGCCAATTCGGCCAGGAAGGCGTCGGCTTCATCCGCTTGAATATCGCCTGCCCGCGCCCGACGCTCGAGGAAGGGCTGCGGCGGCTGGCGATGGCGCTGCACTAAAAAGAAGGGCCGCTCCGGTCGGCCGCCGCCTTGCTCTAAACTCAAAGAGGAGCCGAACCTGTCGGCTGCTGTCATGCGCTAAAATCAATGAAGAGATGCACCGGTTGACCGCTGCGTTGCGCCAAAAACGTGAAACAGGGGCTCTCGCGAGAGCCCCTGTTTCACGACGACTTGATTTCCCCGCAGGCGATCCGCCCGCCCGCATCTCCCGCCGGCTGGGTCATGCCGTCGTCTTTCTTGGCATGAATGACGATCGACGTTCCGTCTTTTGTGAGCAGCGAACCTTTTTCTCCTTCTTTCAGCGTCACGTGGGGCGCTGTCAGCTCTACATGGACCGTGCCGTCATCGTTCACAATAATGTTCGGCAAATCACCGGCATGCGCCCCTTCCGGATGGAGAAGGCCGTGCTTTTTCCCGTCCGGATTGTAATGACCGCCGGCCGACTGGAAATCAGGCGGCTTGCAGCTTCCCTTTTCATGGATGTGAATGGCGTGCTCCCCCGGCGGGAGGCCTTCCAAATCAAGCTTCAGCCGCACCCCTTCCGCCTGTTCGGTCAACTCGATCACACCGATCGAATCGCCGTCCGCATTGATCATCTCCACCTTCCGGCTCGTCGCATCCTCTTGGCCGCATCCGGACAGCACGAACGCCGCCGCGAGCACCACACCGTACGTTTTCCGCAACACGAACCACCCTCCAGCATCACTTGTTATCCGCCAGTATTGCCGGAGGGAGACGCGTTTATACTCCGGGCGGCTCCTTCCGTTCCTCTCGTTTTCCAAGCAGCTGTTCTTCAAGCCGCTTCGCTTCCTTCTCCTGCCGCCGGGAAATGACGATGATGAGCCGCATCGTGAACACCGCCATCAAGAAAAAGACGGCAAACGAAATCGCCGCGGGAATGTATTCGCGTTTATCTTCCGGAAAGTACAAAAACAAATTCAACACCAATGGCCACATCACGAAAACAACCTTTCTGCCGCAAAATTGTCCATTCCCATTATAGCACAAAAAAGCCGCTGCCAACGCAGCCGGCTATAAAGCGAATTTTTTCCGCAGCTGGGTCAAATCGATCCGTTCCCCGATCGTCGGCGGTTTCGTTTTCGCCAAATATTTTTTATCGTTTTCCACCAGCCGGAAAATCGTATACGCGGTGAACGCATCATCGAGCGCGCAATGGGCTTTTCCAACCGCCTCATTGCCGTACTCTTGCACCGCCTTGCGCAATCCGGTTTGATTTTTGTTGCCGAAAAACCGCTTATACTCCATGGCTAAATCACGGTGCTCGCCCGTAAGCGGGAATTCCACTTGCGCCGATTGGCAGTTTTCCCGGAGCACTTTCATATCCATGCTCCCCCACGTCATCACTGTCGTCGGGCGTTCGCGGTCATATTGCCGAAGCAAGGAAACCAGCTCATAAAAACTCATTCCGCGGTCGATTTGTTCTTGGGTGATGTTGAGAAACGACTTGCACCGTTCCGTGAGCTGCGGAAAGCGGAGCGGCTTCACATAGGAAGAAAATTGGCCGATGATCTGATCGTCAACAACCGCGACAAGGCCGACTTCAATAATTTCCGGGCAAAACCCGTTCGGGTTTGTTTTCGTCTCCGGCATCGTAAATTCAAAATCGAGAAACAAATATTGCGGGCTGTCCATCGTCGCTTCCCCCCTTTCCGGCACGCTGTTGCCGTCCGTCTTACTATTATTATATCACGCAGAAGCGATTGTTTATTTCTTTTTTCAGAAAATGGCGAAAAAGAGGCGGATGCCGTAGGAATCAACGAAAGCCTTGGCGAAAAAGAAGAAGGGCGGATGGACGCTTCCCATTCAAGCCAATCGTTTTTTCTCCCCCACCCTTTATAAGATCCGCGAAAAACAACCATTTCCCCTAAACCGATGGTTCTTGAGTGAAGAGAAGAGCAGCATTTATAAGGTTGATGCATTGAAGAAATGCTATGGTTGAGCCGCATTTCCTGTTAAATCACCAGCCTTCTATGATATGATCAAGAAAAAGGAGGGTGGATGGGATGAAAAATGTCGTGATTCATCAGATTGTTACATGGATTTTCACCGAAGACCAACTGCGGGCGTATTGGAAAAAACAGAAGAAGAACCTTCCGTTCAGCGGGCTGACGGACCGCCAGTACATGAAACTGGCTGAAGAAATGCTTGAACATTCCTCGCACAGCCAACTTGAGCAGCATGTGCTCGGCGGCCGCTGGCGCACAAAAGATGAAGCGGAAGGAAACGTGATCGCGGAAGACGAATCGCGCGACGACATCCATGTCGAGATCATTGACACCAATGCTCCAGCCGAACCGAGGCGGCGGATGTTGATGGATCGGGTGCGCGAAATCCCTTGTCCGCATTGTTCATTTGCGTTTTATGTTCGTGAAGCCGCCAGCGAGCGCAGTGATTGGACATGCCCGGCGTGCGGGAGCGGTTTTCACAACATGACGACATAACTGGAAAGGGAGGAGTACGAATGGATCATTCTGCCGCACACGTGTCAAATCTTCAATATTATTTTGCCATTGCCGTTTTCTTGGTTGTATACGCGATCATCATTTCTGAAAAAATCCACCGCGCGGTCATCGCCTTGCTCGGGGCGGCGCTCATGGTCATCTTCGGCATCGTTGACATCGAAAAAGCGTTCACCCACCATATTGAGTGGGGAACGATCACGCTGCTGATCGGAATGATGATCTTGGTCGGCATTACGAGCAAGTCCGGCTTTTTTCAATACATGGCCATTAAAGCAGCGAAACTCGCCAAAGGCCGCCCGGTCCGCATTTTGGTGATGCTTTCACTGTTGACCGGGCTGTTGTCGGCATTTTTGGACAACGTGACCACCGTCCTGCTCATTGTGCCGGTGACATTTTCCATTACGCGCCTCCTTCAAGTCAATCCGGTGCCGTATTTGATTTCGGAAGTGCTCTTGTCGAACATCGGCGGCACGGTGACATTGATCGGCGACCCGCCGAACATTATGATCGGCTCGGCGAACAAGCATCTCGATTTCAACGCTTTCTTGTTCAACTTGACGCCAATCGTCATCGTCATCGCCATTGTGACGGTCGCGCTGCTCGCATTCGTTTACCGCAAGCAGCTGAAAACCGATCCTGCGTTGATTCAAAAGCTGATAGAGCTTCGCGACGCCGATTATATTCAAGATGCGAAGCTGATGCGCAAATCGGTCGCCGTGCTCGGGCTGACCATCCTTGGCTTTATTTTTCATTCGGTCATTCATGTCGATGCGGCCGTCATCGCCATGACCGGAGCGGTCGTGCTCATGCTCATCGCCGTGCCGGAGCACGAACTGGAGGATGTCTTTCATTCGATCGAATGGGGCACGATTTTCTTTTTCGCCGGTCTGTTCGTCTTGGTCGGTGGGCTCGTTGACATCGGCCTGATCAAATCATTGGCCGAAAAAACGCTCGATGTCACCGGCGGCGATATTTCCACGGCCGCCTATTTCATCCTTTGGCTGTCCGGCATCGCCTCAGCGACGATCGACAACATCCCGTTCGTCGCCACGATGATCCCGCTCATTCAAGATATGGCCGTCGGCATGGGCTTATCCCCGGACGCCCCGCAAATCGACGTCCTTTGGTGGGCCTTGTCTCTTGGCGCCTGCCTCGGCGGGAATGGGACGCTCATCGGCGCCTCGGCGAACGTCATCGTCGCCGGCATGGCGTCACGCGAAGGGCACGGCTTTACATACGTTGATTTTTTGAAAATCGGCGCGCCGCTGACGCTCATCGCCTTGCTTTTGTCGCACGCCTATTTATGGCTGCGCTATTTGTAGCGCCACGCCTGCGCGGACGCAGAAAAAAGGAGCGAAACCGAATGAAGGTTTCGCTCCTTTTTTGATATTCGCACATATCGTATTATCGATTCCATTTTTATAAAGGAGGCTCAAGCGGCCATGTTCGTTCATTTCCCGCGGATGCCGGCCAGCCCGTATCCCCCGATCGACCCGGCGCTCTTTTCCCAGTCCGCCGCCACGGCGCAGGCGCTGATGAACGATGCCGCCGCCGTTTTGAAAAAACTCGCCGAATCGCGCTCGTTCGCGGCCTCAGTCATGTCGGCCGCCCAAGAAGGAAAAACGGAGGAAGTGAAACGCCTGATCCGCTCGCTCGGCATCCACTCCAAAACGGACGTGTATTTCAATCCCGACGGCATCCGTCTGACGCTGTCGCCGCCGCCAGGCGCGTTTCCGTGCTGCCAGCTCGTTGTCGGCTTGCGCTGGAACGTGTTTCCGCCTTTTGGCGGGTAGCCTTCGCCATCACGGCGGCGGGCGAAATGGGAGAAAACGGTTCGCAGGAATCCTTCGCTTTTCGCATTCGCCGCTTTGGCCGCGGCTTGACGATTGGCGGAAATCCGTTCAAGACGGTCGCGCCCGACGCGGCAACGCCGCTTCCAGACCATGCACGGCGCTGGAGGCGGCGTTGTTTGCGACTTGCCGCGCCAGGCAAAGCAGGCAGACACCCCTTTTCACACACAAACGGTTCTTGATCCAGCCGCCGACCTTAGTAAACCAAAAAAGACGGCGATCGTCTCATCACCGTCCAGCGCCAACGCCCCAACGAACTTGCCGGGCATCGTCGCCTGACAGCCCCTTCCGTTTCCTTTGTGCATCCGATTACGTGCGTCGATAGATGACATCACCGACAATAATCGTGATCAAAGAAATCAACATCGTCAATTTGACCACCTTGTAGTCTAAAAAGCGCAGCACTTGTTCTTCAAACATGTAGACGAAAAAGAAAATGACCATCAGCACGGCAACAAACAAGACAAACTTTTTTTCGATTCATGGAAACCGATTCTCCTTCATCAGAATGTATCCAATACATTGCCCGTCGTTTTGATCATATCGTCGGAAATATATACTTTTTTCAGATTGGTGCGCTTGCTGTCACTGTAGGCAAAGTGATACGCGTCATATATATATTGATCATAATAATCACGTAATACCGTATGATTTTTACCGTCGTCCAGTACGGTTTTATATAAGTTGCAATTTTGTTT
This sequence comes from Geobacillus kaustophilus, assembly GCF_000948285.1. Lineage (GTDB taxonomy): Bacteria > Bacillota > Bacilli > Bacillales > Anoxybacillaceae > Geobacillus > Geobacillus thermoleovorans_A. The sequence continues at coordinate 2,860,184 of NZ_JYBP01000003.1, forward strand.
TACATGGCATTGTTCGCTCTTCTTGCCACCGTGCCAGCTTGTCAGGTGATAAAGACGGGGCATGGAGATCGGAAATTCTTTTATATAGTTGAGCGCTAGCGCTCAACTAGCAGCACCACGGGTTTAAGTTTCATCTTCAAGTGACCGATCAAGAACTGCCGATGGGATACGTGGTGACGGAAGCGTCCTGTCACGATCGAGCCGCAGCAGAAACCGTCATGACTCAAATTCCTCATCCATTTAATTTGGGAGACAAGGGATTTATCAGCAGCGAATGGCAAAAAAAGTTGTATAAAGCGTACCAAATCGCCTTTTGGACTCCATCTCGCCAAAACCAGGAACATCGCCCATCGGCATCATGGGAGAGATGGCTCAAACAAAAACGTAAAGTCATTGAAACGGTGTTCTCTGTCCTCGTTGACCAGTATCGTATCACAGAAATTCGTGCCAATTCGATTGCGGGGTTTGAGGTAGCACTAGATGGCATTTTGTTGGTGTATTCACTTGTAACACTTGGGCTAGTTGAGCGTTAGGGTTCAACTAGCACCACGAGTAAAAGACAATATTTTCTTCATAAAACAATCTCTCTTCACGAATGATATTAGTTGATCACTCATATTCCTTTCGGTTGACAAAGAGGATCAGTCTTACAGATCTTCTTGATTGAAGAAAATATGGATTTTGGACACATTCCCGATCAGCCCACATATCGCTTGTCAAGTACAGGTTGCGGTGATGAACCAATATATGAAATACAAATCCCTCCTCCACTTTTATATATTTACAATTATATTTTATCGGAAATTTTAAAAAAAAGAGTCCCTATTACCATTTTTTAAAAGCCCTAGTGTGACCAGCGAGTAAACCAACAAGATGTCATCGGCACCTCAAACTCCGCAATAGAATTCGCCCGAATGCCGTGGTAGGGGGCACGAGAATCGAAAACACCATCTCAATGACTTTGCGTTTTTTCTGATCCATCCTTCTCATGCCTTGGTGTACTTTTGATTGTGTCAAGATGGTGTCCAAAACGCGGTTGGATGTTTTTCGCATCGCCACCACAACAATGGCCTGTATGAAAGCGGCGACATTCCATACGTGGGGACATTTGCATCCTTTCGATATCAATGAAAAAGTTTCGTTATGAACGTCTATCATAAACACAACAACTCGAATGTTTCCTCACCCCTTTCCACCCAACACGACGAGCGATGGCCATTTCGCCATCGCCCGTCGTCCGGCCTCTCTTCGACAACCATGTTCCCGTCCATCCGCGCACAATCCTTCACTACCTTCACGCATTGCCGTTTTCATCCGTCGGCTGCCGAGCCCCGATTTCCGCCGGGGTGCGCAAATCGTAGCCGTCGTCGTGTTTGCTTGTATGGATGATGTCTTCGTTCGCCCCCATTTTGCTCCCCCATCTCAGCTCCTCGTCCGGGAGGAACCGCTCCATCGCCATCCTCCTTCCTTTGCGCAGCCGCCCTGGCTGCCCCGTTTTTGTTTAGCATTCCCAAAGGCATATGGCATCATCCATTGAGAGAAAAAGGAATTGACATGATGCCGATTGTTCTATATGATTTTGTTAACGATAAAAAGCAAGGGGGTTTACATATGAGCGAACAACGCACTTCGCTTCGACCGATTGACATGACGCTCGCCGCCATGTTCGTCGCCTTGATGGCGATCGGGGCGAACATTACGTCATGGGCGCCGTTTCTTGTCGTCGGCGGTGTGCCGATTACGCTGCAGACGTTTTTCTGCGTCCTGGCCGGCGCGGTGTTAGGGCGGCGGCTCGGTGCGGTGGCGATGATCGTCTATATGCTCGTCGGCCTCGCGGGTGTTCCGGTGTTTGCCAAATTCAAAGGCGGGCTGTCGATGATTTTCGAACCGACGTTTGGCTTCATCCTTTCGTTTATCGTTGCCGCTTATGCGACCGGATGGATCATTAACCGCGGCTCACAGCCCGCGGCAAAAGCCCGTTTCGTCATCGCCGCACTCGTTGGCATGGTGATCAACTATGTCATTGGAACGAATTGGATGTATATGGCTTACAAATTATGGGCGGAAGCGCCGGCGGGACTTTCGTACGGAATGGTTTGGAGCTGGATGCTCGCGCCATTGCCAAAAGACATTCTCCTGTCGATCGTCGCCGGCTTGATCGCCCCAAGGCTTTGCCGGGCGATCGGACGCTCCTCGGCTGCCGGCCGCTCGGCCGCCTAAACGCAAAAAAAGCGCGCCTGTTTTGGACAACAGGTGCGCTTTTTGTCAGAAAAACAAGCGAAGAACTTGGTACACAAATCCGGCAATCAACGCCGAAATCGGCAATGTAATAATCCAGGTGAGCACAATGCGGCGCGCGACACCCCATTTGACTCCTTTGACCCGTTGGGCGGCGCCAACCCCCATGATGGCCGAGGAAATGACGTGCGTCGTGCTGACCGGCAAGTGGAACATCGTCGCTGAAAGAATGACGAGTGCGGACGACAAATCAGCCGCCGCTCCATTGATCGGGCGGATTGTCATAATTTTTCCTCCCACCGTTTTAATGATCTTCCACCCGCCGACGGCCGTTCCCAATCCCATGGCCAAGGCGGCAGAAATGCGCACCCATTCAGGAATGTCGGTCGTCGCGTGGTATCCGCCGGCGATTAATGCCATCGTAATGATCCCCATCGCTTTTTGAGCATCGTTTGTTCCGTGCGTATACGCCTGAAACGCCGCGGTCATAATTTGAAACATCCGAAAGCCCCTCGTCGTGCTGTATAAGTTGGCGTTTTTAAAGATAAAGCGAAAAATGCTCATAATGATAAAGCCGACCCCTAACGCCAAAAACGGGGAAAGAATGAGCGATTGTAAAATTTTCAAAAATCCGCTATAATTCAAAATCCCAACTCCAGCCGCGGAAATCGCTGCCCCGGCGACCGAACCGAGGATCGCGTGCGAAGAGCTGCTCGGAATGCCGTAATACCACGTGATCAAGTTCCAGGCAATGGCTGATGTCAACGCTGCTAAAATAATGAGCGGCCCATTTTCCAGCGCAAATGGGTCGACAATGTCTTTCGTAATCGTTTTCGCGACGCCGGTAAAGGTGAGCGCGCCGATAAAGTTCATCGTCGCAGCCAAAATAATGGCTTGACGCGGCGTGAGCGCCCTTGTCGACACCGATGTCGCGATGGCGTTGGCCGTATCGTGGAAGCCGTTGATAAAGTCAAACGCCAAAGCAAAAATAACGATGAGAATGGTTAAAATCAGGATCGCATCCATAAAACCAACGTCCCCTTTTATGCGTTGCGCATGATAATCGTCTCTAACGTATTGGCGACATCTTCACAGCTGTCGGCAATCTCTTCGAGCATTTCGTAAAGCTCTTTGTATTGAATGAGTTTAATCGGGTCTTTTTGCGTCACAAACAAGTTTTTGATCGACGCGCGCAAAATTTCGTCGCACTTCGTTTCATAATCCTTAATTTTAATGGCGTGCTGGCGCATATCGAGCAATTTTTTATTCGCAAGCAGCTCGAGGGCATGGACGATTTCAATCGTGCTTTGGTAAATATAATCAAAAAACTTCACCATATGTTCATCGATGTCCGTAAATGAAAACATTTCAAACCGCGCCGAACATTGCTCAAATCCATCAAGCACATCGTCCATTTTCATCGCCAACTGGTGGATGTCTTCCCGCTCGATCGGCGTAATGAACGTTTTGTTCAATTGGACGACCAGTTCATGAATGAATGAATCGCCCTTTCGTTCATACTCTTTCATGACGCGGGCAAATTCTTTCAAGTCGCTTACGCTTTGAATTTTATACTCGACAAAATATTGCGCCGCTTCCTTCACATTTTCCGAAATCGTAAACAACATATCAAAAAACACGTCTTTTTTCGGTGAAAAAATCATATCGGACACCCTCCATTTACGAAATCAAAATCACCGCTACTTATTGTAACAATTTAAAATCCATTTACAATACAAAAAGAGAAAATTTACGGCTCTTCACCACAAGTTGTACTTGATGATTTAAGATCGGTGTGCATAGCGAAAATAGAGGGTACAAAAAATGCGAATTTTCCTGTATGGTAAAGGTGACCAAACCAAACCATTGGAGGAAAATTCGCATGTACGCTCAGTTTATCAAAGAACTTATCGATTTACCAGATGTTTTGATTCAAAAGGTGCGAAAAGAAGGAGATCGTTGGATTTTCGAACTTTCTCTACCTGAACAATGCTCGGCTTGAAACGCACGATCAAAATGACAGGAAAAAAGAAGCAATGGATGCATGGCTATGCTCAACGAATCGGGATTTTTTGGATTGAACTCCCTGTCGAGCGCAGACGTTGTAGTACGTGTGGCATGACGTTCAGCACGTCTTATCCAGGAATCTCCCCTCCAAGTGTGGCAACAGACGCTTTTCAGCAATGGGTGGCGCAATCTTGCATCGGGACATCCATTCAGGCAGTAGCTCGGATGCTCAAACTCCCTTACACGACCGTGGAACGTTGGTTTTATACCCATGCCCCTTCCTTCCTATCGAATGATATCCAACCAAAGGCGGTTTGTGTCGATGAATTTGCCTTTCGAAAAGGGCATGACTACGGAGTGGCGATCATGGATGCCGAGACGGGAGAAGGGTATGCCATCGAAGCTGGAAAGAACGAGGAAGCCATCAGACGTGCGTTGGCGCATGTGTCTCGTTCTGTTCAGTATGTCGTAAGCGATTTAGCCCCAGCGATGAAAAAAGCCATTCAAGGGGTTTGCCCAGAGGCGACACACGTGGTCGATTATTTCCATGTCATTCAGCTGTTTACGGATGCTTTAGATCGTTGCCGCAAATATGTAGACAAAGGAAGCAAGAGACACGGAAATGTTCGTTACGTTTGCCGTTTATTGAGCACATGCCCAGAGAAATTGACGGAGGAAGAACGTCAAATCGTACGAGAATGGTGTAATGAAAGCGATGACTTAAAGTCGGTCTACCAATCGCTCCAACATTTTCGTTATGTGTCCAAAAGCAAAGACGAGCAACAGGCGAAACGACGTTTGGAGTCTTGGATTCATCGGTATTCGTTTTGTCCTTGTTCGGTTGTGCGCACGATTGCAAAAGCGCTCGTCAAGCGAACAGAAGAAATCGTTTCTTGCATTTTTATCCCCTTACTCGAATGGGAAAATGGAAGGAACGAACAACAAGATCAAGCTGATCAAACGTCGAGGATATGGATACAGAAATATCCAGCGTTTTGCATTACGGGTTCGGTTAGAAACGACTAACATACTTTAATGGCAGGTGCAAGTACATCTTTTGGTGATGAACCAAATTTACAATAGATTTACACTAACTTTACATTTTGTTCGCTTTTCGTGCTATGTACTATAGTGCCAAACAAAAGCCGAAGCTATGCACGTCCGCTTCGGCTCGTTTGCGTCCACCGCCTAACGTCCAAACGGCGAACTGCACGATTCTTTTAGTCGTCTTGGCCAAACCGTTCGACAAACGCGGTGAGCGTGCGCACCATGACGCCCGTCGCTCCAGCCGGGCCGAGGTCGCCGTCTTTCTTTGCGGCGGCCGTTCCGGCGATATCCAAATGCACCCACGGCGTGTCTTCCGCAAATTCGCCGATGAACGCCCCGCCCATAATGGCATGTCCTTCCCGCCCCGGCGAGTTGTTCAAGTCGGCGATTTTGCTGCTTCGCACCCGCTCTCGGTCGTGTTCTGTAATCGGCAGCCGCCAAATGAATTCCCCGGTTTCCATCGACGCTTCCAGCACCTGCTCAAACAGCTCCTCATTGTTCGTCATCGCCCCCGTTTTGTCCGCGCCCAAGGCGACGATCACGCCGCCCGTCAACGTGGCGACATCGATGATGTAATTCGCGCCGCATTGTTTCGCATACGTCACCGCATCGGCCAAAATGAGCCGTCCTTCCGCATCAGTGTTTTTCACTTCAATCGTTTTTCCAGACAAGGACGTAATGACATCGTCCGGCTTGAACGCCTCGCCGCTGATCATATTGTCGGTCGCTGGAATGACGGCGAGCACGTTTTGTTCCGGCCGCAGTTCGCCGATGGCTTCCATCGCCCCGAGCACCGCCGCGGCGCCGGCCATATCGGTTTTCATGTCAACCATGCTGTCGCGCGGCTTCAAGCAATAGCCGCCCGTATCAAACGTCACCCCTTTGCCGACAAGGGCGATCACGTCTTCCCACTCGTCTTTTCCTTGGTATTTTAAGACGATCAGTTTGGGCGGCTGTTTTGACCCTTGGTTGACAGCCAAAAGCGCCCCCATGCCGAGCCGCTCCATGTCTTCCTTCTCCAAAATTTCATAATCAAAGTCATACCGGTTCGCGAGCTTTACGGCATAGTCGGCCAAATCCGACGCCGTCAGCAAATTCCCTGGCGTATTGACGAGCGTGCGCGCCGAATTCGTCGCCTTCCCGTACACCGAGCCGACAAACAAGCTCGCCTCAATTTCTGCCGCTTCGGCCGCCGTGTAGACGATGAGCGATTCGAGCTGGTAGTCCGGTTCTGACTTTTTCTGCTTATACCCAGGGAATTCATACGTCGCCAAATGATACGCTTCCGCCAAGGCGTGCGCCGCTTCGTTTCCATCGACGGCCTCGGTCGTAAACGTGTCCAGCGCGACCGCCGCTTTCGTCCGCTTCGCCTGCTTCAACGTGCAAAACAGCTTGCCGAACACCTCGCGCAGCCGTTCAAACGTCAGCTCTTCTTTTTTGCCGAGGCCGACGAAATACAGCCGCTTCGCCCCCATCGGCAAAAATGGATGAACGGCGGCGATGCGCCCCCGTTTCGCGGAAATATCGCCTTCCTTCTGCAGTTCCGACAGCCGTCCGCCAAGACGGGCATCGTATTCGCCGGCAAGGCCGCTCCATGAATTCGCCCCTTCAAACAAGCCGATGACAAGCGCCTCATCCCGTTCCTCAACCGACGGCAATGGTTTTACCGTAAACATCGTCTCATCCCTTTCCATGTTGATTCACTCCCACCTTCATTATAGCGAGGCAAAGCGGTTGTTTCGACTATCTAATTTTCTCTCCCTGCGTTCACTCAAAAAAATCAGCCGCAGCGGGCAGGAAATTGCGTTCGGCAAGGCGAATCCGTCATCATCACGATGATTGAGAAAGGACCGACGCTGATGAGAATCGTTTCCCTTTGTCCAAGCAACACCGAACTGCTCGCCTATCTCGGCCGCCTTGACGATGTCGCCGCCGTCGATGATTCATCCGACTGGCCGCCGGAAGTGAAGCGGCTTCCGAAAGTCGGGCCGGATCTTCGCATTGATATGGATCAAGTCGAAGCGCTCAAGCCGGATCTCGTCGTCGCCTCCTTAAGCGTGCCCGGCATGGAGCGCAACGTCGAGGAGCTCAAACGGCGCGGGCTCCCGCATCTCGTGCTAGCGCCGAATTCGCTCGATGACATTGCCAACGACCTTCTTCGGCTTGGCGAAGCGCTTGGCGAAACGAAAAAAGCGGCTGAACTTGTCCGCCGCTATTATGACGTGCTTGATTGGCACCGCGAGCGGGCCGCATCGGCCGAACCGGCCCGCCTCTATTGGGAATGGTGGCCTCGTCCGCTCTTCACCCCGGGCGGCGCCAACTGGCTGAGCGAATTGAGCGAACTCGCCGGCGGGCGCAACATTTTCGCCGACTTTCCTCAAGCGAGCGTCCAACCGGAATGGGACGACGTTCTCGCCCGCAATCCGTCGCACATCTTGCTCGTTTGGGTCGGCGTGCAGACAAAAAAAATGAGCGCAAAAGCCGTCACGGCGCGCCCGAATGCCCAACAGGCCGAGGCGGTCCGCACCGGGAACATCCACATTTTGGAAGAATCGCTCTATTGCCGTCCGTCTCCGCGCCTCTTGGTCGGATTAAAAAAATTGGCGCCGCTTTTGCATCCGGCGCTGTTTCCTCCCGCTGACAGCCGCGATCCGCTCCTTTGCGGCTGACGAGCGGGAGCCCTCTCAACTTTTTGATTCCAAATACTGCTGGCGAAACACTTGCATCGTTTCATCTTCGTTCAACCGCTTCAACTCCTCTTCCGACAGCGTGCCATCCCCTTTTTGGATAATATAAACTTGCACTTTCCTTTTTCCCCAATATTTATAGACATCTTCCACGGTTTCATAATATAAATCAATGCGATGGCCTTTGATCGCCCCGCCTTTGTCGGCGACGACGCCGAACCCGTATCCGGGGATGAACAAAATCGTGCCGATTGGAAACACGGTTAAATCCGCCGCAATCGTCGAATAAAGATCGCGTTTGACGCGGACGCCGGAGTACGTGATGCCATACTCAGGGTGATCGGGCGTTTTCCCGGTCGATTCAATGCCGGCTGTATAGCCGGTGGCGACCACTTCAACGGATGGATATTTTGACCAGTCAAAATGATCCTCAAGCCGCGGAACAGAGCGGCTCTCGTTCTTCGCAAGCCCTTTCATTCCCCAAATGGGCTGATGATCCATCGATAAAGCGCTCGGAAAGGGATGGAGAACCGTCTTCGCGTCAACCCCGGAAACGGACTCGAATGTCGCAAAGAGCGCCGCCAAAAACAGCAGCGTCATCGCGGTTCGGCGCACGAACTGCCTGAACCCATTCAATGCTCTCAACTCCTCTCACATCTCTATTTATCTCCATTTCAAATCGAAATATTCATTGCGAATGAGACAAAAGAAACGAAAAAACCGTCCATGAACAGCCTCATTGTGAAATCCGAACGCAAAGCTTGGGCGTTTGGCCAAAAACATACCCGAACCGACGTTGTGATCCGCTCGCACGCTCATCAGCGCTGTTCACAAAAAAACGCCTCTGCCCAAGGCAGAGACGCTTGAAAACATTCAATAATCCTTTCGCGCTTTTTCCATTAGAATGCGTTTTGCATTTCGAACATGCTTTAAAACATCTGATACCCTTTCGCCCTCAACGTGCGGATCGCCCATCCGGCGCAAAGAGCGCCGGCAAAGCCGCTTGACAAAATCAACAAATCCGCCGCCGCCAGCGAAGCGATTTTCCGGCCGAGCGCCGCGAACGCATCGGACGGCGCGGTGAAATAGCGCATCAACGGCACATCGTCGATAATGAAAACCGCAATCAACGGAAAGCAGACCGCCAAAATCCACGTCATGCGCAAAATCATGTTCAGCAAAAACCCAATGCCAAAAAACAAGACGAAAAACAACACCATCGAAATCAACACGACCGGCAAACTCATTTGCATCCGCCCTTCACCTCCCGTACACCCGTTTTCAGTGTACTGGATCGGGCGGATGACCGTCAATGTTCGTTCTCCTCTTCGTGATCGCTTCCCGTTCCTTGGCAGCTGTAGCACGTTTCCGACCCGCCCAAAAGCAGCTGAACGTATCCATGCCCCTCGCAGTACGGGCAGTCGTTCATTGTCAATGTTTTTGGCATCGATGTTCCCCTCCGTTTCTTTTTTGTTAATATATCAAAATTTTCTGCAAAATAAAACGGCGATTCCCCCTCATTTCCGCCTGTGTAAGCGGATACATCTTTCGATCGCTTTTATTTTCTTGACTATTCTTTCAATTTCGATGATTCGAAGTAAAGGCGGTATTTCGTGTAGCCGAACGGATCGCCGGGATTGAGTCCGTCATGCAGCGAAAGGGAATCAAGCGGCTCGAGCGCCAACAAATAGCGAAGCAAGCCTGATGTGTTCGGATCATTCTCGAGCGCCGTTTTGCTCAAAAACGCGGCGGCATACAGCTCATCCGTCTGCACGACGATGTCGCGCGAGAGCGGGCGCAACAGAAAAATCGCCATATTGTCGCTGATCTCCCCAGCAATGACGCCGGTGCGCAAGCCTAGAAGCGCGACCGGCTCGGCGTCGATCCCCGTTTCTTCCTTCACTTCCCGAACCGCCGCCTCATCGAGCATTTCCCCCGGCTGGACGAACCCGGCCGGCAGCGACCATTTGCCTTTTAGCCCGCTGTATTTTTTCTTGACAACGAGCCATTCCCCATTCTTGTTGATAACCAGTCCGGCCGCCGCAATCCAAACGTTTCCTCGTTTGTTGTCCATCGTCCTCATCCTTTTCTCCCTATCGTTATGCACCCGTTTGTATTTCGACAATCGAGCGGCGGATCCCTGTTTCGCTGCCATGCAAAAAGCTCCCGCCATCACGGGAGCTTTTTGGATTGATTAGAAAAATTTAAATTTGCCTTTTTTCATCACAAGCGACGAACCGCCGATCAAATACAGGGCGCGGTTGTCAATCACTTTTTTCATGAAGCTCGCTTTCGTGCCCCACAGCTTTTTGCCGAACACGACCCCGATGGCATCGTCATGGCCGAGCGAGCAAACCGTCCCTTTAATATCCGGCTTGAACGGCTCCAGCTCCCCTTGTCCACGGATGAGCACCGCCAAGTTTTTCGCGCACAGCTGGCCTTCTTGCATGGCGATTTGCGCCGTCGGCGGATACGGGCGGTTCGTTTCTTCATCAATCACGAGCGAACAGTCGCCGACGACGAAAATGTCTTCATGCCCCGGGACGCGCAAGTACGGATCCACTTTAATGCGCGCCCGCGCCGCTTCAAATCCAGATTCCTCGATGACGCGGCTGCCGCGCACGCCGGCCGCCCAAATGACGGTGCCGGCTTTAATTTCCTCGACATCATCACCTTTGGCCACAATGATGCCATCCGGCGTGCATTCCTTAATCGCCGTGCCGATTCGAAACTCGACTCCTTTGCGCTCAAGCTGGCTGACCGCGTACTCGACGAGCTCCGGATCGAAGCCCGGCAGCGCCGTGGGCGCCGCCTCCACGCAAATGATGCGCACTTTGTGCGGATCGATGTCATACTCGCGGCACAGCTCCGGCATCCGGTTGGCGAGCTCGCCTAAAAATTCAATGCCGGTAAACCCCGCTCCGCCGACGACGATCGTCAATCGCTCCTCTTTCTTTTCCTCTTCCGCGTTGTACGTCGCAAACTGGTATTCGATATGTTCGCGGATTTGCCGCGCAGCGTCGACATTGGCGATCGAAAACGCGTATTCTTTCAAGCCTTTGATGCCAAATGTCTCCGACTCAAACCCGAGGGCGATGACGAGGTAATCGTATGTCAGCTCGCCGTTTTCGAGCAGCACTTTCTTTTCGCTCGGAACGATTTTCGTCACCGTATCTTGGATGAACTTCACTTTGTTTCGGTCGATGACATCGCGGATCGGGTAGCGCACACGGTCATGGTGCAGCGTGCCGGCCGACGCCTCGTGAAGCCATGTCGTCTCGTAATGGTAATCGTGCTTGTTTACAAGGGTGATGTTCGCTTCGTTCACGCCGATGAGCTTTTGCAGGCGGACGGTCGTCATGAGCCCGCCATAACCAGCGCCTAAAATGACCACATTCGGTTTTTTCATTTGAATCCCTTCCATCCTTTTTTCATTGTGATTATAGCTTTTGCCGCTGCCCCCGTTTTTATTGAGTGAAGTTTGTGAAACACTTCACGTTTGTTGCCAAAAAAATGTCGGGAGACTGTCACAAAACATTAACAATTTCTCCATTCATCATATTAGCCCTTTTTCTTTCTCATTTCAAGACTTTTTTCGCTGCTTTGTCCCAAAATTTCTTTCGTTTGAACAACGTCCATTTATGGTAAGATAGAGTTGTGCAGCCATCCATTTCATGCAGGGAGGGATGTTGGTGAAAGAAGATCGCACGATGTATGACGTCACGATTATCGGCGGCGGGCCGACCGGGATGTTTGCCGCGTTTTACGGCGGGTTGCGGCAAATGAAAGTCAAAATTATCGAAAGCCTTCCACAGCTCGGCGGGCAGCTGGCCGCGTTATATCCGGAAAAATACATATATGATGTTGCCGGATTTCCGAAAGTGCGCGCCCAAGAGCTCGTCAATCAGCTGAAAGAGCAGATGGACCTATTTTCGCCGACCGTCTGCCTCAACGAGTCGGTCGACACGCTCGAAAAGCAGGAGGACGGAACGTTTAAACTCGTCACCAATCAACAAATCCATTATTCGAAAACGGTCATCATCACCGCCGGAAACGGTGCCTTTCAGCCGCGCCGGCTCGAAATCGAAAGCGCTTCCCGCTATGAAGGAAAAAACTTGTATTACTTCATCAACGACTTGGGGCAGTTTTCCGGAAAGCGCGTGCTCGTCTGCGGCGGCGGCGACTCGGCTGTTGACTGGTCGCTCATGCTCGAACCGATCGCCCAAAGCGTCACGATTGTGCATCGCCGCGACAAATTCCGCGCCCATGAACATAGCGTCGAGCAGCTCAAGAAGTCGAGCGTGCAAGTGAAAACGCCGTTTGTGCCCGTTGAACTCGTCGGCGATGAACGCGGCATCCGCCAAGTCATCCTTGAGCATGTGAAAGAAGGAACGAAAGAAACGGTTGAGGTTGACGCCGTCATCGTCAACTATGGCTTTATTTCTTCGCTTGGCCCCATCAAAAACTGGGGGCTTGACATCGAAAAAAATGCGATCAAAGTCAATTCGCGGATGGAAACGAACATCCCCGGCGTGTATGCGGCGGGCGACATTTGCACCTATGACGGAAAAATCAAGCTGATCGCCTGCGGTTTTGGCGAAGCGCCGATCGCCATCAGCAGCGCCAAAACGTACATCGATCCGACGGCGCGGATGCAGCCGGCGCACTCCACATCGCTGTTTTGAGCGTGACATCGTTTCTCTCTGTCCTTTTCGGCCGATCAAAGCGCTGTCTTACCCACTGTTTTTCTGTCGAGAAAGACGCTGTCTCAACAGGCCGCTCTTCACCATAGCACATCCAGCAAGTTTTATGCGTATATACGGCAATCAAAAAGAGGGTGTCCCAAAACGATCGGGACACCTTTTCTGATTACGATCAAACAATCGCGAAAAAACGATATGTTGTGTTTTGTTTAAGAAAAAACACCCTTTTCGGTCAACCCCTTCTTTTTCATGCGCCGCGCTCCGGCGAAGCCGTTTCACCCTGATCGCTTTCAACCTTGGCTGCCCGCTCCTTCTCAAGCAGCTTGACTTGCCGATGCAAACTGAACAAACGCACCCAGCCGAGCATGCCGACAACCAAACCGCCAAGGACGGCCGAACCTAAAATGACGATAATGAGCGGCAAACGAGTTTCGCCGATTAAATAATGGATCGTCACCTGCTCGACATTTGCCACCGCCAGCAGCGCCACAATGAGCGCCAAGACAAGCGCCAAGATGACATTGATTTGTCCTTTCATCGTTTCTCCTCCTTTTGCGCTCCCGAAAAGGCGGATGTTGGAGCGCGTGTTTATTGCAAAATAAAAATGCAGAGATCTGCAGAGAATTTGGCTTAGGCCAACTTGACATGGAGTGGGGGGCGTGATAGCCTTTTTAGGCATAGCCAGCCCTTGATATTGCTGGCTTCCTGGCTTTTTAATCACGCCCCCAGAGGCTCCATGTCAAGTTGTCATTCTCTGCACTTTTCCTTGCAAAACTCTGTATTTTTTCTTTGCAGAAAACAAGCGCGGCCGTTTTCCCCAATTTCGTGAGGGAAAGCACCCCTTCCAACATTTCGCCAGTCGGTGTACGCCCACGTTTTCAACCGGCCATGCGGCGAAAACCGGCCTTCTCAAGAGCTCGACGATCACGGCAAGGCAGGCCGCTTGCCTCTGCCGGGCGGATCGAGGTCAACCTGTCCGCCCGCTTAACATTGCTCCGGCGTGCCGGCATTGGTCGCTGTGCGGAACGAGGAGCCGCAGCCGCACGTTGCGATGGCGTTCGGGTTGTTGATCGTAAACCCGCCGCCAAGCAGCGACTGTTTATAGTCGATGACCGTTCCGCGCAAAATCGGTGCGCTGTCGCGGTCCACCAAAATTTTGATGCCGTGCTGCTCAAATTCGATGTCGTCATCGCGCCGCTCATGGTCAAAGCCCATGCCGTACGACAACCCGCTGCAGCCGCCGCCATGGACGCCGACGCGCAAATACGCGCCTTCTTCTTCCTGCTCTTTCATCATATCTTTGATTTGAAACGCTGCCGCTTCTGTCAGCGTAATGACTGCCTCTGCCATCGATGATCCCTCCTTTAACGGTCGACACTGGCCAAACAGCTTGGCCGTTTTTCGACAGGTTCGCCCGCTTTCACCCGACGACTCGGACGGGGCGAATCCCCTTGAATGGTTCGCGCCTTACTTAATAGTATACCGCCTTCACCCTTCGATGCTCAACCGTTCCGCCCGCCTCGGTAGTAATAAACGCCGGTGCAAACGGTCTCGGCCGGGCCGGTCATGAGCACGCGCCCGTCATGCCCCCAGACGATCATCAAATCTCCGCCGGCCAAATGAACGACCGTTTCTTCCCCGCGCGCCGTTTTGCCGTTTAACACCGAAGCGACGACCGCCGCGCACGCTCCGGTCCCGCACGCCTGCGTCACGCCGGAGCCGCGCTCCCAGACGCGAAAATGAAGCTCGCGCTCGTTCACCACTTCAACAAACTCGACGTTCACCCCTTCCGGAAAGCGCGGGTCCTTTTCCACGAGCGGGCCGAGCGTCGTCACCGGCGCTTTGTTGATGTCATCGACGTAAAAAATGACGTGCGGATTCCCCGTGGACAGCGCCGTAATTTCATATTCGGCCCCGCCAATGGCAAACGGCTCGGCGACAACCCGATCCGTTTGCGGTCCCGCCATCGGAATGGCGCTCCGCGAAAGGCGCGGCTCGCCCATATCGACCGTCACGCTCGCCACTTCGCCGCCTTCCACCGCCACGCAGGCTTCCACAAGCCCAGAGAGTGTTTCAATCAAAAAGGAGCGCTCGCGGACGATGCCGTGCTCGTACGCGTATTTCGCCACACAGCGCAAGCCGTTGCCGCAGTTTTTCCCTTCCGAACCATCGCTGTTAAAAATGCGCATTTTGACCGGCGCTTTCTCCGATGGACAAATGAGAATCAAGCCATCCGAGCCGATGCCTGTGTGGACATCGGCGACGCTGCGGGCGATCGCCGGCAGCTCCTCTTCCGGCAATGTTTCCCGGAACAGATCAACGTATATGTAGCTATTACCCAATCCATGCATTTTCGTAAACGAAAACGAACGCACACGGCTCCCTCCTAACCATTTTTTATTTCATGCGTATATTGAACGCATCAACTGGACACAATGGGAATATCCCCCGTTTTTTTATATACATGGAAGAGGATGCCGCATCGCGGACATCCTCCTTTTTTTCATCAAAACATTGGGTTTTCCTCGAGATGCCGGTAAATATTTTCGACGAGCTGCTCGGGCGTTTCGCCGCTGACAAACTCGCCGTTGACGAGCGCAAACAGCGTTTCCGCGCAGCGTGTGCAATAGCTTAAGCAACTGTATTCAATGATGTCCAAGTTCGGATCCTTTTCCAACATTTCCATTGCTTTGTACGACCCGCTCGCTAAGTTGCTGATGCAAAATTCGATGATTGGCAATATCATGTGCGGTTCACCTTCCTGCTTCCCATCGTAGCGGTTTTCCGGCGCGGCGTCAATGAACATGCTCGTTTGATCGAGGAAGCGGAAAAATTATTGTTCTTTTGTCACAATTTCGTTATACTTTTTTATGGCATTGTCGGCTTTAGAAACTCGACAAAAGGGGATTTTTCACGATGAGACAACTTGTATTGCTTGGCGGAGGATACGGCAATATGCGCATTTTGCAGCGCCTCCTCCCGGACGAATTGCCAAACGACATTCATATTATCCTCATCGACCGCGTTCCGTACCATTGTTTAAAAACGGAATATTACGCCTTGGCCGCGGGGACGGTCAGCGACCATCACATCCGCGTCCCGTTTCCGAAACATCCGCAGCTTGTGTACCAATTCGGCGAAGTCGTTTCGATTGATCTCGACCAGCAGCTCGTCCATTTAAAGGATGGGAGCAGCGTCCGCTACGATGATGTCGTGATCGGATTGGGCTGCGAAGACAAATACCACGGGGTGCCTGGCGCCAAGGCGCATACGTACAGCATCCAGTCGATCGATAAGGCGCGCGCCGCCTATGAAGCGCTGAACAATTTGCCGCCGAAAGCGACGGTCGGCATCGTCGGCGCGGGATTGAGCGGCGTCGAACTCGCCAGCGAACTGGCGGAGAGCCGCCCGGACTTGCACATCAAGCTATTTGACCGCGGCGAGCGCATTTTGCCGATGTTTCCGAAACGGCTGAGCGATTATGTGGAAGGCTGGTTCGTTGAACACAAGGTGGAAATCGTCCGCAACTCCAACGTCACGAAAGTCGAACCGGGCGTCTTGTACAACCACGACGAACCGGTGGAATGCGACGTCATCGTCTGGACGGCCGGCATCCAGCCCAACCGCGTCGTCCGCGAGCTGAATGTCGAAAAGGACAAGCAAGGCCGCGTCGTGCTGACGAAGCGCCATCACATCCCCGGCTATGAAAACGCCTACGTCGTCGGCGACTGTGCGAGCCTGCCCCATTCCCCGAGCGCCCAGCTCGCTGAAGCGCAAGCCGAGCAAATCGTCCAAGTGCTGCAAAAGCGGTGGAACGGCGAAGAACCGCCGCGTGAATTCCCGCCGATCAAATTAAAAGGCATTCTCGGCTCACTCGGCAAAAAGCACGGCTTCGGCCTGCTCGCCGACCGCCCGCTCACCGGCCGGGTGCCGCGTTTGCTGAAATCGGGCATTTTGTGGATGTACAAGCACCACCATGGGTATTGACAGCACGGCTGGGTCTTATTCAGCAAAAAAGGCGGAATTCATTCCGCCTCAGACTGTTGACAAAATGGTTATAAGACAGTTGTCTTATAACCATTTTGTTCCATTTTTAAGGTTGTTTTTCTTGATGAACGAACCAAAATAGATGCATACTCGAATACATACAGAAAGGAGAGGCCCTTTCTCCACAAGTAGTTCGCCAATTTCTTTAAATTCATGGCAGCACAAACAAGCATCGCCTGCATCTGGTTTCTTTCCAATCCTCGATAATTCGTCCAGCGCAGACCATGCTTCTCTTTTAAATCTGCAAAATTCCGTTCAATCGTCTGTTTCCTTAATTCATACAACTCGCGATGTTCTGGTACATATCGTAAATGTTCGGCTTCTTCGTAATACTCTTGCCAAACATGGCGTGTCACGACTTTCGTATGATTTTTGCTTGCTGTACACTTTTGAAGGGATGGACATCCCTGACAGATGGATGGATCTGATTTATACTCCCGATAGCCTTCCCGATTCGTTGTTGAATAAGATAACACTTGGTGATTGGGACAAAGGTAACAGTCAAAATGTTCGTCATATACAAATTCAGATTTTCGGAAGAACCCATCTTTCGTCTTTGGACGAGTATATGGCCAAATCGGATGGATCTCTTGTTCTAATAGGTATTTCGCAATCGCTGGCGTTTTATATCCGGCATCGATGCACACATCTGTTGGGCATCCTTTGATTTCTTGCTTCACTCGCTCAAACAGTTCAAAAAACGCTTGGCTATCATGAACATTGGCGGCAGTGACATACGTGTGTAATATCCAACCATGTCGGTCACAAGCGGTGTGATAAGAGTAAGCAAATACCCGTTCACGTTCATTTTTCACAAACATCCCACTGTCTGGATCTGTTTTACTGACTTTGATTTCTCGTTTTTTTTTATCATTTTCTGGCGGTAGTGGGGATTTCCCATGAGCGATGCGATCTCGCTCAATTTCTTTTTCTAATTCATCTTGATAAGCTTTCGCTTCCACTTCTGCCATTTCTGTTGTGAATTTTCTTTTGTTCGCACTCGCCTTCACATGAGTAGAATCGACAAATACGACACTTGGATCCACAAGCCCGTGTTGAAAGGCTTCTTCCAAGATTCTTGAAAAAATCTTTTGAAAAACATCGGTTCCCGCAAAACGTCGCGTGTAGTTTTTACTTGGTGTCGAATGATGGGGCACAGGATCATGCAGACTCAATCCCAAAAACCAACGATAAGCCACATTTGTTCGAATCTGTTCTACGGTTTCACGCATCGAACGAATCCCAAAGATGTAACGAATCAAATACATTTTGAACAGCACAACGGGATCAAGACTTGGTCGTCCATGGTTAGGAGAATACAAATCCTTGACCATATCGTAGATAAAGGAGAAGTCAATGGCTTTTTCTAGTTTACGAACAAGGTGGTCTTCAGGAACAAGATCATCAATTTTTACCGTTGTTTCGATATGTCTCCGATCTTCTTGGTAACGTTGAAGCATCTTATTCCACTCCTTCAAGATACCCTTATACCTATATATTAAAACAGCTTGTCGACTTTGTCGACAAGCTGAGGCGGAATTCATTCCGCCTTTTTCCCTTCCGGCGTCGACGGTCGATACCCGTATTTCTCCATTTCCGCACAAATCGCCTTCAGCCGCGGATTCCCTTCAGCAACGACGTTCCCTTCCACCACAACAACCGGATACACCCAGTCTTCTTCGACGATCGTCTGCGCAAGCTTCCGCTTCGCCTGATCATCGGCCGGCGGCGCGAAAATATCGACGTACGTCATCACAAACGGCTGATCGGGATATTTGCGGCGCAGCGCGGCCTCGAGCCATTCGTACGTTTCTTTCGACGACGGCAGCTGCACGCATGACGGGCAAATCACGTCAGCCCCATATACACAAATTTCGATCGGTTTGAATGTCATCTACGTCACCCTTTGCGAAAGCAAAATTTATCATTAGATTTTTTTTCTCACCATGATTATAATAAAATAAAGAAAGGAGTCGATGGAAATGACGGATCAAGAAATTAAAGAACAAGTGCAAGAAGTTTTAGATAAACTCCGCCCGTTCCTGCTTCGCGACGGCGGCGACTGCGAACTCGTCGATGTGGAGGACGGCGTCGTGAAACTTCGCCTCCTCGGCGCATGCGGCAGCTGCCCGAGCTCGACGATCACGCTCAAAGCCGGGATTGAGCGCGCGTTGTTTGAAGAAGTGCCGGGCGTCGTCGAAGTGGAGCAAGTGTTTTAATAGTAAAAAAATCCGAACAGCGGCCGCTGTTCGGATTTTTTTACGCCTCAAGCGCCAGCTTGTAGACGCGGCTGCCGCGCGGCTCGACGGAAAGACGCGCGATTTTGCACGCTGGAAAATGCGGGCGCAGCCGCTGCGCAAGCCGATCTCCTTGACCCGGTTCGGCAAAGACGAGCACCGTCGGCCCCGCTCCGCTCAGCGCCGCACCGATCGCTCCGTATTCAAGAGCGAGCGCCTCCGCCCGCTCGAGTTCCGGAACGAGCTGTCTCCGATACGGCTGATGGAACAAGTCGGCGGCCATCATCCGGCCGGCAAGCTTCCAGTTTTTCGTGAGCAATGCCGCGACGAGAACATTGCTGACGGCGCTCGCCTCGACCGCCCGCTCTCTCGGCCATTGTTCCGGCAGCTGCCCGCGCGCTTTTTTCGTTTCCAGTTCATACTCGGGAATAATGGCGACAAGTTCTACATCCAATTGGGGAATATGGACGACATCCACGCCCGCCCCGCGGCAGCAGCCGATGACCAGCCCCCCGTACAACGAGGCGCCGACATTGTCCGGATGTCCTTCGTATCGGGTCGCCAACTCCATCTTTTGTTCGCGCGGCAACTGAAGCCCAAGCAGCGCGTCGGCGAGCTCAATGCCCGCAACGACCGCCGCCGCGCTGCTCCCGAGTCCGCGCGTAAACGGAATGTCGCTGTACACCTCCACCGCGCAGCTCGGCAGCCGGCGGCCGTGAACATCCGCCGTCTCCGCCGCCACTTGGTACACCAAATTGTCCATCCCGCGCGCAATGCCGATCACTTCCGCTGTTTTCGGCGTAAACGACCACGCATCCGCCAAGCGGACGTCAAGCGTCAAATAACGATTGACCGCGAGCCCGATCGAGTCAAACCCAGGCCCTAAGTTGGCCGTGCTTCCCGGCACGACGATTTTCAACATCTCATCTTCCTTCATGTGCGGACAACCCCTTGCAAATGCTCCAAGACAACTTGTTCATCGTTCGGCAGCACGATCGGTTCAATCGCTGCCGTCTCCAAGGCGATGGATGGATCCTTCAGGCCGTTGCCAGTGAGAACAGCAACGACGAGGCTGCCGCGTTCGATTTCGTTCCGTTCACGCTGCTTGATCACCCCGGCGATGGCGGCGCATGACGCCGGCTCGGCAAAAATGCCTTCCGTTCGGGCGAGCCGCTTGTAGGCGGCCAAAATTTCCGCGTCGCTCACCTCATCAATTTTTCCGCGCGACTCGCTCGCCGCCTCGACCGCTTTGCCCCAGCTCGCCGGATTGCCGATGCGGATCGCGGTCGCCACCGTCTCCGGCTGTTCAATCACCCGGTTGCGGACGATCGCCGCCGCTCCTTCCGCTTCAAAGCCGCGCATTTGCGGCAAGCCCGTTCCTTTCGCTGCATGATACTCCTTAAACCCTTTCCAATAGGCGGTGATGTTGCCGGCGTTGCCGACTGGAATGGCGAGCACGTCCGGGGCGCGCCCAAGCTGGTCGCACACTTCAAACGCCGCTGTTTTTTGCCCTTCAATCCGGTACGGGTTGACCGAGTTGACGAGCGTAATCGGCGCCGTTTCGCTCAGCCGGCGCACCATTTTGAGCGCTTCGTCAAAGTTGCCGTCAATCGCAAAAATTTCTGCGCCATACATCGCCGCTTGCGCCAACTTGCCGAGGGCGATCTTGCCGTTCGGAACAACGACGAGGCAGCGCATGCCGGCGCGCGCCGCATAGGCGGCCGCCGAAGCCGACGTATTGCCGGTCGAGGCGCAAATGATTGTATGGCTTCCTTCCTCTTTCGCCTTGGCCACCGCCATCACCATGCCGCGGTCTTTAAACGAACCGGTCGGGTTCGCCCCTTCCACCTTGACATACAGCGTAATCCCTAGCTCCTCCGACAAGCGCGGCAGCGGGATGAGCGGCGTATTCCCTTCGCAAAGCGACAGCCTTGGCGTCGCCGCAGAGAGCGGCAAAAAATCGCCGTAGGCGTCAAGCAGCCCTTTCCATGCCATTACCGTTTCTCTCCTTCCACTCGATACGAGCTTTGCACCCGCTCAACAATTTCCAAATCGCCGAGCTGCAGCAAAATCTCTTCGTAGTCTTGCTGGGAGGCGTCATGCGTGACGATGACGATTTCCGCCAGGCCATCCTCTTTCAGCGGCAATTGCAAAATTTTCTCAAAGCTCACCCCGCGCTCGGAAAACAACGTTGTAATTTTGGCAAACGCGCCCACTTGGTCTTTCACATGAATGCGCAAAAAGTATTTCGAAAAAATTTCCGCCGGTGTCTTCAACTGTTTTTCATATTGCGGAGACACCGCATAATGGCCGTTTACGCCAAGGCGCATATTTTTCATCACTGCGACCAAGTCGGAGACAACCGCCGTCGCCGTCGGCAAGCTGCCCGCCCCCGGCCCGTAAAACATCGTCTCTCCGACCGCTTCGCCGTATACGTACACCGCATTGTATTCGTTGTGCACGGACGCCAACGGATGCGAATCCGGCAAAAACGTCGGCTGAACGCTCACCTCGACCTTCTGCCCGTCGCGCTGAGCGATGCCGATCAATTTCATCGTGTAGCCGAGCCGCTTCCCATAGTTCAAGTCTTCCTCCGTCACTTGGGTGATGCCTTTCACTTGCACATCGTCCAAATCGATGTCCATCGAAAAGCCAAGGCGGGCCAAAATGGCCATTTTTCGCGCCGCATCGAGCCCTTCGACGTCCGATGTCGGGTCGGCTTCCGCGAACCCGAGCGCCTGCGCTTCGGCGAGCACGTCCTCATAGGAAGCGCCGTTTTGCGACATTTTCGTCAAAATGTAGTTCGTCGTCCCGTTCACAATGCCCATCAGCTTCGTAATCCGGTCCGACGCCAGCCCGTCGACCAAGCTGCGCAAAATCGGAATGCCGCCGGCGACGCTCGCTTCGTAGAACAAATCACAGCGGTATTCCGCCGCCACCCGAAGCAGCTCCGACCCGTAGACGGCCATTAAGTCTTTATTGGCGGTCACGACATGCTTTCGTTGCCGCAGCGCCCGCAATAGCAGCTCTTTTGTCTCCTCAATGCCGCCCATCACTTCGATAATGACATCAATGTCCGGATCGTCAATCACCTCAGCCGCACTCGTCGTAAGGAGCGACAGGTCAACGGCGACATCGCGCGGTTTCTGTACATCCCGGACAAGGATTTTTTTCACCTTCACCGGACACCCGACTTGATGCATCAACTTTTCCTGATGGTTTTCAATAATTTTGACCACGCCGCTCCCCACTGTTCCGAATCCTAACAACCCAACAAAAATTGGCTTTTCCATCCTTCCCGCCCCTTCTGTTTACGTACAGTAGACATTTGTACTTTTATAGTAGACATTATAAAAGACGATCGGCCATTTGGCAATGAAAATTTTTACGAGATCCGGTTCACCGGCGTCAGCGGCGGCCGGCCTTCGAGCACGGCGATGATGTTGTCGCGCGCCAATGTCATCATAGCGCGCCGCGTTTCGTACGTGGCGCTGCCGATATGCGGCAAGGCGACGACGTTCGGAAGCGAAACGAGCGGATGATCGGCCGCGACCGGCTCGTTTTCAAATACATCCAGCCCGGCCGCGGCGATCTCCCCGCCGACCAGCGCCTCATACAACGCCTGTTCATCGACGACCGCTCCGCGCGCCGCGTTAATGAAAATCGCGGACTTCTTCATTTGCCGGAACGCCTCGCGGTTGAACAAACGGCGCGTCTCGGAGGTAAGCGGCGTCAAGCAGACGACAAAATCGCTCTCTGAAAGCAAGTCAGCGAACGGGCGGTAGACGGCGCCAAGCTTCTCTTCCGCCTCCGGACGGCGGGAGCGGTTGTAATACAGAATGTTCATGTCAAACCCCTTCGCCCGTTTCGCCACGGCCTGACCGATGTTCCCCATGCCGACGATGCCGATCGTTTTATGATGGACATCGGCGCCGGCCAGCAAAAACGGGCTCCAGCTTTTCCATTTTCCTTCCTTCAAAAATTCAGCCGCTTCGACAAGGCGGCGGGCGGTGGCCAACAACAAAGCAAACGTCAAATCGGCCGTCGTATCGGTCAATACATCGGGTGTATTGCAAACGAGAATGCCGCGATGGGTCGCCGCCGCTACATCAATGTTATCGTAGCCGACGCCCATATTGGCGACCACTTTCAGCGCCGAACCGGCAGACAGCACAGTTTCATCGATCGGATCAGACACCATCGGCAAGATGGCCGTCGCTCTTTTCGCCTTTTCCACGAGCACATCGTGCGGCACAGCCATATCTTCATGGGGCCACATTTCTACTTCAGCGATGGTCAAAAGCGGCGCGACCACGTCCTCGGGCAATTTTCGCGCAATGAATACATACGGCTTCGTCATGGTGCAGCCTCCCGCATCGTTTTTTTCTAAATCTTATCACAACTTTGGCCGAAAAAAAACGGGAAGTTGCCCCTAAGGTTTAACGGCAGGGAAGCGGTCGTTTTTTCGTTTGGGCCAAAAAAAGCGGGAAAGCTGTCTTCCCTGCGTTACGCCGGCGGCAGCCACTCGACCGCCGGCAGGCGGATGCGGTTTGAGATGCCGGCGATCTTGGCAAACGAAGCCAAAAACCGTTCATATTCATGCGATCGCTCCAGCAAGCGCCGCAACTCCCCCTCCCGCCTTGTCTGTTCACTCTCATCCACTGCGATATAATATGCCTCGACACATTCAAAATAGGAAAGCGGAAACAACAGCCTGGCGTAAACGAGTCTCCAAGCAAACGGCGACAGCGGCGACGCATGTTCATACTCTTGAAAAAACTGCCGCACCGCCCGCTGACAGCCAAGTCCGCTCTTTTCGTACAAATGGCGCACCCATTCCGCCAAATCGCGGGCGCAATGGTCATACACCCAGTCGGTCGGCAGCTTCGCTTCGATCCCCCCAGCCCACTTCGCCTCGGGGAGACGCTCATGGCAAAATGCCGCGTAATCGATGCGCCCTGGTTCTTCGTCAATCTCGGTATCCGCCACATACTGCACCGCGTTTTCCGCCAAGCCTAAATAATACGGGAACGATTCGATAAACAGCCGATCAAACGGCGACGACGGTCCAGCAGCGAGCTTGCTCGACCAAAACGCCTCCATTTGATCGATCCGCTTCGCCCACAATTCGCGCCATTGGCCGATGCGCCGGCATGCGACGATCGGCCATGGACATGTTCTTCCGCATTCATGCATCACCGCCAATTCCCTTCCGAGTGAACGAAAGCGGGCCGCCGGAAGCGGAGCACGAACGAGCGCCAACGGCTGTCCATTATAGGGGGCGATATACGTTCCGGACGTCGTTTTGACCAGTTCTCCGACGCCGTCCACTCCTTTTGCCCGCAAATAGCGGCTCATTTGCTGGCGCTCTTCCATTTCCGCTTCGCTTTGCCCATCAGCGGAAACAATGAGGAAACGCTCCTGCTTATGCCAAAACGCGGTATGCATCCCTCTTCGTTCGAAGCGTTCGACGCGCATGCTATACTGTTCACGCACCCAAGCTTCCATCGCCGCTCCTCCTTTTTCCTTTTTGCCGAAACCAGTCATTCCGCTCGTTCCGCCCCTTCATCTCATCGCCGCCCCATCGATGAGCCGATTCCGCCTCCGCTCCAGCATGAAACGGCCCCATTCACGCGCCTATGCTGATCAGCCAGCGCATGGCTGCGGAAAAAGAGGGCTACTTTTTATATATGACAGTGGGCGCCAAAAAAGCCGATGAGCATTTTTCTTTATATGACGGACTGATTTATGACATGATACATATATATAGAAAACGACTTTCTAAAAGAAACAGGTGAAGCTCATGAGCGAATTCATTATGAACAATCTGGAACAAACAGCTCGGCGCTGGCTTGAGGAACGGGGGGTGACCGTGGAAAAAATTGCAGAGCTCGTGTATTACTTGCAATCAAAATATCATCCCGATTTAACGATGGAGGAGTGCATCGAAAACGTCAACCGCGTCATTTCGAAACGTGAAGTGCAAAATGCGATTCTAACCGGCATCCAATTGGATAAACTCGCCGAAGACGGCCGGCTCGATGAACCGCTGCAGTCGATCATTCGCCGCGATGAAGGGCTGTATGGCGTCGACGAAATTTTGGCGCTGTCGATCGTGAATGTGTACGGATCGATCGGGTTTACGAACTACGGCTATATCGATAAGCAAAAACCGGGCATTTTGCAATATTTAAATGATAAATCAACCGGCAAATGCAACACGTTTTTGGACGACATTGTCGGCGCCATCGCCGCGGCGGCGTCAAGCCGCCTGGCGCACCGGGCTGCCAATGCCGAGTAACGCCGGCGCCGCCCATGCGCGCCCTTCATCCGCGCCGAGCAACATGAAACGCCGCCTTGCCTTTTTTTGGCAAAGCGGCGTTGTTTACAAGCGGTCAAGCCATTCCAAAAGCGAATCGGCCGTATACGTCGGCATCCGTTCGCAGCGGGCGAGCATGTCTTTTGTCGTCACGCCCGTATGGACTAAAAGCGTATCAATGCCAGCGTTCATGCCGGCTAAAATATCCGTTTCATAATAGTCGCCGATCATCAGCACGTCCTCCTTCGGGACGCCGAGCACTTTGAGCGCCTGCTCCATAATAATTTTTTCCGGCTTGCCGATAAATGTCGGCTTCACCTGCGTCGATACGGCGACGACCGACGTCAGAGCCCCGTTGCCCGGCAAAAGCCCCCGCTCCGTCGGCAAGGCGATGTCGCCGTTCGTTGAGATGAACATCGCTCCATTTCGGACAGCCAGACAAGCGACAGCGAACTTTTCGTATGTAATTTGCCGATCAATCCCGATGACGACGACATCCGCATCTTCGCCGGCCAAACGGAATCCTTTGTCCGCCAAGGCGGTTTGGAGCCCTTCCTCGCCGATCACATACACGGAAGCATCCGGTTTTTTTTCAAAAATGTAATTCGCCGTCGCCTGGCTTGTCGTAAACACATGCTTCTCCTCGGCCGGCACGCCGAACGAACGCAATTTTTCCGCTACTTGCGCCGGTGTGCGCGACGAATTGTTCGTGACAAACAAATACGGAATGCCGCGGCGGTGCAGCTCGTTGACGAACATCCGCGCCTCAGCGATGCATTCGGTGCCGCGATACATCGTCCCGTCCAAATCGATGAGGTAGCCGTTGTATCGTTTCAATGCATTCTCTCTCCTTTCCCGCCATCAATTGCGAAACGCCGACACCGGGCCGAGCTCGCTTTCCAGGTAAGCGCGCACCGCCTTCGGATACGCTTCAAGCGCCGGCAAATGTTCGCTCAGATCGGCAAGCAATTTCTCATGGTCCACGCGCGTATACTCGTGCACAAGCATTTTCCGATAGGCGATGAACGCTTTCAACCGATCGGCATCCGCGGTTGAAATCACTCGCTCATCCGCCAAAATGTCGATGATGTCGTTGTAGCTGCCCGGGTCGCGCATAATAAACCCATCGATCATGGCATTGCCGACGTCCAACACCGCCTCGATGACGACATGAGCGATCCGTTCGAGCGCCAATTGCCGAAGCGGCTCGTCCCATCGCTCCTCGGCCTTGTAACGGTCGAGCATTTGTTCCATGCAGCTGAGCGTTTCTTCCAATTTTTTGCGATCGACAAAATACATCCGTCATCCCTCCTCGTTCCTTTGTGCGATTTGCGGTCTCCCGTTTTCGACGCCTGTCTGCTATGATGGACATAGACGAAAAAACAGGAGGGGCTCAAATTATGGGCGAACGGTTTTATTTATACGACGACACCGTCGAAACGGCCGTCCGCTTCGTCAGCTTTGTCGGCGAGCGGCAGCGGTTTGATTTGGCGCTCATCGAAACGGATCGTTTTTACGGGAAGTGGCTCGTGCTCGACTTGCAAAGCAACCGCTTTGCCATTCTCGGGCGCGACGATTTGGAGGAGCCGGGCTATATCGAGCACGCTTACCAGCTCAATGAGCAAGATGCCAATGATTTGCGCGCCTTTTTGGAGGAGCATCTCTCATAACCTTCCTCGGTTTCGGGCATCTTATGAAACACCCAAGCAGCAAGGAAGGTGAGACGAATGGCAGAACGGGAAACATATGCCGATTTTTCCGACGTCGAGAAACAGCGCAATTTCTTGACCGCCGAAGAGTTCCCAGAAGGGCCGTACGGCTCGCCGCGCCGCAACGACGAGCCGGTCGAAAACAAAAGCACGCCTTGGAAGGAAGGCCAGCGGCATTACAGCGCCTTCAACTACGAGTTTAAATCGTTCCACCAAAACATCCCGAGGCGCGACCCAGCCGCCCACCCGCCGCATGATGACCCGCGCAACAGTGAACAGTTTCCGTACAATGAAACGGAAGAACAGGCTTGACGTTCAGCGGAACAACGAAAGAAACGGGGCAGCCGCCAGCCTATAGCGGCTGCCGCCTTTGCCGTTTCGCCATGCGGCGGCGATGAGAATGGCGCAGCGTCGTCTTTTTGTCTGTCCGCGGTCTGCCTTCCCTCCTGCGAGCCTTTCGCCGCACAGCGGTTTCTTGCGCCTCCTCTTCTTCCGGCACCGCCGCACTCCAGTCCGCTGGCGCGGTTACCGTTTCACCTTGCGCAGCACAAAATACGCGCAGCCGAAGTTGCAATATTCATACAAATATTCGGACAACGTGCTGATTTTCGTATCGTACGTCGCTTTTTGGTTATGGTCATCAAAAAACCCGCGCAGCCGGAGCTGGTTGTACCCCCAGTCCCCGACAATGTAGTCGTACTTCGCCAAAATGTCCGCATATCGGGCGCGAAAGGCTTCTTCATTAAAGGCGTTTTTCACATTTTCCACCAGTTCGTAACAATGATTGTTAATGCAAATCACTGTTCTCACCTCGCCTTTCCACTTCCATCATAAAAGATGCACCGCACCCAATCAATTACTGTCATCAAATGAACCGCTCTGTGCCATCCTAAAAGCGAAGGGGGTGCTGACGATGAGACGACCATGGCTGGCCGTTGCGTTCGGGACGGCCGTCGCCCTAGCCGGCTGCGCGCAGACGGCCGAGGACGAAAACACCGACATTTACAAGCGGAGCGGCAACACGATCAACGTCACCAACCGCAACGAGCTGTACAATGAAAACGGGGTGCCCAACGGCGATGACACGCCGATGAACAACTTCGGGTACGTCCGCCATCAAAAAAGCCCGATCCTCGGCGATGCAAACGGCTACAACGACATGCCGTCCTTCAACCGCGAGAAAGCGGCTGATTTAATCAGCAAATTGTGCACCCAGCTGCCGGGCGTCAAAGACGTCGCTACGCTCGTCACGGATGAGGAAGTGCTCGTCGTGTATGACGCGGATACGAACAACCGGCAGCTAACGGCCGATCAAGTGAAAAAGACGGCGCTTTCCGTCGTTCCCCGCTACTACCATGTGTATGTCGCCGACAATCCGCAGCTGATGAAGGACATCGAGCGCTTCGGGCGCCTTGATTCGAACACGCGCAATATCGACCAAATTCTCGATGCGACGATTCAGCGGATGTTGAACTATCCGCAAGGGAAAAAACTGAGCGACGGGGAAAATGAAAACGGCGAAATGATCAACGAAACAAACGATGAATTAGACCGCGATTTCCGCGACGGCACGCCGCGGGCGACGAAAGCGGGGCGCTAGGGAAAAGAAACGGTCTGCCTTCTTGATGAAAGGCATGACCGTTTCTTCGCGTTCATCCGCCGGGATGATGCTTTCAGCCGCTGAAACAACGCTTGCTTGCTTTCGCACCGTTCGTTGGATGTTACGCTTTCAACTGCCGCGCTTTCGCCGCCTCGCTCACCTGCTCATCGGCATGGTACGACGAGCGAACGAGCGGGCCGGCTTCGCAATGGCTGAACCCTTTGCTCAATGCGATTTCTTTCAGCTCTTGAAACTCATCTGGATGGTAATATTTTACAACCTTCAAATGTTTTTTCGTCGGCTGCAAATACTGGCCGATCGTCAAAATGTCGACATGGTTGGCGCGCAAATCGTCCATCGCTTCCATGATTTCCTCTTTCGTTTCCCCAAGGCCGACCATGATGCTCGATTTCGTCGGAATGTCCGGCTGCAATTCTTTCGCGCGCCGCAAAAACTCAAGCGAACGTTCGTACGTCGCGCGGGCGCGCACCCTTGGAGTCAAGCGGCGCACCGTTTCGATGTTATGGTTTAAAATGTCAGGGCGGGCATCCATCAAAATTTTCAAGTTTTCATACACCCCGCCCATATCCGACGGCAGCACCTCGATCGTCGTAAACGGGTTTTTCCGGCGGATGGCGCGCACCGTTTCGGCGAATACCGCCGCCCCGCCGTCTTTCAAGTCATCGCGGGCGACGGCGGTGACGACGACGTGTTTCAAGTTCATGATGCGCACCGATTCCGCGACGCGTTCCGGCTCCTGCCAATCAAGCTCCGTCGGCAGTCCGGTTTTGACAGCGCAGAAGCGGCAGGCGCGCGTGCAGACACTGCCTAAAATCATAAACGTCGCCGTCCGCCGTACGGCCCAGCATTCGTGAATGTTTGGGCACTTCGCTTCCTCGCAAACAGTATGTAAACGGTTTTCCCGCATCAGCTTCTTTAAACCGATATAATTCTCGTTCGTGTTCAACTTGATTTTCAACCAGTCCGGCTTGCGGACGTGTTCTTCTTTCGTCGCCATCGTTCTCACTCCACTTGTCGATGATTGTTCATTTCTCATTATAATGAAAAGCGCAGGAAAACACAAAAAAATCGTCCATCAGACGATTTTCCTCCTTTTAACATTTATGAAATTCCCGTTTCTCCCCAAACTAAACATATGAAACGGGCGGAAAGGGGGAATACGCGTGCATCGATGGCTTGCCGCCATATCGGCGGCAGCGATGCTGTGGATCGCCGCCGGCGCGGCTTCCGCGGCAGAACAGGAAGAGGCGGTGTATGAAAAGCGGATGGAGCTGTACAAAAAGGCTGAAGCCGTTTCCTTGATCCCGTGGCATTACTTTGCGGCCATTGACCAGTATGAGCGAAACGTCCGGCAAGTCCGCGGCGACCTGCCCAAGCCAGCCGGTGTTCTCGGCATTTATATGAAGCCGGAAATATGGGCCGGACCGCTGAACAAAAACCCGCACGATACGAACCCGTTTACGATCTCCCAGTTTGGCGGCCTTGGCGTGGACGGCGACGGCGACGGCTATGCGCGGGCGGACGACGACGACGATGTGATCATGGCCATGGCCCGCTATTTGCAAACGTACGGCATCGATCACCGCCATATCAAAATCGCGCTTTGGAACTATTACCAACGCGCCAAGACCGTCGACTTGATTTTAGGAAAGGCAAGAATTTACAAAAAATATCAGACGTTGAAATTGGACAACCACGTGTTTCCGCTTCCGCTGCGGGCCAATTACAGCTACCGCGATACATGGGGAGATGCGCGCGGCTGGGGCGGGCGGCGCATTCATGAAGGAACCGATATTTTCGCCGGCTACGGCGTTCCGGTGCGCTCGACGTGCTACGGCATCGTCGAGCTGAAGGGGTGGAACAAATACGGCGGCTGGCGCGTCGGCATCCGCGACATCAACAACACGTACCATTACTTCGCCCATTTGAACGGCTTCGCCGCCGATCTTCGCGAGGGGCAAATCGTCGAGCCGGGGACGATCATCGGCTCGGTCGGCAGCTCTGGCTACGGTCCGCCCGGCACGGCAGGGAAATTTCCGCCCCATCTTCACTACGGCATGTACAAAGACAACGGCTATACCGAATGGGCGTTTGACCCGTACCCGCACCTAAAAGCATGGGAGCGGGCCGAGCGGCAACAACGGCGCCGCTAGCCGCGGCCGGGGCTGGCGTGATGGGGTTCTCTCCGCCAACGCCAGACGCCCAAATAAGCGGCATGTTTTTTCAAGAGCAGAGACGTCCCGGACGCCGATGTTTCCCGTCCGTCCATCCCAGCCGGCGTTCGCCGGACAAAACGGGGCAAGCAGGGAAAAGGACTGACCCAAAAAGGCCATTCCCTTTAAACCAAACATAGGCCTGTTGTTGGTGAATGATTGTTTTATACCTATATTATACATCAATAAGAAAGGGTGTCCCGATCCTGTTGGGACACCCTCTTTTTTCCACGGCGGCGCCAACCGTCCGAAACGGCTTTCCGCTGACGTTCTTCCGCCTATCGTTTCTCAATGCCCGCCCAAATACGCCTGCTTCACCTGCTCGCTCGCCTGCAGCTCGCTCGCCGTTCCCGACAAGACGACGCGGCCCGATTCGAGGACATAGGCGCGATGCGCGATCGAGAGCGCCATATGAGCGTTTTGCTCGACAAGCAAAATCGTCGTCCCCGACTCGTTGATTTCCTGAATGATGCGGAAAATGGTTTTGACCAAAAGCGGCGCGAGCCCCATTGACGGTTCGTCAAGCAAGAGCAGCTTCGGGCGCGCCATGAGCGCGCGGCCGATGGCGAGCATTTGCTGTTCGCCGCCCGAAAGCGTTCCGGCCAGCTGCTTGCGCCGCTCCTCAAGGCGCGGGAACAGCTGAAAGACTTTGGCAAAGTCTTGTTGAATGCCTTCTTTGTCTTTGCGCAAAAACGCGCCGAGCTCCAAGTTTTCCTCGACCGTCATATTGGCGAAAACGCGCCGCCCTTCCGGCACGTGGGAAATGCCTTGCTTGACGATCGCCTGCGCCGCCTTGCCGGCGATCGAGGCTCCCTCATACACGATGTCGCCGTTTTTCGGCCTAAGCAGCCCGGAAATGGTTTTCAGAAGCGTCGTTTTCCCCGCACCGTTCGCTCCGATCAGCGTGACGATCTCGCCTTTGTTCACCTCAAGCGATACGCCTTTTAAGGCATGAATGTTGCCGTAAAATACATCGATTCCATCCACTTTCAACATGGTCACGACACCTCCTCGCCAAGGTAAGCCTCGATCACTTTCGGGTTGCTGCGCACTTGTTCCGGCGTTCCTTCGGCGATCAGCTGGCCGTGATCCAACACGTAAATGCGCTCGCATATGCCCATCACAAGCGACATGTCATGCTCAATCAACAAAATCGTCAAAGCAAACCGCTCGCGAATAAAGGCAATCAACTTCATCAATTCCTTCGTTTCCTGCGGGTTCATGCCGGCGGCCGGCTCGTCAAGCAAAAGCACCTTCGGCTGCGCCGCCAGCGCCCGGGCGATCTCAAGCCGGCGCTGCTGGCCGTACGGCAAGTTTTTCGCCTTCTCGTGCATGACGCCGTCAAGCTGAAAAATGTTCA
This sequence comes from Geobacillus kaustophilus, assembly GCF_000948285.1. GTDB lineage: Bacteria > Bacillota > Bacilli > Bacillales > Anoxybacillaceae > Geobacillus > Geobacillus thermoleovorans_A. The sequence goes on from NZ_JYBP01000003.1 coordinate 2,892,372, forward strand.
AAAACTCGATCGCCTTTTCTTCCATCTCCTTCTCACCGCGGAAATGGGACGGGAGGCGGAGAATGGAGCTCGCGATCGAATGGCGGGCGTGCGCATGGTAGGCGACTTTCACGTTGTCCAAAACCGACAGTTCGCCGAACAGACGAATGTTTTGAAACGTCCGGCTGATCCCTTTGCGCGTAATTTTATATGGCGGCAGGCCGTTCAGCGTCTCGCCGTCAAGCATAATCCGCCCGTCAGTCGGCACATACACGCCCGTCAATAAGTTAAACAGCGTCGTTTTCCCGGCGCCGTTCGGGCCGATGAGCCCGACAAGCTCCCCTTGATAAAGCTCCATCGTCACACCGGAGAGCGCCTTCAGCCCGCCAAACTGGATGCCGATGTTTTCTGCCTTAAGCAACGGTGTTTTTGCCGCCATGATTCATTCCTCCCTGCGCTGCCTTCCGCCATTTGAAGAGCGAAGATAGTTCTTTCGTCCCCATCAGCCCGGTTGGACGGTACAGCATCACCAAAATCAAGACGATGCTGTAAATGATCATCCTTGTTTCCGGATAGTTTTGCAAGAACGTCGAAACGATCGTCAGCAACACCGCCGCCACCACCGCGCCGGATAGGCTGCCGAGCCCGCCGAGCACGACGAAAATCAAAATGTCAAACGATTTTAAAAAGCCGAAGTTCGACGGCTGAATGATGTAAAAGTGATGGGCGTACAGCGCCCCGGCGATGCCGGCGAAAAATGAGCCGATCGCAAACGCCGCCACTTTGTAATACGTCGTATTGATCCCCATGGCATCGGCGGCGATTTCATCTTCGCGAATCGAGATGCACGCCCGCCCATGCGTTGAGTTGGTGAAGTTGGCAATCACCAAAATCGTCACAAACAGGCAGGCGAACACCCACGGCCATGTCGTCATATGCGTCACCGTCATGCCGCTCGCTCCGCCGACGTAATCGATGTTCAAGAGCGCAATGCGGACAATTTCGCCAAACCCAAGCGTGGCGATCGCCAAGTAATCGCCTTTTAAACGCAGGCTCGGCACGCCGATGATGAGCCCGGCGAGCGCCGCCGCCACCCCGGCGGTCAAGACGCCGACCGCAAACGGCAGCTGCAGCTTCATCGTCATAACCGCTGAAGCGTATGCGCCAACAGCGAAAAAGCCGGCGTGTCCGATCGAAAACTGCCCGGTGATGCCGATGATCAAGTGAAGGCTCGCAGCCAACATGACGTTGATCGCCATGAAAAAGAGGGTGTTCACATAAAACACATTGAGCGTCCCGCTTGCAATCAGCCACTCGACAACAGCGAAAAAGGCGAAGGCCAGTATGACGGAAACCCAAAATCCACGAGTCCGCTTCCAAGTTGCCATTGTACCCTACCATCCTTTACACTTTTTCTCGTACGTTCTTGCCAAACAATCCGGCCGGCCGGAAAATGAGGATGAGAATTAAAATGACAAACGCTGCTCCGTCGCGCCAGAGCGAATAGCCGAGCCCGCTGACGAGCGATTCGATGACGCCAAGCAAAAGCCCTCCGACCATCGCTCCCGGAATGATGCCGATTCCGCCCAGCACAGCGGCGACAAACGCTTTCAATCCGGGAAGAATGCCCATCAATGGCTCGATTTTTGTATAATAAATGCCGAAAATGACGCCGGCCGCCCCCGCAAGCGCCGAACCGATGGCGAACGTGGCCGAAATCGTATTGTCGACGTTAATCCCCATCAACCGGGCCGCTTCCGCATCGTGGGAGACGGCGCGCATCGCTTTCCCGATTTTTGTCCGGTGAACGATGAACTGAAGAAGGACCATCAAAACGAGGGACGTGCCGAGGATGAACAGCGACTGGCTGCTGATGACAACCCCAAACAGCTCCAAATTCCGGTCCGGCAGCAATGTGCTCGGATACGCTTCCGGCTGGGCTCCGCGCAAATAAATCGTGACGTACTCGATAAGCAGTGAAACGCCGATCGCCGTAATGAGCACCGCGATGCGCGCCGCATTGCGCAGCGGCTTGTACGCAATCCGCTCAATAATCATCCCAAGCACGGCGCAAGCTGCCATCGCCAGCAAAAGCGCCGGGACAAAGCCGACGCCAAGCATCGTGACGGCGTAAAAACCGACGAATGAACCGACCATAAAGACGTCGCCATGGGCGAAATTGATGAGCCGAACGATGCCGTACACCATCGTATAGCCGAGGGCGATGAGCGCATAAATGCTGCCTAGCGAAATGCCGTTGACCAGCTGTTGAATGAGTTCCATGTCTGCACGCTCCTTAATGAAAACTCGTTCCTTGTCCAAACGAAAGGCCGGATAGGGAGACGCCCCATCGAGAGCGCTCCCCCCCCCCCCCGCCCTGTCCGCCTCATTACGGATTGACTTTTGTTTTAAATTGCTGCTGCCCATCTTTGTATTCCAAAATGGCCGCCGATTTGACCGGGTCATGGTGTTCATTGAGCGTCAATGTGCCGGAGACAAGCTGCAAATCTTTCGTTTGCGCCAGCGCGTCTTTAATTTTCACCGGATCGGCGCTGCCGGCCCGCTTAATGGCATCGGCCAGGAAGTAGGCTGTATCATAGCCAAGCGCGTTGAACGCATCCGGGGCCTTGTTGTATTTCGCTTTAAAGGCTTTCACAAACTCTTGAATTTTCGGATCCGGGTCGCCGGACGAATAATGGTTGGTAATGTACGTGTTGTTCAATGCGTCTTTGCCGGCAATTTCAACAAGCTTCGGCGAATCCCAGCCGTCGCCGCCCATGATCGGCACGTTCAAGCCAAGCTCGCGCGCCTGCTTGACGATGAGGCCGACTTCTTCATAATAGCCCGGCAAGAAAATGAACTCCGGATTTTTGGATTTGATGCGCGTCAGCGTCGCACGGAAATCGGTGTCTTTCGCGACATACGCTTCTTCCGCGACAATTTTGCCGCCGCCTTGGGTGAACGCGTCTTTAAACGAAGCGGCCAGCCCTTTCGAATAATCGCTTGAGCTGTCGATCAAGACCGCCGCGTTTTTCACTTTCAAGTCATTCAGCGCGAATTTCGCCGCCACCGTTCCTTGGAACGGGTCGATAAAGCACGTCCGGAAGACGAACTCGTTCACTTTGCCGTCTTTGTTCGTGATCGTCGGGTTCGTGCCCGTCGGCGTAATGAGCGGCACTTTGTTGTCATTGGCGACTTGCACTTGAGCGAGCGTGTTCGTGCTCGTCGCCGAGCCGATGATGGCGACGACTTTATCTTGGCTGATCAACTTGATCGTGCCGTTCGTCGCTTCGGCCGCTTCCGATTTGTTGTCGACTTTCACCAATTCCAGCTTTTTGCCGTTGATTCCTTCTTTGTTGATTTCCTCAAGCGCCAAGTCCAGCCCCTCGGCGATCGACTGGCCGTACGAAGCGACCCCGCCGGACAGCTCGAGGTTGGCGCCGATTTTAATCACATCGCCGCCTCCTCCGCCGTTTCCGCCTGAAGAACCGCCGCCTTGCTGGTTGCCGCCGCAGCCGGCCAAAAGACCTGCCGTCAGCATCAATGAGAAAAAGACGCCTGCTGCTCTTTTTTTCTTCACTTGTTTTCCCCCCATTGTTCAAAATGTTCTTTCACTAGAGCGCACGCCTTTCTCTGCATACTATATCGGCAGAGTCCGTCTGCCTTGTGCGCTCGTCCGCCGCGCCGGATGGCGCAGCGAAATGATGTATGCCTTCCGATGCCAGCCGTTCATTCCCCCTCTCAAACCGCTATGTAAATAATAAAACTATTTTCAATTTAATATAATATTACAAAATTTAAAGCAGCTCGTCTAGTTCTTTTCTATTTGAAAAACAAAAAAGCTGTTTCCTCTTGACAAACGCCAGAGAAACAGCCAAAGCCCCTTAGCCGGGAAGAACACTTTTTTTGCATAACATTTCCATGTTTCTGTCAAAACCATTCCCAATGGCTGACGCGGGCATCCGTCAACCGAACGGAACTAGCGGGCGAACGCCGGCCGCAAAATAAGCTCTGCTCTAGATGGGCGGTGATTGCATGAAAAATGAGGCTCAACTTGAGACCCCTTATCAACTCCGCTCTTCTCTCTAATCGAGAACGATCGATTTAGGAAAATGACGATCGCCGGCCTTTTAGAGGCGCGCATTGACAGCCTTTCCCGCTACCGCTTCGGAAGCTGGATGGACGGGTTCACTTGACCGCCGTTTTTGTTGTAAAATTGCGGCACTTCTCCCGGAATGAAGCGCATCACCACTGGAATATCCGTTGTCACATTGGAAATTTTCGATGCAAAAGGAATGACGACTTGGATGTCGACCGATACATGAATGTCAATTTCAATAAAAAAACTGTTAATATCATAGGCTCGAATTTCTTTCGTCACTTCCGAGTCGACATTGCCAACGATCTGAAACTGCACCGGAATGCGCGGGCCGAGATTGGCTAAAAGCGCATTGTTCGTCACTTGCCCGAGCGGAATGTAATAAATGATGCCGCGGCTGTTTCCAGTGCCGGACTCGACTTCGGGAAGCACCATTCGTTCAATCCGCCCTTCTGTCGCCGCCTTTAAACTTTCCATCACATGATCGTCCGTTTCCGATAAGATGCGGTTGATCACTGCGGTGTCAAAATCGACCGACACAATTTTGCCGCTTTCGTCCTTTTGAACCGTGACCAGCTGCCGAAATTCTGGATTGTCTTTTTGAAACTGCTGCTCAATGGCGTTATTGATCACCAAGTTGGCAATCCGCTTCGTTTCCGTTTCGGCGATTTCCATCAGCACCGGCTTAATGCCTTTATTCACAATCCAAAGGCTTGCTGCCGTCGAAAACATAAAAAAAACGAACGTTAATAAAAAAACATAGCGGAACGGGAGCGGCCCTCTCCGCACGAATCGGGGGCGCAGCAAAATGAAAATCCCTCCTTTACAAGCTATATGTATGCTTGCAAGGAGGGAGATTTTCACCGCATTTTCAACAGTGCGTCTTTCCCTTTCATTCCCTGTTCAATGCCGAGCTCCAAAGCGGCGACTGTCACCGATTCGAGCGGCGCCTCAAGCAGCTGTTCAATCGTGCGCACCCCGACCGCCCGACCGGCGATAATGCCGCGGTCGCGCAATTTCTCATTCAACAGCGCCACATCGAGCGCCCCGCACATAATGTACCCTTTTTCACTCGCCACCGCCAACAAATTCGTTTTCGGCAGCTGGACAGACACAGCAATAAACGGATGCCCCTCTATGATGATCGGCTTCACTTCGACCATCGCCGCAGCCACACTCCTTTCCATACTCCAATGTATGAAGCATGAAAAAAGAGGTGCCTGCCTATTGGGCCAATTTCCAAGCGAGAAGATCGCGCAAAAACTCGGGCATGTAATACGTTTTCTCCGCCGCCCGCTGAATCTGCGGATAAAAATGGCCGATCGCAAACATATCGGTCGTCGCCACCTCATACGTGCGCTCCGGGTCGAGCGGCTCGCCGTTGATCATAATGCGGCGGATATGCCATTGCCCATCCTCCTCGAGGTCGGCCTCAATGTCCACGCCGTTGTACACCATTTCCCCCATCACTTCGCCGCGGAAGCCAAATCCTTTAAACCGCAAATGCTTCATCCGTTCCGTGTTGGCCTCAAGCATAATCTCTTTGAGCTCCGCGCCGCGCAGCTTCACCTTGCACGGGTTGAGCGGATGCGGGCAAATGCGGTGCAAATCTTTTTTCGTCACGGGACCTTTGGAAAGCGGCGCCAGCAGCACGCCGGCGTTGACCATCCCGATGTCCGCCTGGCACCATTCACGCAAAGCGGAAGCGAGCAAATTCGCGAGCGGCGACGGAGCGAACCAGTCCAGCGGCAAGCCATCATGGAGCACGGCGACTCGTTCCGCTTCGAGCCGCGCCAAGCTTTCCTGCTCGAGGCAAGCAAGATGGCGCTCGACCTCTTCGGAACGTGGCAATGGTTCGACATCCACGACCGTCGCGGATGCCCTGGACAGCCGGTTTTGGCCAATCTCCAGCTTGACCACCCCGACATATTTTCCGTATTTCCCCGCCGCGCAAAGCAGCGTTTGATTCAATGTTTTTCCTTCTGGAAAGACATGGTGGGTGTGAGCGCCTAAAACAATATCCACGCCCGGGATCGTCGCAGCGATTTTTTCATCCTCATTCACCCCAAGATGGGATAAGACGACTACGCAATCGGCCTGCCGCTTCACTTCCTCCACCGCCGCCGCCAACAGATCAAACGGCGGGGCAATCTTCCAGCCGAGCAGCTCGTAAAAATGAGAAAACGGAGCGGTGGCGCCGACCACCCCAATGCGAAACGCCTCCGTCGCCGGGATGACGACATACGGCAGCGCCCAATGCGGCCGCACGCCGTCGCGGCGAAACAAATTGGCGACAACGACCGGAAACCGAGCCTGTTCGTACAGCGTATCCAGTTCATCATGATCAAGGGTGATCCCTTCGTTGTTGCCAATCGTCACCGCGTCGTACCCAAGCCGATTGAGCAGCTCAACATTCGCCTTTCCCCGCGTCGCCTCGGTAATCGGGTGAACGCGGTCGAGAAAATCACCGACATCAAATAAAAGCATCGCCTCATTGCGCGCGCGATGCTCCTGCCGCCGCTCCGATAAGAAGCGGGCGATTTGCGGCCAATGTTCAAAATGGCTGTGCACGTCGTTCGTATGATAAATGTAGACGTTTTGCTTCAATGCGCAAGCCTCCCTAGTTACGACAAACTTTCGATCACAAGCCGAAAGCCAAGCAAAACGAGCACCATCCGAAGCACGACGACAAGCATCCGGCTTGGCATCCGCTTATTGATCCACGCCCCGGTTTTCGCGCCGATCCATACGCCGGGAATGAGGGCAAGAGCAAACCACCATTGCACATTTCCCATCGCGACATGGGTCGTTGAACCGACGAGCGAGGACAAAAAAATCATCAACATCGACGTGGCGACCGCCACATGGGGCGGAAAGCGAAACAGCACGATCATCGCCGGCACCATGAGCGAGCCGCCGCCGATGCCAAACAAACCGCCGAAAAAGCCGACCACAAACGCGATGGCGATCGCCGCCGCCGGATGATAGCCGTACACGATCCCCTCCCCGTTCCGCTCCGTGTACGTGCGCACTACGCGCCGCCTCCACCACGGCGCCGGCCGCGAGCGGTGTTCGGCCTCCTCCTTCCCGCCCTCCTCCTCCGCCTCGTCCGCCGAGCGCTTCGTTTTCTTCTGGCTGAGCGACAAAAACAGCGACATGGCGATTAAAAACAGCCCAAAATACAACGAAAAATGAGCGACGCTCAGCGTATTGTTCACCCAGGCGCCGACAACGGCCCCGGGAACGCTGCCGAGGCAAAACAAGAGACCACTTCGGTAGTCGACCATGTTGTCTTTCATATACGACAATGTGGACGATAAGCCGTTGAAAATAATGACGACAAGCGACGTGCCGACCGCCGTTTGCGGCGTCACAGCCGAGAGCCAGCCGAGCGCGCCGAAAAACAAAAGCGCAGGCACGATGATCACCCCTCCGCCAAGGCCGGCCAAACTGCCGACCGTCCCCGCGATAAAGCCGATCAATAAAAGCAACATATATGCCATTTTGTCTCTCCCCCCGCTTCAAAACAAACCAAGCTGCCGCGGCGCAAGGCCCGTGTACTCAATGCCAAGCAAATCGATCAATTGTTTGGCGTTGTCGGCGGCATCGCCGCCGGAGTTGTTGTTAAACAGCACGTAAATCTGTTTCGTTTTTTTCTTTAATGCCTCTATATGGCTCACCCACTCGCTCAGCTCGCGCTCGTTGTATCGATACAAGTAGCGGACGGCGCGCCAGTTGTCCCCGGCCGTCGCCTTGTTCCACCCATGGACATTCCGTCCGTGCAGGCGGATGAGCGTCTTTTCCCGGTCGGTCGGATGCAAAACGGTCGGCACCGACCCTTCCCCCGCCTGCGGCTCGTCGCAAATCGTGTGGATCCAGCCTTCCTCTTCCATAAAACGGAGCGTTTTTTCATAAAAGCGCGGTGAAAACCACGACCGATGGCGGAACTCAAGCGCCGCCGGCACTTTTCCCATCCGCTCTTTCACCCAGCGCAAATACGCGACATGCTCGCGCCGGCAGTCAAACCAAGGCGGGAACTGAAACAGCACCATCGCCAGCTTGCCCGCTTCTTGAAACGGCGCAATCGACTCCAAAAACGCGGCAAACATCGCTTCCTTGCTTTCATAAGGAATCGGGCCGCGCTCATGTCCGGTCATTCCTTGGTATGCTTTGACGATGAACTGAAACGACGGCGGCGTCTCGCGAATCCATTTTTCCACGTTGGAACGCGGCTGAATGGCGTAAAAATACGAGTCTACTTCGACCGTCGGAAAATGGGCCGCGTATTGCAGCAACTTGTCTTTCGCCGCAAGGCCGGGCGGATACAAGCTGTCATGATCCCCCCAGCCGGTCAGTCCGATGTAAATCATCTTGATCACCAATTCGGTCGATTTCCAGCTATCTTCACTATACCATATGCGCCACCGGCAGAAAATAAAAATGACCGCCGCACCACCAAGGGGCAGCGGCGGTTCAGAAAGTCCATATTTACAATCGAGGAACGGTTGCGATACAATGATATCCATCATTATATCAGCGACTTCATGAAGCGGCGGAAAACGAAGAAATGGATCGAAGGCATCACGGGCACGGTGATGATCGGGTTTGGCATCAAATTGGCGCTTGAAAAGGTGCAGCGCTAAACAAGAAGACCGGGCGCGGCTGAACAGATCCACCTGGCATGGAAAAGGAACGACAGGGGAGCGCCCAAAAAGAGCGCTCCCCCTTGAAACAAAACGTTCAATCCCGCTTCGTCAAGGTCGGACTGAGATTCGGATCACCGGAGACTTGAACATCACCGCGTCACCCTTCCCATTCCAGTTATAAACATCTTGGAACGAAAACAAGTCGTTTTCTCTCCATTTTCGATTAGCATGAACATAAAATGCCTCAACATCGATAGACGTTTGGGCGTGATCCGAAGGCACGATTTCAGAATAAACATATCCGAAGTGGCGGCTGTTTTCCTTGTGCAGGGAATTTTTAATCATATACCCTGCCACAGAAGATTGATAGGGCTTCCTAATATGTTGCATGCTGACGTGAGATGCATTCCGATATGTCTTGTAGGAGCTATAAAGCTGATGATAATCGACAACCGCATTTTCCGTCGTCAAAATCCCGTAAAAATCCGTCTCCTTTTCTTTCGGATCTATAAGCCATTCATACGACAAGACGACGGCGTATCGATGCTCCTCTTGATTGAGCAGGGAAACAGATAAGGTCAATTCCATGATGTTCTTTTTATGACTAGTGTAAATCGTTGATATGGTGCATAATTTCTGTTTCTCGATATCGCATCGGATCATTTGATGATCCGCCCGTTTTTTAAAAATCTCCTTCACCGTTTGCTCATCGAGCTCATGCCATTGGCTCGTCGCGCTTCTCGCACGAAAAAAATCCATCTCCTCCCGATCCATGTGCCGAATCTCTTCTTTCGTCATCCCCAGCCAAAAGAAAGCCGCAACCTCCTTGTTTTTGAGCTGTTGGTTGACTTTATTGGCGTTTTCCGGGTCTCTGATGAGGCTTTCTATCTCTTCTTGATCAAACCCTTGCCTTTTTGCATCCAAATGATAAGCCTGTACATTCATCTCCTGATGATCACAGCCAGCTAGCATTGTACACAACAAAAAATAACGGAGGATCCGTTTCAACGATAAGCCACCCTTCACCGTAAAGATCTATTCGCGGCAAATCAGACGTAATAGTATTTCATCTTGTAAAGGAAACTGCCGCGTTTGGTATTTGAATATAACTTGTTGTTCCCGAAACAGAAATTGACGCTCCTAGCGGCATCCATACACTAAATGATGAGCTCCACCCCGTCTTCATATGAGTATAATTGGCATATGCCGAAGAACTCGTCCCAGAGCTCCACACAAATTCAGCATACGTATATCCTGAGTCATCTTGCGCATGTATCCACTTCCCATTGTATTGCCAAAATTCTTGATGAGTAGGAGAATTTCTGTCTAATTTATGAACATATCCTGTAGAAAATTTATATGTCGCACCATTAAAGTACGAAGTCCTTTCTGCTACATAACCATAATTATCATAGTACTCAGTTGTCCAACTTCCAAATATTGATTCATAATCTACAGTCAAAGCTTCTTTATGTCCAGTTCCGAATAAGTCAACATGCCTTTCGTTAGAATCGTTGATCCAATCAAAATCAGAAACAATTGCATATTTCGATGAATGAGTGACAGCAACAGTCAGCTTCACCATCGATGATAAGTTTGATCCATTGCAGGTATTGTCTGGATCACATAAAGAAGTAATTAATTTTATTTTAGGATTGTTTTTTATTTTATCATAATATACCTCTCGCTGTTTTTTGTTCTCCTCAAATTCGTATTTCGTGATAGGAATTAGCTCTCCATTATTTTCATCGACTTTGAAGTACGAAACATTAACATCTATTAATTCAGGCGCCTCCATATTCTTAAAATGGTCCCAATCATTTAGTGTGAAATGTTCGATTCGTTCCTTAGTAAATCCAAATTGAGCCAAAAATAAAATATCCTTCTTTTTTAGTTTCAAATTCCTTACATCCTTATTTGTGACATGCTCCCACCACCTACGCTTCGCTTAGAGGTGGGGGCTTCTCAGGTAATCCCATCTCATGACAGGAAGTTGACTGAGCGATCCCCGTGTGTCCCACGGTTCGAGGACAAGTTAGGCTATCGCTAATCGTTTCATTCCCTCATGTTTGATATTGATTGCCGCATTGACGTCCCTGTCGCTCTCAAATCCACATTCACAGCGGAATGTACGCTCAGAAAGCGATAAAGATTCCTTTACTTGACCGCAACATGAACAAGTTTTAGATGACGGAAACCACTTATCTATTTTGATAAGCTTTTTCCCTTGCTCCTCTAACTTGTATTGGAGAAATGTCGTGAACATCCCCCAGCCGTTGTCATGAACGCTCTTGCCGAAATTCAGGACTTGCGACATCCCTTTCATGTTGAGGTCTTCGATGACCACGCAATCATAAAGTTTCGCTAATTGGTGCGACTCCTTATGCAGAAAGTCTTTTCGTTGGTTCGCCATTTTTTCATGTAGCTTTGCAATTTTCAGACGCTGTTTATGCCAACGATTAGACCCTTTCTTTCGGCGTGATAACATCCGTTGTTCTTTCGCTAATTTTTCCAATGTTTTCCGATAGAAACGAGGATAATTGGCTCTCTTACCCTCGCTATCGACATACAGCGTATTCATGGAAAAATCAAGCCCAACAACCGTTTGTATTTCTTTTGGTGCAGGTTGATGTTCGTACTCTGTAAGAATAGAAACATAGTATTTTCCTGTTTTTGTTTTCGTGATCGTACAAGCCTTGATGATATGGTGGGCAGGAATCTCCCGATGTTGCTTGAACTTGACCCATTTCAGTTTGGGTAACTTGATATAGCCATCTGAAAGTTTAATATTGCCATTGACCACATTTGTGGTGTACGACTGTTTCGCCTTGCGGTTTTTGAACTTTGGAAATCCAGCACGACCCGAAAAGAAATTTTGAAACGCTTTCTGCAAATTCAATTGGGCGTTTGCCAGCGCAAGGCTATCCACTTCTTTAAGCCAAGGAAACTCCTTTTTGTACTTGGCAGGGGTCGGAAATGTTTGTTTTTTCAAAGCTTCTTTGTCGTCTTTGAACTTTTCATAAATTTGTATGCGTTCTTCAAGCATTTTGTTATAAACGAAACGGACACAACCGAAGGTTTTGGCAAGCAGCTGTTCTTGTTCTTTTGTTGGGTACAAGCGGAACTGATAGGCTTTGTTTACCATATCGACACCACATCACTTCATCCCTTGATTTTCTATATATTTTATGTAGATGAGCAAATTCACTAACAAAAATTTGTAATCAAACAAAAAAGGAAACATACACCAGACTCCTTGGTTAGAATAGGTGTGCTACCAACTATCCACAAGGAGGTTCATGTTTCATGAATCGATGAGCACATCACCAAGGAATCTACAAGCTTTTCTTCATTATTTTGGGGTTAACGCTGCAACTTTCCAAACCAGTCTTGAAGCATCTCGTTCACCTTATCGCTGCCTTGACCACCAAGAGATGTTCGGGAACCATTAATGGAGTTTTCGCCCAAATCATTGAACCACGTTGAGCCACTTTTTCACGAAAAGCCATTGGGACGAGGAAAAGCGGCTTGAGAAACTCCAAGAGTGGAGCCTTTGCCGGATCGAACGCCTGACCAAACGGAAGAATCAGACCCTTTTACCTTTCAATCGATGATACGATTTGCCAAAAAAAAACGAAGCCTTCGTCACGGGCTGCACACGCCATTCAAAGGTGCGGTTGACATTTGTTTCACAAAGATCATCAATCGGTCTGGGGGCATTCGCTCGTTTGGCTGATAGTACACACCATCACGCAAGCGTTTCCGTTCGAGTTCCACTTGTATGACAAGAAGGCGAGAAGAAGCAAAATTGACCTAGCGATCGAGATGCTTTCCTCGATCAAGATGAAGCGGAACCAGCCGATGACACCGGAGCATCTCCATTGCGTCTTGAGCACCGGACCGAGAGCTAGGCGATGAAGAGATCTTACGTTACTGCGCCCAGCGCTGGACGATCGAATGCCTTTTCCGGCAGGCGAAAGAGCAGCTGAAGCCCGATGGATATCGGATTCGCCGTATTCGGACGGTGAAACGGTATTGGGTGGTGATGCTCTCCTGCGTGTACAGCATCGCTGAATCTCAACACACCGTTTTCGCTGGACTAGATCTTCTTTGATCGAGGAAAGGCCACAGCGTCATCGAGTTCATTTATGATATCGAGAAGGAGGATATGACCATTGATGTAGTCAAAAAACAGTTCCGCATCGTGTAAGAGGGTCTCTGTTTGTCTCTTTTAACCATAGAAATTATTGTAGTGAAAAATGCTCATCCACAGTTTAATTGTAGAAAAAAAATTATTTGTCAATAAAAAGTTGCACTTAACTTAAACATCTCTTTCGTAGTCCCTATCGGGAAAAATGAATAAAATCATGTTTTTAATACATGGCTGTTAACTTCACGCCTAAAAAGGCTACTAAGCCGAGAGATCGTACACGGCTGAACAGAGCCGCCAGGCATGGAAAAGGAACGACAGGGGAGCGCCCAAAAAGAGCGCTCCCCTAAAAACATGCTCCCATGAAGGAGGAATGGCCTGCGGGGCGGCCTTGGCGCTTCCGGAGATCAAGCGCCGGCCGCTCCCTTGCTTTGTCCTGCGTCGATCATGCGGGCGTTTTGTGGGGGAAGCGCCCGCAAACGAGCGCTCCAACCCTGCTTCATCAAGCTTATCCGATGCTTCCTTCCATCTCGAACTTGATCAACCGGTTCATCTCGACTGCGTATTCCATCGGCAGCTCTCTTGTGAACGGCTCGATGAAGCCCATGACGATCATTTCCGTCGCTTCCTGCTCGGAAATGCCGCGGCTCATCAAGTAGAACAGCTGCTCTTCGGAGACTTTCGACACTTTCGCTTCGTGTTCGAGCGACACGTTGTCGTTGAGAATCTCGTTGTACGGAATCGTGTCCGACGTCGACTGGTTGTCGAGAATGAGCGTATCGCATTCGATGTTGGAGCGCGAGCCGGACGCTTTGCGGCCGAAATGGACCATCCCGCGATACGTCACCTTTCCGCCTTGTTTCGAGATCGACTTCGAGACGATCGTCGACGATGTATTCGGCGCCAGATGGATCATTTTCGCCCCGGCGTCTTGGTGCTGGCCTTTGCCGGCGATGGCGATCGACAGCGTCAAGCCGCGCGCCCCTTCGCCTTTTAAGATGACGGCCGGGTATTTCATCGTCAGCTTCGAGCCGATGTTGCCGTCAATCCATTCCATTGTCGCGTTTTCTTCGCAGACGGCGCGCTTCGTCACCAAGTTGAAGACGTTGTTCGCCCAGTTTTGGATCGTCGTGTAGCGGCAGTAGGCGCCTTTTTTGACGATGATTTCCACGACTGCGCTATGGAGCGAGTTCGTCGTATAAATCGGCGCTGTACAGCCTTCGACGTAATGGACGTGCGCCCCTTCGTCGACGATGATGAGCGTCCGTTCAAACTGCCCCATGTTTTCCGAGTTGATGCGGAAGTACGCCTGAAGCGGCGTATCGACTTTGACGCCTTTCGGGACGTAGATGAACGAACCGCCCGACCAGACGGCCGAGTTGAGCGCGGCAAATTTGTTGTCCGTCGGCGGCACGACTTTGGCGAAATACTCGCGGAACAAATCTTCGTTTTCCTTGAGCGCCGAGTCGGTGTCTTTAAAGATGACGCCAAGCTTTTCGAGGTCTTCTTTCATGTTGTGGTAGACGACTTCGGATTCGTATTGCGCCGAGACGCCGGCCAAATATTTTTGTTCCGCCTCTGGAATCCCTAATTTATCGAACGTCGCTTTGATCTCCGCCGGCACTTCATCCCACGAGCGGCCCGATTTTTCCGTCGGCTTGACGTAGTACGTAATTTCATCAAAATCGAGGCTTGACAAGTCGCCGCCCCATTGCGGCATCGGTTTGCTGTAGAAGATGTCGAGCGCTTTTAAGCGGAACTCGAGCATCCATTGCGGCTCGTTTTTCATCCGCGAAATTTCTTCGACGACTTCGCGCGTCAAGCCGCGCTGGGCGCGGAAGACGGAGACGTCCTTGTCGACGAAGCCGTACTTGTATTCACCGATTTCCGGGGCTTTTTTCGCCATCTCGGTTCACCCTCCTTCATGTTCATTGATTGTTGAGGCCTTTTTCGAGCGCTTTCCACGCCAATGTCGCGCATTTGATGCGGGCGGGAAATTTGGAAACGCCTTGAAGCGCCTCGATGTCGCCAAGGTCGACGGAATCGTCGTACTCTTTCCCTTGGATCATGTCGGAAAAAATGTGGGCGAGCCGAAGCGCTTCCTCCACCGTTTTTCCTTTGATCGCCTGCGTCATCATCGACGCCGACGACATCGAAATCGAACAGCCTTCCCCTTCAAATTTGACGTCGGCGACTTTTCCGTCCTCGACTTTCATCGTCAAGTGGATGCGGTCGCCGCACGTCGGGTTGTTCATGTTGACGTCGACGTTCGTTCCTTCAAGCACCCCGCGGTTGCGCGGGTTTTTATAATGGTCCATAATGACTTGGCGGTAAAGCTGATCCAGCGGATGGTTAGAAGACATGGCTGAAGTACTCCTTCGCTTTCTGTAATGCGGCCACAAACCGGTCGATTTCCTCTTTCGTGTTGTACAGATAGAAGCTTGCCCGGGCGGTCGCCGTCACATGAAGCCATTTCATGAGCGGCTGGGCGCAATGGTGGCCGGCGCGGATGGCGATCCCTTCGGCGTCAAGGACGGTCGCCACATCGTGCGGATGCACCCCGTCGATGTTGAACGTGACAAGCCCCGCCCGCTCTTTCGGACCGTAGACGGTGACGCCTTCGATGTCCGCCATTCGTTCAAGCGCATATTGCGCCAGCTCGTGCTCGTGGGCGGCGATGGCGTCCAAGCCGACTTGCTCGAGGAAATCGATCGCCGCGCCAAGGCCGATCGCCCCAGCGATGATCGGCGTGCCGCCTTCAAACTTCCACGGCAGCTCTTTCCACGTCGAATCGTACAGATCGACGAAATCGATCATTTCCCCGCCGAACTCGACCGGCTCCATCTGCTCAAGCCATTTCTTTTTGCCATATAATACGCCGATTCCCGTCGGCCCGCACATTTTATGGCCGGAAAACGCCAAAAAGTCGCAATCGAGCTCTTGGACGTCGATTTTCATATGCGGAGCGCTTTGCGCCGCATCGACGACGACGACCGCCCCGCGCTCATGGGCGAGGCGGGCGATCTCCCGCACCGGATTGATCGTCCCGAGCACGTTCGACACATGAGCGATGGCGACAATCTTCGCCGCTTTGGTGATGGTCGCTTCGACATCGCCCCAATCGATCGTGCCGTCTTCCTGCAGCGGAATATATTTCAGCGTCGCGCCCGTTTGCTTCGCCAGCTGCTGCCATGGGATCAAGTTGCTGTGATGCTCCATGTACGTGATGACGATCTCGTCGCCTTCTTTGACATTGGCGCGCCCGTAGCTTGCAGCGACCAAGTTGAGCGACGCCGTCGTGCCGCGCGTAAAAATGATTTCCTGCGCCGATTGGGCGTTTAAAAACCGCCGCACTTTTTCGCGCGCTCCTTCATATGCGTCGGTCGCTTTCGTCCCAAGCGTATGGACGCCGCGATGGACGTTCGAGTTGTATTCGCGGTAATAGCGGTCAAGCGCCTCGATCACCGGCAGCGGCTTTTGCGACGTTGCCGCGCTGTCAAAATAAATGAGCGGATGGCCGTTGACTTGTTGGTGCAAAATCGGAAACAACGCGCGAATTTCGTTGACATTCATGATTGAACTTTCCTTTCAATCACTTCGATTAATTGGTTTTTCACGCCTTCAATCGGAATCGCTTCGACAACCGGCGCCAAAAAGCCGTGGATGATGAGTCGTTCCGCGTCGCGTCTCGGAATGCCGCGGCTCATTAAGTAATACAATTGAATCGGATCGACGCGTCCCACCGATGCCGCGTGGCCAGCCATGACGTCGTCTTCATCAATGAGCAAAATCGGGTTCGCATCGCCGCGCGCTTTTTCGCTCAGCATCAAGACGCGCGACTCTTGCTCGGCGTTTGACTTCGACGCGCCGTGCTCAATTTTGCCGATGCCGTTGAAAATTGAGGTCGCGCTGTCGCGGACGACGCCGTGTTTTAAAATGCTTCCTTCTGTATGCTTGCCGTAATGAATAATGCTGGTCGTAAAGTTTTGCACTTGCTCGCCGCGGCTGACCGCGACCGTTTTCGCATCGCCGAACGAGCCGTCGCCGACAAGGCGGGTGATGTTCTCGGAGACCGTGTTGCCGTCATTCATCAGCCCGAGCGCCCATTCGATCCGTCCGTCGCGCCCAGCAATGCCGCGCCGATTGACATACGTCGTTGTGCCTTTTGCCAAATGGTCGACGGCGGCGAAAAAGACGCTTGCGTTCGCTTGGGCAAACACCTCGGCGACCACATTGGCGACCGCTTTTCCTTCCCTGCTTGCCGATATATAGTTTTCGACAAACACGACGCGGCTGTTGTCTTCCGCGACAACGATGACGTGGTTGAACAAGGCGATGTCATCCTCATCTTGAATGTAGACGGCTTGAAGCGGCGTTTCGATCTCCACGTTTTTCGGAACGTAAACGAACACGCCGCCGTTAAACAGCGCCGCATGGAGCGCGGCGAGGCGGTGCTCATCCGGCTTGACAGCCCTCATAAAATAGTTTTTCAGCAAGTCGCCATGCTCGCTCGCTGCTGTGAAGATGTCGGTGAAAATGACGCCTTTTTCTTTCAACTCATCGGACAGCGACACGTACGCCGGCGTATGGTTGCGCTGCACGTACAAGTTTTTCGTTCCTTCGCCTGCTTCAATGAGCGCCTTGACCGCTTCCGGCAAATCGTCAAGACCATCATACGGCGCGCTGTCGACCGTGTGGCGGGCGAACTCGGTGAAATTCCATTTGTCGATTTTCGTTTTCTCCGGTTTCGGAAGCGGCAGCCGCTCCGCCAGCTCAAGCGCCTCAAGGCGCCGTACCGTCAGCCAGTCCGGCTCGCCGCGACCGCTTGAGAACGTGCGGATGTATGACTGCTCAAATGGGATTTTCGTTTCTGTCGCCATAATCCTCCTCCTAACGCTTACGCTTCTTGTCCGACCGTTTCGTCTTCGATGCCAAGCTCTTTTTTGATCCAGTCGTACCCTTCGGCCTCAAGCCGCTGCG
This sequence comes from Geobacillus kaustophilus, assembly GCF_000948285.1. Classification (GTDB taxonomy): domain Bacteria; phylum Bacillota; class Bacilli; order Bacillales; family Anoxybacillaceae; genus Geobacillus; species Geobacillus thermoleovorans_A. Next base: position 2,910,226 of record NZ_JYBP01000003.1, read on the forward strand.
CCAGTTCCGGACCGCCCGATTTGACGATGCGCCCTTGCATCATGACGTGCACGTAATCCGGCGTGATGTAGTTCAATAACCGTTGGTAGTGAGTGATGATCAAACAGCCGAATTCGCTGCTGCGCATTTCGTTGACGCCTTTGGCCACAATTTTCAGCGCGTCAATGTCCAATCCGGAGTCGATCTCGTCCAAAATGGCGATTTTCGGCTCGAGCATCATCAATTGCAAAATTTCGTTCCGCTTTTTCTCCCCGCCCGAGAATCCTTCGTTCAAGTAACGGTGCGCCATATCCGGGTTCATTTCGAGAAACGCCATTTTTTCATCGAGCTTGCGGATGAATTTCATGAGCGAAATTTCGTTGCCCTCCCCAAGCCGGGCATTGATCGCAGCGCGCAAAAAGTCGGCGTTCGTCACTCCGCTGATTTCGCTTGGGTATTGCATCGCCAAAAACAGGCCGGCGCGCGCCCGCTCATCGACTTCCATCTCCAAGACGTTTTGGCCGTCAAGCGTAATCTCGCCCTCGGTCACCTCATATTTCGGATGGCCCATAACGGCCGATGCCAGCGTCGATTTCCCCGTCCCGTTCGGACCCATGATGGCGTGGATTTCCCCGCCTTTTACTTCCAAGTCCACTCCTTTTAAAATTTCTTTTCCCTCCACGGAGACGTGAAGATTTCGAATCGTCAATACTGCCATGCAGCATACCTCCAATTCCCGCTTGAAAGTAATCGTAGCTCGCTCGTCTTCTAGCGATCGCTCATTCTCAATTTATTCTCATTATAATTTTATAACAAATGAAAACTGCCTGCAACTTTCTCGCTCTGTTTTCACTATAACCGTGTGAAAAAACAGCGCCTTTTACTATTTTACACGAAAACCTCAAGCTTGTACGAGTTTTTGCAAAAAAAAAGACCCCGTTTTTCCGGAGTCTAGTGAGCCTCCCGCAGCTCGCCGAGGCATTCCTGCACAAGCGTCACCGCCTGGCTCATCGCCGCCCCGCCGCCAAACGCGGCCGCCACCGCGCATGCTTCCAAAATTTCTTGCTCCGACGCCCCTTCATCAAGGCAGCCTTTCGCATGGTAAATCGTGCAATACTCATCTTGCGCCGCCACGCTGATGCCAAGGGCGATCAATTGTTTTTCTTTTTTCGACAGCGCCCCTTCAGCAAAGCATGCTTCCGTAAAGGCGTTAAACCGCTCGGCCACGTTCGGAAGTTTTTGGGTGAACGCCCCAAGCCCTTCCTTGTAGTGGCGAAGCGCTGTTTCGACAGATGCGTGTGTTCGGTTGTTCATTGACTATGCCCTCCTTTTGATTCGTCCGCTGTTAGTATGCGTGCAGGAAAATCAAATTAAACGACGAATAAGATTGGAAAAAGGAGGGGAGCACATGGCGCGTTGGACAGTGTTTTTCTTGACAGCCGCCGCCGGTTCGTTCATCACCTGGATGGCGATCGTCACCGCCCTTGGCGAAAGCGGGGACGGTTCGCTCGGATTAACGGCCGTTGTCGCGCTGCAAAACTGCCTCATCATTTTGCTGCTCGTTGCTGTTTTGGAACGGTTGACAAAAAAATAACGGAAGCGGACCGCTCCCGTTATTGATTGTTTTCCGCCGCTGGAATGACGGCGCCGTGGTATTTTTCTTTGATAAAATCTTGAATTTCTTTCGATTGCAGCACTTCGACAAGCGTTTTGATTTCTTTCCGGTTTTCATCGCCTTTGCGCACCGCAATAATGTTCACATACGGATTGTTTTTCGGCGATTCAACGGCGATCGGGTCTTTCGCCGGATCCAAACCGGCATCAAGCGCATAGTTGGCGTTGATCAGCACGGCATCGCCTTCGCCGTTTTTGTAAATTTGCGGAAGCAGCCCAGCGTCGACGTCGGCCTTAAATTTCAAATGTTTCGGGTTTTCCACTATGTCGTTGACCGTCGCTTTCGTTTTATCGACGCCCGGTTTCAATTTAATGAGCCCTTTTTCTTGCAGCATCGACAAAATGCGGCCATGGTCGGCGACCGAGTTGCTCATGATGATCGTCGCACCGTCCGGCAGTTCTTCAATGCTTTTGTATTTTTTCGAGTATAAGCCGATCGGCTCGATATGAATGCCGCCGGCGTTGACGAAATCATAACCGTATTCTTTCTTTTGCGATTCTAAATACGGGATGTGTTGGAAGTAGTTGGCATCGATTTGCTTCTCCGCCAACGCTTTGTTCGGCAAGATGTAATCTTGGAATGTGATGATCTCCAAGTCGATGCCTTTTTTCTTCAAAATCGGTTTCGCTTTTTCCAAAATTTCCGCATGCGGCACGTTCGAAGCGCCGACTTTCAGCTTCACCAATTTGCCGTCTTTGCCGCCTTCCGCGTTGTCGTTCTTGTTGCCGCCGCATGCCGCCAAGGCCAACACAAGGATGGCAGCGAGCAAAACACCCAACCATTTTTTCATCGGCCGTTCCTCCTTTATCGTTTATCAATTTTCGAAGTGACAAAGTCACCGATAAACTGAATGACAAAGACAATGATAAGCACCAATACGGTAGCGACAAACGTCACATCGTTATGGTTGCGCTGGAACCCTTCCAAATACGCCAAGTTCCCAAGTCCGCCGGCGCCGATGGCTCCAGCCATCGCCGTATAGCCGACAAGCGACACCGCCGTCACCGTAATGCCGGAGACAAGCGCCGGAAGCGATTCGGGCAAGAGCACTTTCCAAATAATCGTCCACGTTGAGGCGCCCATCGCTTGGGCTGCTTCGATGACGCCTTTGTCAATTTCGCGGAGGGCGATCTCCACCATGCGGGCGTAAAACGGAGCCGCCCCGATAATGAGCGCCGGAAGCGCCGCATTGGCCCCGAGCATCGTCCCGACGAGCCATGTTGTAAACGGAATGAGCAAAATAATTAAAATAATAAACGGAATGGAGCGAAAAATATTGACGAACGCAGCGATGACCGCATTGATCCACCGGTTTTCCCACAGGTTGCCCTTCGACGTCAAAAATAAGAGCAGACCAAGAACGATCCCGAGGACGAATGTGGCCGCGACCGCCATCCCGGTCATGTACAGCGTCTCAACCGTCGCCGCCCACATCTTCCCCCATTGCACGTTCGGCAGAAGGTCAGCGAGCATCGTGAATCACCTCCACCGCCACTTGCCGGCGTTGAATATAGTCAAGCGCCCGGGCGATTTCATCGGCCGCTCCATCGAGGTGCACAAACAGCACCCCATAAGCGCCTTGATGGGTTTGCGAAATTTTCCCTTGCAAAATGTTGACATCCACGGCAAACTGACGCACCACTTCGGTGATGAGCGGCTTTCCGGCGGCCGCGCCGACGAACGTCAGCTGGGCGATCAGCCCGCTCGGGTATTGGCCAAACAAATGGGAAATCGCCTCTTCCGTCTCCTCGGGCTCGATCAATTGTTGGACGAACCGTTTCGTAATCGGCTGCTGCGGGTGGCGGAACACATGCAGCACGTCGCCTTGCTCGACGATTCGGCCGCTTTCCATCACCGCAACGCGGTCGCAAATTTTGCGGATGACGTGCATTTCATGGGTGATGAGCACAATCGTCAGCCCGAGCCGCTTGTTGATGTCAACGAGCAAGTCCAAAATCGCATCAGTCGTCTGCGGGTCAAGCGCTGATGTCGCCTCGTCGCACAGCAGCACTTTCGGGCTGTTGGCGAGCGCCCGGGCGATGCCGACGCGCTGCTTTTGTCCCCCGCTCAGCTGCGACGGATACGCATCTTCCCGTCCCGCGAGCCCGACGAGCTCGATGAGTTCGTCAACCCGCTTTTGCCGCTCCCCCTTCGGAACGCCCGCGATCTCGAGCGGAAACGCAATGTTTTCCCTGACCGTGCGCGACCAAAGCAAGTTGAAGTGCTGAAAAATCATCCCGATTTCTTGGCGCGCCTTGCGCAGCTCTCGCCCTTTCACGCGCGCCATATCGCGCCCGGCGACGATCACTTGGCCGCTCGTCGGCTTCTCGAGCCCATTGAGCAATCGGATGAGCGTGCTTTTCCCCGCGCCGCTGTAGCCGATGATGCCGAAAATTTCCCCTTCGCGAATCTCAAGCGACACGTTGTCGACGGCCGTGACCGAGCCGTTGGCCGCTTGATAGATTTTCGTCACTTGTTCGAGTGTAATCATCGTTTCACCTTCCTTCCCAAGCGGCAGAGCACAAAAAGAAAACCTTTCTGCCCGCAGAGAACAGAAAGGTATCGTGCACCATTCCGTCTCTTATCTCTCAAAGCAGGCCGCTTTGTGTGAATTGGCACCATTTCAGCGCATGCGCTGACGGTTGCCGGGCTTCATTGGGCACATCCCTCCACCTCTCTTGATAAGAGCGCAACAATCGCCTATTCAATTGATTACGAGTGTGATTGTATCATTGCCTGTCGAATCGTGTCAACATATTTTTTATCCGAGCTTTTTGCGATGTTGATTTTATGCGGCTTTTTCTCCCACTAAAAAAGCATGTTAATCCGTAGAATCCTTAGTGTGACAAGGGATTGAAGGTTTGGGGTGAATGTTTGTTTCGACACAAAAATTCGCCGACTCCCCCTTGATTTTATCAAGTCTTGCTGGGGTAAAAAGTTTTTCCCCTCTCTCCCATCCCTTGTGTACCAACGATTTCACGTCATCGAAAATAGCTCTATCCGACGTGCCGATACGGCTTGGCCAAATGGAGGAGCGACTCAAGCAGCAACAGATGGCGGAAGCTTCCTGACACGTGCACTTCTTGCAGCCGGACGAGCTGCTGCAGCTTCAGTTCGCCGTTTAGCAAGGACGCGAGCGCCTCTTTGGAGCCGCGCACCGTCAATGTTTTCCGTTCATCGTTTTCCGCCTCGACAGCAGCCGACTCCTTGCCAACCATCAACAGCATGGTTTCATCCCCGCTTTCAAAGCGAACGCACAGCTGTTCATCCGGCAAAATCGGCATCAAATGGCGCAACCCTTGCATCCGTTCCACGAATTGCCCGATCAATTCACGCATTTCCATTGCGCATCCTCCCCCATTTTCCTTTGTTTCCTTTATTTCCATTCAAAGGGGGAGAATCCTTTACAAAAATCTCGACAGCCCCTTGGCGAAACAGCGCCGTTTTTGTCATTTCCCAAGAAATATGTCAAACGGCGTCAAAAAAAAGCAAATCGTCAGTGCGGCAAACGGGCTTGAATCACTTCGTACAAATACGGAACGGAATGAAAGGCATACCACTTGCCTGCGATCGTTCCACCCATAAAAAGAAGCAGGCAAGGGACGCTTTCAATTTTCCACTCGGCCGCCTGCTCGGGGATATAGTTAATGTCTGTTTCGTAAAACGGCAGCGCCGGAAACAACTGTTCCACCACCACAAGCATCCGTTTTGCCAGCTGGCATGTGCCGCACAGCGGTGTATACAAGTAAAGGGCTAGGAGCGGCTCGTCCCCTACCACTCGTTTAACATCGTTTCGGTCAATCGTTTTCACTCGCCTCTTCCTCTCATGAGCGATTCGATGCGGACGTCGAAATCGGCGCGCAGCAGCACTTGCGCCAAATGCCAAATCGGAGCGGCCGCGACTTCACGGTACGCCCGATCAATGTAAAGATGCTCCGCCTCTGGAAGCATGCGGCGAAACTGCCGGCGCAATTTTTCTCCCGCCTCATCGGCATCCGCCAACAAGTACACATCATATCCTTCCAGCTCATCAGCCCATTCTTCCAAGCGCGCGTCGCTGATCGTGCCGTTCGTGCAAAGGATGACGACAGGCTCATTCAGGACGGCCGCCACTTTTTGCTTGTCCGATCGCCCTTCCACAATAATCACTTTTTCCACGCGTCGCATGTCCGACCCACCTAACTTCGAAAGGAGATACGATATTGTATGCCCCGCGCCGGCGAAAGGTGGAAAAAAGAAAAGCAACGGCATCGCACCGTTGCCTTTCAACACCAGCCCGCTTCCCCGTCGCAGTCGACATATTTTTGGTCCGGTTCAACGGTAGCGGTCACCTGTTTGAAAATTCGCCCGTTTTGTTCGATATATCCATGTTTCAACGGGACGGCCGCCGGAAGCGGAAGGCGCCCGATGAGCTCTCCTTCCTCGTACAAGTCCAGCGAGCGGCCGTTCAGTTTGCCGATGATCCGGTCCGTGACATCCATGTGCTTCGTTTGCAACACCACAGCGAGCACCCCTTTTTCATCAAATTCCGGTATGTATAGAGTGCCCGAATCGAAGCGAAGATTGCAGGAACGTTTATCCTTCGTTGATCATCGCTTCGTACTGCTCAGCCGTCAACAAGTGGTCCATTTCGCTCAAATCGTTCGGTTTGACGACGATCATCCACGCTTTGTCATAGGGCGATTCGTTCACGTACTCCGGATGGTCGTTCAACGCCTCATTCACTTCAACGACCGTGCCGCTGATCGGCGCATACAATTCCGAGACCGTTTTCACCGATTCAACGCTGCCGAACGGCTCGTTGGCCGCAACCTCTGCGCCCACTTCCGGCAGCTCGACAAAGACGATGTCGCCAAGCTCCGATTGGGCGTAATCCGTAATGCCGATGCGCACGTTCTCTCCTTCCACGCGCACCCATTCATGCTCCTTTGTGTAACGAAGTTCTTTCGGCGTGTTCATCGAATCCCTCCATCGCGACAAAATGTATCCTTTTTCATCATAACCGATTTTCCGCAAAAACTCACTGAATTCACCCGATTTTGCAAAAATTTTTATGCCTTCTTGGCGAAAAACGCCTCGTATTCTTGTTCGCGAAAGCCCACGACAACCCGCTCGCCGTCCGTCAAAATCGGCCGTTTGACGAGCATCCCGTCCGAGGCGAGCCAATCGAGCATCTCGTCTTCCGATGCGCGATCGAGCTTGTCCTTCAAGCCAAGTTCGCGGTATTTCATGCCGCTCGTATTGAAAAATTTTTTGAGCGGCAGCCCGCTTTTCCGGTGCAGTTCAGCGAGCTCTTCTTTCGTCAGCGGTTCGTCAACCAAATGCACCGTTTGCACCTCAACGCCGTGTTCATCCAACCATTTTTTCGCCTTCCGGCACGTGCCGCATTTTGGATACCAATAGAGCGTCAACGCCATAGCCACCCCTCCCTTCAAATGATGGATCAACCAACCGCCGCGTGCCGCGCCCCTCTTTGAAATGATGGATCGACGATCGCGGCGCGGCAAGCCTGTCTTGGCGTCTGGCCCGCCCGAATGAAATGCCCATCAAGCAAAAAGTACCAAGCCACAGCTTGGTACTTCCTATTATCACACAATATACCGTTCTGCTTCAATGAGCGCGGCGGCCGCTTCGCGTTTTTTCGCGATCACGTTGATCGGCGTATGGCGCGTCAGCCGGCGGAGCGCGGCGAGCATCATTCGCAGCGTGTCGCCTTGTTCGACGGCGACGAGCGTTTCTTTCGCATGGGCTTCAATTTCATTGAACGCCTCTTGGCAGAAAATTTGCGTATAAAGAAGTTTTTGTTTGTTTTTCTCTTCCCCGCTCGCGTTGATCGCTTTTTCCGTGCGCAAGAGCGCTGATTCCATCGCATAAATGTTCGAGACGATGTCGGCGATGTTCACAAGCACTTCTTGCTCTTCTTCAATGCGCTGGCCGTATTTTTGCGCCGCTAAGCCAGCGACCATCAAGGCGATTTTTTTCGCGTTGCGCACGAGATATTTTTCTTGTTCGAGCACGCCCGAACCCGGTTCCTCGGCCGTCATCATCATCAGTTCTTCCTGAAGCTGCTGCGCTTTTTGGAAAAGCGGCAGCTCTCCTTTTAACGCCTTTTTCAAATACATGCCCGGCACGAGCAGGCGGTTGATTTCATTCGTCCCCTCGAAAATGCGGTTGATGCGCGAATCGCGGTAGGCGCGCTCAATTTCGTATTCCTGCATAAAGCCGTACCCGCCGTGGATTTGCACGCCTTCATCCACGATGTAATCGAGCACTTCCGTCGCAAAAAACTTGTTCAATGAGCATTCGATCGCATATTCGGCGATCGACTTCGCCACTTCCTTGCCATCTTTCGCTTTTTCCGCATCAAGCAGGCCCATCCGTTCATCAAACAAGCCGACTGTGCGGTAAACCGAGCTTTCGGCGGCATACAGGCGCGATGCCATCGTCGCGAATTTTTCCTGCGTCAATGTAAACTGCGAAATCGGCCGTTTGAATTGTTGGCGCTGATTGGCGTATTTGAGCGTGATCTCAAGCGCCCGTTTCGCGCCGCCGACCGCCCCTAACCCAAGCTTATAGCGGCCGATGTTCAAAATGTTGAAGGCGATGACATGGCCTTTTCCGATTTCGCCGAGCACGTTTTCTTTCGGCACCGGCACGTCTTGCAAAATAAGCGTGCGCGTCGACGAGCTTTTGATTCCCATTTTCTTTTCTTCCGGACCGGTCGACACGCCCGGGAAATCGCGCTCAACGATGAACGCCGTAAAATGCTGGCCGTCGACTTTCGCATAGACGACAAACACATCAGCGAATCCAGAGTTGGTGATCCATTGTTTTTCACCGTTTAAAATGTAATGCGTGCCTTCCGCGTTCAGTTTCGCCGTCGTTTTCGCGCCGAGGGCGTCCGAACCCGATCCCGGCTCCGTCAAGGCGTAGGCGGCGATTTTTTCGCCGGTCGCTAAATACGGCAAATATTTTTGTTTTTGCTCTTCCGTCCCGAACAGGACGATCGGCAGGGAGCCAATCCCGACGTGCGCCCCGTGCGAAATCGCAAAGCCGCCGGCCGGCGCCATATGTTCCGCGATGATGGCCGAGCTGACTTTATCGAGGCCCAAACCGCCGTATTCTTCCGGAATGTCAGCGCTCAACAAGCCGAGCTCGCCCGCTTTGCGGAGCAGCTTCACAGAGCGGTCAAACTCATGGTTTTCGAGATGCTCGAGCTGCGGGAGCACTTCATTGTTGACATACTCGTCCGTCGTTTTGGCGATCATGAGATGCTCGTCGGTGAAATCTTCCGGCGTAAACACACGCTCCGCCGGAATGTCTTCGATTAAAAAGCTGCCGCCTTTGATCGCTTCTTCGATTGTTTTCGCCATCGTTGTTTCCTCCCCCGAAATTCAGATTGATGATCCGGGCGGCAACGCCGCCAGGGAAATAGACGTTCCATGCAGCCGGGCAAATGCGGACGCATGCCTCGCGCGAGCTGATCAAGCCCGCTTGCTGTCAGCTGCTGCTACAGCAGTTCAAACACGCCGGCTGCACCCATGCCGCCGCCGATGCACATCGTGACGATGCCGAACTGCACGTTGCGGCGCCGCATTTCGTAAAGCAAAGACAAGGTCAGCTTCGCGCCCGTGCAGCCGAGCGGGTGGCCGAGCGCAATCGCTCCGCCGTTGACGTTGACGATCTCTTCGTCAAGTCCGAGCTCGCGGATGACTTGGATCGACTGGGAAGCGAACGCTTCGTTCAGCTCGATCAAACCGATGTCGGACAGCTCAAGGCCGGCGAGCTTCAACGCTTTCGGCACCGCAGCCACCGGGCCGATCCCCATCACTTCCGGCGGCACGCCGGCGACCGCGAACGACCGGAACTTCCCGAGCGGCTTCAAGCCGAGCGACTCCGCTTTTTCGCGGTCCATCACCATGACCGCCGCCGCCCCGTCGCTCATTTGCGACGCGTTGCCGGCGGTGACGGTGCCGTTGACCGCAAACGCCGGGCGCAGTTTCGCGAGCGTCTCCATGTTCGTATCTGGGCGCACGCCTTCGTCTTTAGCAAAGACGATTTTCTCTTCGACGAGTTTGCTTCCTTCCACTTTGCGCACCGTCACTTCAACCGGCACGATTTCTTCATCGAACTTTCCTTCGGCGATCGCCTTGGCGGCGCGCTGGTGGCTGCGCACGGCGAACGCGTCTTGGTCTTCGCGGCTGACGCCGTATTTTTTCGCCACTTGCTCGGCGGTGTGCCCCATCGACATGTAGTATTCCGGCGCCTCTTCGGCCAAGCGGGCGTTCGGGCGGACGACATGCCCCATCATCGGCACCATGCTCATCGATTCGACCCCGCCGGCGATGACCGTGTCGGAATGGCCAAGCATCACCCGTTCCGCCGCATAGGCGATCGCCTGCAAACCGGACGAGCAATACCGGTTGATCGTGATCGCCGGCACGGTATACGGCAGCCCGGCGAGCGCGCCGATGTTGCGGGCGATGTTCAGCCCTTGCTCCGCCTCCGGCATGGCGCACCCAATAATGAGATCGTCAATGTTTCCTTCATAGTTCCCCGCGCGCTTGATCGTTTCTTTCACGACGAGCGCCCCTAAATCATCCGGCCGCACGTGGGCGAGCGTCCCTTTTTTCGCCTTTCCGACCGGTGTGCGCGCTCCCACGACAATAACCGCTTCTCTCACGCCAATCCCCCCTTGATCTCCTCCGCTTTAGTTGCGGAGCGGTTTTCCTTTCACAAGCATATGCTGCATGCGCGCTTGCGTCTTCGGCTCGCCGATTAGGCTCAAAAACGCCTCGCGCTCGAGATCAAGCAAATATTGCTCGTCGACTTCCGTTCCGTATGGCACCTTGCCGCCGGCTAGAACATACGCCAGCTTTTTTGCGATTTTCAAATCGTGCTCGCTGATATAGCCGGAATGGAACATCGACTGCGCCCCCAAGAGCATGGCCGCATAGCCGCTTTCGCCGGCGACCGGTACTTTTTTCCGAACCGGCGGCCGGTATCCTTCCTCATACATCGAGAGCACCGCCTGTTTCGCTTCATACAGCAGATGGTCGCCGTTCATCGTGATGCCGTCGCGGTGATTCAAGAAGCCAAGCTCGCGCGCTTCCGCCGCTGACGTCGACACTTTCGCCATGGCGATCGTTTCAAATACGCTGGCCGCGATTTTGACGTAGTCGACGTCCACACCGCGCGGCAAGCTGTTCAACCGTTTGATGTATAGCTCCTTGTTACCGCCGCCGCCCGGAATCAAGCCGACGCCGACTTCGACGAGCCCGATGTACGTCTCGGCCGCCGCTTGGATGCGCGAAGCCGCCAAGCTCACTTCCGCCCCGCCGCCCAACGTCATGGCAAACGGCGCGACGACGACCGGCTTCGGGTTGTATTTCATTTTGAGAAGCGCTTGCTGGAACTGGCGAACGGCAAGTTCCAATTCAAAAAAGTTTTCGTCTTGCGCCTCCATGAGCATCATGGCAAGGTTGGCGCCGACGCAGAAGTTTTTCCCTTGGTTGCCGATGACGAGCCCTTTGTAGTTGCGGTTGACTTCCTCAAGCGCCTCGTTGATCATTTGGACAATGTCGGCGCCAATCGCGTTGTTCGGCGAATGGAACTCGAGAAGCGCCACGTCGTCGCCGAGGTCAATGAGGCTGGCGCCGGCATTTTTCTTGATGACGCCGCGCGCCTCTTTCAGCCGGCGGATGTGGATGACTTTTTCGTTTTCTTCTACTGTTTTATACCCGCCCGGCGCATAATAGAACAGCCGGCCGTTTTCCGTTTTATAGAACGATGTGGCTCCGTCGGCGAGCATGTCCGTGATCCACGACGGGATGCCGCGCCCTTCCGCCTGCATTTTGCGCACCGACTTCTCGAGGCCGATCGCATCCCACAGTTCAAACGGACCTTGCTCCCAGCCGAACCCCCACTTCATCGCCTGATCGATCGCCACGATGTCGTCTGCGATCTCCCCGACAAGGCGGGCGGTGTACAGCAATGTCGGCGCGATGATGTTCCACAGGAGCGTTCCTGCGCGGTCGCCGTCGGCATAGACGAGCGTTTGCAGCTTGGCGGCCGCTCCTTTCGCCTGCTTCGCCATCTCCACCGCCGGGGTGACAAGCTTTTTGCGCGGCTCGTACTGCATCGTGACATAGTTCAGCTCAAGAATGTCTTTTCCTTGCTTGACAAAAAAGCCTTGTCCAGATTTGCTGCCGAGCCAGCCATTTTCAAGCATCGTGTTCATAAACTCCGGCACGCGGAACGCCTCTTTTTCTTCCCCTTCGACGTTTTCATACACGTTGTTGGCGACATGCACGAACGTATCGAGCCCGACGACGTCAAGCGTGCGGAACGTCGCGCTTTTCGGCCGGCCGATGAGCGGCCCCGTCACCGAATCGACCTCGCCGACGCTGTAGCCGCCTTGCATCATCTCGCGGACGGTGACAAGCAAGCCGTACGTGCCGATCCGGTTGGCGATGAAATTCGGCGTATCTTTCGCCATGACGACGCCTTTGCCGAGCACGTCTTCGCCGAATGTCTTCATGTAGGCGACGACTTCCGGATCCGTATGCTCCGTCGGGATGATCTCAAGCAATTTCAAATAGCGCGGCGGGTTGAAGAAATGCGTGCCTAAAAAGTGTTTTTTGAAATCGTCGGAACGCCCCTCCGCCATCGCGGCGATCGAAATGCCGGATGTGTTGGAGCTGACGATCGTCCCCGGCGTCCGCACCTCGTCAACGCGGGCGAAAACCTCTTTTTTCACTTCCAGCTTTTCCACGACCGCTTCAATGATCCAATCGACTTCCGTGAGCCGGTGGAAGTCATCCTCGAAGTTGCCCGTTTCAATCAAGGCGATGTTGTCTTTGGACATGAGCGGCGCCGGTTTTTGCTTGAGCAGCCTTTCGAGCGCCTGATTGGCGAGGCGGTTGCGCACTTGTTTATGCTCGAGCGTCCAACCTTTTGCTTCTTCCTCTTTCGTCAATTCCCGCGGCACGATATCCAACAGCAGCGTCGGAATGCCGACGTTCGCCAAATGGGCGGCAATGCCCGAACCCATGACGCCGGACCCAAGCACCGCGGCGCGCCGAATGCGTTTTGCCATTTCGGTTCCCCCTCACACCATTGAATGAATGGTCATTCATTTTTTGATGAAAAAAATATCGTTGAAACCGCTCTCTATAACTAAATATATAGTATGTTAGTAATTTTCGCAACATATTTGCCGCACATTTTTCCCGACATCGCGCTCCGATTTTTGCCCATACTAAGGATAGGAGGTGAACCATCGATGGCCCGGCTGAAAAAAAATCCGTCTGAACGCGGCGTCAGCGCGGCAAGCGTCAAAGGAAACGCCGGCCCGACGGTCGAAGCCGACGGCGGCGGCAAGCGGACGAGCCAAAACCAGCAATACAAAAAGCACAACATGCAAGGGGACTGACGCCCATGGCGTCAGCTCCCTTGCCGTTGTGCACATCCGAGATCGGCGCCGGCGTTTTCCTCTGTTTGGCGCCCCCCTACTTGCGGAGGATGCCTTTTAAAACAAACGCCACGTTGGCCGGACGTTCGGCAAGCCGGCGCATAAAGTAGCCGTACCAGTCCGTGCCGTACGGAACGTACACGCGCATCGTATATCCTTCGCGCGCCAATTCGAGTTGGCGCTCCGGGCGGATGCCGTACAGCATTTGGAATTCAAACTGGCTGTTGGGAATGTTGTATTCTTTGACGAGCTGCTTCGTATATTCGATGATGGCGTCGTCATGCGTGGCCACCGCCGTATAATTGCCGTTTAGCAAATGCATTTTGATGATCTTCTTAAAGTTCTCATCGACATCTTTTTTATCCGGAAACGCCACTTCAGGCGGCTCTTTGTACGCTCCTTTGACGAGCCGCAAGTTCGGGCGGTACGGCTTTAAGTCTTCAATGTCTTGTTCCGTCCGATACAAATACGCCTGCAGCACCGTGCCGACGTTGTCGTATTCTTTTTTCAACGTTTTAAAAATGTCAAGCGTCTTTTGGCAGCGCGAATAGTCTTCCATATCGATCGTCACAAACACGCCGCGCTCTTTCGCCGCATCCAAAATGCGGCGCATGTTGCGCATGACAAGGTCATCGGAAATGTCAAGCCCCATCGATGTCATTTTCAGCGACAGCTGCGAGTTCAACTTCTCCCGGCTGATCGCCTCAATCGCCTCCAAGCAATGACGCGCCATCTCATTCGCTTCCTGCTCGTTGTCGACAAACTCGCCCAAATAGTCGACCGTGACCGCCAGCCCTTTTTCGTTCAGCTGACGGATGACACGCACCGCTTCCTCGATCGTTTCGCCGGCGACAAACCTGGAAGCGCCGAAGCGGAGGCCGTATCGCTTCGCCCATTTTGTCAATGTTTTATTTTTCGATAAGAAGAGGAAAAAATCGCGCATCAACTGCTCCACTGTTGCCAGCCTCCTTGTATGGAAACGCATTCATCATCTCTTATTGTACCATGTTTCCGTTCTATATGAATATGTTTTTTCCTGACGTTTTATTTTTTATTTATGTATAATTTTCCACTCGCTGGACAACCTACAAGCGAACCACTAACGAAAGGAGTGAACAACGATGCAACAGCAACCGCAAATGAACCCGCAGGCGGCGACGCCCGAGCCGCCGCAGATGGTGTCGACAAAAGACGCCATGTATTTTGCCGACATGATGTCGTGGAATTTGCTGGTGGCGAAAAAAGCGCACTTTTTCGCCGCGCAATGCCGAGACCCGGAAGTGGTGCAGGCGATCGAGCGCGTTGGACAGATGCATCAACGCCATTACGAAATGATTTTGCGCCATTTGCAAGCCCCGCCGCAGCCGCCGGTGATGTGAAAGGAGGAACGATGCATGAACACGAAACAAGTGCAAAATCCAGAGACGCAAGTGCCGAAAACGCCGCAAATGAACGAGCGCGATTTTCTCAACGACATGCTGGCGACGGAAAAATACATGACGTTGTCATACAGCGTGTACTTGCATGAAGCGAGCAACCAACCGTTATATCAAGATATGATGAATATTTTCACCGAAACGCAAAACTGTCAGCGCGACTTGTACAATTTGATGTTCAAAAAAGGATGGTACAAGCTCGAAGCCGCCGATCCGCAAAAACTTCAGCAAACGTACCAGCAGTTCCAAGGATATACGAGTCAACTTCCCTACCGAGGCAACGTGATGCAATGATCCAGTTCGATGAAGATGTCCTCGCTTGACCCGGACATCCTCTTTCGAATGAGCGGTTGAGAAGGGGGAGAAGGAGATGGCGGCGGACGTCCGCATCCGCGACACCGGAATCATGGAATAAGCATCCCTTCTTGTTCCACAGGGATGCTTATTCTTTCATGAATAGACGATTAATACCACCAGCCTGGATACGGCGGGTACGGCGGATACGGCGGGTACGGGTAAAACGGACGCGGAGCCAACGCGCCGCCGAGCAGTCCACCCAAGAAGCCGCCGACAAATGGGGCGCCAAACAACAATCCTGGAAACGGCATCGTTTCTTCCCCTTTCGTTATTTGAATAGCATGCTTTACTCTATTCATATGCGCAAATCCAAAAAGAGGGTGGGCCGTCCGCCCACCCCTTGCCCGTTTTCTCACCACCAAATCGGACCATACCACCACGGATAGAAAAACGGCGGGACCAATGCGCTCCCAAGCAAGCCGCCTAAAAAGCCGCCGAAAAACGGAGCGCCGAAGAAAAACGGGCGCGGCCGCCAAAACCACCAGCCCCATGGCCGCCAAATGCGCTCATCCGCCACTTGGAGATGGCTCATCTTGCTTCCCCCCTTCCACTTGCTTTAGTCCCACTGTATGCAGGAAAAACGCCCGCTGCTTAGGCCAGTACCTAGAAGGCTGGTGAAAAGCGGCGATTTCTCCCAAATCATCGGATCCGTGAAGGCAAAGGAAGGCTTCTTTACTATAAGGTCTTTCCATTCAAGAAAATCCCTTTCTCAGATTTACAGTATACTCCAAAAAACAAAAACAGGCGGCTGTCCGCCGCCCTCGCTTATAGAAGCTCTGCGCGCGCCTGTTCGTACAAACAGGCGATCGAATCGAACAAAATGCGCACCGCCTCAGCCATTTCGTCTTCGCTCATCGAAAGAACTGGAATGAACGTCAATACCGGGCCAAGCGGACGGATGACAAGCCCCCTCCGGCGCGCCTCAAGGATGATCCGGTGCTCCACCATGGCCGCGCGCGGAAACACTTCTTTCGTTCTTCGGTCTTTCACGATTTCAATGCCGCACATCAAGCCTTTTTGCCGGATGTCGCCGACAATAGGAATGTCATACAACCGATCAAGCCATTCGGCCAGTCGGCGCGCCTTCCGCTTTACGCTGTCAATCAGGCCGCGTTTTTCGATGAGCTCGATGTTTTTCAGCGCAACGGAACAAGTGAGCTGGTTCCCCGTGTACGTATGGCCGTGGTAAAACGTTTTGTCTTCGTCCACATCGCCGAGAAATGCGGCATAAATCTCTTCCGTGACCAGTGTGGCCGCGAGCGGCAAATATCCTCCCGTGATCCCTTTCCCAAGGCAGACAAGATCCGGCTTCACCTCTTCCTGCTCACAAGCGAACATCGTGCCGGTGCGGCCAAAGCCGACGGCGACCTCGTCGCAAATGAGGAGCACCCCATACCGGCGGCAAAGCCTTTCCACTCCTTTTAAAAACCCGCGCGGATGGACGATGATCCCCGCCGCTCCTTGCACAAGCGGCTCGATGACAACCGCGGCGATTTGATCGTGCTGCTCCTCAAGCACCCGTTCAAGCTCGCGCAAACAATAGCCGACGATCTCCTGCTCGCTTCCGTATTCGTCCATACGGTACACGTACGGCGACGGCACTTCGATCCGCTCAAACAAAAGCGGCGCAAAAATGCGATGAAACACATCCATCCCCCCGACGCTCACCGCTCCGACCGTATCGCCGTGGTACGCTTCCTTCAACGAGACAAACTTGTTCTTCTTCGCATATTGGATCGGGTCGATGTTTTTCCAATACTGATAGGCGATCTTGAGCGCGATTTCCACCGCCGCCGCCCCGGTATCAGAATAAAACACTTTCGACATGTGCGGCCAATATTCAAGCAGCCGTTTGGCCAACAAAATCGACGGCACATTCGCCGAGCCGAGCAGCGTCGAGTGGGCGATTTTCTCCAATTGCTCGCGAAGCGCCGCATTCAGCTCCGGATCGTTATGGCCATGAACGTTGACCCAGAGCGATGCATAGCCGTCTAAGTACCGGTTGCCGTCGACATCGTACAAATAGCTTCCTTGCCCGCGTTCAATGATCAAGGGGCGTTCTTTGGCATACTGTTTCATTTGCGTAAATGGATGCCAGACGCACTGCTTGTCCCACTGCTCCAATTGCTCGTAGCTATACGCCAACGCCAAGCACCTCCAGCAATTGTTTCGCCTTTCCTTGGTCGATCCACTGCTCAGCTAGGGTTTCCAGTTCCCGCCTTGAGACTGCAGGAAGGAGCGGCACGATCGCCAGCACCGGGAGCCGAAGCAAAGCAGCGATCGTTTCGACATTGTTTCGGTGGATAATGTCTTGCTCTTGAAACTGATTGAACATCAATCCAAGCAGGCGGATGCCTTGCGCATCGGCATACGCCGCCGTCGTCACCGCGTGGTGAATCGCACCAAGGCTTGAGAGCGACACGAGAATCGCCGGCAGCTCATAGTCGCGGACAAAATCGCTCGTCATATACCATCGTCCGCCGCGCTCGCACCACGGAACAGCCAACCCTCCCGCTCCTTCGACGAGCACCACATCATAGCGCTGCTTCAGCCATTCCAATCGTTCAGCAATCCGCTCTGGTTCGATGGACGCGCCGGTCAACTTGGCCGCCAAATGCGGCGACATCGCCGGCTCCATATAGTACATGCCTTCTGATACGGAAAGCTTCGCCACTCGTTCGTACCAATATTGTTCGGCAAACGACACCCCGTCTTCGGCCAGTCCAGTCTGAACCGGTTTAAACACGCCGACCTTCATCCCAAGCCGCTCCAGCGCCAACGCCGCGATGGAAGTGACGACCGTTTTGCCGATTTCCGTTCCCGTTCCGGTCATGAAAATCGCATTTCCCATGTTATCCCCCTACCCTTTGAGTCATGATGATCGGCCGGATGCGCGGCCATACGCGCGCCGCGATGACAGAACAAACGACGCAAAGCACAAGATCCCCCGGCACCGGGAGAAGAAAGCCGAACCATAGCGTTTGGCCGATGGAAAGCGGAGTCTCCGCGATCCATTTCATTGCTATGTACAGCCACGTGCAGCCAAACGCATACACGACGAACAATGCCGCCAAATTCGCCTTCCATATGTCCTGCGCTCTTGTCCATTGAAAGCGGTGCACAAGCGAGCCGCACGTATACGCTCCGGCGATGAAGCCAAGCAAGTAGCCAAACGTCGGCTTCCAAATATAACCGAGCCCGCCTCCTTCCGCAAACACCGGTGCGCCCGCCAGCCCGATCAACACGTAAAGCATCTGGCTGAGCGCTCCCACTCTCGGACCAAGCAGACAGCCAGCCAAGTAAACAGCAGCGATTTGCAGTGTAAACGGCACATACGGCACTGGGATTTTGATGAATCCGCCGACCGCCGTCAACGCGGCGAAAAAGGCTGCCCAAACAAAGGAACGGATGTACACGTTTCCCCTCCTCTCCCAATATTTGTTTCTATTTTGCCTAATGCGCCTTTTATTTGTCAACCTTATTTTTTATAAAGGTTTACATTTTAAAAAATGATGAGGGTGTCCCGAAAGGATTAGGACACCCTTCCTTGTCACCATTTATAGTTACGAAAGATTGATCCACCCACAATATGTTGTATTTCATTTGGTGGGGATGGCGATTTTGAGTCAGCCTCTTTGTTCGTTCAGTTCACCAAGCAAACTACGGCGCAAGCAGCAGCCAGCGCTCAACCTTCATCCTCCCACAAGTGGAACAGGTTCGTCCGTTCACCGTCTATTTTCGGCATCGCCAGCGATCCACTCTGCCTCTCCTCCTTTTCCAACAAAACCGCCAATAAGCGCACCGCCTCCGCAATATGCCTTCCCTTGTTCAACATAATGCATTGCGCCTGTTTTCCAAGAAAAACATCCGAGATTTCCGCGCGCGACGGAATTCCCTTTTTCGCCATTTGTTCAAGCACCTGCGTCGCCCAAATGACCGGGATGTGGGCCGCCCGGCATAGCGCCAAAATGTCGTTCTGTGCGGCCGCAAGATGTTCAAACCCGATCTCCAGGGCCAAATCGCCGCGCGCAATCATCACGCCAAACGCCGGAAGCTTCAGTCCTTCAAGCAAAATGCGAATGAAGTTATGAAACGCCGCCCGCGTTTCGATTTTCGCGATCACCGGGAGAGAACCAGCCCCTTGTTCGGCAAGCAAATGATAAAGCTTTCTGAGGTCATAAGGGGTCTGAACAAACGACAGCCCGACGATGTCCGCCCATCTCGCGATGAACGGAATCCATTCAAGGTCGCGGTCAGTGAGCGGCGGAACCGTCAAATGGAGAAACGAATCGGGAAGATGGATGCCCGTTCCTTGCTTAATCGCTTTTCGCTTTCCACCATCGGAAACGACTTTGGCCTCGACATGCCGCTCGTGCACTTTCACGACCCGCGCGACAATTTGCCCATCGTTCAAGTAGAGGCGGTCGCCTGCCCTCACATTGCGCCACGCTTTCGCCAACGTCGTCGTCATTTTGACCCCGGAGCCCCCGTGCGCCACCATAAAGGCGGCATCATCGAAATAAATATACAGCGGTGTACCAACCGTGACAAACGCTTTCATTGGAATGAACCAAACAGAAGAAAGGGTGAAAGAAGCCGACCCGCGCCGCAGTTTCAACCCTTTTTGCACATAGGCCGTCCGCGAAAGAAGAACTTTAAAACAAGACGGCGCGATTTGTTCAGTGACCCGCAGTTTTCGTTTTTTTCCGCGCACATCGCTAAACAGCAGTTCATCCCCTTCTCGAACGGCCGCTCCGTCCTCAGCCGTCAACTGCCACAAGAATGAAACATCGCGGGGGAACAGAGACGGCGGCGGGGAAGAAGAGAAGGAAATGAGGCCGACGATCGGTTCCATTGCCTCTCCATATTGATTTTTCTTTACAGAGAGCTTCATCGGCCCCGCGTCGACCGCCAGACGGTCCACCCGGATTTTCGGCCCTGGAAGATCCATGTAAATGCGGCATCGCCTCGCCTGCAGCTGTGGCTCCAACTGCTTCTCGGCTTGACGAATGATGGAAACGAGCGCCTCCCACGTTTCCGGTGAACCGTACGCGCAGTTGATGCGGGCAATGTCCATGCCGTAAAGAAGCAGCAGCTCGATCAGCCCCGGTTCATCGACCCATGTCTCGTCCATCGTCACCATGATGCGTGTAGGCCGAACAGAACTTGGGCTTCCGAACACAGCCTCCGCCCGTTTATGAAGCAACTGTTTCGCTTCCTTTCTTGTCATCTTTCGAAGCTCCCAGCCGCCATCAACCGGCGTACGCAAATATGCCAAAACTTGTTCGATTGCGTCGATGAGATGAGCCTCTTGCCCCTCGACCCGCCATCCGGCGTCTTCCATCGCTTCACGCAAATCCGACGGCATATGCTTCCTCATATATAAACAAGCAAGCAACTGATCCCGGCTCTCTTCATGAAACGGGAGAGGGAAATATTTCCTGTTTTGTTCCACCCACTCCGCCATCCCTCGGTAAAAAACAGCCAAGCGGGCGCCCAAATCTCGTTTGTCGTGCATCAGCGGCACCAACCCTTGTGAAAAATGCGGTTTTACTTTTATATATTCGCCGCTTTCGTAAATGAGAAGACAAAAAAACCGGCGCCATTCGCCGGTTGAATGCGACAGAAACAGGAAGCCGCTTCTCGCTGTATTATTTTTGCACGACAATTTTCATTCCGCATTGGCAAAGCAGCGAATGCTTCAACCGCCGCAACGGCTGACCGCACTGTTCACAAATGGCCGGTTTGTTCATCTGTTTTTCGCCCCTTTACATGGCTTTTACATAATCTATTATACGCTTTATTTAAATTAAATACAAATTAATAATTATTATCATTTTATAAAACAGATGATTTGGACCCGCTTCCCATTTGTGCTACACTCATAGTGTTAATATTCTAACAAAAGGAGGATGCACGATGTACGACATCGCCATTATCGGCGCCGGTCCTGCAGGGGCAAGCGCCGCCATTTTCGCCGCCAAAGCCGGGAAGAAAACCGTCTTGTTTGACAACGACAAAGGCATGACAAAACGCGCCTGGGTGGAAAACCATTACGGTGTTCCGGAAATCAGCGGCCCGGACTTGGTCGAAACAGGAAAACGGCAAGCCGCGAAATTCGGCGCGGAATTGGTGGAAACACAAGTGACGGATGTGCAAAAAACAGACGACGGCTTCCGCCTTGAAACAGAAACCGGTTCCTTTGAGGCGAAACACGTCATTTTCGCCACCGGCGTCGCCACGGATCTCGCGGAAAAAATCGGCCTGCGCACCAAGCCAGGCACAGAGCCGCGCATTAAAACAGTGCTTGACGTCGACGCCAACGGCAAAACGAACATCGACGGCATTTGGGCGGCCGGGACGGTCGCTGGCGTCAGCGTCCATACGATCATCACGGCCGGGGACGGGGCGAAAGTCGCCATCAACGTCATCAGCGAACTGAACGGCGAACGGTACGTCGATCACGATGTACTGAAAAAATAACAACAAAGCGGGTGTCCCAAAAGGATCGGGACACCCTTGCTCATCACCATATATCGCCACGAAACAATGAATCATGCGCAATATGTTGTATTTCGTTTGAGAAGAATGACGCTTTTGGGTCAGCCCCTTTTCTCATGGCCATAGAAACAGCGGGCCGAGCCGCCTTTTTCGTCATCCCTGCATGGAAATAGCGGCGGGCTGTCTCACTGATCCAGAGACGCTTACTGTTCGATGCTTCGGTATTGTCCTTCGAAAAACAAAAGCGGGTCGCCCGGTTCGTCTTTCATGAAAATGTCGGTCACTTCGCCAAAATACAACGTATGATCGCCGGCCACGTACGAGCTGTGGACGTTGCATAAAATATTCGCCAACACCTCCGGCAAAATCGGATGGCCGTTCACCCACTCAAACGAAACGGAGCGCTCTTCTTTCAACTGGCCGGCAAACAAGCGCGACAAGTCCTCTTGATCGCGACGCAAAATGTTGACGGCAAATTTCCCCGTTTGCTTGACGATGTCATGCATTCGCGCTTTATGTCCAATGGAGACGACGACAAGCTTCGGATCGAGCGAAACGGACATAAAGGCGTTCGCCGTCATTCCTTTCGCTTCCCCTTGAAATTCGGTCGTCACGACCGTCACACCGGTCGCAAATTTTCCCATGGCTCTGCGAAATGTACGATCATCCATACGGTTCTCCCATCCTTCCCTTTTCGTCATCAGCCGCCCTGCCTCTGCAGCTGGCGTGCAGAGGCTTTCTTTCTTTAACTTGAGGTTTTGCGCTTCTCCGGCATTTCGCCTCTATTTATGCCAGAATGCAAGCCAAATCTATCCCCATCATAGCAGAAATAGAGGAAAGAAACAACGATATACGGCTGTCATCGACGGCCCGCCGCTCCAAGGTACGCCTCTGCCACCCGTTCATCAGCGAGCAGCTCGGCGGCCTTCCCGTGCACCACGATGCTTCCCCGCTCCAGCACATACGCCTCATCCGCTGTCTGCAGCGCGGCACGCACGTTTTGCTCAACAAGAATAATGGCCGTGTGAAATTGGTCGCAGAGCTGTGTCAGCAGTTCCATGATTTCTTTCACAACGAGCGGCGCCAGCCCTAACGATGGTTCATCGAGCAAAAGCAGCTTTGGTCTCGCCATCAGCCCGCGGGCGATCGCCAGCATTTGCTGCTCGCCGCCGCTTAATAGTCCTCCCGGACGGTCGAGCATCGTTTGCAGTTTCGGGAACAGCTCGAGCACCCGCTCATAGTCGCGCTTCACTTCCTGTCCGTTGCGGCGGTGTCGTCGATAGGCTCCAAGCAGCAAATTATCCTTCACCGACAGGCTGTCAAAAATTTGCCGCCTCTCCGGAACAAGGCAAATTCCTTTTTCAACCATTTGCTCCACCTTTCCGTATGGAAGCAGTTCATGTTCAAAAAGAATCTCCCCTTCCTTTGGGGCGTACACGCCGGCAATCGTGCCGAGCAACGTGCTTTTGCCCGCCCCGTTGGCGCCGACAACAGCAACGATTTTTCCTTCGCCCACTTGCAAACTGACCCCTTTTAACACGTGCAAATGGCCGTGGTAGACATGGACATTGCGAAGCGTGAGCATCAGACCGCCTCCTCTCCTAAATACGCCTTGATGACGTCCGGGTGCCGCGCGATCTCTCCCGGCGTCCCTTCCGCTATTTTTTTGCCGTAATCAAGGACAATGATCCGGTCGGCGATCGACATGACTGTTTCCATATCATGCTCAACAAACAAAAAGGTAAATCCTTGCTCTCTCATCGCCAGCAGCACATCGACGAGCCGCTTTGATTCTTGCGGGTTCAGCCCGGCCATCGGCTCGTCAAGCAAAATGAGCGAAGGACGAGACACAGCCGCCCGGGCGATTTCCACAAGCCGCTGCGTTCCATACGGCAGTGTGCCTGCCCGCTCCCATGGAAGATGAGCCAAACCGACCTGCTCGAGGCAGGAAAACACCTGTTCCCGCGCCTCGTTCTCTTCTTTCACCGCACGCGGCAGCCGAAAGCCGGCGCTGACGATTCCGCTCTTCAACCGTGAATGAAATCCGACCATCACGTTTTCCAGCACCGTCATATCGGAAAACAGCTGCAAGTTTTGAAACGTCCTTGTCATTCCCAGCATCGCCAGCTCGTGCGGCTTTTTTCCAGTGACTACAGCTCCTTGGAAGCGAACGAGACCACTAGTCGGCGGAATAATGCCGCTGATCATATTGAACAAGGTGGTTTTGCCTGCCCCGTTCGGTCCAATCACCGCAACAATCTCTCCTTTAGCAACGCCAAACGAGACATCTTGCACCGCCTGAACGCCGCCAAATGACTTGGACAATTGCTCCACTTCAAGCAGCGCCTCGTTCATCCTTGCCCACCTCCAATCGAACCAGCTTGGCGGCTGTCGACTGCAGCCTCCCTCTTTTGACGCCGGCCTGTTTCCAAAAGCCGCTTCATTCCCTTGGACAGGACACCCGAAAGTCCGTTCGGCATGTAAATCAACATCACCACGAGCAACAAGCCAAAAAAGACAATTTCGAACTCGCCGCCAGCATGAGGAATGAGCAGCGGGACAACGGCTTTCAGCCATTCTCCTAAGCAGACATAGACAGCCGCGCCGACGAGTCCGCCCCACACATGGGACGATCCGCCGATCACCACCATAATCAAAAAGTAAATCGACGGGACGATGCCGAATAAGTCCGGATTAATAAACGTGACGTAATGGGCGTATAAGCTCCCGGCAACCGAGGCGTAAACAGCGCTGAGCATAAAAATTTGCAGCTTGTATTTCGTAATGTTCACCCCAAGCGAGCTTGCGGCCACCTCGCTTCCGTGAATCGCCCGCAGCGCTCTTCCGACCCGGGAGCGGACGATATTATGGGCAAACCATAGCCCGGCAAGGACAAACAACAAAACGAGGTAGTAAAACTGGAGATCGCTTTGCAACGAGATCCCGGCGATATGAATCGGAGGGATGCCGAAAAATCCATTCAATCCTCCCGTAATTCCTTTCCATTCTTTAAAAAACGTAAACATAATGACGCCAAATCCTAACGTCGCCAACGCCAAATAATGTTCGCGCAGCCGAAAAACCGGAATGCCGACAACCAACGCCACCAACGCAGCCAGGGCCGCGCCGGCAGCCAACGCCAGCCAGGACGGCCAGTCTGCGTGCGCCGTCAAATAGGCGGACGCATAGGCGCCGATGCCATAAAACGCTGCCTGGCCGAGCGAAATTTGGCCTGCATACCCCATCAACAGCGTCATCCCCGTGCTCACGAGCGCATAGAGCCCGATGAGAATGAGCGTGCTTAACACATAATTATTGCCGAAGACAAGCCAAGGGAGACCGAGCCAGACGGCTGCGCCGACAAGCCAAAGCCACCGTTTCCGCCCATCCGCCATTCGTTGACCGTGCTCCATCCATCCGCCCCCCTTATACCCGCTTTCCGGTCATCTTGGCGAACAGCCCGTTCGGCATGAAAAACAGCACAAGCAATAGCAGACCGAAACTGATCGCTTCTTTGTATCCCGAGGACAAGTATCCTTCCGCAAATGATTCAAGCAGCCCGACGAGAAACGCACCGGCGATCGCAGCCGGGGCGTTCGTCAATCCCCCGACAACGGCGGCGATGAAAGCCTTCAGCCCAATCATCATCCCCATATCATACGAGGCTCCGGAGATCGGGGCGATGACGATTCCCGCGAGCGCCCCCAGACCGGCGCTGACGGCAATCGCGCCAAGCGACATTTTGCGGATGTCAATCCCCATCAACCGAGCGGCAAACGGATTGATGACACAAGCGCTCACTGCTTTGCCGAGATATGTCCGATTAAAGAATACATGCAACGCAATGAAACTGACGACCGAGATGGCAATCGCCCAAACGCTTTGCCATTGGATGACCGCGCCAAACATGCGCAGCGCCTCATTTCCGGTAAACGGGCGCAACGCATAAGGGTCAGTCCCCCAAACGAGCAAAGCAATCCCCCGAAACACAAACGAAACGCCGATTGTGATAATAATGAGCACGGCGACAGACGAACGGCGCGCCGGCTGAATGGCCAGACGTTCAAACAGCCCGCCGACGGCCATCACCGCCATAATGCTTAGCCCAATCGCGAACGCAAACGGCACACCGCTGTTGACAAACGTCATGCACAGCAGCGCGCCCAACATGGCGAAATCGCCTTGGGCCAAGTTCAAAATGCCGGTCACGCTGTACGTAATGACAAACCCGAGCGCCACGAGCGCATAAATGCTGCCAATCGTCAGCCCGGAAAACAACAGCTGGACAAACTGGCTCCACGCCTCCATTTCCCATCGCTCCTTCAGCAGTTAAGTGAAACAAAAGGGAATTAGCGGTCTAATTCCCTTTTTACTGCTCGGCAAGCACAAACTTCCCGTCTTGAATTTGCACCATCACCAAACTGTCGGCATCAAGCCCCGTATGGTCGTCTTTCGACATATGGAAGACGCCCGAAATGCCGATAAATTTTCTTGTATTCTCCAGAGCCGACCGTATTTTCTCTTTATCAGCGCCGCCCTCTTTGATCGCATTGACCAACAAATGGAACGCATCCCACGCATGTCCGCCAAACGTCGTCGGAGCATAGCTGTACGCTTTTTCAAACTGTTCCTTGTATTTGAGCAGCGTTTCTTTTTGCGGATCGCTGTCTGGAAGCTGCTCCGCCACCAAAATGCGTCCGGCAGGGAACAATACGCCGTTGGCTGCCTCCCCGGCCAAGTCGATAAAGCTTTTCGTGCCAATGCCGTGGCTTTCAACAATCGGCACATCAATGCCCAACTGACGGATATTTTTTGTTACGACCGCCGATTCTTGCGCCGTTCCCCAAACGATAATGGCTTGCGGATTCGCTTTTTTCACTCTTGTCAACATGGCTTTCGCATCATCGACCGTCGCTTCAAACTCCTCTTCGATGACGGCCTTTACGCCATATTCCGGAGCATAATGCGCAAACTCTTCATGTCCGCTCGTTCCGTAGGCGTTGGTGACATTCAGCCAGGCGACGTTCGTCCATCCTTTCTCTTTTAAAAAACCAAGCAGCTTCTGAATGACGATATTGTCCCCTTGAGCGGTTTTAAATGTCCAATGACGCGGGGATCCATCGCTTGGATTGACGATTTGTTTGCTTGCGGCGAGGGAAATGTACGGAATGCCTGCTTTTTCAATGAGTGGAATCATGGCTAAGGAGTTGCCGCTGATCGTGCCGCCGATGATGGCCGTCACGTTGTCTTGTTCGATGAGTTTTTTCGTGGATAATACCGCTTCATTCTGATTGGATTTGTCGTCGTAGGCGATCAGTTTGATCTTTTTCCCTTCAATGCCGCCTTGCTTGTTCCATTGCTCAACGAGCATTTTGACCGTCTCCATCTCCGGTTTGCCAAGCGGGGCCGCCCCGCCTGAGGCGGAGAAAATGGCGCCGACTTTGATCTCATCCTCTCCATTCCCAGATGTCGATGTCTTTCCACAGGCGGCAAGGAAAAGGAACAGCAATGCCGCCATGAACAGAGACATTCTCTTTTTCATTATTTTGTCCCCCCTTTTATATTGACAGCGCTTTCAAATGGTTGTTCTTCCGCCAGGCCTTCACCCGGCGGAAGAAGATCAGCGCCGCCGCTTAAACGCTTCGGCGGTGTTTATTTTATGTTGCCGGACGTATTGCTCAATTTCATGCGGCGGCGCCTGTTCCCGCAGCAGGCGGATGATCTCTCGATGCTCTTCGATCGAGGCTTTTGCCCGCTGCGGGACAAACGTGAATCCGTACACGCGGATGCGCTTCATCCGCTGCCAAATTTGCTTGATTTGCTCCTCGAGATATGCATTGCCGCAGTGGGCGTAAATCAAGGAATGAAACTCGTAGTTCAGCTCGCTGAACCGTTCAAGCTCCAGCTCTTCAAGCGCCCGCTCCATTCGTTCGTTCAACTGCTCAAGCTCGTCGATCGCCTCCTTCGTTAAATTGGTGGAGCCAAGCGCAGTCGCATAGCCTTCTAAGACAGCCAACACGGATAACGTTTCTACATATTCTTTCTCGTTAATGGTGCTGACGACAGCGCCTGCATACGGCTTAAACTCGACTAATCCTTCTGCCTCAAGCTGACGGATCGCTTCGCGCACCGGGATGCTGCTTAACCCAAGCTCGCGGGCGATTTGGTCGATGACGACTCGGTATCCCGGCCCGTAGACGCCGTTTTCAATGCGGGAAAGAATATACTCATAAGCCAATTGGGTTTTGTTTTTCGCTTTCGTTTCCATACGTTTATCATATACCAGATCATATACATTGACTAGTCGTTATGCCTGTTCGGCAGACAAGGCGGTCCGTTTCTCCCCCTTGCCGAACGCGGGGATCGGCGGATCGCCGACCGCGACGTGGACGACTTGCACTTCCGTATAGAAATCAAAGCTGTAATGCCCGCCTTCGCGGCCGATGCCGCTGTATTTCGTCCCGCCAAACGGGATGCGCAAATCGCGGACGTTCGGCGAGTTGACCCACGCCATCCCGCTTTCGATCGCTTGAGCGACGCGGTGGCCGCGCTTTATATCGCTCGTCCAGACATATGCTGCCAATCCGTACTTGACATCATTCGCCAGCCGAATGGCGTCTTCTTCATCCACAAAGGACATCACGGCCATGACCGGGCCGAAAATTTCTTCCTGCGCCACTTTCATATCGTTACGGCAGTTAAGCAGCAATGTCGGCGGCACAAAGTTGCCGTTTTCCAGCCCTTTCGGAACGCTGGGGGCATAGACGTCCGCCCCTTCCTGCTTGGCAATCTCAATATAGCGGTTCACCCGCTCCCAGTGAGCGCGGTGAATGAGCGGGCCAAGCTCGGTCGCTGGATTCATTGGATCGCCGATGACGATGCGGTCGACGCGCTCTTTGAGCCGGGTGACAAATTCGTCGTAAATCGATTGCTCAAGCAAGAGCCGCGAATTGGCCGTGCACCGCTCGCCATTTAATGAAAACACCCCCCAAACCGCCGCGTCGAGCGCCCGGTCGAGATCCGCATCGGCGAACACGAGGAGCGGCGACTTGCCGCCGAGCTCCATCGATGTTTTTTTCAACGTCGCAGCGCTGTTGCGGATGATTTCCATGCCGGTCGTCGTTTCACCGGTAAACGAAATGAGGCGCACATCCGGATGGGCGACCAACGCCGCGCCCGCCGTTTCGCCAAAGCCGTGCACAACGTTGAACACGCCGGCAGGCAGCTCGGCTTCATCGATGATTTCCGCGAGCTTATTCGCCGTCAACGGCGACCATTCGGCCGGCTTCAACACGACGGTGTTGCCGGTCGCCAGCGCTGGAGCGACTTTCCATGTCTCGAGCATAAACGGCGTGTTCCATGGCGTGATGAGCCCCGCCACGCCGACTGGTTTATAAA
This sequence comes from Geobacillus kaustophilus, assembly GCF_000948285.1. GTDB lineage: Bacteria > Bacillota > Bacilli > Bacillales > Anoxybacillaceae > Geobacillus > Geobacillus thermoleovorans_A. Next base: position 2,939,045 of record NZ_JYBP01000003.1, read on the forward strand.
CGGTATAGTTTACAAACTGCCCATTCACATGGTACGCTTCGCCGACAAGGCGCGTTTTCACCATTTCCGCATAAAAACGGAAGTTTTCCGCCGCGCGGGCGGCCTGTTTTTTCGCCTGGCTGATCGGAATGCCGGTGTCAAGCGCCTCTAAATAGGCGATGTCGTCCGCCTGCTGTTCGATCAACTCCGCGATGCGGAACAGATAACGAAGCCGCCGCTCCACCGGCATCGTCCGCCACGGGCCATGATCAAACGCCTCTTTCGCCGCCCGGACCGCCGCGTCGATGTCTTCCTTCCGCCCCTCGGCCACTTCGTTGATCGGTTCGTTCGTAAACGGATTAATGTTGCGAAAATACGCGCCAGCCGCGCTTTCGACAAACTGTCCGTTGATATAATGAAGCACGTTCGGCTGCTTCGCCATTCGTCTCCTCCTCCCGCTATGTCCGATAGCGCGCATGAATGTTGTTGTGCTTGTACGTCCCTGCCCCGCTGAATTCATACAGCTCAAGCGACAGCGCCAAATAGCGTTTCGCAAGCAGCGGGGCGAAATGATCTTTCATGACCGCAAACAGTTCATCGCCGACGGCTTTTTTGACTTCCTCCGGACGCCCGGCGGCGATTTTCAGCGTCGCGTGCACGAACGCGTCATCTTCCGCGCCGTCGGCCACATAATATTCGCTGAGCCGAACGGCGCGCGAGCGAATGCCGCCGATTGGAAACCAATCGCGCCGCTCGATCAGCACGCGGTGGACTTTTTCCAGCAAGCCGCGAATGTCGGCCTCTTCACCGAGATTGTCCGTGTATTCGACAATAAAGTGCGGCATGATTCCCCCTCCTTTGGCTAGACGATGTAATTCACTAGCCTCCCGATGCGCTCGATTTCCGCCACGACCTCATCGTCGGGCCGGACATTGACCGCCCCTTTCGGCGTGCCGGTCAAAATGACGTCGCCAGGCGCGAGCGTCATAAATTCGGTGATGTACTCAAGCAAATACGGAATCGAAAAGATCATATCGCCCGTATATCCTTCCTGCACAACCGCCCCATTGACATACGTCCGCAGCCGGAGCGCCATCGGATCGCCGACTTCCTCATGGCTGACGATCCATGGGCCGAGCGGCGTCGCCCGGTCGCGGTTTTTGACGCGGAAATTCGGCCGATAGTAATTTTCCAAGTAGTCGCGAACGGCATAATCGTTCGCGATCGTGTACCCGAAAATGTAGTCGTACGCCTGTTCCGCTTTCACCCGGCGGGCGGGGCGGCCGATCACCACCGCCAGTTCGCATTCGTAATGCATCATGTTCACGCCATCGGGGCGAACGGTTTGACCGCGATGGCCGACGAGCGTGTTTTTCCCTTTGAAAAACAAAAGCGGCTCTTTCGGCGCGGAAAACGACAGCTCGCCGGCATGATCAGCATAATTCAATCCAAGCGCGATGATCGTGCCCGGCTCCACCGGAGGAAGCCACATCACCTCACGTTCGTTGACGATTGTTCCGTCCAGCAGGCGGATCCGGCCACCGTCAAGCGGCTCGGCTTCGATCACGGTTCCGTTCCAAGCGACGCGCGCCCGCTTCATCGCTCATCGTCTCCTTGTTCCGGGGCGATCACATTTTCCAACACCCCGATCCCTTCGATTTCAATGCGCACCACATCTCCCGCCGCAACGAGCGGTGCATCAGCCGGCCAGCTGAAAAACAGCACATCGCCCGGGTACAGGGTCATAAACGCGGTTACATCGGCCAGCCATTGTTCCACCGGCTGGCGGAAACGGCTTGGGTCGGCCTGCTGAACAAGGCGCCCGTTGACGTATACGCGCGTGGTGAGCGAGGAGAGCGGCGGCGCTTCCTCTTTCTGCACGATCCACGGGCCGACGGGGGCAAAGCCGTCGCGCGCCTGCTCCTTCACCGCCGGGCGATAGCGCTGCTTGTGTGGAATCGAGAGATCATTGACGATCGTATAGCCGAATACAAAATCAAGCGCCTGCTCGCGCCGCACGCGCGCCGCCGTCTGGCCGATCACCAGCCCGAGCGCCGGAGCCGCCCGAAGCCGCTTTATCCCGCTGGGCAGAAGCACCGACCGCCGGTGCGCGTTGATCGTGTTGGCCGGCTTCATATACAGCACCGGGCCTTCGGGCGGCTTTTCATACGGCGGGGCGTGCATCTCATTTGACAGCGCTTCCCACTCCTTCCGATCATTCAGCGCCACCCCGTACATCGCTCCGTCAATGGGCGCGTCCCATTCCCATTCATCGACGCGGCGGGAGCGCCCTCCAATCAACACCGTCCCACCGCGCGGATCGGCCGTTGCTTCAAGCGCTTGCCGCATGCCGGCCAGGCGCAAGCGCACATTCGCCATCGCTTCTCCTCCTCATCTTCCCGTCGCACGACCCGCCTTTATGCCGTTTTCTGCGGTTCCTCGGCCAGCAGCCCGTATTTGACGAGCGTGCGGCGGATTTGCTGCTGATGCTCTTCGCTTGGCAAATCGAGCGGCAGCCGGAGCTTCGGGGTGATTTTTCCCATCATCCCGAGCGCCGCCTTGACCGGGCCCGGATTCGTTTCAATGAACAGCACATCATTGAGCTCCATCAGCTCAAAATGAAGATCCTGCGCCCGCTTGATGTCGCCTTCGAACCAGGCGTCGTGCAGCTCGGCCACTTTATCCGGCACGACGTTCGCCGTCGCGCTGATCGACCCGGCGCCGCCGATCGAAAGCATCGGATAGCACAATAGCTCGATGCCGGAAAAAAGAAGGAAATCGCGCCCGCAATGCCACAACACCCGGTTGACATGTTCAAAATCTTTATTTGACTCTTTCACCCCGATAATGTTCGGACAATCCTCAGCCAGCCGCGCTAACGTCTTCACTTCCAAATTGACCGCCGTCCGCCCCGGGATGTTGTAGACGATGATCGGGATGTCGACCGACTCGGCCACCGCCTTAAAATGTTTATACAACGCCGCCTGGGACGGACGGTTGTAATACGGGACGATGACCATGGCGGCATCGGCCCCAATCTCTTGCGCAAATTTGGTCAGCTCGATCGTTTCCGCATGGTTCGTCGACCCCGTCCCCGGCACGAACGGCACCCGCCCCGCCACTGCTTTTTTCGCCGCCTCCATCACTTGTTTTCGCTCTTCAAGCGTCAGCGAGCTCGGCTCTCCCGACGTCCCCGTGACAGAAATGCCGTGCGTGCCGCTTTCAATATGCCAGTCGATGAGCGCAGCCAGCACCGCAAAATCCACGTTTCCTTCCTCATCAAACGGCGTGACGACCGGCGCGATCGAGCCGCGCAGCCGTTCTTTCGCCTCGCGGTATGCCATCCCCTTGCCCCCTATTGACTTTATTTTTCTGAATCTTATTTATATTGTACACATTATAATATATGAAATCAACGATAAAATCATATATAATCATAGCCCCAAAAACCGCCAGCAGAAGGCTGCGGCCCTTTTCTAAATCAGGAAAGTCGGTTTCCGCTTCGCCAATGTCGGTTCGTTCGGCTCGATGGGCTGGCCGCTGTGAATGTCAAGAACGACGGACGCCTCTTCAAACCAGCTGTCCGGCGCTGCATGCCCCCAAAACGTTTGCCGGCGCGGATCGTCCAAATCCCAGCGGATCGGCGCAAAATCGGGGTCGCTCGTCAAATAATCGCCGTTATACAGCTCAATTCGGTGGCCATCCGGGTCGCGCAAATAGACAAAGAAGGCGTTCGACAATCCGTGGCGGCCCGGCCCGCGTTCAATGTTCGGCGCATATCCGGCGGCCGCCAGCACATCGCACGCATGGATCAGGCTGAGCGGATCCGGAAGCCAAAAACCGATATGGTGAAGGCGCGGCCCTTTTCCATTCATCAGCGCCAAATCGTGGACGTTTTGCTTCCGGTGCAGCCATGCCGCCCAAAGTTTTCCATCCTCGGTTTCTGTATACTCTGAGCAGGCAAAGCCCAAGCCTTGGACATAAAAATCGTACGCACTTTGAACGTCCGTCACCGCGCAGTTGAAATGATCGATGCGCTGCACGCGGGCGCCGCGGTACAAGTCATACCGCTGCAAAAGCCGCTCCGTTTTCTCCATATGGGTGAAAAACTCAAGCGGCAGCCCGGACGGATCTTGCACGCGAAACGCCCTTCCGACGGCGCGCTGGCTCCCGTCTTCCAGCCATTTCGGCTGCAGCGTTTGCGCCGCAAACCATTCATAAAGCGCTTCCAATTCCTGCTCGGAGCCGACTTTGTAGCCAAGCGCCTCCACCGCGGGGCGGGGCGCCTTTTTCAACAGCAGGCTATGGTGGTGATATTCTTCAAGCCCCCGCAAATACAGATGGCTTTCATCCGCTTCCGTCACGACAAATCCAAGCACCCGTTCGTAAAAATCGCGGGCGGCGGCCAAATCGGTCACATGCAGCACCGCGCGGGCGCAGCGAATAATGGAAAATGTCATCGCTCTCTTCCCCCTTTCGCAACATTCCTTCCTCCAGAGTCAGGCAACCGACAGAAAGACTCCTTTTTCTGCTGGCGAACATGGAACAAAGCCTTCCTGAGCTGCTCGCCAAATCCCTTCGTTTCAAACATCTCGCAGCATGCCCCGATCAGCCGGCTCGCGCGCCGCTATGCTTGCCTTTTTTCGATCCGCGGCAACCTTGGGAAACGCCGCAGCGGGCGATCCTCCTTGCTCCTCAACCATTCCAACGCCCGCTCGTGTTTGCCAGCGTCCGAATGAACGGTCAATGCTTGTTGTCAGAAGGAATGAACACGCTTTTGGCGCCGCGCAGAAATTCGCGCACGAACTGTTTATACGGCTCTTTTTCATAGCCGTCAAAATACGCCATCCCCATCCGAACCGGATCGCCGAAAAAGTAATATTCATAATGCGTCTGCCGGGCGCCGAACGCGCTCATCGTGAGATCCCAAGCGAGCCGGAACAGCTGGACGCGCTCATAGCCGTCAATGGTCGCCCCTTGCATCGCCCGGCGGACGATATCGCCAATTTCTTCGTTGTGGAAATCGGCTTCGGTCGGGATGGCCATCAACCCCGATGCTCCTAAAATGCGGATGATCTCCGAAAGCCGCGGATAAATGCGCGGATACCAGTTGCGCGCGGCATCGAGCGCGGCAAAATCCGGCGTCATCGTTCCCCAGCGGTCTCGCTTCGCATTGTGCTCCGCCCGGTACAAATGGCTTTTCATCGTCTCGAGGACGAGCATGATTTCCGCCCCTTTGTCTTTCACATGCTGAAACTCGCCGATGGCGATCGCTTCGATGAGACAGAGCGTGACGCCGAGCAAAAACTCCGTTTTCACAATGTTTTTCGCCACGACTTGATGAGACATATGAATGACCGCGTTCGTCTCACGGAACGTCCGGTTGCAAATCGACGAATTGCCGCACACAAACACGCGCTCCCACGGCACAAACACGTTTTCAAACGACACGATCGCATCGCCCTCTTCAAAGCGGGACGCGAGCGGATGATCCCACGCGCTCCGCCCGTAGTCAAACGCCTCGCGGCAAATGAACTTCACGCCCGGCGTATTGTTCGGAATCGCAAAGGCGAGCGCGTACGGGTCTTCACCGGCTGTCGATTTTTTCACGGTCGATGGAAACACTAAAATTTCGTCGGTAATCCCGCCTTGCGTAGCCAACAGGCGGATGCCGCTGACGATGATCCCGTCTTTTCGCCGTTCCACCAAATGGAGCGGCACATCGGCATCGTTTTGTTCGTGAAGCGCCTTGGCGCGGTTCATTTGCGGATGGATGAGCGTGTGCGTCAAGCTGATGTCGTTTTCCCGCGCGTACTCATAGTAGTTTTTGGCATTTTCAGCAAACATCGGATCATCTTCAGCAAACAGATCATTGGCGACGCCCATGGCCATGACTTCCGCGTTTAAGTAATCCGGCGAGCGCCCCATCATCCCCGCCGACATACGCGCCCATTCTTGCGTCGCCTCGCGGCGGGCGATGAGCTCTTCAATCGTGGTCGGCTGAATGAACGTCATGCCGACGGGCTGCCCGGTTGTCGGCGACCGATACAACATTTTGTCCGGCTTTTCATATTGCCGGTCGTAAAGCGCCGCCATCGAACGGACGACGTTGCAAAACGCCGGATGTGCAGTGACATCCTCGACTTTTTCCCCATGGATGTACACGCTGCTTTTCGCCCGCTTGAGCCGCTCCATATACTGTTGCCCCGTTTTGGCCGGCATTTTCATTCCCTCCGTTTTCATGTATAATAGACAAGGAAGCGCTTTTATTCAGAATGTTCAAAATTAATATAACATATCATTTCATATATGAAAAATACAAAAATGATGAACGATCCTATACGAAAAAGATATAGAGAGGGAACATGGCCATGATCGATGTGAAACAGCTGAAATATTTCGTCACCATTGCGGAAGAAGGGCAAATCACCAAAGCGGCGCAAAAGCTTCATATCGCCCAGCCGCCGCTCAGCCAGCAGCTGAAGCAGCTTGAAGAAGAGCTCGGTGTTCCGTTGTTTGACCGCAAGGTGAAAAAAATGGAGCTCACCGCACCAGGCAAAGCATTTTATGAAAAGGCGAAGCAGCTGCTGCGCCAGCTTGATGACGCCGTAGCGGAAATCAAAGAAATCGAAGCGGGAGCGGCGGGAACGCTGTCGATCGGCTGCGTCAAATCGTGCTTTTACTATTTGGCTCAAGCCATTCGTCGATTCCATGAACAAGTTCCGAACGTGACTTTTCATCTCCGTGAAGGGGATACGTTTTCCATTTGCCAGCTCCTTCAAGAACGGCACATTGACATCGGCATCGTCCGCCTGCCGGTCGACTCGGCTGATTACGACGTCATCCGCCTGAACGGCGAACGCTATGTCGGCGTATTGCCGGCGCAATGGAAAACCGGACGAACCGCGCTATACATGCGTGATTTTGCGGATTGGCCGCTTCTCCTTCTCCACCGGGTGCACGGCGCCGGACAGTACGAGCGGGTCATCGAGGAATGCCGCCGCCATGGATTTGAACCGAACGTCCTATGCGAATGCCCGGATGCGACCATCTTGCTTTCCCTTGTCGCCCAAGGCCTCGGAGCCGCCATTGTGCCGCAATCCACCGTGGCCTTGTTTCGCCTCCCCGGCATCCGCGTACTCGAGATCGTCGACTCTTCTATGACAGCGGAAGCCGCCGCCATCCTCGACCCGCAACGGTATTTGCCGAAAAGCGCCCGCCGCTTCCTCGACGTGCTCCAAACCGTTGCGGCCCGCGCCGCCGGCGGCCAACATGAAGAAAGATAGCGATTCGCCAATGGCGGACGCTCAAGTGAAGGGAAAAACCAACATTGGCATCATCTCTTCGTTGCGCCGCACTTTTTGTTCAATGACGACCTTTCCAAAAAAATCAGGCGCCGTTGGGCGCCTCCTCACAACCCTGCCGACCGCTGCAGCCGCTTGGCGATTGCGAAAAAATCTTCGGCCGAAATCCCGGGGGCGAATTCTTCCGGCACTTCGTCCAAATCTGGGATCGCCCCCCCTTGGGGAGCTCCTTCGATCACCTCAAGCGGCTGGCCATCGCTTGGATGGGTTCCTTGCCAAATGCGGGCGATTTCTTTGTAATACTGGCCGCTGAATGTGTAAAGTCGGCGGTGGACGCCTTGGTCCTCATACTTTCTCGCCTCGTCGAACACACGGTTATCCAACTTCGGGATCGGCAGCAGTTTCGTCACATCAACGCCCGTCGCGACTTCCAACGCCTTGGCATACGCCAAAATATGGACGCCCCCGCGCACAAGCAAGTAGCCGATCATCTCGCGGGCCGTAGGATGGTCGGTCATTTCATAGACGCGCATTTTATGAGTGCGCGCTCCGCACTCAAGGAAGAAGTTATGAAGCAAATCCAAAATCAAGTTGCCGCTGTTGAACACGTACTCCCCCGTCCACGCCTTCCCCATCGAATCGCCGGGAAACGCCGTCTGCGCCGTCGCGATAAAATGATGCGTATTGCGCTTGTCTTTCGCCTCCTTCATCGGCGCTGTGTCCGGATCCCCGGGATGAGTGGAACCGGTCAAGCAAAGGTTGATCGCATTGGACACGAGCTCGACATGGCCAAACTCTTCAGCGGTGATGCTCGCCACCAACTCGTAAAACGGACGCAGCTTCTTTTTTTGCCGAAAATTGAATGACTGGAACAAATAATTGTTTAACGTCGACATTTCGCCAAAACGGCCGCCAAGCAGCTCCTGCACGGCCGCAGCTGCATTGGGGTCCGCGTACTTCGGCTTCGGCAATTCGATCGCCAGCCGGTCGATCCGCTGAAATACCACCGCTCTTTTCCTCCTTTGCAATTAATTGCCGAGGCGAACAGAAACGACTTGCGCCAAGCGGATATAATAAACCGCCTGATGCGCCGAGATGACAAGATGGTCTGGCTTCACATCCCTCACTGTTCCTTGGATCGAACCGCGGACTGTTTCCACCACGACTTCTTTGCCGTTCAAGCCTTGGAAAGCGTGGTACACATACGGGTCAACCAGGGCAATGAGCTGCGGCGACGAAACATGGGACGCGTAGGGCTGGTTCATTCTCATTTCCTCCCTTTTGATGCGCTGAAGAAAATTCCCTTTTTATACATATGCCTCCCCATGCAGAACATGACACCGAAATGCGTCAACTCCGTTGCTTCTTCCTTTCGTCTTCCCCTGCTGAACGAATAGCAGGGGGTGTCCCAAAAGGATCGGGACACCCTTGCTCATCACCATATATCGCCGCGAAACAATGAATCATGCGCAATATGTTGTATTTCGTTTGAGAAGAATGACGTTTTTGGGTCAGCCCCCGTTTCATAATACTTCAAGCCCTAGAAGGCCGGTGATTTAAGGGGAAAGATGGTTCTTCAACAGTGTTTCTCAAATTGAAAAACTTTGAAGCACTGTAACTCCATTCCTTGAAACTTCTCACAAATCGAGCAAATCCATTGTTTTTTCACCAGCCTTCTAGAAGGCGGATGAAAAACTCGTTTGTTTGCTCGAACCGACGGCAATTGATCAGAAAAGGGGACAGATCTGACAAGGCTTCTCTAATTGAAAAAAATAATTAGGATGAGCCGCCTTTTTCATTCCATCACCAGCCTTCTATATAGATGCAACGAAAGCGTTTAACATATCCTTGACGGAAAAGCGGCTTGTCCATTTTTGACTGTCGAAGGCAAGCCTTTGGCTTGCCTGCGTCACGCTTTCGCGTGACAGAGAACCGAACAACCACCCGCCTCCCAGACAAATTCATTTGTCTGGGAGCGGTGTTGTTCGGTCGCCCGACAGTCGAAAAATGTTAACACTTCAATGTGCATTTATATAGAAAGGCGGTGAACATCAGTCGTTTCCCTTGCATCAATGGTTCATGCGCAAAGAGAAAAGCGGTTTTGATCATTGCCTTATTTCCTGCTAAACAATTGCTCGTCCGCGAACGAACGGTTCATGCCGCCAAAAAACGGCGGACTTTGGGCATCTTTTGCACAACGAAACGATCAAACAACCAAATCACAATCAATGACAATCCAAACAACGGCATCACAATCCCGGCAACGATCATGCCGCCCCACACCGTTTTCACCGCTTGCTGATCTTTGATGCGCGCGGGCGCCCCGAGCCCATCTTTCGGCTTGCGCTTGCGCCACATGACAAAGCCGCTGACGCCTAAAAAGACGAGACCGAGGCAAATCGCAAGGTTAAGCAGCTGGTTCAAAAGCCCAAACAACCGTCCTTCATGAAACGCAATGCCAATCGTAATCGCTTTGGCCAATGCGCCATAGTCGGAAAAGCGGACATCGCTCAGCACCCGGCCCGAATATTGGTCAATATGCAAAGTGGCGTTATCCCACGGCTTCGTCTTCGATGTCGCAACGGTAAACACCCCTTTCGGCCCTAGCGGCAGCGAAATCGTAAACGGCTTTTTCACCTTTTTCGCCTCCGCAATCCGATACACCTCATCGAGCGACAACGAAGCCGCCTTGCGCACGCGAACAGAAGGCACAGGCAGTTGTTCGGCCGCCCATGGCACGTCTTGCGCCACATCTTTGGTGGCCACTTTCGATTCCGGCTTCGGTCCGAAGCTGAACGCAAACGGCGGATAACCGGTGTTTGTCGCCGTCGCCACGCGGTTGATGACCTCCCCCATGACCCCTGTCCACGGCATCCCCGTCACAATGAGCAACAGGATGCCGATGCTCAGCCATATGCCTGTCACTGCATGCCAATCGCGCCAAGCCAACCGTTTTTTCGCCCGCCAGCGCGGCCAAAACGTCCCGAACACCGAGAATGACTGCCGCGGCCACCAGAGGTACAGGCCTGTGGCAAGCAAAATGAATCCCCAGCAAGCCGCCAGCTCCACAAAACGGTTGGCCGCCGTTCCGCCAATCAGCAGCTCGCTGTGGACTTTTTTCGCGATTTCCGTCCAATTCTCATCCGCGCGCAGCGTCCCCTGCACCTCCCCGGTATACGGATTGACAAAAGCGAACACCATTTCTCCTTTGTCCATCATCCCGACTTTCACGGTTCGATTTGCTTCGTTCTCAAGCGTCACGGAGACGATGGCATGATGCGGATATTTCTCTTTGACCCGTTCCGTCAGCTCGACGAGAGGCAGCTTCTTTTCCCCGAGCTTGTCCACCTCGTACAAATGGCCGTACAGAGCCGATTCGATTTGCGGCTTGAACAAATAGACGGCGCCGCTCAACGCTAAAATGATCAAAAAAGGCGCAAAGAGGATCCCGGCATAGAAATGCCATCTCCATACCGCCGCATACATCGGCTGCTGTTTTTTCGCCACCTTCACCGTTTGTTCCACTGTTTTCCCCCCTATTGTTTTTTCAGAAAAAGTATAGGAGAAAACTGTGTCCAAACGGTGAGCAATCGGCGAAAATGGTGTGAAATGAAACAGCCGGACAGACCGGTCCGCCTCGTCATCCAATCAACCCAAGACGCAGCGCTTTCGCCACCGCTTCCGTCCGATTTTTCGCGTGAAGCTTCCTTAAAGCGCTCGAAATATAGTCGCGCACCGTAAATTCGCTCAAATAAAGCTGACAGGCCGCTTCCAATGTCGAGGCTCCGTCCGCGAGCAGCTTCAACACCTCGATTTCTCTCGGCGACAACGATTCAACCATCGCTCCCGCTTCTTTTTTGGGCGCCTCGATCCATTTCAGCAGCAGCTCCCCCGCGCTTTGGCCAAATTTCATCAACGCCGGAAACAACCGACGGTCGATGGAGAAAAATCGCCCCGGCCCCCGATCAAGGACAACGCCGCCAATCATCCGCCCCTCTGTCGGCACATACACCGGAACGATCACCAGCGATGCCAAATCGAATGGCTCGACATATGCCTTTGGAAACTGTTCGCTCGCCCTCGGCACGTAAATCGGGCGAAAATGGCGAAACTCATGCACTTCCGCTTTCAATTTCCCCACGCTTTCTTTCAACATCGGAATGCTGTCCAATTCCACGCGCAAACGCTGGATTTGCTCGTTGTCTACGCCATGTCCGTATAGACCAATGGCCATGCTCTCCTGATTGACAAATTGAAACAGAGCGCACCGGCTGAAGGGGAGAAAATAGGAAAAACCAAAACAAATATGCGCTGCCGATTCCTCGAACGTCTGCGCCCGCAAAATCCATTCGTTGAACAAAATGACGGCATCTTTCCACAAGGATTCCTTCTTCCACGGAGAACGATCGCCGCTTTTGAATGATTGTTCATTCATATCATACAACAGCCATTCATTCCATTTGAAAAACAAATACCGCACCGCCGGATGCAGCGCAGCGGCCGCTTGGGCATGCGCCTTCAACACTTGATGAACCGTATTTTCCATTAAATTCAGAGAAAAGATGATCATCTCCGGATGAAACGCCGCGATGCGCTCCAAATGCCCATCGGCTGAATGCCCGCCCCCATACGGCAACCATCGATGCTGAACGAATGCGCACAGGGTGGAAAAAACGTCTGTGGCCCGCGCATTCCGCTTGCCAAGCGCTTCACCAATCCGCTTCCATTCCCGATCCAATTCCGCCTCATACCTATGCAAGATGTCCGCCGCCTCCCGCAGCAAACGAAGCAAATGATCGTTTAATTCCTTCGACATGCCCATCCTCCCCCCCCCGCATCCCCGCTGGTTATCGACTACTTTGATCATCTACTTTCTTAATTCGCTCGGTCAATTCCTTCTTTTGCCCGTCACGTTTGTCCAAGAGCACTTAAAAAATCCGACAAACATAGGGATTTAATGGAACGGATAATTGTCATAAAATTTAAACAGATTTACTAAAGCGCTTACAGCGCTTATCATTCAAAAAAAGGGGGAGGAGAAACGCCATGGAAATGGCAGCAAAACCGGTCATCATTGGGGGGCGCACGGCGAAAAAGCCATTGCTCGCCGCATTGTTGGGAGGGTTTTTGTTTCTTGGCGCTTTGCTGTCTATCTTTGGGCTGACAGGCGTCGCCTATGCCGTGCCGATCAGTGGAGTCGGCGAATTTACCGTTCAGTTCGACAAGATGAACGGCACCGGGTTTAAAATGTACGGCGGAGTCGCAGAAGCTGGAAATGCACCGCAAACACCCGTATTTGTCAACGAAATCGAAAAAGCGACGATTCAAGGCCTTCGGATTTCAAAAGATTTTCCAGCGCTCGGCATCCGCGTCATCATTGCAGCCAGCGAGCCAGTGTCAATCGACGGGCTCGTGCAAAAAGCGACGCAAATTAACGGAAACATCTCCTTCGGCAGCTTGACGATGAAAGAAAGCTATGTCGGCGATGTGAGCAATCCGGTCGAAAAAGCCGCCAAAGAGTTCACCCAAGGGGCCGACAACATTACGATCGAAAACGGAGATTTGAAAACGGTTTACTTATTCCAACAAAAAGTCACTCTTCCTGGCATGAAAGTCTATTTCGAAAAATTGAATTAACAAAGGGATGAGAACCATTGAATACGATTCGTTCCTGTTGGCAGGCGTTCGGGCGCTGGCGCAGACGGCGCCCGTTTTGGGGGGCGACGTTTCTCCTATTGTCAAGCCTTGTCATTTTATGGATTCCGATGCAGCTGTACGAAATTTCACTCGTCCCTGGAAGCATGGTCTTCGCTGGTTTTTTCCTTGGCGGCATGGTGATGTTAATGGCCATTCTCTCGTACACCATGCCGCGTCTGTCAACATTGCTCGGCATCATCGGCATGTTCAGCGCGATTTTATCCATTATGGGCGCCTTGGGCGGTTTCTTAGTCGGCACGATTCTCGGCATCATCGGCGGGGCGCTTTGCGTCTCCTGGCGGCCGCAATGGGCCGAAGCCGACGTGCCGATGGCGCATAGCGAGACAGCCGCGGACAAAGAACCGTCCGCTGCGGCGGCTGACTAAAAAACAGGCCGGACGAGGCGAATCCTCACTCGTTCGGCCTTCTTTTTCTCCCTCCTTGCACGAACCTCCCTATGAGCCCCTTGTTTCGCGATCAGGAAGCCATAGCAGACAAACTGCACACATATACCTGTATGCATCATCACCTTAGAAGGCTGGAGAACGAAACCCGCAGTTGGCCGGTTCTTCGGCAAGATCGATGGAAGCGAAATGCATTTTTTCACCATCTATGTATCGTTAAGCCTCCCTTCTGACACGCGCTGTGCGAGATTCACGGAAGCACCTTTCGGACGGCAGGCGATAGGGCAACCAACGATGGTTCACTGCAAGGAAATGGCCAGGCATGGAAGCCACATTTAAGCTCCCACAAAAATAAAAACGACCGCCATTGCGGTCGCATCGACGGTTTTGCGATTTTCGATCCGAACTGTTTGGATGTTGGAAATGAAGACGGTGGGAGTAAAACCACCACCCTCCAAACCTTGATTCTTTGAATTCCCTTGGTGTGCAAAATTTGTGCAAAATGATCTCCAGTGCATAAATCCATGCAAAAAGGCGGATCACTCCGCCTTCTTCTCTACTCTGCTGCGCTCCGCATTTTTCCAGCACATTCTCAAAAAACTTGCACGCCACCATCGTCGACGAATGTCTCCTACCACGTACACTTAGAAATGAGAGTTTTTCAACAAAGAAGATGATTAAATTTTTCTCGTTTTATTTTCTGGAGTACCTATGGTCACTTCACCATCATGGAAAAATTCGATTATATACTCTCCATTTTTACAAAGGATAAAGGTATCTGATCCCACAGCAACCACATCATCGATTGCATTTAGAACTTTTTCTAATTTTGTCTGAATACCAGGATAATAAGAATAGTTCCATAGTACAATCACATCATTATAATTCATCCCCTTTTGTCGCAGCCAGTCCACGATTTCTGATAAATACGTTATTTTTTCCTTTTCCGACACATTTTCCCAATCAATCCTTCCCCAAGGTGAAATAGGGAATAATGTACACAAATAATCAAAATATTTTTCAGTTTCCTCGTTCGATAAAATCCTCAAACTATCATCGCCTATTGCATGAACACACTCTTCAAATAGTGTCATTTTTCATCCCCCCTTTATTTATTGATATGCCTCAAAAGTGATTCGAATGTTTTTTCATCCCCTTTAAAAGGAATGCATACTTTTATCGCTTGATCTTTCCCATTTCTGTAATCTTCAACGTTAATATGTATCCCTTTCTTCGGATCATAATCTAGTCTCCACCTAACTTTCTCGTCCGCAGACATCCTACCAATCACTTTTCCATATCCTTTGCTATATAAGTTGCAATTTTGTTTTACATGGCATTGTTCGCTCTTCTTGTCACCGTGCCAGCTTGTCAGGTGATAAAGACGGGACATGGAGATCGGAAATTCTTTATTACAACCTATAACCCATGGTGCTAGTTGGGAGTTAGAACTCAACTAGCCCAAGTGTAACTAGGGAATAGGCTGACAATATGCCGTCGAGCGCTGCTTCAAATCCGATCATGGAATTCGCTCGAATCTCTGTGATCCGGTATTGGTCAACCAGAACCGAGAACACCGTCTCGATCACGTTGCGTTTTTGTTGGATCCACTTCTCCCATGCCTCGGACGAGCAATGTTTCTCGTTTTTTCGAGACGGAGTCCAAAGCGCCATTTGGTACTCTTCGTACAGCCTTTTTTGCAACTCACGGCTGATGAATCCTTTGTCCCCGAAGTGATAAGGATGAGGAATTTGAGTCATCACGCTTTCAGCGGCGATGCGATCATGGCAGGATGCTTCCGTCACCACATAGCCCATGGGCAGCCCTTGATCGGTCACTTGAAGGTGCAGCTTCACCCCATAGCACCATTGCTTTTTGGAAGCGCAATACCCGATGTCGGCGATCTCTTGAAACCGTTTGACGCGATGCATTCTGGCGGTATGGCGCAACGGGAGCGGCAAGCTGTCGACCACGGCATAGGCATGATGTTGGCCGCGTTTTGCTCACTATGGCGGATCCATTTAATGGCGAAGCGCAGCGCCCGGCAACGGCGGTTGTACCGGGAACGTTCGAGAAACGAGCCGTTTGTGAACAAATTTCCCGTGACAAAGCGATGCCATGCCCGTTCGGATGTAAAACCGAGCAACTTTCCTAAAATATGAATCGCAATGACCACAGCGTCTTCCTGTTTGACCAAATGGCGGTTGCGGCGCTGCAGGTGCATCTGAATCGATGACAGCTGGGCAGAGACAAAAAAGAAAATGGCGGCATATTGCTTTTGAATCTTGGCTCGATCTGTAGTAAAATGAAAGTGCTCTTGCATGGGGATTCTCCTTTCGAATGTTTGGTCGCACTTTCATTCTACAGGAGATCCGCAGGCAAGGGCTATTTTTATGCTTACTCGATTTTATCTATATAGATGCAACTAAGAAGTTTAACATATCCTTGACGGAAAAGCGATTTGTCCATTTTCGACTGTCGAAGGCAAGCCACAGGCTTGCCCCGTCGCGCCAAAGCATGACGGAGGACCGAACGACCACCTGCTTCACAGGCCCATATATGGGTCTGGAAGCGGCGTTGTTCGGTCGCCCGACAGTCGATAAAAGCTGCAAATGGTAAAACTTCAAATTGCATCTATATAGCACCACGGGTTTTATCAAATATTGATATTTCAAGGTTTTTGTGACATCGAATTTTTCAGTGTGCAAAATCCGTGCAAAATTATTTTCAGTGTATAAATCCATGCAAAAAGGCGGAGCGATCCGCCTTTTCTCTTTCCCACTCTTCGAAAAATCACCACCCGAAGTCAGGGATCCACATTAACTATTCCGCATCATACGGCCGATATTTCTTGCGCAATGCCTCAAGTTCTTTTTTCTTTTCCTCAATGTCGCTCAAACGATACCAATAATCTGACGTAAGAAGTATTCCTAGATTTCCAGCTATCTTTATTAGGCTTTCCCTAACAGTTTATTGGCTACATCAATAAACTCCTTACCATCTTCATATGGAAAATACCTCATACTGTTTTCATGAACTAATTTCTCTATTTTATCCCAAGTCTCAAAATCTTTATCATGATACACTTGTTCTAACCTTTTAATCTCCTCTTTTAAAGCCTTTACTAACCATGCAGGTTCATTACGAATCAATTCCATTAACTGATTCTCCAACGTTGCATCATAGAAGGTTTGATTATAATAGGAATCAAAGAAATATTGAAGGGTGCTAAATTGTTCCCTTACATTTATTAACATTTTTTACACTCCCTATTTTATATTTTGGATAACTTGTAACAATAATAAATCCGTATTCAGATTTAGAATCTTTCTTTAACTGGGTAAATGCTGTATTTAAATCAGTGTTTAAAGATGTCCCTCCTTTTTTGTATCCCTTACCTATAGAATAATCCATTTCGTGAATTAGGTTAAGTCTATCCGGTGAATTCGGATCAAGCAACCACTCTGAGATTTTAGAGGCGTTGCTAGACAATGTGCTTTTTATTACCTTTATTGCCGTGTTTTGATTTGTATATGACGTAACATCCAATTTTCTTTGTGCTGCCCTCCTAACCATTTCTGCATCTGATAACGATACATGCTCTGCAATTGTGTGTCCTCCTGATTTTTCCGAGTACAGTAATAAGTCTGATGCATCAATTTCTCTAATTTTTTTAGATATGTAATCCATTACTACATTATCTATTTTGTGCGCCCCTGTTTTTACTGTTGATTTGACGCCTTGTATCGCCTTATTTAATTTACCTAATTCTTTAAAGTCTCCTATAACTGGGATAAAAGAAAATAATGCTAGCGCCACTTCTTTGGTGCTAGAATTGGGATTAGATAAGGTGTCAACAAGATGATATGCGTCCTTGAACGTCCCGATAATCGGAATAAAATCTGTAACTACATCTATGATTGATTTAGCTAATTGTTCTTTTCTTTTTTCCTCTGCCTTTCTTTGCAGTTCCTGTGCCTCTTTGATATATCGATTCTTATACCTTTATTCATTTTAGAAGAAATATACGATTTCAGACTTCTATAGGTTTGTATTCCTGCTACTCCATCAACAGATATGCCAGCCAATTTTTGAAATCCTTTCACCGCTTGTTCCGTCTCATGTCCATATGTGCCATCCACTTTAACATTATATCCTGCTGAATTTAACATTATTTGTAATTCCTTTACACCCTCCCCTTTGCTTCCTTCTCTAAGTGTCTGACCTGTCCAATGATCATTACTGCTTGATGAGTTTGATTGAGATACTGTTGTTTGTGTTCCAACATACTTTTGCAGAGCCTGATAGGTTTGTTTTCCTGCAATTCCATCTGCTGCGATTCCAACCTTCTTTTGAAATTCCTTCACGGCTTTTTCTGTATTGGCTCCATAAATTCCATCAATGCCCCCTGGGTTGAATCCAGCTTTATAAAGTCACATAATCGTTCCTGTCTCCCCTCCTCAATGTTTGCCCATTCCATAAGTAATTCGTATAGTTCGACGGATAATAGATTCTACCAGTGCCGTCTACAACGTACATCATTTGTCCCCCATTTCAAAGCTTTATCCATTAATTTCGATAGTAATCAATTTTGATCAAAAAGATTGTCGAATTTTGTATTAAAATAAAAAAATCCCTGCCGTTTTGATATTATCCCTCTAGTGTAGACAGTTGGAAAAATGCCCATATTGTCATTAAAAACACTGAAGGGATTTGTTTATGTTCGAGAACAAGCAAACACCGAAAGACCACCTATTCCGTGGAGTTTAAATGGAGGGCTGCCCAGATGTACATCAAAGAGGGATGGGGATATAAGCGAATATGCCAAGAGTTAGCGATTCCCTGCACAAAAACGATCAGACTTTGGATAAAACGTTACCGTGAACATGGCCGAAAAGGGCTTGAAGAACGGCGCGGGACATCCAAGTCTCCATTCAAGGGAAGCCCCCGAAAAAAAGAGTGCAGTTTAGAGGAAGAGAATCGAAGACTGAAAGCGGAGAATGATTATTTAAAAAAGTTACGAGAGCTGGCAAGGAGGTGAAACCGAAAGAGTGATATTACGTGCCATGGGCTCCGACATACTCACGCTTCAATGTTGTTGTTCAAAGGCGTGAACGTCAAATATGTTTCCCAGCGGCTTGGGCATAAAGATATTGTGACCACCTTATAAACATATTCGCACATTTTAGACGAGATGGAACAAAAAGAGCCGCGACAAGTAGACCTCACAATGGAGGAACTCTACAATGCAAAATAAAAAAAGCCGTGCAAAATCCGTGCAAAATTTTTTTAAATTCTATAGGATTCTTTCGGATTCTCGAAAAAGTAAAAACGACTGCAAATGCAGTCGTATCAAGGGTTTCACGATTTCTTATCCGAACCGTTCGGATGTTGGAAATGGAGACGGTGGGAGTCGAACCCACGTCCAGAGGCATCGCCACTTAAGCATCTACGAGCGTAGTCGGTATATTTCGCTTCGCCGTCCGTTCCGCCTACCGACAGGCCTCCCGGCGGCTAGCCTGATTCGTCTCTTCCCTCATCCTCAGGCGGCGGATTTGGGCGTAGCCCGCTCCATATGAGCCCCTCGAACGCCACGCGGGCGATGGCGGGAGGAGCTAGCTGCAGCAATTAGGCAGCTAAAGCGTAGTTTTGTTTGCCAGTTATCTTTAGGTGACGTTTTTACGAGGACGTCCCCCTCGGCTCGCCGCTTAAGCTCGACCTACCCCTGTCGAATCCGGATCGTCCCCGCGGGTGCGAAGAGATCGGAACAGCTTAAGCATCGGATAACTGGCTGTTGCAATTCTTATTATAGCATGGCTTTGCATATTTTCAACGGAAATGTTTTCTACAGTTTTTGCCGTTCGCGAAACGCCCGCTCGATTTCGCGCTGCGCTTCTTTCCGCTTCATGTCTTCACGCTTGTCGTATTTTTTCTTCCCTTTGGCCACCCCGAGCTCCACTTTGGCAAAGCCGTTTTTAATATACAATTTCAGCGGCACGAGCGTATACCCTTGCTCTTTCGTGTAGCCGATCAGCTTATTGATTTCGCGCCGGTGCAAAAGAAGCTTTCTCGTCCGCAGCGGGTCATGGTTGTAGCGGTTGCCTTGTTCGTACGGGCTGATATGCATGTTATGGAGAAACACTTCCCCTTTTTCCACTTTGGCGAACGAATCTTTCAAGTTCACCCGGCCGTTGCGGATCGATTTGATTTCCGTCCCTTGCAGCACAAGGCCGGCTTCATACGTCTCTTCGATGAAATAATCATGGTGCGCTTTTTTGTTTTGGGCGATTACTTTTCCTTCCCCTTTTGGCATACCCTTCTTCCTCCTCATCGTAGCGTTTCTTATTTTACCAAAAACGAAAAAGAAGGAAAAGCCGCCTGTTCGGCTTTTCCTCACCGTTTTTTCTTTTTCTTCTTTTTCGCCTTCGCGCTGCGGTTTGGGCCGCTTTGCGCTTTCGGCTCCGCCTTCGCTTTTCCTTTCTTTTGTTTTTTCCCTTCGATGACGACCGGAGCGGCTTTCGCTTTCGGCGGGCGGCGCCCTTTCATGCCGACGACTTCAAAATCGACGATCCGCTCGTCTTTGTTCACGTTGATGACGCGGACGGTGATTTCATCGCCGATGCGGTACATTTTTCCCGTCCGCTCGCCGATCATCGCGTAGTGGCGCTCGTCGTAGCGGTAATAGTCATCCGTTAAATAGCTGACGTGCACCAAGCCCTCAATCGTGTTCGGCAGCTCAACGAACAAGCCGAAGTTCGTCACCGAGCTGATGATGCCGTCAAATTCCATCCCGATTTTGTCTTCCATAAACTCGGTTTTCTTCAGATCGTCCGTCTCCCGCTCCGCCTCAACGGCGCGCCGCTCCATATCGGATGCATGCTCGGCAATCTCCGGCAGCTTTTCCGCCCATTTTTGCTGCGTCTCCGGATCCATCTGCCCGTTGATCAAGTACGTCCGAATGAGCCGATGGACGATCAAGTCCGGATAGCGGCGGATCGGCGACGTGAAATGGGTGTAAAACTCGGTTGACAGCCCGTAATGGCCGAGGCTTTCCGCGTCATAGCGCGCCTGCTTCATCGACCGAAGCATGACAGTCGAGATCACCATTTCTTCCGGCTCGCCGCGCACCGCTTCGAGAATTTGCTGGAGGGCGCGCGGATGGATTTGGTTGCCCGTTCCTTTGACAACATAGCCGAAGTTCGTGATGAACTCCAAAAAGCGCTGCAGTTTTTCCGGCTTCGGGTCTTCGTGGACACGGTAAATAAATGGAACGTTCAACCAATGGAAATGCTCGGCGACCGTTTCGTTGGCCGCGAGCATAAACTCTTCAATCAGCCGCTCAGCGACCGACCGCTCGCGCAAGACGACATCGTACGGTTTTCCGTTTTCATCGACGAGCACTTTCGCTTCCTTAAAATCGAAATCGATCGCTCCGCGCTTCATCCGTTTTTGCCGCAAAATGTCGGCAAGCTCAGCCATCAGCTCAAACATCGGCACAAGCGTCGCATATTGTTCCCGCAACACTTCGTCTTTGTCCACCAAAATTTTATTGACATCGGAATACGTCATCCGTTCCACCGTGCGGATGACGCTTGGGAAAATGTCATGGCGGACGACTTCGCCACGCTCATTGATTTCCATCTCGCACGAGAGCGTCAGCCGGTCGACTTTCGGATTGAGCGAACAAATGCCGTTCGACAGCCGATGCGGAATCATCGGGATGACGCGGTCGACCAAATAAACGCTCGTGCCGCGCTCGTACGCCTCGCGGTCGATCGGCGAGCCTTCCTCGACGTAGTAGCTGACATCAGCAATATGAACCCCGAGTTTGTAGTTGCCGTTCTCAAGCTTTGTCACCGTCACGGCGTCGTCCAAGTCTTTCGCATCTTCCCCGTCGATCGTCACGATCATTTCGCCGCGCAAATCGCGGCGCCCTTCCAAGTCTTTCTCCGTAATGACGTCCGGCACCCGGTTGGCATGCTCGATCACGTCTTCGGGAAACTGAAGCGGCAAGCCGTATTTATAAATGATCGATAAAATGTCGACGCCCGGGTCGTTTTTATGGCCGAGAATTTGAACGACTTCCCCTTCGGCGCTCATCCGTCCCTCGGGATACGATGTCAGGCGGGCCACGACTTTATGCCCTTCGACCGCTCCGTTCGCCGCATTTTTCGGAATGAAAATGTCGTTGACGATCCGTTTGTCATCCGGGATGACAAAGCCGAAATATTTGCTTTCCGTGTACGTGCCGACGACTTCTTTCACCCCGCGCTCCAAAATGCGGACGATCGTTCCTTCGCGGCGCGCCCCGGATGAATCAGCCTGGACGCGCACAAGCACCGTGTCCCCATGCATGGCGTTTTTCAATTCGGACGGCGGGATGAAAATATCGTCCATTCCCGGCTCCTCCGGCGCGACGAAGGCAAATCCCTTCGCATGGCCAATCACCTTGCCGCGCACGAGATTCATCCGCTCGGGCACGCCGTAGCGGTTGCTGCGCGTCCGAACGACAAGGCCTTCCTCTTCCATGGCGACAAGCGTTTTGACAAACTCCTTGAACCCATCGGCATCCTCGATGCGAAACGCTTCTTCCAGTTCTTCAACCGTGAGCGGCTTGTACGCCTCATCGCGCATAAACGTTAAAATTCGTTCGGCCAATGCGTGATCCATCAGCCATCCCCTCCTTTCTCCTTTACCAATCTAACGATTCAAGAAATGCATAAATATCTTCATGCAGTTGATCTTTTTCTTGATCAAGCGTAATCACATGGCCTGATTGCTCATACCACTTGATTTGTTTGACCGGCGATTCAATTTCGTTATAAATGATGTTCGCGCTGTCGGGATTGATCATCTCATCATGGCGCGCTTGGACGACGAACGTCGGGGCATAAACCAAATCAAGATGGCGGCGCACATCGGCGATGAGCTCTTGCAAGGCTTTCAACGTCTTCATCGGCGTCTGCTTGAACCGTTCCATTTCTTGTTCGATTTGCTCCTCTGATTTTCCTTCCCGCTTTTTATACTCGCGCGCATACTCGAGCACGCCTTCATACATCGTTTCCTCGCTTTTGATGTACATCGGCGCGCACATCGTCACAATCCCTTCTATAGGTACAGTGTAACCTAATTTCAATGAAAATACGCCTCCAAGCGACAACCCGGCCACGGCAATTTTTTCGTAGCCGTTGTTTTTCAAAAACTGATAGCCGTTCATGACGTCTTGCCACCAATCATCCGGCCCGGTGTGGACGAGCTCCTCAGGCGGCACGCCGTGCCCTTTGTAAATCGGGGCATGGCATGTGTAGCCTTTCGATTCAAGGAATCGCCCGAGCATCCGAACGTCAGCCGAATTGCCGGTAAACCCGTGCAAAAGCAGCACCGCCCGCTCCCCGGCTTCAAAGAAAAACGGTTTTGGTGGAACGATTTTCATCATGCGTTCTCCCTTCCTCCATGCTAGCAATCAAAAAATGCTTGCCAAAGCATCTTCACGAAATAGAAAAGGCAGCCCATTGTATGTCAGGACCGCCCCCGCTTTCCCACTTATCATCGTTTATAAATAGGCTACCACAATTGACAAGACGAAAAACAACACAGCCAACACGACTGTGACGCGCTGAAACACCGCATCGAGCCCGCGCGCTTTCTGCTTCCCAAACAATTGCTCGGCGCCGCCGGTGATCGCCCCCGACAACCCAGCGCTGCGGCCCGACTGCAGCAAAACAACGGCAATCAACGCAATGGACACAATGACAAGCAGCGTCACAAGCAAGGCATGCATGCCTGACACCTCCAACGACCGACATTGCAATAATTTTACTATACCATAGATCGCTGTTGGCGGCAACTAGTGGGGCGGCCCCAGCGCGATGAAAGACGTGATGCGTCATGACCATTGTCGCCCGATGCCGAAATGCGTTACAATGAAAGACAATGGAAGAAAATCGACAACGACTGGAGGGACTCAGATGGCAAGACCAGATGAACGAGTCGTCATCGCGATTGACGGCTATCAATTCAAACGGGCGCGGGAGGCGAAGGAAGGGAAAATTTTCGTCACCTCGCCGATCGGGGCGAACTTCACATTTGACGTCAACGTCATGCGGAAGCTGCTTGAGGCGATCGACCGCGACCCGGAGCTGGCGGAACAGTTCGGGCTTCCTGCGAAAGAAGCAAACGATTGAATCGATACATAGAAAAGGAACGGCCGTTAGGCACCGTTCCTTTTTTCGATTAGGCGCGCCCTTGCCACGCCGCCCGCTCGCGGCCGAACGGGTCGTCTTCCACATGGCTTGCGGCGGAAAAGACGAACGCCGGCTTGCGTCCAGTCGTGTACGCCGGCCACTCTTCCGGCAAGTGATCGCCGTTTGGATTGCCCGTGCGGGCGAACGAAAGCCAAGCATAATGCATTTCGTTGGCGATCGCCTCGCGCTCCGGCCGATTGCCGATAAAGTTTGCAACTCCGGACTGGTGGAGATTATGAAACACAAACGGCAGCTCGAGCGCGTGGCATGCTTTCAGCTGCCCGCCAAACACCGGCGTTTCATAGTCAAACCGGTACATGTACACATCCGCCCCGCAAGCCGCCTTTGCGTCCGCCGTCCGCAGCATCCCCTCGACAAACACACGGTACGTCATGATGCGAAGCCACTTTTGCCAGGCGGGCGCCGACGGCTCCGCCGTTTCTGCATAATAGCGAATCGCCGCCTCCGGCACGGGCCCGACTTCACGGTTGATCCGGTCAAGCAATTCTTTTTCGCCAAGCTTTGTCCACGATGGATCCGTCAAGGTAAACAAGTTGTACTCGTCTTTCGTCACCCCAATGAGAATCGGAATGTCTTTCCCTTCCCCATCTTGAAGCGCTTCGATCGGATGGCAGCGCAACACGCGGCCATCCACGACCGGACCGTACATGACGCCCGGTCCGAGCGACAGCGCCGCTTGCAGCAACTCCGCCGCCGGAATCGACAACAGCCGGTCACGGTCGCCCGGACGGATGCCGGCCTTATCGAGAATGCACTCGGTCATCGCCATGGCCGTCTCCGGCGAACGGAGGAGAAGCGAACCCGAACCGCTTTGCAAGATGGCGCGGTGAAACAGCCCCCTCGCTTCCGGCAGCGACAACAGCACACCGACGCTCGCCGCTCCGGCCGATTCACCGAAAATCGTAATGTTGTCCGGATCGCCGCCAAACGCCTCAATGTTCTCTTTCACCCAGCGCAATGCCGCCACTTGGTCCAAAATGCCGAGATTCCCCGCTTGGGAGTAAGCTTCGCCAAACATATCGCCAAGATGCAAAAAGCCAAACACGTTCATTCGGTAGTTGATCGTCACGACGACGACATCGCCGTGTTTCGCGAACGCCGTCCCGTCATACCACGGCGAAGAACCAGAGCCGAACAAAAAGGCGCCGCCGTGAATCCAAACGAGCACCGGCCGCTTCTTCCCATCGGCCGCCGGCGACCAAACGTTCAAGTACAGCCCATCTTCGCTCGGCGCCTCATTCATCCGCCCGAGCAATCCGCTGAAAATCGGATCCGACGGCTGCATGACAACAGAACCAAACGATGTCGCCTCCCGCACTCCGTCCCACGCCTCCGGCGGCTCCGGCGGAAGGAACCGACGCTCACCGACCGGCGCTTTCGCATACGGAATTCCTTTCCAAACAAAAACACCTTCATTCATCCCCCCGCGCAACCGCCCATACCGCGTCTCCACAACCGTTTGCTTCATCCCCATCCCCCCAAAAATATTCAAATGATTCAAAAAATATTATAAACGAACGATCCGCCTGCGTCCATCGCTTCGCTCCTATACGAGATGATTCCACGCCGCACGGCCGTACCGCAGCCTGTTTGAGGAGAAAAGATGACAGCTGCCTAAACAGGCAGTAAAGGAAGTGGATCAAAATGAACCAAATTGTTTCACTTATTATTGTAGAAGAGCTCGAGCAAGAAAAAGAAGAAGAACAGGCAAGTACAACTTTTGATAAAGAGTCAAAGCTTTTTCTTTTAATCGTTTGGTCGTGCTTTTTTAAGAAAAATTAAATTAGTAATTGTCCCACGAGTGTTGATTATCCAAAATTATACATACGCCTTCCATAAATTTGGGCATACTCAAACAAAGCAGCGGCCATCCCGGATTTCCAATCGAGAGGAAGCTGCCCAGAGAAAAAACGGCGAACGAACGAAATGAAGGAAAGAGAGACGTTCGTCTGTTTTTTGGTTTGATCATACAGCCATCGCAGCAACACATACGCGATGAACGCCGCAAACAGTTGGTTGTATACCGCATTTTCCGTCGTGCCAAACAAGGTCGGGACATTCAGATATTGCTTCACCCAACGGAAAAAGACCTCAACAGTCCAACGTTGTTGGTACATGTCGGCAATGGTTTCCGCAGACGCATGGAAGAGGTTCGTCACGACCCGAATGTCGCGGCCATTCGCATCTCGAAAGATCACCACCCGGTGACGCTTGGTGGAGCGGCATTGTTTCGTCCCCAACTGGCACGTGAAGTCGGCTTGAACCGATGAGGATGTGCTGGAAAGGCGTTTCAAGCTTTTTTTCTGATGAAGTTCGATGTTGTCCTTCATCCGAATGACAAAGAGCTGATGCTGCTCCACAAATCGATCGAGGCGTTCGATTTTGAAATACGCCCGGTCTTCCACCAGCACTTGTTGAGCGTTCGTCAACTGTTCTCCCACCGGGCCATCATGACGCAGTCCGATGGTTTCCACCACGTCTGCCGGCAACGAGGATTCCGGCGAATACGCGACGTGCAGCTTCACTCCGGCGCGTTCGCCGTGATACGGCGCCCATGGCAGGCGGTTTTTCCCGACCGTGACGGTCGTCGAATCCACCACCCGAAGCGGTTTGGGAAACCGAAGCGAACGGCGGGTTTGGCGGTTGCACTTGGAAATGATCAACGCCAACAAGCGTTTCATGATGTCATAGGGAACTTCTTTCGCTTTCTTGGATACAGTTGAATAATGGAATCGCGGCAATCCATACAGAGGCCCCACATCGGCTCCGTGGCGAAAGCTTTTCCATTGATGCATGGCGGCCAGCAGGAAGAAGTGAATCAACTCGCGCAACGCAAAGGTTCGAGACGAATCACGATACCCAACCGCTTCGGCAATCAGTTGAATCTCTTCATCCGAAACAAGTTTTTGCATCAAATTCGGGAGTGTGGTATGCTTGTTCATAGAGAGCACCTCCTGGGTTTGTTTGTGTCGCTACTCACATTCTACAGGAAAGGTGCTCTTTTTTCTATACCCTTTGGATTTTATTGGATAATCAACACGCCTGTAATTGTCCCTAACAATAAAGCGCCAATTAATGCCACGAAAAAAGATTTTATTATAGGTGCAACTATTCCGTTAACTGGGTAAAAATTAGACATTTTTCTACAAACTATGCCACTTGACTTTGTCTAATCATGAGACGTGGAGCGTTTTAATCTTCACTCGCAGCTTTCCTGAATGCATCGAGTCATCTTTATCACCGCCAGCCATTCGGCACCCTTTTGCCCCCCATCAAAACAACAGGCGCCCCCGCCGTTTTGGGGACGCCTGTTTCCGTCATTTTTTCAAATTGTAAAACGAACGGATGCCTTGGTAAATCGCCGTATGGCCGAGTTCATCCTCGATGCGGAGCAGCTGGTTGTATTTCGCGACGCGGTCGGTGCGCGACGGCGCTCCGGTTTTGATTTGGCCGGCGTTCGTGGCGACGGCGATGTCGGCGATCGTGCTGTCTTCCGTTTCGCCGGAGCGGTGCGAGACAACGGCCGTATAGCCGGCGCGTTTCGCCATTTCGATGGCGTCAAACGTTTCGGTGAGCGTGCCGATTTGGTTCACTTTGATCAAAATCGAGTTCCCGACGCCTTTTTCAATGCCTTCAGCCAATTTTTTCGTGTTCGTCACAAACAAGTCGTCGCCGACAAGCTGCACTTTTTTGCCGAGCCGCTCGGTGAGCAGTTTATGCCCTTCCCAGTCGTTTTCATCGAGCCCGTCTTCGATCGAGATGATCGGGTATTTCGATACAAGTTCTTCATACCAAGCGACCATTTCTTCCGACGTTTTGACGACGCCTTCGCCTTCGAGATGATATTTGCCGTCTTCTTTGTTATAGAGCTCGGACGACGCGACGTCCATCGCCAGCATCACTTGTTCGCCCGGTTTGTAGCCCGCTTTTTCGATCGCTTCAATGATCGTTTGCAGCGCTTCTTCGTTCGATTTCAAGTTCGGGGCAAAGCCGCCTTCATCGCCGACCGCCGTGTTGTAGCCTTTCGCTTTCAACACCGCTTTTAAGCTGTGGAAAATTTCCGCCCCCATGCGCAGCGCTTCGCGGAAGCTTTCCGCGCCGACCGGCATGATCATAAATTCTTGAATGTCGACGTTGTTGTCGGCATGCGCGCCGCCGTTTAAAATGTTCATCATCGGCACCGGCAGCGTTTTGGCGTTAAAGCCGCCGAAGTATTGGTACAGCGGCAGGCCAAGCTCGTCCGCTGCCGCGCGGGCCACGGCGAGCGAGACGCCCAAAATGGCGTTGGCGCCAAGCTTGCTTTTGTTTTCCGTGCCGTCGAGTTCAATCAGCTTCCGGTCGATCGCCACTTGATCGGTCACTTCTAGGCCGATGATTTCCGGCGCGATGATTTCGTTCACGTTTTCGACCGCTTTTAACACCCCTTTGCCGAGATAGCGGTGTTTGTCGCCGTCGCGCAGTTCGACCGCTTCATATTCCCCGGTCGAAGCGCCGCTCGGCACCAAAGCGCGGCCGAAGCCGCCGTCTTCCGTATACACTTCCACTTCCACCGTCGGATTGCCGCGCGAGTCAAGCACTTCGCGGGCGTAGACGTCAATAATCGCAGACATCAACATGCACTCCTTTTCCTTGTATCGTTGTTATTGGACAATGAGCGATTTTCCGGTCATTTCTTTCGGCTGCGGCAAGCCGAGCAAATCGAGCATCGTCGGGGCTAAATCGCCTAAAATGCCTCCGTCTCTAAGCTTGATGCCTTTTTTCGTCACGATGACCGGCACCGGATTGGTCGTGTGCGCCGTTTGTGGCTTGCCGTCCGGCGTCAGCACTTCATCGGCGTTGCCGTGGTCGGCAGTGATGATGGCGACGCCGCCTTTTGCCAAAATGGCATCGACGACTTTGCCGAGGCATTCATCGACCGCTTCGACCGCTTTGATCGTCGGTTCGAGCTTGCCGGAGTGGCCGACCATATCCGGGTTGGCGTAGTTCAAGATGATCGCATCGTACTTATCGGCTTCAATTTCCCTGAGCAAAGCATCCGTCACTTCGTAGGCGCTCATTTCCGGTTTTAAGTCGTACGTCGGCACTTTCGGCGAGTTGATTAAAATCCGATCTTCACCCGGGAACTTCTCCTCGCGGCCGCCGCTCATGAAAAACGTCACGTGCGGGTACTTTTCCGTTTCCGCGATGCGCAGCTGGCGCAAGCCATGCTGTGACAGCACTTCCCCGAGCGTGTTGTCAAGGTTCGTCGGCTTGAACGCCACGTATCCTTTCACCGTTTCGCTGAAGTGCGTCAAGCAGACGAAGAACAAATGCTTCGGATGTTTCGGGCCGCGGTCAAACTCGCGGAAATCTTCGTTCGTAAACGTGTTCGAAATTTGAATCGCCCGGTCGGGGCGGAAGTTGTAGAAAATAATCGCGTCGTTGTCTTGGATCGTCGCCACCGGCGAGCCGTCTTCGCGGACGATGACCGACGGCAGGACGAATTCGTCGTAAATGCCGTGTTTGTACGAGTCCTCGATGCATTCGAGCGGATCGCGATATGTCGGGCCTTCGCCGTACACCATCGCCCGGTACGCCTTTTCGACCCGGTCCCAACGCTTGTCGCGATCCATCGAGTAGTAGCGGCCCGATAACGTCGCGATTTCACCGACACCGTATTCCTTGATTTTTTCCTGCAGTTCTTTGATGTATTGCGGAGCCGTTTGCGGGCCGACGTCGCGGCCGTCCAAAAAGCCGTGGATGTACACACGCTTCACGCCTTCTTTCGCCGCTAAGCGCAAGAGGGCGTACAAATGGTGAATATGGCTGTGCACGCCGCCGTCAGAAAGCAAGCCGAACAAGTGAAGGCTCGTTCCGTGCTGCTTCACATGGTTCATCGCCGCCAAAAACGTTTCGTTCCGGTCAAACTCGCCTTCGCGGATGGCGATGTTCACTCTCGTTAAGCTTTGGTACACAATGCGGCCGGCGCCGATGTTTAAATGCCCGACTTCCGAGTTGCCCATCTGTCCTTCCGGAAGCCCAACCGCCTCGCCGCACGCTTTCAACGTCGCATGCGGGTATTCGTTCCAATAGCGGTCAAAGTTCGGCTTATGGGCTTGGGCGACCGCATTGCCGTACGTTTCTTCGCGCAGCGCAAACCCGTCCAAAATGATGAGAGCCACTGGTTGTTTACTCATGGCGGCCCGCCTCCACCAATTGCAAGAATGAAGCCGGCTCGAGGCTCGCCCCGCCGACTAAGGCGCCGTCGATATGCTCTTGCGCCAAAAAGCCGCCGATGTTGTCCGGTTTGACGCTGCCGCCGTATTGGATGCGGATCGCTTCCGCCGCCTCCCGGCCAAACAGGCGCGAGATGACCGAACGGATATGGCCGCACACCTCGTTGGCGTCTTCCGCCGTTGACGATTTGCCCGTCCCGATCGCCCAAATCGGCTCGTAAGCGATGACCGCTTCCTTCACTTGGTTCGGCGTCAAGCCGGCGAGCGCTTTTTCCACTTGCGAGGCGACAACGGCGTTCGTCTGCCCGGCTTCCCGCTCCTCGATCGTTTCCCCGCAGCAAATAATCGGCGTCAAGCCGCGGGTGAAGGCGGCCAACACTTTTTTGTTCACGGTCTCATCTGTTTCGGCGAACATTTGCCGGCGCTCCGAATGGCCGAGGATGACGTACGTGACGCCGAGATCTTTGAGCATGACCGGGCTCACTTCGCCGGTGTACGCCCCTTGGTCGGCAAAATGCATGTTTTGCGCCCCGATTTGTAAATCCGTTCCTGTTGCCGCTTGCACCAACCGATCCAAAAAGAGAAACGGCGCGCAAACGACGGAATCGACTTCGTCCGCCGGCGGCACGTGCCCTTTTACTTCCTCGACAAATTGAACAGCTTCCGCCAATGTTTTATGCATTTTCCAGTTGCCTGCAATGATGCGTTTTCTCATCGTTCACCCTTCCTTTCAATGGGCGGCGTCAGCCGCCATGCGCCCAATCCGGCGCCGTGGGTCATTTGTCTTGCAGCGCGACAACCCCTGGCAGCTGTTTCCCTTCCATAAATTCGAGCGACGCACCGCCGCCGGTGGAGATATGATCCATTTTGTCGGCTAAGCCGAATTTCTCAACCGCCGCCGCCGAATCGCCGCCGCCGATGACCGAATAAGTGTCGGGCGCTTCCGCCAGCGCTTGTGCGACCGCTCTTGTCCCATGGGCAAACGCCTCCATTTCAAAGACGCCCATCGGGCCGTTCCAGACGACGAGCTTCGACCCGCGAATGACATCGCGGTACAATTCGCGCGTTTTCGGGCCGATGTCAAGCGCCTCCCAGTCGCCCGGAATGGCGTCAATCGGCACGACTTTTGTATTGGCGTCGTTCGCAAACCGGTCCGCTACGACGACGTCGACCGGCATATAGAAGCGGACGCCTTTTTCTTTCGCCTTTTCCATAAACGATTTGGCGAGTTCGATTTTGTCCTCCTCAAGCAGCGACTTGCCGACGTCATGGCCGAGCGCTTTGACGAACGTATACGCCAACCCGCCCCCAATGATCAAGTTGTCGACTTTTTCAAGCAAATTGTCGATGACGCCGATTTTGTCTTTCACTTTCGCGCCGCCGATGATCGCCGTAAACGGGCGGTCCGGATTCGAGAGCGCTTTGCCGAGCACTTCGAGTTCTTTTTCCATCAAAAACCCGGCCACTGCAGGCAAGTAATGGGCGATGCCTTCTGTCGACGCATGGGCGCGGTGGGCGGCGCCGAACGCATCGTTGACGTATAGATCGGCAAGCTCCGCGAACGCTTTCGCCAGCTCTGGATCGTTTTTCTCCTCACCCGGATAGAAGCGGACGTTCTCAAGCAGCAGCACATCGCCTTCGTTTAGGTTGGCAACCGCTGCCTTCACCTCGTCGCCGACCGCTTCATTCGTTTTCGCGACCGGGCGTTCAAGCAGCTCGCCAAGCCGCTTCGCAACGGCATCCAAGCGCAATTCTTCGACCACTTTTCCTTTCGGGCGGCCGAGGTGGCTCGCCAAAATGACTTTCGCCCCGTGGTCGATCAAATAGCGGATCGTCGGCAGCGCCGCGCGGATGCGCGTGTCATCGGTGATGGCGCCTTCTTCCATCGGAACGTTGAAATCGACGCGGCAAAAGACGCGCTTTCCCCTCACCTCAACGTCGCGGATCGTCTTCTTGTTCATCGTTCGTGCCCCCTTTTGGCTGCAGTTTCGACAAAGGAAAAGGAGTGGGGATCATTTCCCCGCTCCCCTCCATTTCCCTATTATAGACTTGAACGGACGGAAAACTCAATGCCGAGCCCGTCTTACAGCCCTTTCGAAGCGATGTACGCCGCCAAGTCGACGACGCGGTGCGAGTAGCCCGTTTCGTTGTCATACCACGAAACGACTTTCACCATTTTGCCTTCAATGACCATCGTCGAAAGCGCATCGATCGTCGAAGAAGCAGGATTGCCGTTGTAGTCGCGCGACACAAGCGGCTCTTCGCTGTAGGCCAAAATGCCTTTCAGCTCGCCTTCCGCCGCTGCTTTCAACGCGGCATTCACTTCTTCGACCGTCACTTCTTTTTCCAGCTCCGCCACCAAGTCGACAACCGATACGTTCGGCGTCGGCACGCGCATTGCCATGCCGTTCAATTTGCCTTTCAATTCCGGCAAAACGAGCGCAACAGCTTTCGCCGCCCCGGTCGTCGTCGGGATGATCGATTCCGCCGCCGCCCGTGCCCGGCGCAAGTCTTTATGCGGCAAGTCCAAAATTTGTTGGTCGTTCGTGTACGAGTGAACCGTCGTCATCATGCCGCGGACGATGCCGAATTTTTCATGCAGCACTTTGGCAAACGGCGCCAAGCAGTTCGTCGTGCACGACGCGTTCGAAATGACATGGTGGCTTTTCGGGTCGTATTTGTCATGGTTGACGCCCATGACGATCGTAATATCTTCGTTTTTCGCCGGAGCGGAAATGATCACTTTTTTCGCGCCGGCTTCCAAATGTTTCGCCGCATCTTCCCGTTTCGTGAAGCGGCCGGTCGACTCGACGACGATCTCAACGCCGATTTCGCCCCACGCCAAGTTGGCCGGGTCACGTTCCGCTTTGACGATGATTTCTTTGCCGTTGACGACCAAGTTGTTGCCGTTCACCGACACTTCCGCGTCAAGCTGGCCATGGACGGAGTCGTATTTCAACAAATGCGCCAACGTATTCGCATCCGTTAAATCGTTCACCGCCACCACTTCAATGTCCGGGTTTTTCAATGCCGCGCGGAACACGTTGCGCCCGATGCGGCCAAATCCGTTGATCCCGATTTTTACTGCCATCGTTGGTTCCTCCTTATGATTTGGATTGTATCGGCAAGGGACTTGACTCCCCTACTAACGCTTTCGCGGCGCCTTCGTCCGTCACCAACAGCGAACGGGGGGCCTGCTTCATGTAGGCGCGAATGGCTTTCGCCTTCGACGCCCCTCCGGCGACGGCGATGACATGTTCGACATGCGGGAGGTGTTCGAGTTGAATGCCGACCGTTTTCACCTTATGGACGACGTCGCCATGTTCGTTAAAATAGTAGCCGAACGCCTCGGCGACCGCATGGCGGGCGATGATGTTCTCCATCTCTGCAGGCGGCGTCTTCCGCCGCTTCGCCATCGTCACCGCTTCGCCGATGCCGTGGACGACCATGCGGCACGATTGGATGAGCTCAAGCACTTCCTTCACCGCCGGTTCTTCGACGAGCGACGCGTACGCTTCATCGCTCAGCTGGTCAGGGACATGGAGAAGCCGGTAACGGCCGGCTGCTCTTTCCGCCATCTTGGCGCAAATCGTGTTCGCCTGGTTCCCGACATCCTCGCCAAGGCCGCCGCGCGCCGGTACGAACAACACATCGCGAATCTTCGAATCCGGCGTCATCATCTCCGCAACCGCCGCCATCGTCGTGCCGCCAGCCACGGCAACGATGTCCCCGGGTTCAAGCAGTTCCTTCATGCAGGCAACACACGCTCTTCCCATTTCTTTTTTTACCCATGGGAAACGATCGCTATCCCCGGCGACGACAATCACGCGCGGAATGCCGAGCTTTCGCTGCAGCGCCGATTCCAGCTCTTTGAGCCCGAGCGCTTCCCGCATCAAATCATTGAGCGCATGAAGGAGCTCTTGGCCTTCTTCCGTCAGCCGCATGCCCGACACATCGGCGGAGAGCAAGTTTTGCCCTTTCAAAAACTCCGTTTCCGACCGGAGCACCCGCTCGCTCATGCCGAGGCTCGCCGCCAGCGCCCGCCGTCCGATCGGCGCCATGAGCGAAATGGAATGCAAGATTTCGTATCGCTTTTGCATAACGTCAAGCAAGTCGGGCGATAATTTTTTTAATGCCTCTAATAACGGTTGCATCGATCCTTCTCCTCAGCGGAACATAGGGACGTGTTTTGTCCCGGTATGACATATTATGTCCCGCAAATCGATAAAAAATCCCTCCCACGCCAATTTTATTATAGCAGGAGGAAACAGACGGTTCAACTTTTTCGCGCCTGCCGCAACCGCTTTCTTATCGTTTCTTTTTCAATCATCCCGTATCCAATTTCTTCGCCGTCCAGCTCGACGACCGGAATCATCAGTTGGTATTTCTCAAGAAGCGCATCGTCTTGGTAAATGTCGATTTCCTCCATTGTAAACGAATCATCCGCCTGCAGTTCTGCCAAAACCGCTTTTGCCTTGTCACAAAGCGGGCAGTTTGTTTTCGTGTACAACCGAATGTGCATCACGTTCTCCCTTTCCTTCACCGTCCGCATCAAGCTCCGGTATATTGCTTTCGCTTTGCCGAAGAGGGGATGCGCAGCTGCTCGCGGTATTTGGCGACCGTCCGGCGTGAAATGGCGATGCCGTGCCGGTCGCGAAGCAAATCGGCGAGCTGCTGGTCGGAAAGCGGCGCCCGCGGGTCTTCCGCCGCGATCAGCTCTTGGATAATCGCTTTCACCTGGGTCGAGGAAGCCGCCTCGTCTGTTGCATGGACTGTAGCCGCGCTCGAAAAAAAGCGGCGCAGCTCGATCGTGCCAAACGGCGTTTGCACATATTTATGACGCACCGCGCGGCTCACCGTCGATTCATGCACCCCAAGCTCCTCGGCCACCTCGCGCATCGTCATCGGTTTGAGCGCGGAAAGCCCGAACTCCAAACACGGACGCTGACGCTCCACGATGACCGCCATAAGCTGAAGCAGCGTCTGCTTTCGCTGCTCGAGGCTTTTTGCGAGCCACGTAAACTGCCGGTATTTTTCCTTGATAAACTGTTCGGCATGCTGGTCGCCGGATGCAGCAATGCGCCGCTCGTACTCCCGGTTCCATCCGAGCTCCGGATGGATGTCATCGTTGTAGGCGACCATCCAGTCCCCATCCGCTCCCCGGGTGACGATGACATCCGGCACAACGAAAGGCGGTGTGTCGCTCGAATAGTGAATGCCCGGACGCGGTTCGAGCGAGCGGATGAACTCGAAGACGCGCTGCAGTTCGCCAAGGCCGACGCCGAGCTGCTTGGCCAGCGTCTTCCATGACTTTTCCGCAAAGGGAACAAAATGGTCGCGGACGATCGTTTCCGCCAGCTCGTCGCGCTCCGGAAGACGTTCAAGCTGCAGCAAAAGGCATTCCGCCAAATCGCGGGCGCCGACTCCCGCCGGGTCGAGCGACTGGACAAGGCGCAGCCCCCGCTCCATCTCTTGTTCCGACGCGGAAAATCGCGCGGCCAGTTCTGCAAGCGGCGCGCGCAAATAGCCGTCCTCATCGAGCGAGGCAATGAGATAGCGGACGATGCGCTCTTCCCGATCGACCAGCTTCAACGAAGGCAGCTGAGAAAGCAAATGGCCAACGAGCGTCTCCCTGCGGGCGCCGATGTTCTCAAGCCACTGCTTTTGGTCCCGTTCCGCCCGGTTGGACCGCTGCCGCACCCGGCTGCGGCGAATTTCCAAAAACGGGTTTTCCAACGACCGTTCATATAAAAACGCTTCCAAATCGACCACGGAATACTGCAGCAGTTCAATCGCCTGCACAAGCTCCTTTGTCATCGACAACTGCAGCCGCTGCTCTTGCCATAACTCCGCCCTCATCGTCACGCCTCCTCCCTCTAGAAATGTTGATCTATCAAGGCTTTTCGGCCTCTCAGGGGTGTCCAAAAAATATTTTTCGACAAAATCCCTTACATCCTTTTTCAGTTTTGTGGATATCTTACAGAACCAGGGTGCGCTTCGCGGCCACGACTGGGTATATTTCCCTGCCATAGGGGAAGCGTATTCGATGCACCCTTGGATCTCCGCATCGCTGATGAGGACGAACCCTCCCATGTCTCCGGGCGTCTTGGCGCCAACATTCCCTCGTTCAGTCTCGTCATCAGGCGGAGGCCGGCCAAGCTTTCTTAGGGACTCGAGGTCGCATGGAGGAGATCACGCCAGCTTCTCCGATGTCATCTGGTTATCCAACGATTCTTCCGTTCGCAGGGGGGAGGCCTTAGGCCGCCCGGTGTGGAACTTGGGACAAGACGTCCTGCCTCATTCGCTCGGCGTCAAACGCTTGTTTCTTCGTACAAATCGCAAACAGCACATTCAGCCGTTTTCGGCATAACGCCACGATAGACTGTTTTCCGGTCAGCGGATTGACGGATCGGGTCGCATCATACTCATGCAGCTCGCGAAACGCCTCGTTGTGCCGGATCAGCGGAATCACCGCCCGAAACAACACCGATCGCAGCCGTTTTCGCCCCCGTTTGGAGATCCGCTTTTGCCCTTTGCGCTGGCCGGAGGAGTTCTCCTTGAGCGTCAGGCCCGCCAACTTCACCAATTGACGCGGGTCCCGATAGTGGGAGAAACTGCCGATCTCCGCCAGCAGGTCAATGATCGTGGCGTCCCCCAACCCGTCGACCGTTTTCAGCCCTTGATCCTCCATCGTCGTTTGAACCAACGCCTTCAACTCTGCGTCCAGCGCCGCGATCTCGGCCTCGAATGGGCGGTATTGGCGGACGAGCGCGGCGATCTCAAACCGGGCCATCGTCGTCCCTTCCGTCACCCCAATGGAGTCCTTCGCGGCGTCGATCAACGCCTGAATTTTGGCCTTCTGCGGGCATTTCAGCCCTTCGCTTTGCCGGTGCACCTCGATGAGCTCCTCGGCGGTCCGACCCGCCACATCGGCCGAAAACGGCGTCCACTCCAACACCGAAAGCGCCGTTTTCCCCAGATCGCGAAACACCGTCCAAAACTCCGGAAAATACCGATCGGTCCAGCGGATGATCGCGTTTTTCACCGCGGTCTGTTCCTTGCGGAGCTTTTCTTTGAGGGTGCTCCCGACGCGCAAATCCGCTTCGATCTCGTGCAGCAGCCGGGGGACGAGGAATCGTCCGTCTTTCGCCAGTCTGGCGATGACCAGGGCGTCTTTGGCGTCGTGTTTCGTCGGCAGGTTGTCATCGAGTTCTTTCGACCGGCACACATGCGCTGGGTTGACCATGACCAGCGGGATCCCGTTTTCCTCGAGAAAGCAGGCCAGGTTCAACCAGTAGTGCCCGGTCGGTTCCACGGCGACGATCACCTGCGACTTCCCGAACGCTTGCCTCGCCTCCTGAATCGCTTCATTCAGCTGCCGAAAGCCCTTTTTCGACTGGAGGAACGGGAAGGATTTTCGAAGCACGCGCCCCCGGTCATCCACGAAGCAGGCGTAGTGGGTTCGTTTCGCGATATCGATGCCCACGACAAGCGTTTGTTCGGTGACTTGATCGATTTTCTGGTTTTGTGTACAATTCATCTGAAGTCCTCCTTGGTATGGTGAGTGATGTTTGACACCCCTGCATCATACCAAGAGGACTTTTTTTGATCAAGCCCCCCGGAAAAGCTCCTAACAGGAATGCTTTCTTTATATTGTACACGACGGCGGGTATGGGGGGTAGGAGAAATTTTTAACGGTGCTTCCGAGATAGTGAAGCTTGGCCGTGCAATGTCGCTCCGAAAAAAAACGAAAAACGGCTGCCGTTGCAGCCGTTTCAGACTGTTGACAAAATGGTTATAAGACAGTTGTCTTATAACCATTTTGTTCCATTTTTAAGGTTGTTTTTCTTGATGAACGAACCAAAATAGATGCATACTCGAATACATACAGAAAGGAGAGGCCCTTTCTCCACAAGTAGTTCGCCAATTTCTTTAAATTCATGGCAGCACAAACAAGCATCGCCTGCATCTGGTTTCTTTCCAATCCTCGGTAATTCGTCCAGCGCAGACCATGCTTCTCTTTTAAATCTGCAAAATTCCGTTCAATCGTCTGTTTCCTTAATTCATACAACTCGCGATGTTCTGGTACATATCGTAAATGTTCGGCTTCTTCGTAATACTCTTGCCAAACATGGCGTGTCACGACTTTCGTATGATTTTTGCTTGCTGTACACTTTTGAAGGGATGGACATCCCTGACAGATGGATGGATCTGATTTATACTCCCGATAGCCTTCCCGATTCGTTGTTGAATAAGATAACACTTGGTGATTGGGACAAAGGTAACAGTCAAAATGTTCGTCATATACAAATTCAGATTTTCGGAAGAACCCATCTTTCGTCTTTGGACGAGTATATGGCCAAATCGGATGGATCTCTTGTTCTAATAGGTATTTCGCAATCGCTGGCGTTTTATATCCGGCATCGATGCACACATCTGTTGGGCATCCTTTGATTTCTTGCTTCACTCGCTCAAACAGTTCAAAAAACGCTTGGCTATCATGAACATTGGCGGCGGTGACATACGTGTGTAATATCCCACCGTGTCGGTCACAAGCGGTGTGATAAGAGTAAGCAAATACCCGTTCACGTTCATTTTTCACAAACATCCCACTGTCTGGATCTGTTTTACTCACTTTGATTTCTCGTTTTTTTTTATCATTTTCTGGCGGTAGTGGGGATTTCCCATGAGCGATGCGATCTCGCTCAATTTCTTTTTCTAATTCATCTTGATAAGCTTTCGCTTCCACTTCTGCCATTTCCGTTGTGAATTTTCTTTTGTTCGCACTCGCCTTCACATGAGTAGAATCGACAAATACGACACTTGGATCCACAAGCCCGTATTGAAAGGCTTCTTCCAAGATTCTTGAAAAAATCTTTTGAAAAACATCGGTTCCCGCAAAACGTCGCGTGTAGTTTTTACTTGGTGTCGAATGATGGGGCACAGGATCATGCAGACTCAATCCCAAAAACCAACGATAAGCCACATTTGTTCGAATCTGTTCTACGGTTTCACGCATCGAACGAATCCCAAAGATGTAACGAATCAAATACATTTTGAACAGCACAACGGGATCAAGACTTGGTCGTCCATGGTTAGGAGAATACAAATCCTTGACCATATCGTAGATAAAGGAGAAGTCAATGGCTTTTTCTAGTTTACGAACAAGGTGGTCTTCAGGAACAAGATCATCAATTTTTACCGTTGTTTCGATATGTCTCCGATCTTCTTGGTAACGTTGAAGCATCTTATTCCACTCCTTCAAGATACCCTTATACCTATATATTAAAACAGCTTGTCGACTTTGTCGACAAGCTGAAACGGCTGCCGTTGCAGCCGTTTCCCATGTATAGCGCCCCCTCGGCAGGATAATAACCATATATCTAAAAGCATCGATATTTCAATGTTTGAGCGACACGTTCTTTTGTATCGTGCAAAATTTGTGCAAAATGATCTTCAGTGCGAAAATCCATGCAAAAAGGCGGAGCGATCCGCCTTTTCTTTAGCCAAAATAAGCTATAATTAGAACAATAACGAAGCACACCAGTATCACCACATCACTTGACTTCATCTTTATATGTCCCATACGTACCATCTACCTTTACTTATTTCGCGAGGTGGTTCATCTTCATATGTGATATCACCCTCCCTTTGTTTCTCGAAACTGTATGAAGCAATATCGTTCGATACAACTGTATGCGCTGTATACATTTTAATGTCTTTTCCTCAAGCATTGAACTCAAAGTGAGTGCCACTCTACATTCCCTGCCTCAATAATGATGATGTTCACCCCATCGGTTACTATTTTAACTTTTTCAAGCGATTGAGTTGCGGAAATAAGCACCACTTCCAATATTTCATCAGCATCAAAGTCTTTAACGCAATCTGTTTCAAAATATGTTACATCTTCAAAAACAATGAATCCCTCAATCATTTCAGGATCTTTAGTTTCGTCATAATCAAATTGCTGCCATTTACATAACTCAGTTTCAAGAGATACTCTTTTTGTAGTGGAATCATATTCCACATTATTAATTAAACTCCCATGTAAATTATATCTTTTAAGAAAATCAGATATTCTCATCATTTCTTCCCCCTATTAATCACAATATGCGAAGCTTTTGATCCCTTTGCCACCTGGTTACCATTTATGTCCAAATACATATCATTTTTTCCTGTGGCATTAGGATTATATATATGATAATGATCTTTCCCTTCATAACCACTTGCTCCTGGCGTTGCTGGGTCAAATCTAACTTTTAGACCCGTTACAGGGTCTTTATATTCTCTCATTTTAGTATTTGCTTTCATTCTTGGATCAGTTACCTGCCATCCCATCTTCAATAAATCTTTAGGATTTTCCGGTAAAGATCTAATAACAGAATGTACTGCTTCTCTAGAAAAAATTGCAAATCAAACCTCAGCAATACTTTACTCCCCATTTTGCTCAGTTTAACACCCCCATTTACGCATAACAAAAGCCTACTCAAAGCGAGTAGGCTCATATCCCCTTAACCAGCCACATTTTGTGATTTATCTTTTCGTAGAATCCCCATCAATCCGGCGCTGCCAAGAAACAACAATGGGACAACACCGAACAAACTAATCGAGATAAGGATAGCAATCCAGTTAAGTCCATGTTCCTTGCATGAACACGTGTATCCGTTTGTACTGGTGGATGCGATTTATACGAAAGTCCGGGAAGATGGACGGGTGCGCTCCAGAGCCGTTTTGATCGCCACGGGAGTGAATGAGGAAGGATATCGGGAAATTCTTGGTCTGCAAATCGGAAACAGTGAATCGGAGTCCAGCTGGAGCGAGTTTTTTGGGTGGCTGAAACATCGGGGGCTCCGGGGAGTGGACTTGATCATCTCGGATCAGCACGGCGGGCTGGTGCAAGCCATTGAAAAGCATTTCCAAGGAGCGACATGGCAGCGATGCCAAACACATGTTATTCGCAATATCCTCGATGCCGCACCAAAGTATAGGCAGGATGCCTTGCTTGAGGAGATTCGGGGGATTCTTCATGCCCCAAACAAGCAAACGGCCCGGCTGTTATTGGAACAAGTGCTGGCCAAATGGGAAGAAAAAGCCCCAAAAGCCATGCAAATCCTCGAAGA
Source organism: Geobacillus kaustophilus (assembly GCF_000948285.1). Classification (GTDB taxonomy): domain Bacteria; phylum Bacillota; class Bacilli; order Bacillales; family Anoxybacillaceae; genus Geobacillus; species Geobacillus thermoleovorans_A. The sequence continues at coordinate 2,980,029 of NZ_JYBP01000003.1, forward strand.
GGGATTCGAAGACGCCACCGCCGTATTGGACGATCCGGACCGTTACCGGCGGCGCCTGCGTACGACAAACGGAGTGGAACGGCTGAACGAAGAAATCCGCCGCAGAGAACGGGTCATCCGCATCTTTCCGAACCGGGAATCGGTGTATCGCCTCGTTGGCGCCGTGTTGATCGAAATCGATGAAAAATGGATGTCAGGGCGCAAATACTTGGATATGTCTGAATATTGGCAGTGGCGGAAAACGAAAGAGCAAGAAGCTCGACCGGTGAATCAGGAGGCTCCGGCGATCAAGAGAGTGGGATAACCTCTTCGCCGTGTCAAGGAGAACGTGGAATACCGGAGCGAAGCGAGGATATGCCACGAAAGCTCCTTGACACACCTGTTCCTTGACAACATGATCATTGGTCCGGGAAGGCGACTGGCAGGGAGACTTGCCGGACTTGCCTACTATACGTCAAGCCATCAGGTCCATGTTGTCTATACAAAGGGGAATTTACACAATAATTTGGACTTGACCAATTAGTTCCTCGCCAATTACAAAGACAAGTATCATTAGAATATCTGAGAAATTAACTTTCTTATAGCTCGAGTAAGATGAATGGATGTAAAATTTTTTAATTAATTTCCCTGTTCTAAAGTACAACAATAATACACCAATATAATACTCACAGCATATAACTGTTAAAGCCGATGATAAAATCCCCAATATAGCCGGAATAAAATTCCCCACTTATAATAGAACCATAGTGTCAACGAGAGGAGCTATGGTTCATGATGACGAGAGGGGAATTTTTCATGATCAAAGAGATGTATGAAAGGGGAAGGAGTATTTCCGATATTGCGAGGGAATTGGGGATCGATCGGAAAACCGTCCGAAAATATATTCACTCCCCCAATCCCCCTTCCAAATTCAAGCGAAAACCAAGAAAAAGCAAGTTGGATCCATTTAAACCATATCTTCAAAAACGGATGTTAGGTAAACGTCAAATAGCCCCCACCTTTTTGAAGGCCGAGGCTTAAGGTATTATTGAGTTAGTTGATGAAAAGCAATACATGAAACAGGAAGTGTTTTAGACCAAGGAAGTACTTGATCCAATGCACGACTGTCTGATATATCCATATTGGGAAGCTGCTCAAACAGATAGCGAAGATAATAATACGGATGTAGCCGATTCGCTATCGCTGTCTCTACCACGCTGTAAATGATAGCACTCGCTCGAGCACCTTGCGGTGTATTGGCGAAAAGCCAATTTTTCCTTCCTATCACGATCGGTTTGATGGATCGCTCACTGCGATTATTATCGATCTGCAGTCGCCCATCCTCTAAAAAGGCCACTAACTTATCCCATTGATTCAGACAGTATGCAATGGCTTTTCCTAGTGCACTCTTAGGCAACACTTGCTGCTCCTGTTTTTTTAGCCATGATAAGAAAGCATCCAAGATCGGCTTACTTTGTTTGAGGCGTTCTTGATAGCGCTCCTGAGGCTCTAAATGTTTTAATTTGCGTTCTACCGCAAACAGTTGATTACAGAAATGAAGACCCTCGGTAGCTGTCACGGACTTTACGCCGGCAGGCAAGGATTTTAGGGCATTCGTAAACTCTCTTCGAGCGTGAGCCCAACAACCAACCAAGGTTACGTCAGGAACTTTATGATATCCTGCATATCCATCTACCTGCAAGTAGCCTTTGAACCCATTTAGGAATTTTCTTGGATTTTCCCCAGCCCTTGTTTCTTGATAATCATAAAGGATAATCGGTGGGCCTTCGATCCCTGTACGATACAGCCACAAATAGGACGTAGAAGTGGCCGATCTTCCTGGTTCCCGAAGAACCTGGAGAGTCGTTTCGTCGGCATGAAGAATATCGCGCTCTAAAAGGAGCTCATGCATTCGATGATACAGCTCACTAAGCCATCGTTCTGCCCCCATAATCATCCAATTGGCAAATGTTTGCCGAGACAGAGGGACACCCATTCGCTGAACAGTGACGGCAAGCATAAACATATTGCACATGTTTGACGACTTTTCATTCCGCAGGAATATAAACAAGCTCTTGTCGTACTTCTGTGCTCATTTCATGTAGAGTACCACCGCAACACGAACAGACCTGTTCTTCATCAGATAAACGGTATTCAACCGTTTCGACAGGCAAGTTTTCAAGCATCGCGTCGCGATGTCCACGTTTTTTTCGGCGGCGTTGATATGTAATGGACTCAACAGTAGGTTCTGGCAAATCAAAGTTTGCTTCGCTTTCTACCTCGTTGAATAGTTCCAATTGACCAGGATGGATTTTTTCACTCGAAACGCCAAAGCGTTTATGTTGCAGAAGGCGAAGTTGTTCTTCGTACCACTTTAATTTTTCTTCCAACTCCTGTTGTTTTTTTAGTTTCGCCTGCAATTCTGCATTTTGCTTTTCGAGCATGTCTAAGCGTTTAAGGAGATCTTCAGTTGTAAGATGAGAATGAGGGAATTTCGCTGTTTTTTCCATATGTTCATTATACAATAAAACAGCGAAATTCCCTGAATGTTTATTATTTAAATAACTTTCTTTGCGGTTACCGCTGAATGCGCTTGTTTCTGATCGAATGATAGCCCATCCAGTAGCCAGCGTAATTGGCGCGAGCTAATGTTCAACGGTTCCGAATGATCAGCGGAAGGCCAATCAAACGTTCCACGTTCAAGTCGGCGATAATATAACCAAAACCCGTTATGATCCCAATGAAGAATTTTCAATTTATCTCGCCCACGATTGCAGAAAACAAAAAGACTAGAAGAAAAGGGATCGAGTTGAAATTGTTCTTGAACGATAGCTGCCAACCCATCGATTGATTTTCGTAAATCGGTGTTCCCGCGAGCGAGATAAACATGACGGACTGTCGCTATATTCAACATAAGAATTTCAACACCTTTACTACATCGGCAAAAAGTGAAGGATTAAACCCTTGTTTCACTTCGATTGAACATTCGCCGATTTTCACTTGAATGGAACTCTCATTGTCGCTCGATGGATCTACCATGACAACGGATGTCCATGTTGTAGAAGGTTTAGATGGAACCGTTGAGCCTTCGATCCGTTTGATCCAATACTTCAACTGGTGATCCTTGAACCCATTCTGTTGACACCATTTGGCTCGTGTGAGACCACTTGCCCTGTAATCAGCGATGCGCTGTTCCCACTCACGTCTTAACTCGTTTTTGTCCATACCCATACCTCTTTCATAAAGATTTCTAAAGAAATTATGGCATGGATATTAAGACAAAACTAGGTGGGAAGAATTTGACGCTTACTTATATACCAACCTGAAAATTAAAATAGTATCCTGCATCGTTAAGAATTTCGGAGACTCTCGTTAAAAAGTCCTTGCATTTATCAGGAAATTTGTTTTTGAAATAAATTTTTATTTCGAACTCTCTCCCTTTTGCATCCTCATAAGTAGAATATATTTCTCCGCTTTCAATAAAACTTAAGTATACATTTATTTTTTCTTGGAGAAGTAATAAATGTTCCTCTTCATTTTCCCACTCAAGGGAATCAATAATCCCCAAAGTTACAATCCCTGTTTCCTTATTTAAACTAATAATGTCAACTTCATTAGTATTTTGTAACGGCATTTGTCATCACTCCAAATTTATTTTTTTCGAATAATTTCTACTTTTGTCGGAGGAATTTTGGTTCCACCCGTATAAGGAGCTTTTCCTTTTCCTACAACCGTAGCCCCCGATTGTTCAATCTCTGGAAAAGCTTTCTTTTGATTTTTTGTTAGTGGTGCTGTAGAGGAAGCTTTACATTCTACACATTGTATTTGCCCTGTTTGACTATTTTTAGGCTCTTCACCACAAGTTGTACTTGATGATTTAAGATCGGTGTGCATAGCGAAAATAGAGGGTACAAAAAATGCGAATTTTCCTGTATGGTAAAGGTGACCAAACCAAACCATTGGAGGAAAATTCGCATGTACTCTCAGTTTATCAAAGAACTTATCGATTTACCAGATGTTTTGATTCAAAAGGTGCGAAAAGAAGGAGATCGTTGGATTTTCGAACTTTCTCTACCTGAACAATGCCCATTATGTCCTGTCTGCTTGAAACGCACGATCAAAATGACAGGAAAAAAGAAGCAATGGATGCATGGCTATGCTCAACGAATCGGGATTTTTTGGATTGAACTCCCTGTCGAGCGCAGACGTTGTAGTACGTGTGGCATGACGTTCAGCACGTCTTATCCAGAAATCTCCCCTCCAAGTGTGGCAACAGACGCTTTTCAGCAATGGGTGGCGCAATCTTGCATCGGGACATCCATTCAGGCAGTAGCTCGGATGCTCAAACTCCCTTACACGACCGTGGAACGTTGGTTTTATACCCATGCCCCTTCCTTCCTATCGAATGATATCCAACCAAAGGCGGTTTGTGTCGATGAATTTGCCTTTCGAAAAGGGCATGACTACGCAGTGGCGATCATGGATGCCGAGACGGGAGAAGGGTATGCCATCGAAGCTGGAAAGAACGAGGAAGCCATCAGACGTGCGTTGGCGCATGTGTCTCGTTCTGTTCAGTATGTCGTAAGCGATTTAGCCCCAGCGATGAAAAAAGCCATTCAAGGGGGTTGCCCAGAGGCGACACACGTGGTCGATTATTTCCATGTCATTCAGCTGTTTACGGATGCTTTAGATCGTTGCCGCAAATATGTAGACAAAGGAAGCAAGAGACACGGAAATGTTCGTTACGTTTGCCGTTTATTGAGCACATGCCCAGAGAAATTGACGGAGGAAGAACGTCAAATCGTACGAGAATGGTGTAATGAAAGCGATGACTTAAAGTCGGTCTACCAATCGCTCCAACATTTTCGTTATGTGTCCAAAAGCAAAGACGAGCAACAGGCGAAACGACGTTTGGAGTCTTGGATTCATCGGTATTCGTTTTGTCCTTGTTCGGTTGTGCGCGCGATTGCAAAAGCGCTCGTCAAGCGAACAGAAGAAATCGTTTCTTGCATTTTATCCCCTTACTCGAATGGGAAAATGGAAGGAACGAACAACAAGATCAAGCTGATCAAACGTCGAGGATATGGATACAGAAATATCCAGCGTTTTGCATTACGGGTTCGGTTAGAAACGACTAACATACTTTAATGGCAGGTGCAAGTACATCTTTTGGTGATGAACCAGCAAAATCACTAACATAAATTTACATCCAAACAAAAAAGGAGACATGAACCCGATTCCTTGGTTAGAATAGATGTGTCATCAAACCATTCACAAGGAGGTTCATGTCTCATGAATAGATTAGCACATCATCAAGGAATCCACAAGTTTTTCACGACGCTGGGGTTGGCTCTTTATTTTTCAAAACCTGTCCTAAAGCATCTTGTTCATATCGTGGATGCGATGATCACGAAAGGCTTTTCGGGAACACTGACCGATCTCCATCATGGGAGTTTTCACCCGAATCATCGCACGACACTGAGCCATTTTTTCACGAAAAGCCCTTGGGAGGAAGAAACGCTGCTTCGCAAACTCCAGCAGTGGATCCTTCGTTGTGTCGAACGCATCGCCAAACAGGAGAATCAACCCCTGTTTGTTTCGATCGATGATACGATTTGCCAAAAAACGAAGCCTTCGCCACGGGCAACAAACGCCATTCAAGCGTGTGATTGGCACGATTCTCATACAGAGAAAAAGTCGATCGGGGGACATTCTCTCGTTTGGCTTATGGTTCATACTGCAACCCAGGCGTTTCCCTTTGCGTTCCGCCTCTACGACAAGGCGGCTGGGAAAAGCAAAGGAGAACTCGCGATCAAGATGCTTTCTTCGTTGGATGTACGCCGTCCCGTTTATGTGCTGATGGACTCTTGGCATCCATCGAAAGCGCTCGTGGAAGCTTGTCTGAAAAAAGGATTTCACGTCATCGCGATGCTCAAAACGAACCGCATTCTCTATCCGAACGGCATCGCCGTTCAAGCGAAGCAGTTGAGCCGCTCCATCGAACCAGACGACACTCGCCTCGTCACGGTGGGAGAAGAGCGTTATCGCGTCTATCGCTGCGAAGGAGCGCTCAACGGTCTCGATGATGCGGTGGTGCTGCTTGTTTGGAAAGCCGACCAACCGATGACACCCGAACATCTTCATTGCGTCTTGAGCACTGATCGGGAGCTGAGTGACGAAGAGATCTTGCGTTACGATGCCCAACGCTGGTCGATCGAATGCTTTTTCCGGCAGGCAAAAGACCAGCTGAAGCTCGATGGGTACCGTGTTCGTCACATTCGGACGGTGAAACGGTATTGGGCAGTGGTGCTACCCTCCTGCGTGTACAGCATCGCCGAATCTCAACAAACCCTTTCCGCTGGACTGGAGCTGCTTCGGTCGCGGAAAGGCCACAGCGTCGTCGAGTTCATTTATAACGCTGCGAAGCAAGATATTCCCATTGATGTGATCAAAAAATGGCTCCGTATCGCATAAGGGGTGCCCTGTTTGTCTCTCTAATCATGGAAATTATTGTAACGGAAAATGCTCATCTACTTATATAAAGGCGTGAACATTAAGTATGTGTCTCGGCGACTTGGCCATAAAGATATTGTAACCACTTTGCAGACTTATTCGCACATTTTAGACGAAATGGAACAAAAAGAATCTCGGCAGGTTGATCTCGCGATGGAGGAGCTGTATCATGCCAAATAGCCGTGCAAAATTCGTGCAAAATTTTTTCGGATTCTATCGTTTTTTTGGGGATTCCCCAAAAATGAAAAATGACCGCAAATGCGGTCGCATCAAGGAGTTTGAGAATTTTAATCCGAACTGATCGGATACTAGTAACGCCCTCGGCAGGATTCGAACCCACGCTAAGAGAACCGGAATCTCTCGTGCTATCCACTACACTACGAGGGCATGTTCACTTGTTGTTCCGTGCATGTTCTATTATAGCAGGATCGTGCAAAAATGCAAGGGGAAAAATGCAATAAAAAACAGGAAAAATTAGGCCTTTGCTCCTTCCACATCAATGCCACCGCCACAGGCAACTGGTTAAAAAAATAAAAAAGCGGTTATGATGAAAAGAGGGATGTTCCCGCTAGCCGCGAATATGTTATAAAGAATGAGGAAGGTCGTTTTGTTTGACCTTCATTGACCATTCATGTATGATTAAGGCGTACATATTGATCCATTAGGATGGAAAAGGAGGCGTTTTTCATGTATTTGATTCCGACTGTCATCGAACAGACGAACCGCGGGGAGCGAGCGTACGACATTTATTCGCGCTTATTGAAAGACCGAATCGTGTTCCTTGGCAGCCCGATCGACGACCAAGTGGCCAACTCGATCGTGTCGCAGCTGTTGTTTTTGGCGGCGGAAGACCCGGACAAAGATATTTCCTTGTACATCAACAGCCCGGGCGGCTCGATCACAGCCGGCCTGGCGATTTACGACACCATGCAGTTCATCAAGCCGGACGTATCGACGATTTGCATCGGCATGGCGGCATCAATGGGCGCGTTTTTGCTTGCCGCTGGTGCGAAAGGAAAACGGTTCGCCTTGCCAAACAGTGAAATCATGATCCACCAACCGCTCGGCGGAGCCCAAGGGCAAGCGACAGAAATCGAAATCGCAGCGAAGCGCATTTTGTTCTTGCGCGACAAATTGAACCGCATTTTATCGGAAAACACCGGCCAGCCGATCGAGGTGATCGAGCGCGATACGGACCGCGACAACTTTATGACCGCGCAAAAAGCAAAAGAATACGGCATCATTGACCGCGTGCTGACGCGCGCTGATGAAAAATAAAATGAAAAGCAAAAGGCTGCTTCCGGCAACAACGGAGCAGCCTTTTCCATTCCTTTCCCCGCCAGCCTTCCACGCCGCTTTACTTTTCCTTTTGCACATAGGCGGCGAGCTTTTCGATCGCTTCTTGCTCATCCGGACCGTCGGCAATGAGCGTGATCACCGCTCCATGGCCGATGGCGAGGCTCATTAAGCCCATAATGCTTTTCGCGTTGACTCGTTTTCCGTCTTTCTCCAAAAAGACGTCTGCCGAGAAGCGGTTCGCTTCTTGGACGAACAACGCCGCCGGGCGCGCTTGCAGCCCGGTTTTTAATTTCACTTCCACTTGTTTTTCAACCATTCTCCATCTCCCCTTTACAGCGATTTATGGAAATCGATCGGCTTTCCGGCCCGCAGCCGCTCTGCGATCTCGTCGATTTTGCGGAGGCGATGGTTGATGCCGGATTTGCTGATTTTTCCGCCTGCAACCATCTCGCCGAGCTCTTTCAACGTCACGTCTTGATGCTCGATGCGAAGCTTCGCGATTTCCCGCAGCTTGGCGGGCAGTGAATCAAGGCCGATCGTCTCGTCGATATAGCGGATGTTCTCCACCTGGCGAAGCGCAGCGCCGATCGTCTTGTTTAAATTGGCTGTCTCGCAGTTGACGAGCCGATTGACCGAGTTGCGCATATCGCGGACGATGCGAATGTCCTCAAAGCGGAGCAGCGCTTGATGGGCGCCGATGATGTTCAAAAACTCGGCGATTTTTTCCGCCTCTTTTAAATACGTAATAAACCCCTTCTTCCGTTCCAACGTTTTCGCATTTAAAAAAAAGTGACTGTTCATCAGTTCACATAACGCCCGGTTATGCTCCTCATACAGCGAAAAAATCTCCAAATGGTAGGACGACGTCTCCGGATTGTTGACCGAACCGCCAGCTAAGAACGCGCCGCGCAAATACGAGCGCTTGCAGCATTTTTTCTTGACGAGCTCCGAGGAAATGTCATGGATGAGCGAAAAATCGCCGTTTACAATGTGGAGCTTACGAAGCAAAGAGGCCGCACCGTCGGTCACGCGGACGATGTAGACGTTATTTTTTTTCAGGCGCATTTTCTTGCGGACAAACAGCTCAACGGCGACATCGCAGCCCTTTTTCAATAACGTATAAATGCGCCGAGCGATCGCCGCATTTTCTGTCTGGACATCGACCGCCATCCGCCCGCCGGAAAACGACAGCGAACCGTTCATGCGCAAAAGCGCCGACAGCTCCGCGCGCAAGCAACAAGGCTTCACCTCTAAATGGGTCAATTCCTTTTTTGTTTCCGATGCAAAAGACACGATTGCCTCACCTCCATTCGTTCCCCGCATCCGGCCGGTTGGAGGTGCCTAATCTTCGGCGCGGCCATAGGAAGCGGCGCCGCCCATTGCGCGGCCTGCTCAACCCCTGCCTTTAACAGTGAGGGAGAAGCCCGAGAAGGAGGGCGGCGACTTTCGCCGTATTATGGCGAATCACCCCATCTTCATACGCGACAATATCGTCGCGGATGACTTGCAACGAAAGCCCGCTGCTGTCGTCACGCACCGGCTCGGCCCGCTCCGCCTCGTAGCGGCGGCGGATCGCTTCCGGGATCGCTCCGCTGTTGATGATCACCGCGTCCAAAAACGGGCCGCCAAGATGAGCATGAAGCGCCTCCACATGGTCGCTCACCGTATAGTGCGGCGTCTCGCCGGCCTGAGTCATAATGTTGCATATATATACTTTTTTCGCCTTCGCCTTGCATACTTCCTGCCCGATTTTCGGCACGAGCAAGTTCGGCAAGATGCTGGTGTACAAGCTGCCCGGCCCAATGACAATCAAATCGGCGCGGCGGATGGCATCAACCGTCTCCGGCAGCGGCTCAATGTCTTCCGGCGTTAAAAACACCCTCTTAATTTTTTTTCCCGCCTTAGGGATTTTTGACTCGCCGGAGACGATGGAGCCATCTTCCATCTCTGCGTGCAACACAACGCTTTTGTTCGCCGCCGGCAGCACTTGGCCGCGCACGTTCAACACTTTGCTCATCTCACGGATCGCCTTGACAAAATCGCCGGTAATCGACGTGAGCGCTGCCAAAATCAAATTGCCGAGCGAATGGCCGGATAAGCCGTTGCCGTTTTGAAAACGGTGCTGGAACAGCTCGACAATGAGCGGCTCGACGTCAGACAGCGCGGCCAATACGTTGCGGACATCCCCGGGCGGCGGAATGCGCAGCTCATCGCGCAGCCGCCCGGAACTCCCTCCATCATCGGCGACCGTGACAATGGCGGTCAAATCCAATTCATGCTGCTTCAGCCCCCTCAGTAGGACGGGAAGCCCGGTGCCGCCGCCGATGACGACCAGTTTCGCTGCTCGTTCGTTCCTCATCGGTGTATGTCCTTTCTCCTCTCCATGTCCCGGTGCGAGACAACGGTTTTATAGTCGGCCGAAAAATGGCGGGCAATGTATTCGGCGAGCGCCACCGAACGGTGCTGCCCGCCCGTGCAGCCGATGGCGATCACCAGCTGGCTTTTTCCTTCGCGCTGGTAATACGGCAGCATAAACGACAACAAGTCAATGAGCTTTTCCAAAAACTTTTGCGTTTCCCCCCACTTGAGCACGTAGGACGATACTTCATCATCCAACCCGGTTTTCGGCCGCATATGTTCAATGTAATGCGGGTTCGGCAAAAAGCGGACGTCAAACACCAAATCTGCATCAATTGGAATGCCGTACTTAAACCCAAACGACATGACGTTGATGGTAAACCCGGATTGAGCATGCGATGAGAACTGGCGGATGATTTTCTCCCGCAGCTCGCGCGGCTTCAGTCCGGTCGTATCGTAAATGATCTGCGCCCGCCCTTTCAGTTCTTCGAGCAGCTTCCGTTCCAAACGGATTCCTTCAAGCGGGGGCTCGTTCGGCGCAAGCGGATGCGTCCGCCGCGTTTCTTTGTAACGGGCCACCAACGTCGAATCTTGAGCGTCCAAGAACAACACCTGGGGGACGACCCACGCCTGCTCAGCCAACTCATCGAGCGCAGCGAACAAATGGTCGAAAAAGTCGCGGCTGCGCAAATCCATGACAAGAGCGACTTTGTTCATTTTATTCCCGGACTCTTTGACGAGCTCCAAAAATTTCGGCAGCAGCGTCGGCGGCAAGTTGTCAATACAAAAAAAGCCGAGGTCTTCGAAGCTTTGAATCGCCACCGTCTTTCCCGCGCCGGACATGCCGGTGATAATGACGAGCTGAATCGGCTGCAGCGCCCCGTTTTGCCCCATCTCCTTCCCTCCTCTCCCTCAGCTCGGATCGAGCCGATATGAAAGCAGCTCGAATTCCTCTGTATAGACAAACACCCCGTACATGACCCCTTTTCCTTTCAAGGCGTAGTCCAAAATATGGTAGTCGCCGGGAGCCATCGACAGCGTCGAAAGCGTCTCCACTTTATGCCAGGCGAGCGTCCCCTCTTCGGAAGACGGCACGTTTTCGCCAATGAAATCGTCGGCGAAAAACGTAAACATCATCCACTCGGATGTTGTTTCGTCCCCATTTTTCATCACGATCGTAAAGACGCCTTTCAGCTCCGGATTCTTCAAGTAGATGCCCGTCTCTTCCCGGTATTCGCGAATGCACGCTTCGCGCACCGTCTCGCCGGGCTCCATTTTGCCTCCCGGGGCGACCCACCAGCCGCGCTTCGGCTTTTGCAGCAGCAGCACTTGGCCGTCTTTATATAATACGCAGTTTGTCACCCGTTGCAATTCATTCACCCCAACCATCCGCAAACACGCACATGATCACTTTCATTTTACCATAAATAGTTAGGCCGCTCCACCTTCAAACCGTTGGAAACCGTCCTCTTTCCCGCCTGCAAAAAGCCGCCGGGCCCCAACACTCCCTCCACCCAAAAGACGCCCATCCCCAGCCGTTTTAAGAGCGCGGCGAGATGCAAGCGCAAAACAAAAAAGAGACGCGGACAAACGCCCGCGCCAAATCAAGGATCTATATAAAAGGGGGTCAATTACTTACTTATAGCATACGACATTTCTATTGCATTCGTGTTACATCTGGGTTAAATCACCATTACCATTTTGTTGCGATTTCGTTACTGGCTCAGCTGACCCCTTGCTTATGGAGCTTTTCTTTCAGTTCCTCGACGTAATGCTGGGCGCTTTGCGCGGCGATGCTGCCGTCGCCGGTCGCCGTCACGATTTGCCGGAGTGTTTTTTCCCGTACATCGCCGGCGGCGAAAATACCCGGCACTTTCGTCTCCATCTTTTCGTTCGTCACGATATAGCCGTTTTCATTCGTGATGCCAAGATGGGCAAACGGCTTCGAGAGCGGCACCATTCCGATGTAAATGAACACGCCGTCGCACGGGAATTCGCGCTCTTCGCCCGTTTGCGTATGCACAAGCGTCACGCTGCCGACTTTCCCGTCCTTCTCGTTGATTTGTTTCACCGTATGGTTCCAGATGAAATCAATTTTTTCATTGGCGAACGCCCGGTCTTGCAAAATTTTTTGCGCCCGCAGCTTGTCGCGGCGGTGAACGATCGTCACTTTGTTGGCAAAGCGGGTCAAATAGACGCCTTCCTCGACCGCCGAGTCCCCCCCGCCGACGACAACCAAGTCTTTTCCTTTGAAAAACGCCCCGTCGCACACTGCACAGTACGAAACGCCGCGGCCGCCGAGCTCTGCCTCTCCCGGAACGCCAAGCTTTTTGTACTCCGCCCCGGTAGCGATGATGACCGCGCGCGCCTTGTACTGTTTGTCGCCGACGATGACCGTTTTGTACGCCTCGCCGTCGATGATTTCTTTCACATCGCCGTATGCGTATTCCGCTCCGAATTTTTTCGCATGTTCAAACATTTTCGCCGCCAATTCTGGGCCTAAAATCGTTTCAAAACCAGGATAGTTCTCAACTTCCTCAGTGTTGACCATTTGCCCGCCCGGGACGCCGCGCTCGATCATCAGCGTCGACAAATTGGCGCGCGATGTATAGACAGCCGCCGTCAGCCCAGCCGGCCCGGCTCCGGCAATAATGACATCGTAAATTTTTTCCTCTGCCACACCGTCCACTCCCTCGCTTGATAATCCTTTCATTTTCATCATATAGAAGTCGATTCGCCCTGTCTATTGATTTGCTCACGTATAGAGGTGGCGCGCTTTTTGCACATATTTTCCCACCGTCGCCGCTGAGACGCCGTATTTGGCCGCCATCTCCCTTTGCGTCACACGCTCTCCTTGCTGCTGGCGCCAAATGTATTCGATCGCCGCCGCCCATGCCGCTCCGTTGGCAAACGATTCGCCATAGGCCGATGGATGAGCAGCCATCGCGAAGGCAAAGCGACAGAGCGCTTCCTTTTCCTCATTATTTACCGAAAGCGCATCGACCATGCGGCCGATGTTCGCCGCCCAAGCAGACGGGCCGTCAGTTAAGCCGAACAAAAAGCAGTCGATAAACGGGCGAAGACGGGGATCGGACGGCAAGAGGCGGCATACCGCAAGCGACATCGATGCCTCTTTCGCCTGCGGCGAGCGGCTGAACCAGTACAATCCGTACAGACGGTCGGCCAGCTCGTCTCCCTCCAGCCAAGCCATCAAGCGGATGAGCGCCTCATCCGCCGGCGCTGAAACGGCCCACGGCTCCTCACCGCGTTTTTCCGGATGAAGCGTGGTGAACATCTCCCACATTTGCCGAGCGAGCGGCTCATGGCCAGTATAGTAGGCAGCGCAAGCGAGCCAATAATAAAATGGCCCATCACCGTCAAAGCCTTGTTTATACAAACGGTGCAGCCAACGGAACGCCAAATCGAACCGCCCGACAAGCGCAAACGTCGCCCCGAGCTTGTATTGATGCTCGCGAAAAAACGGATACAAACCGGCCAGCGTCTCGCAAAGCGCGGCCGCCTGTTCTTCCTCACGCAAGTAATAAGCGAAGACAAGCACGTTGCAAAGCGCATGCAAATTGCCGGGATCGCGCTTGAGCACTTCACGCACTTTCTGTTTCGCTTTGTCGACATCGCCGCTGTAAAAATAGGCAAGCGCCAAATTGTTATGCGCCGACCAAACGTCCGGATAGCGCGCGACGATCGCCTCGAGCGCCTCAATCGCTTCCGCAAACCGCTCCTCTTCAAGCAAACGGCGGGCGCGATCCTCGAGCGCCATGAGGTCTTCCTGCTCTTCCGTCCATTCCAGGCCATCGAGCCGAAGCAGCTCAAGCAAGTCGGCGGCATCGTCGGCAAACTCCCCGTCCGGCTCATGCGTCAAATAGCGCTCCGCGTATTGCCTCGCTTCGCGAAACAGCCCGAGGCAGGCGAAATTATTCGCCAAAAAATACAAACAGTCGTACATCGTCTCATCCAAATCGTGAATAATTTTAAACAGCCACTGGTTGGAAAATTGATATTCACCAAGCTCCGACAGCACAAGGGCGAGCTGCAAGGCAAACGCGGCATCGCGCTCATCCAAGCGGACGGCGCGCTCAAAATATTTCATTGCCTTTTCCAAATCGCCTCGGTCGTATGCTTTCATTCCTTTCTTAAAAAAGTAATCCCCGCTTTGGATGAACGGTACAATCGTCGCTTTTCGTGATGATCGCTTCAGTTGTTTTCCCATTCTGTCCTCCGTCGTCCGTAAAATTCGTCGAACAACAGTATACCATATCGGCGGCGAAAACAAGCAAGAAACTTTAGGAATCCGGTTTTTCCGTGCAAAAAAGGAACGCCGGCGCGATGGCAGACGTTCCGTTTTCTCACCTAACCATCTTGTTATTTTTTGTCGCCCGCTCCTGCCTTTTGCGCGTGCCGCTCGGCAAGTGTTTCAAGCAACGCATCAAGCGGCAGCTTTTGTTCGCGCAACAAAACAAGCAAATGATACAGCAAGTCAGCCGCTTCCCATTTCAGCTCGTCATGACTCCGGTTTTTCGCCGCGATAATGACTTCCGCCGCTTCTTCGCCGACTTTTTTCAAAATTTTATCGACGCCTTTTTCAAACAAATACGTCGTGTACGCCCCTTCCGGCCGTTCGGCGTCGCGCTTGGCGATGATCTGTTCGAGCTCGTTCAAAATGGCGAATCGGTCAGCCCGCGGTGTGCGCGCCGCGCCGTCAAGCGAGTGCGCAAAACACGAATACGCCCCCGTATGGCACGCCGGACCGGCCGGCTCGACGAGAACGAGCAGCGCATCGGCGTCGCAGTCGTAGCGGATGTCGACAACGCGCTGGACGTTCCCCGATGTCGCCCCTTTATGCCATAGTTCTTGGCGCGAGCGGCTGTAAAACCATGTTTCACCGGTCTCCAGCGTTTTCTCGAGCGACTCTTTATTCATATAGGCGAGCGTGAGCACTTCCTTGCTTTGCGCATCTTGGACGATCGCGGGCACGAGCCCGTTGTCGTCAAACCGAATGTCCGCCGTCACCGCACGTTCACCCCTTTTTCTCTTAAGTACGCTTTCACTTGTCCAACCGACGTCTCTTTGTAGTGGAAAATCGATGCCGCCAGCGCCGCGTCCGCTTTCCCCTCTTCAAAAGCTTGAAGGAAATGCTCCGCCTTGCCGGCGCCGCCGGACGCAATGACCGGAACGCTGACCGCTTCGCTCACTCTTCGTGTCAACTCAATATCAAAGCCGTTTTTGCCGCCGTCGGCGTCCATGCTCGTTAACAAAATCTCCCCGGCGCCAAGGCGCACCGCTTCCCACGCCCAAGCGACGACTTCCCATTCCGTCGCGTTGCGGCCGCCGTGCGTATAGACGCGCCATGAGCCAAGCGTTTCATCGTATTTCGCGTCAATGGCGACGACGATGCATTGCGAGCCGAAAAAGTCCGCCCCTTCGGTGATCAATGATGGATGGAGCACCGCGGCGGTGTTAAGCGACACTTTATCGGCGCCGGCGCGCAACATGCGCTTCATATCGTCGAGCGAATGAATGCCGCCGCCAACCGTAAACGGAATCGCAAGCTGGGCGGCGACGCGCTCGACGACATCGACCATCGTCTTCCGCCCCTCATGAGAAGCAGAAATGTCCAAAAACACGAGCTCGTCCGCCCCTTGCTCATCGTACGCCTTCGCGAGCTCCACCGGATCGCCGGCATCGCGCAGCTGAACAAACTGCACCCCTTTGACGACGCGGCCGTCTTTCACATCGAGGCACGGGATGATGCGCTTCGTGATCATCGCTCGTTCACCGCCTTTAACGCTTCCGCAAGCGTAAATTGGTTTGTGTACAGCGCCTTGCCGACGATCGCACCGCCGATGCCGCGCTCAGCCTGTTCATGAAGCGCGCGCAAATCATCAAGCGAGCTGACGCCGCCAGAAGCGATCACTTCTTTCCCCGTCGCCTCGGCCAACCGGACCGCGGCCGCGATGTTCGGGCCTGACAGCGTGCCGTCGGTCGCAATATCGGTGAAAATAAACGTCTCCGCCCCCGCCTCGGCAAGCATTTGCCCGAGTTCTTCCGCTTTCACGTTTGACGTCGCAAGCCACCCTTCTGTCGCTACGAAGCCGTCGCGGGCGTCAATGCCAATCACGATGCGGCGGCCGTATTTTTTCAGCATCTCTTTCACAAACGGCGGATCGGCAATGGCCGCGCTTCCTAAAATGACGCGGGCGACCCCGTTTTCCAAATAATACACAATATCCTCTTCCGTCCGGATGCCGCCGCCGACTTGCACACGGACGGAAAGCTTCCGCGCCGCTTCGACAACAAACCGGTCGTTGACGCGCCGCCCTTCTTTCGCCCCGTCCAAATCGACCATATGAATCCATGCCGCCCCTTGGGCGGCGAATTGCTCGGCCATCGCGACCGGCGAATCGCCGTACACCGTTTCTTTATTGTAATCGCCTTGAAGCAAACGAACGCACTTGCCGCCGCGCATATCTATGGCCGGATAAATCGTAAACGCCGCCATCAGCCATTCCCCCTTCCCGTGACGATGCCGACATAATTGTTCAAGATGCTCATGCCGACCGCGCCGCTTTTTTCCGGATGAAACTGTGTGCCAAACACGCAGCCGCGCCCGACGACCGCCGGAACGTCAACGTCATATTCGCTGCTCGCGAGCACGACGTCCTCATCCCCCGGAACGACATAATACGAATGGACAAAATACACATGCCCTTCCTCGACGCCGTCAAGAAGCGGCGACGGACGATGGAAGCGGAGCCGGTTCCAGCCCATATGCGGCACTTTGTACGGCTCGCCGGTTTTCGTGACGCCCGGAAAGCGGACGACACGGCCGTGCAGAAGCCCAAGCCCTTTTGTCGGTCCATTTTCCTCGCTTTCGTCAAACAACAGCTGCATCCCTAAGCAAATGCCAAGCAGCGGCGTGCCGCCTTGAACCGCTTCGCGAATGAAATCCGCTAATCCTGTCTCGTTCAAACTATGCATCGCATCGCGAAACGATCCGACCCCAGGCAAAATGAGCCCGCACGCCTGCGCCAACACCTCTTTGTCGCCGCTGACCATATACGGGCAGCCGAGCCGCTCGAGCGCTTTGCTGACGCTGTATAAGTTGCCCATGCCATAGTCGATGATCCCGATCATCGTCATCCCATTCCTTTCATTGCAGTGCGTGTCAACCGATCATTCAGCAAACGCCGTTCATCCTTTTGTCGTCGGCGCACGTTTCGCACGCAGACGCCCCTTGGCGTCCGGGTGCATTCCCTTTGCCGCGGAACGTTTTCCGCGCAAAGACGCCGTATTCCGGCTCAATTATCCCTTTCGCCGATCCCACCGCTCACGGAGCTCTACAGCATCCCTTTCGTCGACGGCACGCCTTTGACGCGCGGGTCGATCATCGTCGCTTCATCCAACGCCCTCCCGAGCGCCTTGAACACCGCCTCGATCATATGGTGCGTATTGCGCCCGTAATGGACGATGACGTGCAAGTTCATGCGCGCTTCAAGCGCCAGCTTCCATAAAAACTCATGCACGAGCTCGACATCAAACGCACCGACTTTCGATGACGGAAACTCGCCGCGAAACTCAAAATGCGGGCGGCTGCTCAAGTCGATCACGACTTGGGCCAAGGCGTCATCCATCGGCACAAACGCGTTGCCGTACCGCTTGATTCCTTTTTTGTCGCCAAGCGCCGCTTTGATCGCCTGCCCGAGGCAAATGCCGATGTCTTCCGTCGTATGGTGGTCGTCAATATGCGTGTCGCCTTTCGCCTCAATGCGCAAATCGAACTGGCCGTGTTTCGCAAACAAATCGAGCATATGGGTCAAAAACGGCACGCCCGTTTCCAGTTCCGCCTTCCCTTCGCCATCCAACGAAAGCGATAACTGAATGCTTGTCTCGTTCGTCGTTCTTGTGATCGTCGCTTCCCTTGCCATCATTCATTCCCCTTTCTTCAGCCGCACCTCAATGGCGCGCGCGTGCGCCTCAAGCCCCTCGAGGCGGGCGAAGGCGGCGATTTTTTCTCCATGTTGTTTCAATGCGGCTTCACTGTAAACGATCACGCTTGATTTTTTCACAAACTCATCGACGCTCAAGCCGCTTGAGAACCTGGCTGTCCCGTTCGTCGGCAGCACGTGGTTCGGCCCGGCGAAATAGTCGCCGACCGGCTCGGAGCTGAAGCGGCCGAAAAACATCGCTCCCGCATGGCGGAGCCGACCAAGCAACTCCATCGGTTCGGCCGTCATCACTTCCAAATGCTCCGGCGCCAGTTCGTTCACGACATCGACCGCTTCTGCAAGCGTCTCGGTGACGTAAATGGCGCCGTAACTCTCAAGCGCCGCTTGGGCGATGTCGCGGCGCGGCAGCGTCTCCAGCTGCCGTTCGACTTCACTCGCCACCGCCAAGGCCAGTTTCATCGACGGCGTCACCAAAACGGCCGACGCCCGCACGTCATGCTCGGCTTGGGACAACAAATCCGCCGCAATCTCATCTGCATGGGCCGTTTCATCCGCGAGCACAACGATTTCGCTCGGCCCGGCGATCATGTCGATCGCCACATGCCCGAACACTTCCCGCTTCGCCAGCGCCACATAAATATTGCCCGGCCCGAAAATTTTGTCAACCGGCCGAATCGTCTCCGTTCCGTACGCCAGCGCGGCAATCGCCTGCGCGCCGCCGACTTTGTATAGTTCCGTCACGCCGAGTTCATACGCAGCGGCCAGCACCCCAGCCGGGAGCGTGCCGCCTTTGTTTGGCGGCGACGTAATGACAATCCGCTTCACCCCCGCCACTTGTGCGGGAATGACGTTCATGAGCACGGACGACGGATAGGCGGCCGTCCCGCCCGGCACGTACAACCCGACCGCATCGAGCGGCGTCACCTTTTGCCCGAGAATCGTGCCGTCTTCTTTCGTCATCAACCATGATTGGCGCTTTTGCCGCTCATGGTAGTCGCGAATGTTGGCCGCCGCTTCACGAATGATCTCCAGCATTTCCGCGCTCATGGACGCATGCGCGCGCTTCATTTCCTCTTCCGTCACCTTTAGCGAATCCAAGCGGACACCGTCAAACCGTTCTGTATATTCTTTGAGCGCCGCATCACCGCGGGCGCGCACGGCGGCGATGATATCGAGCACCGCACGCCGCTGTTCCTCCGTTCCGCTTTCAATCGTGCGCCTTAGTGACACGCCGCCCCGGACCCGTTCGATTTTCATCGCCTGTTCTCCTTTCCATCACCATGCTTCTTCGACCTTTTCACCTGTTCGACATGCGAACATCGTTGGTTCATCGTTGGGCCTTCCACCGCCCAGCGGCAGCTTACCGCTCAGGAATCACCGCCGCCAATCGATCGACCAACCGCTCAATCGCCCCGCCATTCAGACGATAGCTCGCCGGATTGACGATGAGGCGCGACGTCACCTCGGCAATCCGTTCGAGTTCCACAAGCCCATTTTCTTTAAGCGTCCGTCCGGTCGAAACGATATCGACGATCCGGTCGGCCAATCCGATCAGTGGGGCGAGCTCGATCGAGCCGTTTAGGCGGATGATTTCGACTTGCTCGCCTTGTTCGCGAAAATACGTTGACGCGACATTCGGGTATTTCGTCGCCACCCGCGGCGCGATTTCGTTCATCTTGGCGCCGGGCAGCCCGGCGACCGCCAAATGGCAGCGGCTGATTTGCAAATCGAGCAATTCGTACACATCCCGTTCTTCTTCCATCAACACGTCTTTTCCAGCAATGCCCAAATCAGCGACCCCATGCTCGACATAGGTAACCACATCCATCGGTTTCGCCAAAATAAAGCGCATCTGTTCC